>JAVEVD010000059.1:0-23541 GCA_034005205.1 Steroidobacteraceae bacterium | reverse complement strand
TGCGCATCGACACCGCGAGCGGCCTGCGCGCCGACGCCGGCTGCACCGACGTGCGCTGGATACCCTTCGTGCGCGGCAGCGCGCCGACGCAAAGCGCACCCTGCGCGAGCGAATCGCAACAGACCGACCCCATCGGACGCGGCCTGCGCTGGTTCCAGGATTTGTTCGAGCAGCGCTGATCCGATGTCGATTTGACGCAGTTCGCGTTATCCTCCGACACGGGACATCGGAGTCGGGGGAAGGGGAATGAATCGCGCGGAACGCATCTACCGCCTGCACGCGATACTCAGGGAGGCCAGACGGCCGGTATCGCTGCAACGATTGAAGGAACAACTCGGCGGATCACGCGCCACGCTGGTGCGCGACATCGGCTACATGCGCGACTTCATGGACGCGCCGATCGTCTACGATCGCGATGCCAACGGCTATCGATACGATCCTGCGGCACCCGAGTTCGAACTGCCCGGCCTCTGGTTCAACGACTCCGAACTGTTCGCGTTGCTCGCCTGCGAGCAACTGCTCGAAACCGTTCAGCCCGGCCTGCTCACGCCCTACATCGGCCCGCTGCGCGGTCGCATCCGCCGGCTGCTCGAACAAAGCGGCCACAGCGCCGACGTCGTCACCGCACGCGTGCGCCTCAAACCCACCGCGCGCCGTCAGGTCGACCCCGAACGCTTCGCCGCCATCGCCGCCGCCGTGCTCAACGGCCGCGTGCTCGACATGGAATACCACGGCCGCGAACGCGGCGCCGCCACGCAACGACGCGTCCACCCCGCGCGCCTGCTGCACTACCGCGACAACTGGTACCTCATCGCCTGGTGCGAACAGGCACAAGACCTCCGCACCTTCTCGCTCGACCGCATCCGCCAACCCATCGCCACCGAACGAACCGCGCGCGACATCGACGACGACGCCCTCGAGCGCCACCTCGGCGCGAGCTTCGGCATCTTCACCGGCGAAGCCAAGGCCTGGGCCGTGCTGCGCTTCTCCCCGCGCATGGCCCGCTGGGTCGCCGACGAAAGCTGGCACCCCGACCAGATCGGACACTACGACGGCGACCACTACCAACTGCAAGTGCCGTACTCCGATCCGCGCGAACTGCTGATGGACATCCTCAAGTACGGGCCTGAAGTGGAAGTCATCGCGCCGGAAGAACTGCGGCGGGAAGTCGTCTCACGCGTCCGCGAGGCGGCGGAGCGGTACGGATGAATGGCGGCAGGTTCGCTGCCCAATCTTATCGACACGACACGAAAACCATCCATCGGGAGTACGACGAATGAAAAAGGTGCCGATTTACCAACTGAAGGTCACGCTCAAGGGGAGCAAACCGCCCATCTGGCGCCGCATCCAGGTGCGCAGCGACATCCGGCTGGACAAGCTGCACTACATCCTGCAAATCACCATGGGCTGGCTCGGAGGTCATCTGCACATGTTCGAGGTCAACGGCATCCCCTACAGCGAGCCCGACCCGGAATTCCCCGGTGACACGGAAAACGAGCGCAAGGTCCGTCTCGACCGGATCGCCGGGAAGGGCAGCGTCATCCGTTACGAATACGACTTCGGCGACAGTTGGGTACACGATATCAAGATCGAAAAGGTCATCGACCCCGAGCCCGGCGTTCACTATCCGCGCTGTATCGCCGGCGAACGCGCCTGCCCGCCCGAAGACTGCGGCGGCATCTGGGGCTACGAACATTTCCTCGAAGCCATCGGCAATCCCGAACACGAAGAACACGCAACCATGCTCGATTGGATCGGCGGAGGCTTCGACCCGGAGACGTTCGATCTGGATGGCGTGAACGAGGACCTGGGCCAGCTACGGTGAATGATGAGCCGGACCACGCGGAACGGCTCCAGGGCGACGAGCATCACCCGACGACCGCGGCAGCCCCGATCGAACGATCGTGAACAGGCTCATTCCCAGAGCCACCGGCAGTGATAGAAAAGGATCGCCCGGGCGCACGCGCATCCCGGGATCGAAGGAGGGGCGATCATGAGCGAACGTCGAATTCAGCCGGGGCACGTCCACGCCGCGCGGGTACTGGGGCCGTTATGCGGCGACATCGCACGAGCATTGCGGGCCGAATATCGACCGACGTCAGATGACGGTTTGCCGCTCGATGTGTGGCTGCGCTCCTGGTTGCATCGGTTGGGAGAGGCGGTGCGCCGTCTCGCCACCGGCATTGAATGCCTCGGCGACGCAGCCGAATCGGGCCGTATCGCAGGTGATGCAGGGGTCGACGCGGCCCTCATGGACATACATCGGGCCATCCGCGCCCTCATCGTGCTGCATGACGAGGCTGGCCTCACCGATATGGCGCCTGACACGGCGTTGCGCGACGACCTCATGGACGTGACGGCCGATGCCATGCGGCAGATACGCGCCTTTCTGCTGCGCTACGTCGATGCCGTGCAGCATCCCGACAGCATCGCCGGATTGCATCTCGAACTGACACTCGACCTGCATCCGTCACCGAAACTCGATGCCGTGATCGCGCGCATGCGAGTGTGTTCGAGTGCTTCGGTAGTGCCTAATGCGTCGTCGCCGAAACGCAGCGCGGAGATAACACGCATGCCGTATTCCGGATACGGCAAACCCCGGCAGCCCTGCCGCACGGACGGCGATCTGTTGTTCGCCGGCCTGATCGGTCTGGCTCTCGGCATCTATCTCGGCGGCGATTGAGGGATAAGACACATGAACGCCCGCAGACGGTTGCTCAAATCCCTGCTCGGCCTCGCCGGCATCGGTTTACCGGCGATCGGCGCGACACGCCCGGCGCGCGCCATCCTTATTCAACGCTCGCCCATCGCCGGCTTCCAGTACCACGAAGGCGAACGCCTGTGGCTGCGGCTACGTGTCGGCCAGTCGCTCGAACTCGTGCGCGAACCCGCCAACCCGTACGACCCGCGCGCCGTGCGCATCGACTGGCACGGCCGCAAGCTCGGCTACCTGCCGCGCATCGAAAACACCGCCGTGAGCCAGATGATGGATCGCGGCGAACGGATGAGCGCGCGCATCGTGCGGCTCGCGGAATCGAGAAATCCGTGGGGGAGGATCGAGGTGGAGGTTGGGCTGGAAATTCCTGCTTGAACGACAGAACTTCAATGGTCAGCTACCCCGAACAGGTACCTGAAACCCGGGGTATTTCGTCAATGCCGCGTGATTGGTATGGTTGGCCTTGGCAAGGGATCGAGGAGGGAGAATGAATTTCGATCACGACTTCTTCAACAAGGCTTACGGACCGCGTGGTGCCGCGCATTCGATGACCCGTCTGTTGGGGTTAACGTGTAAGTCGCTTAGCGACACCGTACAGCCCCCCCTCCCCGTGGGAGAGGGCTGGGGTGAGGGACGGATTGTCCACACGATTCGGACAAAGTCGAACATCTGCGTCTGTTGCAGAAAGGGGCTTCCGATGAGTGACAAGGAGCAGCAAATTGACTGGAGCAAGACGACCTTTGAAGGCGTCCGCAAGGAACGATTGCGGCGAGCTGTAAGGATGACAGTGCGTGAGCGCCTGGAAGTGATGGACGAACTGAACCGGCTATCGGAGCGGTTGCAGACTGTGTCTTGCTGGTCTGGTGTGGATGCGGTGCCCGAAGGCAGATATAGGGTGGACGAATGAACGGCGAGACCGCGGATTGGCGCGCCAGCAATCAGCCGAGCGTGAATGTCGAGCCCAGCGCGGGAAGTGTCACATGACCCGCAAGAAGAAGTCGGCTGCCTCCCTCAGTCGTTCCTCTGCAGCCGAATACCTGATCTTCGTGGCGGCCAGCGGCACGGGCGGCGTGGAGGCGGTCTATGCCGACGAGAACGTGTGGCTCAGCCAGAAGATGATGGCGCAGCTCTACGACGTGGAGGTTCCGACCATCAACTACCACTTGAAGAAGGTGTTCGAGGACAGCGAACTGGAAGAGAGCGCAGTTATTAGAAATTTTCTAATCACTGCCGCCGACGGCAAGGCCTACGACACCAAGCACTACAACCTATCGGCCATCATCACCGTCGGCTACAAGGTCAACTCCGAGCGCGCGGTGCAGTTCCGCAAATGGGCCACGCGCGTCGTCGAGGAGTTCACCATCAAGGGCTTTGCGATGGACGACGAGCGCCTCAAGCGTGGCGGCTCCGTCCTCAGCGATCGCTACTTCGAGGAGCAACTCCAGCGCGTCCGCGAGATACGGCTTTCGGAACGCAAGTTCTACCAGAAGATCACCGACATCTACGCCACGTCCATTGACTATGACGTGACGGCACAGGCCACCAAGCGATTCTTCGCAACGGTGCAGAACAAGCTGCACTGGGCCATCCACGGGCAAACCGCCGCCGAGGTCATCGTTGATCGCGCCGACGCGACCAAGGAACACATGGGCCTCCACACCTGGACCGACGCGCCCAACGGCAAAATCCAGAAATTCGACGTGGTGGTGGCCAAGAACTACCTGACCGAACCGGAGCTTGTACAGCTCTCGCGGCTGGTGAACGCCTACCTCGATCTTGCTGAGGACATGGCGCTGCGCAAGATTCCCATGACCATGCAGGACTGGGAGACGCGGCTCAATCGCTTCCTCGCCGTGACCGACCGCGCGGTGCTGCAAGACGCCGGCAAGGTGGCTGCAGAGATCGCCAAGGCGCACGCGGAAAGCGAGTTCGAGAAATTCCGTATAGTGCAAGACCGCCTGTTTGAGAGCGACTTCGATCGCGTGGTGGCCGAGACCAAGCGGCTCGCCAACGGCGAGCGCAAGGCGTTGCCGGCCAAATCGCGCAGGAGAAAATCCAATGACTGAACTTCGCCTTTCAGCCATCGCGCTGCCCGGCCTGTCGCCCGACAGCCTCGGCAATTACCTTGCCCCCTCGGTCTTCTGCGCGTACTCAAACCGTACGACCCGCGCGCCGTGCGCATCGCGCGGCTCGCGGAATCGATGAGGAGGGTCGAGGTGGAGGTTGGGCTGGAGACAGTGTCGTGACCGGCGTTGAGAGCGGTCGTCGTTGCGGATCGGGGCCTGACAGGGGCGGCGTCCGTTGCTCAGGATGCGTCGAATACGGAGAGCCCCAGTGTCCGGGCTGCCTGGCCGAGGGACTTGTCGAAGACGGCCATCCGAAAATCACCGCCGAGGGTTGCCTGTGCCACGGCCTCGGCGGCTGCGAGATGCACACTGTCGTATCCGCGGAGTTGAAGCTGCTCGGCCAGTGCGCCTGCCCGCCGGACCATCACGCTGTCGGGAACGATGATTCGCAGCGTCTCCCAGTCGCGTTCGAATTGCGCCGCCAGTTCGTGCAACGCATCAGAATCGAGTCTCTGGATTCTTGCAGCCCTCGAAAGTGCGGCGCGCATCTCGGCATAACCGATGAGGTGTGTGCAAAGAACAGTCGCGGCCGAAACCAAGTCCCGGACGGCGCCGGATTCAGGTTCGGGAATGTAGAGCTTGAGGAATGCAGATGGGTCCAGATAGACGATCAGTCCCTTAGCCACCGGAGGAGCTCCTCAGATGACGTCTCGGCCGACAGGCGAGTTGCCCCGAGCGGTTTGCCGTCGCGTTGCGGGGCTAGTACCCAAGGCATGGCATCCAGGCGCGCAACAGCCTCTGCCGTGGTTTCCGAGGAGGAGGTCGGCTCTGGAAGCAGACGCGCAATACGCCGGCCACGCAAGGTAACGTGGATCTCCTCGCCGCGCCGCACGCGCCGCAGGTATTCCGACAAGCCGTTTTTCAGCTCCCGGATCGATACGTCCGTAGTAGTGTCTCCGTGTGGCTTCATGTGGGTGATTGTAGCCACTACCGAGGAACGCGCCAATCGTCAAATGCATGAGCGTGGATCACCCTCCGCCAAATCCGAATTGGGGTACGGATATACGTGGCACGTAAGTCAATCTTTATGGAATTGGTTTTTAACTGACATCCATTGTACGGTTTACCCTTATTGAACCGATGGACTTTATCCATCGGTCCTCATTGAAGGATGAACTTGGTCTTTGGATTTTTGTGAAGGCCAAAGGAATTTTCCGGGGCTTTGCCCCGGCCTCGTTGGTGATTGCGAGGGATTGCCATGGACTATCGGGTATTTTTTGAAACGCTCGCGAAAAAGAGCGACGGGCCGTCCGCGTGATTTGGACAACACTGAACATCTGCGTCTTTTACAGAAAGGGGCTTCCGATGAATGACGAGGAGCAGCAAATCGACTGGAGCAAGACGACCTTTGAAGGCGTCCGCAAGGAACGACTGCGGCAAGCCTCAAAGATGACAGTGCGTGAGCGCCTGGAAGTGATGGACGAACTGAACCAGTTATCGAGGCGGTTGCAGGCCGTGCCTCGCCGGTCTGGTGTGGATGCGGTGCCCGAAGGCAGACATATGGTGGACGAATGAACGGCGATCAGAGTTTCTGTGATTTCTTCAAGACCGCGACCGGGTGGTCTGAGCCATACGGCTGGCAGCGCCAGGTCGCGGCTGATGGCCTGCCCGATGTTCTTCCCGTTCCGACAGGGCTGGGAAAGACCGAGGTCGTGCTTGCGTGGGCGTGGCGCTTGCTCGTTGCCAAAAAGGACGAGCCGCTGCACTTGGTCGTTTGCCTGCCGATGCGTAGCCTCGTGACGCAGACGGTGCAGCGCCTGAAAGGATATTTCGACAAGCTGCGAGAAACTGGGGTGTGCGATGTCAGCGTCCATCAACTCATGGGTGGGGCGATTGATGAGAAGTGGGAAGGGCAGCCTGACAAGCCCTGGGTGCTGGTCGGCACGCAAGACCAGCTTCTATCGCGCGCGCTGAACCGGGGCTATGCCATGAGTCGCTTCGAGTGGTCGGTTCACTTCGGCCTGCTCAACAACGATTGCCGCTGGCTCATTGACGAGGTTCAACTGATGGGGCCGGGCTTGTGGACGACCGCACAACTCGACTGGATGCGTCAGACACGGTTCAAGTCACTGAAGCCATGTGCTACGACTTGGATGAGCGCAACCGTGGGGACGGCATTTTTGAACACGACCGACCGGGTTCGCGAGCAACTCGACAAGCCTTCACGGGCGCAGGTTGAGTTCGAGAGCAAACTGGAAGATTCGCTCGACAACGACAAGAATCTCCAGTGGTGGCGTCAAGCGAAGCGACCTGTCAAATGGTGGCAGCCGCAGACTGCAAACGCTCCAGTTCGTGGGCGAGGACGCGCGAATGCAGCGACCATGCTTGTCACGCCTGATGCCATCGCGCAGGCAGTGTCGCACGATCACAAGGCGGGAACACTCTCGCTCATCATCTGCAATACGGTGGACATGGCGCGTGAGGTGTTCCGTATATTGCCGACCGACATACCCAAAGTGCTACTGACATCTCGCTTCCGGCGCGAAGACCGCAAGCAGCATGAACAACGACTGCTGGAGTTCGACGCGAACCGCAAGGCTAATAAACTGCCGCAGGATGATCCGGGACTTATCTGTGTCAGCACCCAAGTCATCGAGGCTGGCGTGGATATTTCAGCGCATCGCCTGTGGACAGAGCTTGCGCCGTGGCCTTCGATGCTTCAACGACTTGGTCGTATGAATCGCAAGGGGGACGATCAGGAGGCTTGCGCGCGGGTTTGGGAAACACCGAAGGAAGGCGGGAACAAGAAGGCTGAGCGCATCGGTCCTTACGAAACCGATGAGATTAATCGCGCGAAGAAGCTTGTGGACGCGTTTGCCCCTCTCTCGCAGAACAAAACCTTCTCGGAGGCCATCGTCGAGCTGAACATGAACAACAACAAGGTGCAGGTGGACGAGGCTTTGCAGCCCAAGCCAAGCCCACTGCCGCGCGCGCTCGATGTGCATGGCCTTTTCTCGACGGAGCGCGATGTCCACGGCGGGTTTACCGACATCAGCGCCTTCGTGCGTGGCACTGACCCTGACCTTGATGTAACGGTGTTCTGGCGTGACTGGCAGGGTGACGCCCCTCCGCGCGGCGACGAGCTCGATGGGCCTTTGCTGGAACCTGCAACGGAAGGCTGCCCCGTTTCCTTCGTGCGAGTGCAGAAAATGTTGGAAAGCAGCAAAGGCAAGGCGTGGCTATGGGATGACGAAGCCGAACGCTGGGTGCGCGTGAATCATTGGGACATTCGCCCCGGGATGCTGGTGATGTTGAAGCGTGATGTCGGTGGCTACGATACCACCGAGGGCTGGACGGGAGATAAGACGCATATTCTCGCCAGTGCGCCGCGCGCCGGTCGTGGTGAGATTTTGCGGGACGATACTTTGACCGAGGCCGGTTATTGGTCACGGCTCCAAGACCATCTGAATGACGCGCGAAGCGAGGCAGAAAAGCTGTGCAACGCGCTCGCGCTGACTGGCGACATGCGCGCCGCCATCGTCGAGGCAGCAGGCTTTCACGACATCGGCAAGGCGCATCCGCAGTGGCAGGGGGCGTTACCTCAATGGGGTGAACTTCCTGGCGTTCCTGATGGGCTGTTGGCGAAGACTCCGCATATTCTGGCGGTGGATATTCCCAAGACGGGCGACTTGTCCAAGGTGCATGGCGAGATGAAGAAGCTGCGGCCTAACGCGGTCCAGTTATTCGATCAACAAAGCTGGCGGGGCAAAGAAATTGTCCGGCTTCGCTGGGTTATCGAAGACAAACCCAGTTCGACAGATCGCGCCGCTCTCGAAAAACTCGCCGATGTTTGCTGGGCAGGTGAACCGGCATTCAATCCCAAGCTGCGCCACGAGGTCGCATCCGCACTGGCAATGTGGCACAAATACCGCGATAGCGACAGCGACAACAAGCCCTATCCGGCGCTCGCCGTCTATCTGGCCGCCACGCACCATGGCAAGGCGCGCACTGTGCTGCGTTCGACCACCGGCGAAGGTGATGATGTTTTCGGCGTGCGTGGCGAGCCGGACACGCTAGAAATCGGCAACGACAAGTGGTCGCTCGACTTTTCCATTGCGAAGGACGGGGCCGAAGGGCGCTGGGAAGGCAACGAGTTCGTGTTGACCGGGCATGGCTGGACGGGCTTGGTGGCCGATCTGCTCGGTCCGTGGCGGCCAGAGGAAAAAAGCGACGCAGGCGTCGTGCCGGAATCCGAGCCGCGTCATCTTGGTCCATTCGCATTGGCGTATCTGGAGGCACTTGTCCGTGTCGCGGACTGGCGAGCGAGTGAGAAGCCGCGCGCGAGTGTCAGGATTGGCGACGTAATGGAGGCGATGGGATGAACAACAAAGCGAATATCCAGCGAGTCCACATCGAGTTGTCGCGTGTGCAGACGTGGCTCTTCGCCGTGCCGCGCCTGCGGGCGATGGTCGGCGCAAACGCCCTGCTCGGCGAGACTCTGCGCGTCGTGCTGCCGAGGCTGGCGCGAGAGACCGGGCGCGGCTGGACGCTCGCCCCAAACAACGAGGCATACCCGTGTGCCGACGAGAACGATCCGCTGAAGGACCACGATGATCCCGCTGCCGACGCGAAGAAAGGCATCCTCTCTCGCGACGGTGGGCACTTCGAGGCACAGTTCGCGAGCGGCGCCGAGATCTTCGCCGACGCGGCTGGGCAGCTCCTGCACGCGCAGCTGCCGGGCCTGCGCTTCCGCGTCTCCATCGACGGCGAGGCTCGCGCCACGAGTCAGGTGCATCTCTCGACCGAGCTGCCAGTGCTCGCGCCCTGCGAGTGGACCGGGCGCGGGCTCGCATCGGAGCCAATCAAGCAGGGCAAGGACGAACACGAAGTATCCATCGACGTCAAGCAGAGGCACGACGCTGCGAAGGACGCTGAGGACTGGAAGACGAAGGACGTTGCGAGCCTTCTGAGCGCGCAAACGAAGCTCAAGACGCTGGATCGTCCGCAGGAGTTGGAGAAGCTCGTTGGTGACGGGTACCTCGCGCTCATCCACGCCGACGGCAACGGCGTTGGTAGCGGCCTCGGGAAGGACAAGAGCGACAGCGAGCGCGCCGCGTTCTTCCACCGCAATCGCGTGCTGTTACGACGTGCGGTGCAAAAGGCTATCGATGAGCACTGCCCCGACCCTGGGCCAGCGCCGCTTATCCCGTTGATGCTCGGCGGCGATGACCTCCTGCTTGTAGCCCGCGCCGAGTGCGCGCTCCCCTTCGTCGTCACGCTCTGCGCAGAACTGGAGGACCTCCAGAAGGAGGTCACCGGCTTCAAGCTGACCCTCGGTGTCGGCGTGGTCTTCGCCAAGCACACCATCCCCATCCATCGGTTGCACGAGGTCGCCGAGCAGCTCGCAGCGTCGGCGAAGCGGCGTTTCCGTGGGTTCAAGGATCACGAGGCGAAGCGATCCGTCGTCGACTGGGCTGTCTTCAGCACGGCGTGGGTCGACGATCCCGAAGAGGTGCGTCGGCGCGATTGGCTGCGCGGCAGCGAGAGCGAGCTGCGCGTGCTTTCGCAGCGTCCCGTCGATGTGCTCGGCGAGGCGCGGATAGATTCGCTGCAAGGGCTCGTGCGCGGTGCGGGGCAGCTCGCGCGCGCACCGCGCTCTCAACTTCGCTATCTCGTCGAACAGCTCTCGCGTGGGCGGGCGCTCTCGGAGCTAGCCTTCGCGGAGCTACCGCAAGAGGCGAAGGGGCTGCTCGCCGAAGCAGGCGCGAAGGAGCCGTGGCGCCGCGCGGGCAACGCGTGGATCACCGCGCTGCTTGACCTCGTGGAGATCGCCGAGATCGGTCGACTCGGTCTCAGCACTGTGCGCGAGGAGGCCGTCCATGGCTGAGACGTGGGTCCGTCGGACTCTCACCGCCGAGTTCCTCTCAGACGCGCACCTCGGCTCGGGTTCGGGTGGCGGCGGCATCGACGCGCTCGTCGCGCGCGATCGACACGATCGCCCCGTCGTCTGGGCCTCGCACGTTGAGGGCGTGCTGCGCGATGCGGCTCGTCGGCTCCGTGGCGACCAGGAAGCTGAAGCGTTCTTCGGGCGTGGCGGTGGCGACTACGCGCGAGGAGATCGCCAGCGCGCGGTCTTTACCTCGCTCTACGCGAACGACAGCCTCGAGAGCCACATCTGGCGCTCGACGGCGCGCGAGGCCTTCGATAACCGCGCACCGAAGGACGACACGCTGCGGGTCATCGAGTACGTGCCGAAGGGGGCGAAGCTCGTCGGCGAGGTCGAGCTGCCCGCGAGCCAGCTCGACACACTGGAGCGACTCGTGCAGGAGGTCGACGCCCTCGGCGGTGGCCGCTCCACCGGCGCGGGTCGCGTGAAACTTTCACTTTCCATGGCCACGAGCTCGTCGCGGAAGTCTGGATCGTCAACAGACCGACTCGTGCTGCTGCTCAAGAACCGCGATCCGCTCTGCATCACGGCGACGGCAACGCCCGACAACCTGATCCCGAGCCTCGCCTTCGTGCCCGGCCGAACGCTGCTCGGTGCGGTTGCCGCATGGCTGATCGCCGAGGGCGATCGCGAGACGGCCGTGCTGCTCACGTCAGGGAAGGTCTCGGTGAGCGATGCGTTGCCGCTGCCGCACGCGCCGTCGAAGCTCGATGGTGTTGAGGTGCTGCCCGCGCCGCTTTCACTCCAGAGCGAGAAGCCGAAGGGCGCGGCCGGTGATGTGCCCTGGTGGGCGCTGCCGATTGCGCCGACCAAGCGTCTCGATGCGTTGGGTGCGAAAGAGAAGCTCAAGCGGCCTGAGGACGACCTGTTCGTCTACCGTAAAAACGCGAGCTCGGCGTGGACCACGTTCCGCCCCGCGCGGCGCGTGCGCCTGCGTAACGGGCGACCTGATCCGAACCAGCTTGACCCGTCGCTCTTCGCCATCGAGCAGAACGTAGAGAAGACGTACTTCCTCGCGGAGCTTCATGGATCCGCTGATGACCTGAAGCAGCTCGCAGAGAAGCTGAACCCCGTGCTTGGAGGGCAACGCTGGCTGCGCGTGGGTCGTGCTGGAGCGCCCGTCGAGGTGGCGCAGTTCGCGTGGTCTGACTCTGCCTCGGCACCGAAGACAAAGGTGGAGACCAAGGCGCTGCTCACGCTCACGTCGGACCTGCTCGTGCGCGATGAGCACCTGCGCTGGAGGACCGCGCTCGATGAAGGCGCCGTCAAGGAGCTGCTGGGTGAGGACGTTCAGCTTGGAAAGTCGCTGCAGAACAGCGTGATGGTGCATGGCTTCAACGGCACCGCACGCCTCTGGCGCATGCCTGCGGTGGCTATCCGTCGTGGGTCGGTCTTCGAGATCTCCGGCGAGGGCCTCGCCAGGCTCGCGAAGCGCGCAGCCAAGAACGAGTGGCTCGGCGAGCGCACGCACGAGGGCTTCGGGCGTTTCCGTCTCGACGCGGCGTTGCCCGGTGTGACGAGCGAGGTCGGCACGAGCAGCCCACCGACGTTTGTCGCTGACGTTGCGGAGGAAGACATCGCAAGGACGACCCAGAAATGGTTCGGGCAGCACGACGTGCTGGCAAAGCCCGACACGAAGGATGGAAACGGGCAGAAGCCACCGAGCCTCTCGCAGTGGCGCGATCTCGTCGGCGAACTGGAAGCGAATAACCCGAACGCGCTCACGAGCCGCCTCAAGCCGACGACGGCGGGCGGCAAGAGCTGGAAGCACATTGATGCGAAGGCGATCTTGGAAGAACTGAACAAGATCCAGGCGTCTCAGCAAAAACTCTACGCGCGTTTCTTCGTGCACTGGCTGCGCGCCAATATGCGTTCGAAATCAAGGGAGGCCCGATGACCACCAAACTCACGCTCTTCACTGCCACCCTCGTGCAGGACTCGGCGCTTTCGGTCTCGGGGATCGATCGCGAGACCAGCGCCGACCAGCCCTTCGCGCTCGTCGATGGCGTACCGACGCTCGTCGGGCGCGGCCTCAAGGGCGCGGCCGTCGCGATGGCCAAGCGCTTCTTCGACCCGCTGCCGCGCGCGGTCTCCGACGACATCAAGCACGGGGCGCTGCGCCGCTCGGCCTGGGAATTCGCCGACGCGACGACGAAGGGCGTTCCGTGCATCCGCGCGGGGGTCGGCATTCGACACAAGACCGGCGCGCGCGCAGGTGGCGTGCTCTACGATCGCGAGGTCATCCCGGCTGGAACGCAGTGGCAGCTCAGCTTCCGCGTCGACTGGTCGCAGATCCCAGAGGCTGTGCGCGACGACGAAGGCCGCGAAGCTGAAGGCATCCTCGGCTACGTGCTCGCCGAGCACTGGGCCAAGGAGCGCTGCTGGCTCGGCGGCGGTGCCGCGCGTGGGCTCGGCTGGTGCCACCTCGATGATCTGAAGGCGTACCGCTTTGACGAGGCGGCCTACGAGGTGTGGGTGAAGTCGGAGCGAAAGACGTTGCCGACTGCGCTCGGTACCGTGCCGGTCGTCTCGCCGACGCGATCGTGGTGCTTCCGCACGCTCGATGTGAATGTCTCGTTCGGTGAGTACAAGCCCGACCCGAGCGAGGCGGCGTGGGGCCTCGACATGTTCGCCGTCGGTCCGCACGACACCGAGCGTGCCGTGCAGCCGACGGGTGACGGTCAGTGGGCCAAGCCGGCGTGGGCGATCAACGCTGAGATGCCCGACGCGCTGAGTACCGATCGCGCGTTGCTGATGGAAGGGGCCAAAGGCAAGGAGCGCCCGCTGCTCCCCGGCGCGAGCGTGCGCGGCCCACTGCGCCACGCCTTTTCTCGTCACGAGAACGAGCGAGCAGGACGGCTCGTCGTGGAGGACCCGAATCACAAGAGCGCAAAGGTTGGTGAGGATGATGCGGCAGGCCAAGCTTTCGGCACCGTCAGCAAGAGCAGCCGCATCCTCATTCGCGACGCGCGCGCTGAGGGCGAGTGGGTGGCCGCGAAGCTGCACATGCACGCCGAGGACGAGTTCTCGGCGGGTTCCTACGGCAGCGCCAAGCGAGACGCGGTGCGTGTGCTTCGGGGCACGTTCCCGGTGCGCATCATCGTTGAGGGCGATGGCAGTAAGCCGGAGGAAGTCGACCAGCTCGTCAAACTCGTTGATCGACAGGTCGCGCTTGGTGCACTCGGGCATCTGCCGATCGGTGGTCACAAGACGCGCGGTGCGGGCGCGGGCCACTGGCAAGCGCAGCCGTGGGTCAACGATGACGTGACGAAGTCCGCTAGAACGTGGGTGCAGCCGAAAGACGCCCAATCAGCGGCTGCGAACGCCTCGAAGACGAAACGCACCTTCCTTGACCGCCCCGCCGCTGCCGATGCCTGGGTGAAGACAACGAACGGCACGATGAGGGATCTGCTCACGCTCGGAGCAGCCGCAAGGCTCGCGAAGGCTGCACTTGGTGAGAAGCTCGTCGCGTGGTGGTGCGATCCGACCATCGACCTTGACTTGCATACGCCGCCCGCGACCTTCGGGCGTGAGTGGCCGGCTGAAGACGACAAGCTCCAGGTCGACGAGATCGCGTTCTACGCTGAACGCGCTGTCTGGCGCGCCGTCCGCACGATGAGCGTTGCGCGCTTCGTGTTCATCGAGGAAGTGACGGCCAAGACAGACAACGCGGAGCAGACCTGCGTGATCCATACGCCCGCACGCCTCCACGGTTTTTCCGAGGGCCAGCGCCCGCGTTTTGCCTCGGCAAAGACCGGCCAGGGCAATATGCTTCTGCGCGAGTGGCACGTCGGCAGCGAAATCCTCGGCTTCACCCTCACTCAGGAGCAGAGCTGATGCCCGGCAAGCCCGACAAGCAACACCGCATCCGCGTCCGTACGCTCGACGGCAAGCCGCGCGACCAAGGCGCGATCAACAGGCTGAAGAGCAACCAACTCGGGATGCCACACCTGGATATCGTCGGCACCAGCGTGGCCAGCGAGCTCATCATCTGCGCCGCCAAGGACACGCACATCGAGCAGGTGCGCGCGAAGCTCCAAGGCGCTGGGCTCGAAGTGATCGACGGCGGCGATACGAGCATCCCGGCCACCGCCGTGCCGAAACGCGCGCAGCAACCTCAAAAGGGCGGGTTCCAGCAGCAACGTATTGGCCAGACTACGAGGGATCGTGGACACCGCCCGCAACAGGAGCGACAGGCAGCCCCGGCGAACAACGCGCAGCCGCTCCCCGGCAAGCCCTACGGCTTCGTCGCGCTCCCGACGGACCTGACGACCTCAGCTCCCATCTGGCACGATGGCACGAGCAGCAAGGGCCGTCTCTCGGGCGAAATCCGCTTCGAGCTCGAGACGCTCACGCCGCTCCTCGTCGGCTGGGAACGCGGGCAGGTCGGCGACAACGAGAGCGACTCGCCGGTGCCTGCGAGCCTCCCGAACGTCGGGCAGCTCAAGGACAAGAAGTCCGTGCTCTGTCCGCTGCGCGCGCCGTGGGGCAAGCGGCCCGTCATCATCCCCGGCGACTCGCTGAAGGGCCTGTTGCGCCACGAGATGGGTGCGCTCCTCGGCGCGCCGATGGAGCGCGTCGCCGAGCGTTCGTACTCGTACCGCCCGAACGCGATGTACCCGCTCAAGCCCGAGAACCGCTTCTTGGTTCCGCGACTCGCTCGCGTACAGAAAGACCACGTCGAGACGAAGGCGCTCAACGGTGACCATCAGACTCGCGTGCCGACGCGTTTGGAGCTGTTCCCCGCCACCCTCGAGTACAACAAGAAGGCGAACAAGCTCGACTACCGCTTCGATCAGCAGGGCGGTGCGCCCTACCGAGGTGGGCAAGGCGCAGGGCAGAAGCTCAACTCGAAGCCGAAGGTCCACACTTCGCTCACGGTTCTCCGCGAGGCACAGACGGAATCCTTCGACGTGCCGCAGGCTGCTCAAGATGGCTATCTCGCCACTGTTCGCCACCTCGTGGATCTCGATCACGGCCACTTCTCCGAGCGGCATCCCGATGTGCCTAACACCGTAAAGGGTGATGCCGCGCGTGACCGAATCCTCAAGGCCGCGAAGGACGAGGTCTTCCAGCCCGGCGATCTCGTCTGGGTCGAATGGGATGCCGAGAAGAAGTGTATCGTCTCGCTCGGCTGGCACTACTACTACCGCTGGGCCTACACCGACTCGGTTCGCAAGACGGGTGGCAAGCTCAAGCGGCACGGACTCTTCCCGCTCGACAAGGAGCGCGAGAAGGACGGAGATGGCGCACCGAAGGAACTGTCAGCGGTACGGCGGCTCCTCGGCTACACCGGCGACAACGAGGGCAGCGCGGGCATCGGCGAGAACGATCACGCGCAGCTCATGGGCTGCGTCTTCGTGAACGCGGGGCTCGAGGTCGTCGGCGAGAACGACAGCGACGATGACCGTTTCCTGAAGCCGACGTTCCTCAAGGAGCTCGGCATGCCCCGACCGAGCGCGGTGGAGCACTATCTCAAGCAGAACCTCGACGCCCAGGGCCGCCCCCAGAAGCGGCCCTCGGACAACGCCACTCTCGTGACCTACGGGGACGCCGCTGGCTACGACACGCCCGGTGAGCTGGCGGGCCGCAAGTTCTACCTCGATCGTCCGAATGCCGTCGCCGAGGACGCCTCCGACACAAATAGGCAGAACGACCGCAGCACGCTCGCGCTGGAGGCGTCGAAGCCTGGGCGCAAGTTCCGATTCACCGTGCGCTTCCGCGCTCTCGACGCCGCCGAGCTAGCGGCGATCGTCGTCGCGCTCAGCCCCGACCAGTTCAAGACTGCGCTCGGTGGCACGTACACCGACGGCTACTGCTCGAAGCTGGGCTACGCGCGCCCGATCGGCTGGGGCAGCGTGCGCATCGAGACCAAGCAACTCCTGCTGCTCGACGAAGGTGGTGAGGCGCCGACGCTGAACCCCGAGGCTGACCTCGCAGCCTGGGTGACGAAGCATCACCAAAAGACATTGACGCAGGACGAGTGGCTCGCCATCCATCGCCGCAACCATCCGAACGCGGCGGACTACCCGCGAGCCCGAGACCGGGACGGCAACGAGAACATCTACACGTTCCACACGGGCTTGCGTGCCGAGCACTCGCGCAACCGCCGCTACAAGGATGGTGGGCCACGATGACGACGCTGCTCGTGATGACGGTGGGACAGACCGACGTGCAGCTCGTCATGAACAAGCAGCGGTGCAAGCTCGAGGGCAATACCTGCGGCACACTGCACGACGCCATCAAGGAGCGCTCGTGGTCGGTTGTCGACGCTCCGAAGGGCAGGAGTCGAGACCTTATCAAGGTGTTGCCCGAGGGCGACCTGCCTCTCTGCGCGCCGAAGCTCGACGCCGTGCTCGCGTACTTCGGCGATGCGCTCCCGTCGTCGGCGCTCGTCTTCGAGACCAACCGGCGGGATGCGAGGGATCCGCGCTTCGCGGGCGAGGTGATGGAGAGCCGACTTCGCAATCGCGGCGTAGAGAGCGTGATGCGTGTAGCGTTTCTGACGGGAGACGAGCAGCTCGAAGATCCGTCGACAGAGGTCGACGCGGTCGTTCGGCGCTCGGTGGTCGCCACGCTGTCGAACGCCATCGGTCTCGCCACGGCGAATCTGAAGCCAGATGACCTCGTCTTCGTGGCAACGACGGGCGGCCTCGCGGCTGCGAACGAGCTCATCAACGAGCTGGTGCGTCTGCACTGCGTCGGCGGGCCGAGGGTCACGGCGCTTGAGGTACCCGACGGCGAGCGTGGGCGACAGGATGATCGCGCCGTCGAGGAGAAATTCCACCCGGCGACGGGCTGCCGCGCACGCTGGCACGCCCTCTCGCTCTTCGAGAAGGGCAACCTGCTAGGCGCGTGGGGCGCCGTCAGTCATCTCGAAGGCGCGTCTGGCCAGGAGTGGACACAGGTCATCAAATGGCTTGCGCAATTCGCCGCGTCGCTGCCCCTGCCGACGGCCTGCGACATCGCGGTTCTCAACCACCAGCGCATGGCCGTGCGAGCCGCGCTACGCGTTGAGCTGGCGCTTCGCTCAGGCGACATCCCGAGAGCGGTTCACGGCACCGTGGCGTTCTTCGAGGCCGCGTTGTGGGATTGGCTTCGAGAGCGCGACTTCTGCGCTGAAGACGGTGCGTCAGGAACCATTGTCGGTGGATTCACCTTCACAACAGAGCCATGCGGTGAAAAGAATAAGCGATTCCGAAAGAGAAAAAATGAGTCGGTTTGGAAAGTCAACGATTTCAAGGAGGGGGTCGACGCTTGGTTGAACGTGCTTGGGAAGGCTTCTCTGAGTCAGTTGTGGGGCGCACTTGACGGTATCCGTGACCTCCGCAACGACGTCGCCCATAACGAGCCTACGCCCGAGCTGATGAACGACGCGCGCACCCGAATGCAGGATACGCAGCTCTGGTCAAACACCGACACGTTTCTGAGCCAATTGCTCGTCCAAGACGTCCTGCGGGAGTTCGGTGAACACGCGCCGGAGACGCTGCTCGAGAATCTCTTGGCCAATGTTCGGCGACGACTTTTGTCTCCACCAAATGCGTTGATTGCCGAGGAAGTGAAAGATGACTGACCTTCGTCTCTCCGCGATCCCACTCCCCGGCCTCTCCCCCGACAGTCTGGGTAATTACCTCGCGTCCCTCGGTCTCCTGCGGGTGCTCAGCCGGAAATGGCCGAGCACCCGCGTCGCATGGCGCGACGAGGTGTTGCAGGTGGTCGGCGGTCCCTCGACACTTGGTGAACTACTCGACGAGCTGGTGCGCGTCGCTGGTACGCAGGCGGAAATGGATGCCAGAAAGCGCGAGTGGACCCAGTACGACAAGGCTTGGTCCGGCGAGCAGAAGAAGGGCACCAAGGCAAAGTCTGGTGCGCCGCTCGCGCTTTGGCAGGCACAAGCAGAGGAGGCTTACCTCGAGCTCTTCGCGGCCCACGCCGTGCCGCACGCACGCGTGAGTTTCAACCCGCTCCTGGGTAGCGGTGGCAACGCGGGTCGGCGTGACTTTTCTACCGGCTGGAAGCAGGCCGTCGACGCACTCGCGGTCGCGCCCAAGGCAGGCAAGGGACGTGGGAAAACGAAGGCAGCCAGAAGTGGTGAACCCGTCTCTGCTCCTGATGTGCGGCGAAGCGAGCTAAGCGCATTCCTCCTCGGGCAACCGCTCACTTGGCTGCTTGAAAAGCTCGCTGCGGGCTCTTGGTTCAGCGAGGCTACGAAACTCTACAACAGTGGCCAGTCGCCTGCGCGCGAGGGGCAGATCTCTCCTTGGGCAATGGTGCTCGCGTGCGAAGGACTGGCGCTTCTCGTCGGTGGTGCCTCTCGACGGCTCGGTGCTCGCACACGTGCCGTCGGCGCGTTCCCCTTTGTGACCCAGCCTGTCGCTCCGGAAGCTGCTGGCGAGGCCGGTCGCATCCTTGGCGAAATATGGACGCCCCTCTGGTCTCGACCGATGACGCTTGCCGAGGCGCAAACGCTGTTCTCGCGTGGGCGAGCGGAGCTGCGCGGGCGCGGTGCGGTGACGCCCGCTGCGTTCGCGACGGCCATTCGAAAGCGAGGCGTGGACGCTGGCATCAGCGAGTTCCGTCGCTTCACGCTGGGCAGAACGACAAGCGCCAATACATTCGAACCTCGCTTGGAGGCTCGCTTTTCGCTCGACACCAGCGCCGATGCGATGAATGCCGCAGCCTCGCGAGTGCTCGAGTGCGTCACGGCCCTGATCGAACAGCGAGGCTTTCCTCGCGACCGGAAGGTCGGCCAGCGTTGGCGCTTCGAAGGATTGCGTGGTCCGATCGAGGCTGCGCTCCTCGACGTTGCGGCCGATCCGAACCGCTCAGAATCGTCCATCGCGCTACTCGATACAATTGTTGCCGCGCTGGATCGCATAGACCGCAATCGCAGTTTCCGCGAAGGCAAGGTGCGATGGGAGCCGCTGCCGCTTGAATGGCTGCCCTCGCTGTTTGCCGACGAGCAGCCTGAGGCCGAAGCGCGGCTTGCCTTGTCGCTTGCGTCTGCTTTCCCTGCGGCACTGCCGTTTGCGGCGTTTCGCTTCGGTGTGGAGTGGGCCAGAGAGAAAAACGGCAAATACGAATATGACTGGGGCACCAAGCCCGCGTGGTTTGAGCACACGAAAGTTCCCCCTGCACGTTGGGTGTGGGGGCCGGGCGAGTTGGCCCGCGTTCTCAGCTATGTGCTGTCGCGCAAGCTACTGGAAGAAGCCAGATTGGATGGCGGGCATGCAAAGCGATCGCCCGGCCGTTCGCCCCTGCCCGCGACGGCAGCGCAGGTGCAACAGTGGCTTGCGGGTGAGCTGGATGAGCAGGTCTTGGCTGCATGGCTTTCGCGGCTTGCGCTGTTCGATTGGCGCTGGATTCCGGAGGAAGTGCGTTCGCTTGTCAGGGCTGAAACCTTTCAGCCGCGAACCGATGGTGCATTGGCGCTGCTGGGACTTGTGCAACCGTTCGTGGATCAGCGGCCCTTGGTCGTGAAAGATTTGTCGCCGGATGATCTGCTCTCGGATGAGACGGGTGCGCGCACGGCGGAGGTCGCTCGTTCCCTCACCACATTGATTCGCGCCGGAAGTCTTGATGCCGCAATTCGGCTCGCGGGCAGTCGCTACTCGATGGCCCATGCGCGTCTCGCATCCTTCGACGTGCCTTGGCGCATTGATGACCCAGACCACTTTGTTGCGGCGCTGCTCTTTGCCATTCCGGATCGCGATAGGGCGATTCATTTTCAACGCTGGCTTCGTCCCCGCCGCCAGAAATCAACAGGAGAAACTCATGTCTGAAGCAAAGATAAGGCTCACCCCCGCCGAGGTGCTGCGGGGCCCGTCCCCGCTCGTTCTGACGGCGACTCTCGAACCTATTGCCGGCGATCGGTTTCAGCCAGCCGGATTCCCGGAGATTGGTCACGTTATCTACAAAGCTCCGCGCAAGGACAAGGATGGAAAGCCAACGACAGAGAACGTCTGCATCGTGGACAGCCCGGCGAGCATGGCGAATCATCTGGAATCGGTGTGTCAGCGCAGCGCGCACGACCTCGATCTGGTGGATGATCTTGATGGGATGCCCTACATCCGTTGCGTCACCGGTGATCTCGCGGATGGTAGGTTGCCGGGTGATCAGCGAGAGGTCGTCGTCACCAGCTTAACCGAGGGCCATCGTATAGCATCGTCTTATTTCCTCGACGGCTTCCAGTTGAATAATGAAGGGGCCAGGTCCGACGCCAAGCTGGAAGCCGATCTCATTCGAAGGTTCGGCATCATCCTGTCCGGAAGCTCGAAGGCACATCCGCCGGCAGAACAATGGTGGAACGTGTTCCGGACGATCTTCGAGATTGACCCGAACTCGCTCGTCCACGGCGTACTGTTCCCACAGTGGCAGATCAAGATTCCGCGAGTACTCACGGCACATCTTGAAGCCTTTGGCGCGGGTCGAGTTGATCGTTCCGGCGTGAAATTCGACCGGCTCGGCAAGACCACTTCCGGACAGCCGATCTTCGCGGTTGATGATGCTACTGCCGAATCCATCCGCGCTACCTTCGTGCTGGATGTGAGTCTCATCGAGTCGTTCGGGCGCATGAGGGGCGAAACGCAACTTGGTCTTTCTCCGCAACAGCAGGAATTCCTGGTGGCACTGGCGCTGTGGAAGGTTCAGAAGCTGCTGCAATCGCCGTTCCGTTTTCGGTCTGGCTGCCATCTCAAGAGGGTTGCGCTCGAGAGTGGTGGTGCGGATGCGGAGATTGAGGTGGACATCAGAGCTGCAATTTCCGCTGCGGGCTTCGGAGAGCCGCGCGTCACCGATGTATTCTGGCCGCGAGAGGAGCTGTACCGCGAGGGCCGGGCCGACACGGGCGGTCAACAGGATGGTGAAAGCCAGAATGGCAATCAGGAACCAGACGGAGACGAGTGATGCGAATCGTCCTGCGCCAGGAGTTCCCACTCGGACGTTTCCACGCCACGCCGTGGCGCGTGAACCCGTTCGACGATCCGCATGGCGAGTGGCCGCCAAGTCCGTGGCGGCTGGTTCGTGCGGTCACGGCACGCTGGTACCAGTTGGCGCGTGAAACGGAGACCCCGCCGGACGAAGCCGAGCTTGAGTCGTTGCTGACTGCGCTGTGCAAGAGCACCTATGCCTTCCACCTCCCCGCGGACGCGCGTAAAGGCAGCCCCTTGCGTCAATATCACCCGACCGAGTTCGGATGGCGACCGGCTGAGAAGAAGAAGGCTGGAATGCGCAGCTACGGCACGAGCCTCGTGCAGGACAACTACTGGTGCATTCCACCCAAGTCGCCCGTGTGGTGGTTTATCGAAGGCAAGGGTTGGAATGACGAACTCTGCGCACGGCTCGCGCAATGCCTCGAACGTCTGACCTACTTCGGCCGCGCCGAGACACTCACATATATCTGTGTCGCAGATCCTACTGAGGCCATCCCTTCCCCCAACTGCACGCTCGCCGATATACGCACGGCTGGTGCCGTTCCTGTCCTGATGCCGCTCGACAACGCTACGCGCGCTGACATCGAGCGCGTTACCGACGACCCGGAATCTGCAAAAGGCAACGTGCCTCCCGGTGCGCGCTTCCTCTATGCAGTGAGGCCGCCACGCTTACCTTCACGCGAACGCAGGAAGACGCCTGCGCATCGACCAGACTGCCACCTGATGCAGTTCGCGCTGGGGTGGAATGTCGCGCCCGAGCCTCGCGCCATTGTGCGGCTCACGTCGCGTTTTCGAGGGGCGGTGCTGAAAGAACTTCTGCGTATCAAGACAGGCGATACCTCGTCTACCTGGGCAAAAATAGATGCCGGCTTGCGCGAAACGGTCGCAGACATGTTCGGCAAGGATGCGAATGGCGCTCCGCTCAAAGGGCAGCGCCGGCACACGGAGTTCTTTGCGTGGTGTGAGGATGGCCGGCCGACACGATTGATTGTTTGGAGGGGCGCGCGTGCCTTCGATGCGGACGAGCAGGCAGCCATCCTATTGGCCGCATCGCGGGATGTATCCTGGGCCGCCGCTGATTCAGATGGAGACGACTGGAAGGTGCGACTTGTTCCTCTTGATCGGGATGTCCCCGCGCCACCGGGGTTCGACATTTGTTCCTCTGCCGTATGGGAGTCTGTCACTCCGTACGTGCCGCCTCGTCATCACTTACGAGGCGGCAAGGAGCGAGATGGCGAGTCGCTGGCCGAGCAAATCCAACGAGAACTTGAGCATCGCGGCATCACAGAGCAAGTCAAAATCGAACTCGATGGATCACCTGTGTGGATGTCGGTTCACGTCCCTCGACGAGAGGCGAGCAAGCGAGAATTCATCGGCGATCGCCGCGGTCAAAAGGTCCGACTGTACTTCGCGACCCCAGTTACTGGACCAATTCGCCTCGGCCACTCAAGCAGCTTTGGATTGGGACTCTTTCGCCCCATCGCACACGACCGAGACAGAGCCACGCCATGAATGCCGAATCTCACCTTTTTGAGTGGAAAGAGTCTTGGCGCCACGGTTATCTGCGCTGGCTCTGCGGCTTCGGCAGGCCGACGGTAGTGCGCTTGTCATCTGCAGTGGCGGGCTGGTTCCGCTACTCTTGACCGACTGACATACGCTCTTTCACAACCCGGAATCCTTATTTCCGCGGCGCCCACAGGCGCTGGGCGCCGCGGCCTCATTGTGTTTGTCGCCGCGTCACCACATCCCCATCGCCGCCTTCAGGCTCTTTTCCACGGCGGCCATTTCATCTGTCGTCAGCGTCGTCAGTGGGCCGTCGCCGAAGCGACTGCGGTCGAGGGCGCGGGGTTGATCCACCGCGATCTGGCAATCCTTCAGCAG
>JAVEVD010000121.1:0-4875 GCA_034005205.1 Steroidobacteraceae bacterium | reverse complement strand
GCGCGAAGCAGCCGGCAGCGGTTCTCCGGCGTCATCAGCTCCCAGACCTTGGAGAAGTTCGCGATCGCGCCGGCCACCCAGTCGGCCTCGATCGAGGCATCATGCAGGTCGAGCAGATCGCGCTCGGTGTCCGCGAGCTGGCGTTCGGCGGCGGCAAGCCTGTCGGCTTCAGCGCGGAGCTTCTTCTCGATGAGCTGGCGAGCGCGACCATCGAATTTGACCAAGTCCTCGCTGTATCGCGCGGCGTTTGCCGCAGCATCGGCCACCAGTCCGGGGAGCTTGCCGCGAAGTTCCGCGATGTCGGCGCGCTTCTTCTTGATGCGCGCATCGAGCAGCGTCTTCACCTCAGCCGCGAGCGAACCGTCTTGCGTAGCCTCGGCGATCTTCTCAACGACGAACGCTTCGATCGCGCCCGCCGGCAGTGGCTTTGCCTGACACACCGCCTTGCCGTGCTTGTCCCGCCCGCTGCACCGATAGTAGCGCCAATGCCCCTTCCCTTTTCTCGTCGACGCCGGCGTCATCGGATCGCCGCAGCTCGAGCAGCGCAGTAGTCCCCGGAGCACATACTCCGGGTTGAGGCCAGCGAAGCGAAGCTCGCGCTCCGCGCCCTCCAAGATCCGTTGGGCCCTGCGGAACGTGGCGTCATCAACGAGGCGTGGATGCTCGCCGGGGTACAGCTCCTTGCCATACATCATCTGTCCGGCGTAGATAGGGCTGCGCAGCAGCCGCGCCATCGAATCCTTGGTCCACCGCAGACCATGCTTGGCCGGCCGTGCCGCGGAGCCTCGCGGCAGAAGGCCCCGTTCGTTCAGCGCACTCGCAACCGCGAAGATGCGCCGATGCTGCAGGAACAGCGCGAACGCCTCACGCACGATCGATGCCTCGACCTCGTTGACGACGAGGCGCTTGTCCTTCGCGCTGTAGCCGAATGGCACCGGCCCGCCCGTCCACTTGCCCTTGCGACGCGACATCGCGATCTTGTCGCGCGTGCGTTCGGCTATCATTTCGCGCTCGAATTCAGCAAAACTCATGAGCATGTTGAGGGTCAACCTGCCCATCGCGTCGGCGGTCGAGAAGTTCTGCGTCACCGACACGAACGATGCGCCGCCCGCGTTGAAGCGCTCCATCACCTTGGCGAAGTCGAGCAGGGAGCGCGACAGTCGATCGACCTTGTAGACCACCACGACATCGATCTTCCCAGCCTCGACATCGGCGAGCAGTCGCTGAAAGGCGGGGCGTTCGATGTTCGCGCCTGTGAAACCGCCATCGGCATAGGACTCCTCAATCAACGTCCACCTGGGCTGGCGTCGGATGTACGCAGAGCAGGCCTCGTGCTGGGCATCGAGCGAGTTGAACTCCTGCTCGAGCCCCATTGTCGTGGACTTGCGGGTGTAGATCGCGCATCGCTTCGTGTCGGGTGACGAAGCATGCGCCGCATGCCGCTTGCTCATGGAGAACGCTCCTCGCTCGGTGCTGGTCGAGATGTGGCCTCGGCCTGGGGCGCCTCGCGTTCGACGAGTTCAAGCAAGCGCTCCAGGTTGTCGTTGAGACGCGCCAGCTCGTGCACGAGCGAAGGCACCGTCGACTCGTAGAAGCGATGGCCCATCTGCGTTCGGTAGAAGGGGATGTCGCTCATGCCGCGCTCTCCTCCGTTGCCGCTGCATTGCTGGGCTTCTTCAACGCGAAGAAGAGGTACCCGTTCCACGGCGTGCCAGTGACGTGCTTCGCGACCGCGGAGAGCGTCTTGAAGCGAGTGCCCGCATGCTCGAAGCCCTCAGCGCAAACGATCACTTCGTGCGTGATCCCGTTGTGGACGCGACGCAGGACGGTGCCCACCGGCGGAATCCTCGGGTCCCGTGGCTCCATGGGTTGCGGCGGTGGCTCGATCAAACCGGCCCTCTCCGCCTGCCGCATCCGCCAGCGCTCGGGGACTCCGTCGCCCAGTTCGGCGATCTTCGCGAGCGCGCTCGCCGGAAGCCCGCCGTACGCGAGCTCCTGGACTCGGTAGCCGAGGCGCTTGCGCAGATACGGCACGTTGCGCGTGCGGGTCGGTTCACCGTAGAGTTCGCGGTAGGCGGCGACGAGTTCGGGGGTGTTCATCGTCTCCAGCGCGGCTAGCTGGGCCGGCACATCGCGGAGCAAGAGAAGGTTTGCGTGAGCGCGATCGTTGGTCTTCATCGGTGCTCCTTGTTCGCGGGCATGGGGCCCGCGAGACGCCGACATGACGGCTTCTTCCCCGGTGGAAGACAAGGTGAGAACCAGAGATTCACCGGGCATCTTCGCCTCGGGTCGTGTTGGGCGATGACCTCTGCTCTCGGCGCGATCGCTGCTCGAGAACGAACATGACGAGCAAAGTCTCAGCGAGAGCGTCGGCGGCTTCGTGGCGGCGCCGACGTACATCGGTCAAAGGGTCGTCTTCCTGCGCGGCGACGGCGGAATCGGGTTGTGTGTGCATGCCCGAGAAACGCGGGCGACGTACCCAACCTGGGACGGCAGCGTTACGGGTCACCCCGTATCGGCTCTTAAGTCGGCGTCCACCGCCTGCTCTCCGATCTCGAATGCCCGCCGATCGATCGCGACCATGAAGCCCCATCATCCCTTGAGTGCACCATGGCCGCGTCGGCCCGCAGCGCGATCGCGACAGCGTGGGATAGTGGATTACCGGGGCAGGCGACGTTCCGCCCTTCGATGGTTTGCTCCGCGCTCCTAACTAAGAGCTTGACTAGTGAAAGGAATTGCCGAGATGGAGGTTGTCCCACTCGGCGATCAAGAACCGATAGCTGAGTTCTGCAGCGCAGTAGGCCGCGTAGTCCTGCCAGTCGTCGCCCTTCTGCGTTGCGAAGTCGCAGATCGCTTTGAGGCAAAGAAACGCAGGCGATGGATCTGTCGCATCCCGGCACGCCACATGAACACCGTAGGCTTCCATCTCGATGCCCACCAGCTTCCGCCAGTGCCGCAAGACCTCCGCGACCGGCGCTTTCGCGTCTACAACTGCCGCGCCCGACCCGAGCACACCAACGTGGATACACAGGCGAGTGCGAGGCTTGGCGGCAGGCCATCGGTCTGCGATGTCGTCGAGTTGCCTGCGTTCAGAACTCCACACCTTGAGGCGGTCACGTAGCCTTGGAGAGATGTGAATTGGCTCAGGATCCGGCTCAAAACGCACAGTGTCTTTATCCGCTACAAGCTTTCCTGCGTTGTAATCGAGGGTCTTATCGGCGGCGAGAATGTCCCCGAATCCTTGGTTGTCGGCTTTGGCCCCGGCGGCGATGCCAGCCATCACTACAAGCCTGGGCCGGAATCGCAGTATCATCTTCGTCGCGAGCACCGCCGACGCTGGCATCCCCATCTGCGTTGGCGCTCCCGCAATGACTCGGAGCAACGTTCCGGACGCGGTCGTCCACACGGTCTTGATGTAGCTGCTAGGGTCATCCGGGACAGCGGGGATGGGCTCCCAGCCTACAGTTCCCGTCCGCTTCAGCTTCTCGAGTTCGGGCGTGTGAAGCGCGCAGATGATCGCGACGTCGAACAAGCTTGAAGAGGGCGTGGAATTCGGTGTTGCTGTCGACTGTGCCAGGACTGCCATCTTCTGCAGCTCCTCTGCTACTTGCTTGTGGCGCCCCTCACCATCGAACGTGAGTCGATACGATTCCCCAGAAACGACTTGTATCAACCCTGAGGCCACCGAGTCCTCGACCGCATTTCGGACGTCCGACGTCGGAGCGCAGCAGCATTGCGCATCAATTGTGCTGAACTCCGATGGAAAAGGCGGCCTGAATGCAGCAAGGACCTGATCGGCCAGTCGAGCCGGACCGAGCCGCCATGTCGGCTGAGCTCGCCCCAGCAACGTCCTTGAGAGGTGCGCCGCCTTGGAGCCCAACGTCGTCGTCGCGTAGCAAGCCTCTCCCGGCTCCGGACCTACCGGGCTGTATAGGTCCGTAAACTTCGGGATGCCTGGCAGGTCCGGCAACTTCGGTGCCTTGAACATCGGCCCGGGATGCGCGGCGTCGTCGAGCAGTCCGGGCGTCGTCAATGTTCGCAGTACCAGATCAAGCTCAGCGTCAGCTACTGGCCCGTGAGCGTTCTCGATCATCGCTCGACGCAGCTGAGAGCGACCAACCGGCTCGCACTTCCCGGGCTGCATGAAATCGAACACGGCAATCAATTCCCTCGCCGCACCCGCGGGGGGAGAGCTCCCGTCCGGCAACAACGGTACGACCGATTCCTTGGCACTGGGGGGGCCACCTGATGCGTCCGCTAGCGCCGCGGCGAGCTCGGCCTCGATGGCGCGGTCCTGCTGTTTTCTGAGAACCGCCTGTCGAGCAACGCCCTTCGGAAGCAGCGTGTAGCCCTGATTCGTGTTCTTCAGCCACTGGTCGCGTTCCAGACTCTCGAGAGCGCTCTGGACGTCTTCTGTCTTCGCGCAACAGCACGCCGCGTCAATCGACTCAAAGACTGCGCCGCCGCGACCGATGGCACGCAAGACCAAGTCGGCCAGAGCTTCTCCCTGGCGCGCCGTTCCGCCCACCACCGCCAGTGGCTCAGCCAGCCAGTTGCACAGTCGGGCAGCTTTCTTTCCAAGAGGCGTGGTGACAAACCATTCATCCTGGCCCCCTGGCCCGTCGTCCAGCCCCAGGGAGGGATCCGCGTATCTCCCATGCGGCCGCATCAATCCTCGGCTGACCAGGTCTTCAACGAACGCATCTATTTCGGAAGGCTCCTTCGCAACGCCACATTGGTCCGCCAAGTTCAACTTGGGTTTCGCGTCCAACCCGGCGGACGACGGCCAATTTTACGTCAGAATATGACGTGACGCACTTGAAATGAAGGCTCGGCGTGGCCATAGATTCGGGTTATGCAAGAGTCCAAATCCAC
>JAVEVD010000058.1:18967-23662 GCA_034005205.1 Steroidobacteraceae bacterium | reverse complement strand
TGGTCATCCCGGACGCGAGCAAGTCCCTCAGGCAGGGCGCCGTTCGACCGTGGCAGACGCAGGCGTATCGTGAGTGTCAGGACGATCTGATCCGTTACGCACGCAAGCGTGGGATTCCGCTCGACACCCCGTGGGCGCAGCTCGCGGAGGAGCAACGCCGCTGGGTGCTCGAGGGCGAAGGGAGCTGGGAAGACAAGCAGTGGTACGGCGTGCGTCGCTTCTTCGCCTGGCTGGAGACCAAGGCGTACAAGATGCACATCCGCGTGCTGCTCTCGAAATACCGCGCCTACACGCCCTGCACGGTCTGCAAGGGCGCCCGGCTGAAGACCGACGCGCTGCTCTTCAGGCTTGGAACGCGCGAGGACGCCGCCGCCGTGCTGCGCTCGGGCGAGCGCTTCACACCGCAAGGCGCGCAATGGACGACGACGCAGCTTGAGCAACTTCCTGGCGTCAGTCTGCACGAGCTGATGTTGCTGCCGATCGAGCGTTGTCACGAGTTTTTCGAGCGTCTGCGCTTGCCCGCACCGCTCGATCAGGCGAGCGACGTCGTGCTGCGCGAGATCCGCAGCCGCGTGCGCTTTCTCATGGATGTGGGGCTGAGCTATCTCACGCTCGATCGGCAGTCGCGCACGCTTTCCGGCGGCGAGGTGCAGCGCATCAACCTCACCACGGCGCTTGGCGCGTCGCTCGTGAATACGCTGTTCGTCCTCGATGAGCCCTCGATCGGGCTCCATCCGCGCGACATGGGGCGCGTGATCGAAGTGATGAAGCGCCTGAAGGACGCCGGCAACTCGCTGCTGGTCGTGGAGCACGATCCGCAAGTCATGCAGGCGGCGGACCGCATCCTCGACATCGGACCCGGCCCGGGCGAGCGCGGCGGGCGGATCGTGTTCTTCGACACGCCGGAACGTCTTTGTGAGGCCGAGGGCTCGTTGACGGCGGATTATCTGCTGGGCCGCAAACGGGTGAAAGCAGAAGCGGATAGTCAGAGGAAAGAAGCGGATAGCGGCGAGCGGATAGCGGATAGTCAGAGGAAAGAAGCGGTTAGCGGTTGGCGGTTAGCGGTTAGTCAGGAGAGAGAAGCGGGTGGCGGTGAGCGAGGCGAGGCGCGAGCCGCCCAAGGGAAAGTGGGCCTCGAGCGCCGGGTTCGGCAGGACGCCTCTTCACTAACCGCTAACCGCCAACCGCTAACCGCTTCCAAGTCAGCTAACCGCCAACCGCTAACCGCTTCTCTTTGCCTGACCGGTGTGCGCGCCCACAACCTCAAGGCGATCGACGTCGAAATTCCGCTGCACGCTCTGGTTTGCGTCACCGGCGTGAGTGGTTCGGGCAAGTCCACGCTGGTCCAGGACGTTCTTTATCCGGCGCTGCTCAAGCACTTCGGCAAGCCGACCGAGACGCCCGGCGAACACGACAGTCTGGTCGGCGCCGAGAGTCTGAGCGACGTGGTGATGGTCGACCAGGCGCCGATCGGACGCACGACGCGCTCGAATCCTGCGAGCTACGTCGGCGCGTTCGACACGATCCGTCGGCTGTTCGCCGCCGAGCCGCTCGCCAAAGAGCGTGGCTATACGCCTGCGACGTTCAGCTTCAACTCGGGCGGGGGACGCTGCCCAACCTGCAGCGGCGCCGGGTTCGAGCACGTCGAAATGCAGTTCCTTTCGGATGTGTATCTGCGCTGTCCTGATTGCGACGGCAAGCGCTATCGGGCGGAGGTGCTGGAGGTCACGGTCAACCGCGGCGGCGTCGGGCGCAGCATCGCCGACGTCCTCGAGATGACGGCGGCGCAAGCGGTCGAGTTCTTCGCCGACGAGCGCGACGTGCTCACTGCACTGCAGCCGCTCGTAGACGTTGGGCTGGACTATTTACGCCTGGGTCAGCCTGTACCGACGCTGTCGGGCGGTGAAGCGCAGCGCCTGAAGCTCGCCGGACATCTCGCAGCGGCCGCCAAAGCGACGCCGCGCGGGCGTTCCCGCGGCGCCGACGCCGCGACGGCGCAGGAAGAGCGTTCACAGCGCAACGGAGCAGGCCTCGGCAAGCTGTTCCTATTCGATGAACCGACCACCGGCTTGCACTTTGATGACATCGCGCGCCTGTTGCGCGCTTTCCGCCGCCTCATCGATGCAGGCGGTTCGCTGCTCGTGATCGAGCACAATCTGGACGTGATTGGCGCAGCCGACTGGATCATCGATCTCGGCCCGGAGGGCGGCGAAGCAGGCGGCGAGGTCGTGTGTGTGGGCGCCCCGGAGCAGGTGATGGGATGCGAGGCGTCGCATACGGGAAGGGCTTTGAAAGAAGCGGTTAGCGGTTGGCGGTTAGCGGTTAGTCAGAGGAGGGAAGCGGATAGCGGCGAGCGGATAGCGGAGAGCCAGAAGGCAGAAGCGGTTAGCGGTTGGCGGTTAGCGGTTAGTCAGAAGAGGGAAGCGGATGGCGGCGAGCGGATAGCGGATGGTCAGAGGGGTCTGCGAGGCGGAGGGCCTGCCGGCGAATGGCAAGCAGGGGCGAAGCATGCAGCTCGGCAGAGCGCCTCTTCACTATCCGCTATCCGCTCGCCGCTATCCGCTTCCATCTCCATTCACGGCGCTCGCGAGCACAACCTCAAGAACATCGATGTCGAGCTGCCGCGCGACAAGTTCACCGTGCTCACGGGTGTTTCCGGCTCCGGAAAGTCGACGCTGGCGTTCGACATCGTGTTCGGCGAAGGGCAGCGTCGCTACCTGGAATCGCTCAACGCATACGCACGTCAGTTCGTGCAGCCTGCTTCGCGGCCGGACGTGGATGCGATCTTCGGCATTCCGCCTACGGTCGCGATCGAGCAGCGCACCAGCCGAGGCGGCCGCAAGAGCACGGTTGCCACTTTGACCGAGATCTATCACTTCCTGCGCTTGCTCTATGTGAAGCTCGGCGTGCAGTACTGCCCCGATTGCGACGTCGCCATCGAGCCGCAGAGCTTCGACGCGATCGCTGCGCACATCCTGAAGACCCATCGGGGGCGCACAGTGACGTTGCTCGCGCCGCTGGTCGTGGCGCGCAAGGGCTACTACACGGATCTAGCCGCCTGGGCGGCGAAGAAGGGGTACTCGCATTTGCGTGTCGACGGCGAGATGACGCCGACGAACGCCTGGCCGCGTCTGAGCCGCTTCCAGGAACACACGATCGAGGCGCCGGCGGCGAGGCTGAAGATAACGGCCAGCGCCGAACGCGAGCTGCGCGCTGCATTGACCACGGCGCTCGATTTCGGCAAGGGCGTGGTGCATGTGCAAGAAGACGAAGCGGATAGCGGATGGCGGATAGCGGATAGTCGGAAGAGGGAAGTGGATGGCGGCGAGGGTATAGCGGATAGTCAGAAGCGGGTGCGGGGCGGAAGAGGCGCCGCGCAACGGAAAGCTCACGTGGAGCGCGCAGCCCGGCGGAGCGGCTCTTCACTATCCGCTATCCGCTCGCCGCTATCCGCTTCCATTTATAGTACTCGCCGCTCCTGCCCTTCCTGCGCGCGCAGCTTCGCAGAGCTCGATCCCCGGCTGTTCTCGTTCAACTCGAAGCACGGCTGGTGCGAACAGTGCTACGGCGTGGGGCTGAAACTGCGCGGGTTCGACGCCGAGCAGAGCGGCGAGGAGATCTGGTGGAACGAGTGGCTGGAGGAAGAGGCGCCGACGTGCTCGGCCTGTGGCGGCGAACGCCTCAACGCGGTGGCGCGCAACGTGCGCTTTCAGGGACGTTCCATCGCGCAGCTCACGGCCCAGCCGGTATCCGCATTACGCGCCGAGCTGGCCAGGCTGAAGCTGCGCGGGCGCGAGGCGCAAATCGCGCGCGACGTGCTCGCAGAGATCGGCTCGCGCCTGGCTTTTCTGGAAGACGTCGGCCTCGGATACCTGGCGCTCGATCGTGCAGCGCCCACGCTCTCGGGCGGAGAGGCGCAGCGTATTCGCCTCGCAGCGCAACTCGGCTCCAATCTGCAGGGCGTCTGCTACGTCCTGGATGAACCGACGATTGGCCTGCATCCCCGCGACAATCGTGTTCTTCTGGACACGCTCGAGCGGCTTGCGGCCAAGGGTAACTCGCTGCTTGTGGTGGAGCACGACGAAGATACGATCCGTCGCGCCGATCACATCGTCGATCTTGGGCCGGGAGCCGGCGCGCGCGGCGGCCGGATCGTCGGCGCCGGCTCTGCGCAGGAGCTGCAGCGCCTGCCCGAGTCGGTCACGGGCCGCTTTCTCGCGAATCCGCTGCGTCATCCGCTGGGATCGCCTCGCGTGACGACTGCGCGCACGCCGGCGATCGTCGTGCGCGGCGCAACGCTCCACAATCTGCGTGGTCAGACCTTCCGCGCTCCGCTGCAGCGCCTCACCGTGATCACGGGCGTCTCGGGCTCCGGCAAGTCGACGCTGGCTCGCGACGTGCTGCACGACAACCTGCGTGCGGCGCTGAGCCGCCGCAAGGGCGCGAAGCTGCAATGGCGCGGTTGCCGCGACATCACAGGCTGGGAGCACGTTTCCAGGGTGCTGGAAGTCGATCAGACGCCGATCGGCAAGACCCCGCGCTCTTGTCCGGCCACCTACGTGGGTTTTTGGGACGCGATCAGGCGCGTTTTCGCGCAGACGCCGGAAGCGCGCATGCGCGGGTACGACGCGGCGCGCTTCTCGTTCAATACCGGCGCCGGGCGCTGTGCGGAGTGCGAAGGGCAGGGCTTGCGCA
>JAVEVD010000058.1:9838-18867 GCA_034005205.1 Steroidobacteraceae bacterium | reverse complement strand
CGGTCGCGGAAGTGCTTCGGCAGTGGCGCAGTTCGCACACCGGCCGGTTCCTGCGGGAGTTCCTGCGCCGGCAGCCGACGGAGACGGCCGGGTCGGCCAGGCTGTAGGGGCGACGCCTCGTTCTCCGAGTGCGTCGTTTTCCTGACGACGCATGCTGCGATGCACGTTGAGTTGTATTCCATGGCCTGGTCGGCCGCTCCTGCTTCGCTCGATTCCACGCCCAACTTCTGATCGACGTCGACCCGTAAGCATGGTGCGTTCCAGCGGCAATTTGCGGGGCCGCTGTGTCAGATCGCGATCTCTCCAGAAGCGTGGCGTGCTGCACTTCTTGCGACGGCCCGAACGGAGGCGTTGCGCTCTGTATACATAGCCGGTCGCCCGCCCGCGCCGGCCGGTCAAGAGCCGTCGCAAAACCTCGCTCCGCCAAGGCTCTCACGTGTGCGAATCCAGCAACGAATCCTTTTAAACTCGGCGCTGCACTTGTATGCTCAGCGCCACGCTTGGGCTCGTGGTGCGACGCCTATTCGCTCGCGGGCCCCGGAAGGGAGCGCCGCCGCCCTCATCGGCAGTCGGCTTTCTGTACGAACTAGAACGACCCTCTCGCAGGAGGATTCATACCAATGTCGACGAGCAAATCAGTTCGACGCGCCGTCCGCTACGCCCTGCTTTCGGGCGCAGTCGCCACCGGCGTGATCAGCACGCCCACGCAGGCGCAGGACAGCGAAAGCATTCAGGAAGTAGTGGTGACCGGTTCGCGCATCCGCGTACCGAACCTGGAAAGCATCAGCCCCGTCACGGCGATCTCCGAAGAAGACATTCAGATGACCGGCAAGGTCCGTGTCGAGGACATCGTCAACCAGTTGCCGCAGGCCTTCGCCGCCCAAGGCTCTTCAGTCTCAAACGGCGCCACCGGCACGGCGACTGTCGATCTCCGCGGTCTCGGCGCCAAGCGCACGCTCGTGCTGGTCAACGGCCGCCGCCTGATGTCCGGAACGCCCTCGAGCTTCCCGGACAACAGCGCCGGCGCAGCCGACCTCAACATGATCCCGGCCTCTCTGATCGACCGCGTTGAAGTGCTGACGGGCGGCGCGTCCTCGGTGTACGGCGCCGACGCCGTGGCGGGCGTGGTGAACTTCATCATGAACACCCGCTTCGAAGGGGTGCGCGTGGATGCGAACTACAGCTTCTACAACCACGAGAACGACAACTCCGTCGCGGACATCGTACGTGACGCCGGATACCAATTGCCCAAGGGCACGGTGAACGGCGGATATACGAAGGAGATCTCCTTCCTTCTGGGCTCGAACTTCGCCGACGACCGTGGCAACGCCACCTTCTACGCCAGCTACCGCAACGTTGATGAGCTGCTTCAGGCGGACTACGACTACAGCGCCTGCTCGTTCAATTCCGGCGATGCGTTCAGCTGCGGCGGTTCCTCAACTTCTTTCCCGGGCCGCTTCCTCACGGTCGATCCGAACACCGGAGACATCGCGGGCAGTCTGACGTTCGACGGCGCGGGCGGCATGCGGCCCTACACGGGCGCCGACGCTTACAACTACGGTCCGCTGAACCACTACCAGCGCCCTGAAGAGCGCTATTCGGCCGGCGCCTTCCTGAACCTCGACGTGACGGACAACATGACCAGCTACGCCGAGTTCATGTTCATGAGAGACGAGTCGGTCGCGCAGATCGCGCCCAGCGGCTCGTTCCTCCAGCAGTTCACGTTCTCGTGCGACAACCCGCTCTGGTCCGACGCGCAGCGCCAGGCATTCTGCGGCGACCTCGGTCTGGGCGGCGGAGACTCAGTGGACATACTGGTCGGCCGGCGCAACGTGGAAGGCGGCGGACGTCAGCAGGATTTCACCCACGAGTCCTATCGCGCCGTCATCGGCCTTCGCGGCGACATCAATGAGAACTGGTCGTTCGACGTTTACGGTCAGTACGGTCAGGCCTCGCTGTCTTCCATCTACTACAACGACTTCTCTATCACTCGACTCGGGCGCGCCCTGGACGTCGTTGACGACGGCGCCGGCAACGTCGTGTGCCGTTCGGTCGTCGACGGCTCCGATCCGACCTGCGTCCCGTGGAACATCTGGACCCCCGGCGGCGTCACCGCGGACCAGCTGAACTACCTGCAGATTCCGCTGATCCAGACCGGCAAGACGACCGAGAAGATCCTCAACGCCTCGGTGACCGGCGACCTGGGCGCCTATGGCGTGCAGTTGCCCACTGCGAAATCTGGCCTGATGGTCAACGTCGGCGCAGAGTATCGCGAGGAAAGCTCCGACCTCATTCCCGACGCCTCTTATCAGACCGGCGACGGCGCGGGTCAGGGCGGCGCCACGTTGCCGATCGGCGGCGGCTATCGGGTGAAAGATCTGTTCTTCGAGGCTCGCCTGCCGATCCTGGAGGATATGCGGCTTGCGGATAGCCTCTCGGCGGAAGCCGGCTATCGCTATTCGGACTACAGCACGGACTGGGAGACGGACACCTACAAGCTCGGCCTCGAGTGGGCTCCGATCCAGGGCCTCCGCGCCCGCGCCAGCTTCCAGCGTGCGGTACGCGTGCCGAACGTCGCCGAGTTGTATTCGACCCAGCAGGTCACGCTGGACGGCACCATCGACCCGTGCGCCGGAGACAACCCGACGCTCACGTTGGAGCAGTGCATACGCACCGGCGTCACCGCGGCTCAGTACGGGAACATCACCGAGAACTCGGCGGCCCAGTACAACGGGTTCTTCGGCGGCAATCCGGACCTGGAGCCTGAGACGGCCGACACCTTCTCCGTGGGTCTGGCGTTCCAGCCGAGCTTTGCGCCAGGACTGCGCTTCCAGGTCGACTACTTCGACATCAAGATCGAGGATGCGATCCAGAACCCCAATGCAGACTTCACGCTCCTGCTTTGCGCGCTCAACGGCGATCCGGATCTGTGCAACCGCGTGAACCGCGACTCGCTTGGCTCGCTGTGGTTGACCTCGGACGGCTACGTCTACGACGTGCTGGAGAACATCGGCGAGATCCGCACGAAGGGCTTCGACTTCGACGTCGGCTACGATCTCGACATCGGCAGCGCCGGACGCCTGGGCCTGAGTCTGAAGGGAACATTGCTCGAGTCCATCGACACCACGCCCCAGGCTGGTGTGACCTACGACTGCACGGGGCTGTACGGCGCGATTTGCGGCGTGCCGGCTCCCGAATGGCGTCACAAGATGGACGCCCGCTGGCGCACCCCGTGGGCTGGCATCGACTTGACGCTGAGTTGGCGTTACTTCGACGCGGTCAAGCGAGACGCTGAGGACAGCAATCAGTACCTGGCGTTCCTCGGCACCGCGACGGGCGCTCTGCCGACCGACTCAAAACTGGGCAGCCGCAGCTACATCGACCTGACGGGCAGCATGAGCTTTGCGGATCGTTACACGGTCCGCGTAGGCGTGAACAACCTGTTCGACAAGGATCCGCCGCTCAACGGCAGCGATTCGTGCCCGACCGGTTCGTGCAACGGCAATACCTGGCCGCAGGTGTACGATTCGCTGGGTCGTCAGATCTTCGGTGTTCTCACCGTCAACTTCTGACGTCCGGCTGCAAGTGCGCCAAGAGACGGCGGGCTTCGGCCCGCCGTTTTTGTTTATGGGCGACAGGTGGCTCGATGATCGAAATCGTTCCGTTCTTCGCGACGCCTTTCGGCTTCGCCAAATATGAGAATTGCGGTGCGTTGAACGAGGAACTGCGCTCGCTCGTGCTCGAGCGCAGCGCACAAGGCTCGATGCACGCAAACCCCCGGCCGCTCACTCAACGCAACGAGCAGGTGTTCGAGAGCAGCTTCGACCTGTTCAGATCTCCGGAGCGCCCGATACAGCAGCTGAAAGACTTCTGCTGGAGGCGCCTGTTCGAGCTGGTGTGCGAGCTGAACCGCTATGACGACGCGCTGCGCAGCCGTCTGCTGATCTATTCGGACGCCTGGTTCCATGTGACCCGCAGGGGCGGATTCTTTGCTCTGCACAATCATCCGAACGCGTCGTGGTCGGGGGTGTACTGCGTCGATCCAGGTCGGCATGACCCCGACAAGCGCGACAGCGGCTTGCTGAGCTTCGTGAATCCGGCCGTGGCGTCCGCAATGCACATCGACGCGGGCAACGCGAATCTGACCGGCGCTTTCGGTCCGACGATCCGGCATGTGCGGCTCGAAGCCGGGCAGCTGGTGATGTTCCCCTCATGGGTGTTGCACGACGTCAAACCCTACGAGGGCGACGGCGAGCGGATCACGATTGCGTTCAACTGCTGGTTCGGTTTGAAGGACGCCTAAGGCGTCCGACTCGGGGTGCGTCGTCAGCGCACGCGTTTGACTCGGGTGAATCGTCCATCCGGCGCGAGCAGCTTGAATGACTTCATGGCGGCGCGCTTGATCGTCACCTCATCGCCAACTTGGAGCAGCAGACGCGGAGCGTTATCCAACCGCCATACCTGTCCGTTCTTCAACTCGACCTCCGTTGCGGCGGCTCTGTTGCGAATAGCGGCGACCAGGCTGGTGATCTCGCCGAGCTCTTCCCGCTCCACCGGTTGCGCCGGTGCATTCCGGGCGCCTCCGCCCTTCACCCCAAAGACGCTTTCAGGAGTGATGAGGGCGTCTCCGGCGGCCTGACCTCGAGTCAATTTCTCGGTCGCCAGGTCATAGCAGGACAGTCGCTCGACGTCGTTGCTCAAGTTCATGCAGGTTTCCATGATGCTAGGCAGCCTCTCGGCCGCTGCTGCAGCCGCAGCAGTCAGCATCAGGGCGGCCGCGACATGGAGACGATAATGACTACTGGTCATACTGAAGGAGGCTTCAACGGCTCGGCTCAGTTTAGCGAAATCCACGCTGCAAGCGCGAGCGCCGCAATAACTCTAAGTTGAAACCATGTGCGCTCGCGCTTCGGTCGCGCACCCACCGGAGCGGCGCTCGCGAATTTGGCCGTGCGAGGAACAGCGGAAGTGGGCCTGCGTTGCGCTCGCACTCTTCGAGGTGCGGGTCATGCGTCTGCCCATCACGACGCCCTGCTTGTTGCTGTTGCTCGGCGCGGCGCCGGCAGTCGCAGGTCCTGCGGGCGGAGCTATCGACGCGATTTGGCGCTCGCAAGAGCTCCGCCTGGTCTACTTCAGCAGCACCATGCATTACTCCTGCGGCGCGCTGCAGGAGAAGATAGCAGCGGTGCTCATGGCCGTCGGCGCCGCCGCGCCGGTAGTGCAAATTCCGAGCTGTTCCCTCGACGGTCGCTTGATGAGCTCTGCAATCGTAAGGATCTGGCTGCGATCGCCGGCTCCGGCGACAAGCGAGAATATTCATGCAGCGGCGACGTTCAATGCGACCGAGAAGCTCATTGCGCGTGTGCGCAACGAGCGTCTGCCCACCGAGGCTGACATCGAACGATTTCCCGCAAACTGGCGCTCTATTTCGCTGTACAACCATCCCGGCCTTCCCATCGATCAGGACGACTGCGAGCTGATGCGCGCGATCACCGAACAGGTGTTTCCAGAGCTCAACGTTCGCGTGACTCGCCGGGCCAAGTCCTGTCCGTCAGGCGGTCGTCTGCGGCCGACGTTGAAGGTGGAGGCTCTGGTGAGCGCGCCGGAGCGCGAGCTGGAACGTTAAGAAGCGTCGCATCAGGGCAACGCGCTGTTCACTTCGATCGCGTGATTGTCTGTGCCACAGAAGCAACGCACGCGCCGCAGCATCGGCCAAGGGCGGCGGCCGGCGGGCGCTGTTGTCATCGTTGCGATGACAACACCAGTCAATTCAGTAGCGCCGGTCGCGAATTTCGCGAATCGCCGACATCGGAGCAACTCTAGCGCCGCCATTCCTGCAGCGACAGACGTATCTTTCACGCCACGTCAAACGTCACGCGATGCATCTGATTGCGTTGAACTTGGTTGTTCGGCGGACGGCGCGCCGTTTGTGGGCGCGCGCCAGCGCCATTGATTGCAGGAGGTCGGCTATGTCGAGCAACACCATGATACGCACTGCGGTGCGCTGCGCGCTGTTCTCCGGAGTCGCGACCGCCGCTGCGGCCGTCGTGAATACGGCGTCCGCGCAGGAAACGATCCAGGAAGTCATCGTAACGGGCTCGCGCATCGCCCAACCCAATCTCACCAGCATCAGCCCCGTCACGGCGGTCAGCTCCGACACTGTAAGGATCGAAGGCGTCACGCGCGTCGAGGATCTCATCAACAACCTGCCGCAGGCGTTCGCCGACTTCGGCGGCAATCTGTCGAACGGCGCGACGGGCGCCGCGACCGTCAACCTGCGCAATCTGGAATCGCAGCGCACCCTCGTGCTGGTCAACAATCGACGTCTGATGCCGGGCGACCCGACGCAGAATGGCGCGGCGTCGCCCGACCTCAACCAGATTCCGGCCGCATTGATCGAGCGCGTCGAAGTGCTTACCGGCGGCGCTTCGGCCGTGTATGGCGCGGACGCTGTCGCCGGCGTGGTCAACTTCATCATGATGGACGATTTCGAGGGCGTGCGCATTGACGCGCAGTACGGCATGTATCGTCACGAGAACGACAGCGACATAGCGGATCTCGTGCGGGAGCGAAATTTCGATCTACCGCGCAGCACGGTCACCGATGGCTACAGCAAGGACATCACGTTCATCGCAGGCATCAACACGCCGGACGGGCGTGGCAACGCGACCGTGTACTTTGGCTATCGCACTCTGGACGCAATTACGCAGGATCAGCGCGACTTCAGCGCCTGCGCGCTGAGCTCCTCCGCCGCAGGCGGAGCGAGCGGCGCATTCAGCTGCGGTGGTTCGGGTACGACAGCGCCAGCGCGCTTCATCGTAGGCAGCGGTGATCCGGCCGACGGGCCCGGCAACGGCGACTTCACGATCGGCGCCAATGGCGAGTTGCGCGCCTTCACGGCGGACGATCAATACAACTTCGCGCCTGCGAATTACTACCAGCGCCCCGATGAGCGCCACACGGCTGGAGTGTTCGCGCACTACGACTTCAGTGAGAACGCGAGCGTCTACACTGAGTTCATGTTCATGGACGACCGTACGACCGCACAGATTGCACCGAGCGGCGCCTTCCTGGGCTCCGGCCCCGGGCAACCGCCGTTCTTCGGCAACTGGGCGATCAACTGCGACAACCCTTATCTCTCGCCGACGATGCTCGAACAATTCTGCGGCGGAAATCCCGCGGCGCCGGACGCTTTGGTGTCGATTGGCCGTCGCAACGTCGAGGGCGGCGGCCGCGTGGACGATCTGCGGCATACTTCCTATCGCGGCGTGCTGGGTGTGCGAGGCGACATCGCCGAAGGATGGACGTACGACGTTTATGGTTTGTACGGGCGGTCTATTCTGGCGGAAAACTACCAGAATGACTTCTCGCGCACGCGGTTGGGCAACGCGCTGAACGCCGTTCAGGCCGCCGACGGCTCTGTCGTCTGTCGCATCAATGCGGACGCCGATCTCACCAACGACGATCCGACCTGCGTCCCTTACAACATCTTCCAGCTCGGTGGGATTACGCAGGAGCAGCTCGATTACCTGCAGATCCCGGGATTGTCCTCAGGCTCTACCACCGAGCAGGTGCTGAGCGGCGCCGTGTCCGCGGACCTCGGTCGATACGGCGTCAAGATTCCGAGCGCGACCGATGGTCTCGCGGTGGCGTTCGGCGCAGAGTACCGCTCGGAGGATTCGGAGCTGCGCACGGACTCGCCTTTCCAGACGAATGACCTTGCCGGTCAGGGCGCCGCTACGCTGGATACGATCGGTTCATTCAACGTCTGGGAGCTGTTTGCCGAGGCGCGCCTGCCGATAGTGCAAGACAAGCCGTTCGCACAGACGCTGTCCGTCGAAGCCGGCTATCGCTATTCCGATTACAACCTCGGCTTCGATACTGACACCTACAAGTTCGGACTGGATTGGGCGCCCGTACAGTCGCTGCGGTTGCGCGGCAGCTACCAGCGCGCGGTGCGTTCGCCGAACGTCCAGGAGTTGTTCCTGCAACAGCGCGTGCAGCTCGACGGCTCGACCGATCCTTGTGCGAGCGACGTAATCGGCCAGCCGCCGGCGGCGACTTTCGAGGAATGCGCGCGCAGCGGCGTGACCGCCGCTCAGTACGGCTTCATCCTGGCCAACCCCGCCGAGCAGTACAACGGCCTCGTTGGCGGCAATCCCGATCTCGATCCGGAGGAGTCGGATACGTACTCGTTCGGCTTCGTGTTCACGCCGGAGTTTCTGCCCGGATTCAGCGCGACTGTCGATTACTACGACATCAAGGTGGAGAAGCTCATCGATCAGCTCGGGGCAGATTTCATCCTCGCCTCGTGCCTGGAATCGGGCGATCCGGCCTACTGCAGCCTGGTGAACCGTCAGGCGAACGGCTCGATCTGGCTGGGCGATCAGGGGTACATCATCGATCCGATCATCAACACCGGCTCGCTGCAGACCAAGGGCGTCGATGCGGAGCTCAACTATCGCTTCGATGTGGGCCGCGCCGGAAGTCTCGGATTGTCGCTGATCGGAACATATGTCGATGAGTTCATCACGGAGCCGCTGCCGGGCGCGCCGGACTATGATTGCGTGGGCCTGTATGGGGCGGTGTGCGGCGTGCCGATTCCAGACTGGCGACACAAGTTGCGCGCGAGCTGGATGAGCCCGTGGAATGTGGATGTGAGCCTGACCTGGCGCTACATCGAGTCGGTGGACCTGGACACGACCAGCAGCAACCCGCAGCTGGCCTCTCCGGTGCGCCTCTCGGATGCACGACTCGGATCGCGCAGCTACTTGGACCTGAGCGCCGCATACTCCGTTGCGGACGTGGCGATGTTCAGCAACATCACTGCGCGGCTGGGCGTGAACAATCTGCTCGACAAGGATCCTCCGCTCCTTGGCCAAAGCAGTTGTCCGGCGGTGCTGTGCAACGGCAACACGTTCCCGCAGGTGTATGACACACTCGGGCAGTTCATCTTCCTCGGGTTGACGGCCGATTTCTGACACGGCGCGGCAATCGGTCGCAGCATGCTCGGCTGACGAAGGCGGGCT
>JAVEVD010000058.1:0-9738 GCA_034005205.1 Steroidobacteraceae bacterium | reverse complement strand
GCTCAGTCGTACTATCCGGCCAAAACCGGCGATTCCGCCACCATCCTGGCCGGCGCGCTGGGCTCACATCGATTGATCGTCGGTGGGCGCGCCACCGCTGTGACGCGGATCAAGTAGGCCGGCCTTTCCCTTCCTCATGTCTTGCCGTCCTTGCGCCTTCCCGGCAGGGCGTCGAACGCCACGGTCGTACGCAGCTCATCCCCGTGGATCGGATTCGTGCCGTGCCACATGTACGAAGGGAACAGCACCAGTTTCCCAGGTTGCGGCTGCACGAAGCGCTCCGCCGCAGCGCCCGGCGTCGGGTAGCGCGTCTCGCCGAACTTGAGCCAGCCCGACCTGAGTTGCTCGTCCTGCGCTTCCTGAGGTACGGCGACGTAATAGGCCGAGCTGATCCAGCCTTGCGGGTGCACGTGGTTGACGTGGAATCCCTCCCTTCTCAATTGCACTGACCACGCGCCGCTGATGGCTGCGGCGCCGCGATTGCGTGCGGACAGCGCGTGCTGCGGATCGGCGCCCATCTCGTGCACGTAAGCCTCGATCGGCTCCTGGAACGCTTGCAGCAGCGCCTGGATGCATGGATCGGGATCCGCGAGCAAACTGCGCGCGGTTTGGCTGCCGTTGCGCAGGCTTTGGTCCAGCGGGTGATTGGTGAACCGGTGGCGCGCCTGCAGCGCATCGAGTGCGGCGGCGTTCAGGTCGGCCATGGAGGACCAGCCGGCGGGGGGCTCTACCTGATATGTGCGTATCAGCCGGTCGTAGTCGTACAACTGCCCGTAGAGCGGGTCGCCCAACAGACGCGCCGCAGTGGCTTCGTACGCGATCCAGCCCTGCGACTGCGGATGCCGAAGCCGTTGTGCGCGGATCAGCGGCAGCGCCTCTTCCGGTCGTCCCATGCAGAGCAGAATGGTGACCAGGACGTCGCTCACGCCTGAATCGTCGGGCAAAGCCGCGGCGGCTTGCCGCGCCTCGGCATGAGCTTCTTCGAAGCGGCCGGCTTCCAGGAGCGTCTCGGCGAGCGCGGCCCGGACATGGGGCGTCGGCGTGCTTCGGCGTGCGAATTCGCGCAACAGCTGCTCCGCTCCACGGACGTCGCCGGCGCGCCGCAGCACCTGACTGAGCAGGCACCGAAGCCCGGCGTCGTCGCCGCGAGCAGCCGCCGCAGCGGCTATGTCGCGCGTGAAATCCGGATCGCCGCGCATGTAGCGCAGTCGCGCGAGATTGATCTGGGCCTCGGCGTTGAGCGGCTGGATCTGCACGGCCTCGGCGAACGCCCGTTCCGCCTCATCGATTCGGTAAAGCTGCAGCAGAGCGATCGCACGGTTGAACGCCAGCTCGAATCCCTGCACGCCGAGCGCGCCGGCGCGCTCGAGGGCGCTCAGCGCTTCCTCGGCCCTGTCCATGCGCGCCAGGACCGAGCCCAGGTTGTGGTGTGTTCTTGCGTCCTGCGGCGCGAGCAGCAGCGCCTGGCGATAAGCGGCCTCCGCTTCGATCAGCCGCTGCTGGTCGCGAAGCGCCATCGCGAGGGTCGACCAGGCGATCGCGTCCCGCTGGTCTTTCGACAGCAGGATCCGCGCCTGCGATTCCGCAGCGCGATGTTCCTTGAGGTCGTTGAGCGTGCGCGCCAGAGCCACCCGGGCGGATCGGCGGCCGGGATCGATCTCGAGCGCCTCGCGATAGGTCGCGATCGCCTCGCGCAGTCGGCCAGTGCGTCGCAGAAGGTTCCCCAGGTTGCTGCGGAACTCCGCCTGGCGCGGCTCAAGCGCGATGCTCTCGCGCAGCAAGCGCTCGCCGTCCTCGAGGCGCCCGGCGTCCTTGCAGATGAGTCCGAGCAGATGGATCGCCGCGGCGTTGCGCGGAGCGTTCGCGAGAACCCTGCGGCACGCCGCTTCCGCGGCGGCGAGCTGGCGTCGTTGCAGCAGGGCCGTCGCCTGCGCAAGTTCCGCCTGCGTGTTCATGCGCGGCCCTCAGGGCTGGAAGGCGGGATACAGCACGCGCGCGCCCGGGCGGATCTTCAGACGCGCAGCCGCGCCTGCCTTCAGCTCGATCACGGCGAGCACGGGCTGGGTGGACAGAATCGTCTCGAGCGAATGGGGCTCGGTGTTCTCGACTACGTGCACTATCGCGCCCTCGGCGTTCACGAACAGCATGTCGAGAGGAATGAACGTGTTCTTCATCCACATGGCCACTGGCTGGGTGGACGGATAGACGAACAGCATGCCGGCGTCGTCCGCCAGCTCGCGCACGAACATCAGTCCGCGGGCGCGCCGGGCGGCGTCGTCCGCGACCCAGACGGCGAACGTATGCAGCCGGGCGTCGGGCGTGGCGATCTGCAGGCTCGAGCGTGGGAAGAGCCGATCGAGCTGGCGAGCATCGGCGCCGTCGGCGCGCGCCAACGGGACCCACAGCAGGGCGACGAAAAGAAGCAGCGCAGCCCGCATAGGCTTCATTTCAGGAACGCGACCATGGTCTGTCGGGCGTCCTCATCATCTTCATCGCCGTAATCCACTCGGCCGGCGATGTCGAACCGTGGCAAGAGCACGGCGCCCGCGCCGTGCACGGCGCGGGCCGGTTCAGTGCAGAAGCCGCGCGCCGCGATCCGATAGGAGCGGAAGCGGTGAGGCGCGCCGAGCAGCGGCGTTTGCCGTACGCCCTCGAGCATGCACTTGTCATCGCCCTGCGTGCTGTAGAACTCCCCCGCGCCCTCGCGCATCACGGTCACGTTCACCGGCAGCAGTTCTGCAGACTGACCCTCCCGCAATCCGGCGACGCCGAACAGCAACACGAGCCGACCGCCGTGCGCATCGCGGCGGCTGAAGCGCATGCGGACGCCGCCGTCCGTAGGGCGCACCGCTCCGCTGCATTCCGTGCCTTCGTTCTCCCAGCGCAGCTCCTCGTTCAGCGCGCCGCTGATGCGGGCCCGGACATAGCCGTCGCCGTTGGGCAGACAGCGTATCGCCCCGCCCGCGGCGCTGTCCGTTTCGACGCCGATGGTCGCCGCCGACCCGCTTTCCCGGTCCTGGCCGCCGGCGTTCGGGGCCGCCCACCACAAGGCGAATGCGATCGCCAGCACGCCGGGCGTTCGACCGACGCGGCTCGATCGTGCGCTTCGAGGAAGGTGAGGGCGGCTGGCCATGGCAGGCGCGTCGGGCGGGTTGCTAAGCGATGTGGGGAGTCGGCGATGCAATGGCGTTTTCCACAATGCCCAAGGCCGGCGCAGGAGGCAAGTATGGAAAAGCTTGCAGAGCTGGCGCGCAACAGAACCGGCTTTCCGGACGGAGGCGCCGTGCAACGTTCACGCGCGCCTGCGCGAGGCTCGACGATTCGTGAATAATGCAGGAGTGGCAGGGGAGGAGAGACCGCGAGATGCCGAAAACAGCAGCCGGAACGCAGCGCGCCGCGCCGCGCCGCCCGAAGCCGGTGACGGTGCGCCGCTATGTCAGCCGGATCACCCGGCATACGTTGGCCGTGGTGATGGCGGGCGGCCGCGGCGAGCGGCTCAAGCATCTCACCGATCATCGCTGCAAGCCGGCTACGCCATTCGGCGGGAAGTTCCGCATCATCGATTTCGTGCTGTCCAATTGCGTGAACTCCGGGATCCGGCGCATCTCCGTGATGACGCAGTACAAGGCGCACTCGCTGATTCAGCACATCCAGCGCGGCTGGGGGTACCTGCGCGGCGAATTCAACGAGTTCATCGAGGTCATCCCGGCTCAGCAGCAGATGGGCGATTTCTGGTACCGCGGGACTGCGGACTCGCTGTACCAGAACCTGCAAATCATCAAGCTGCATCACCCGCGCCATATCCTGGTGCTTGCGGGCGACCACATCTACAAGATGGATTACGGTCCGATGCTGGCGGCGCACGTGGAGAAAAAGGCCGACATCACGGTGGGCGTGGTGGAGATCCCTCGCGAGCAGGCGAGCTCGTTCGGGGTGATGAGCGTCGATTCCGACTACCGCATCACGAAGTTCTCAGAGAAGCCGCGCGAACCCGAAGGCATACCGGGTCGCGAGCAGTACGCGCTCGGGTCGATGGGCATCTACGTGTTCAAGGCTGGGCTCCTGTATCGCTTGCTGGAGGAGCACGCCCAGCGGCCCGAGACTTCGCATGACTTCGGGCGCAACATCATTCCCGAAGCGCTGCAGCACTTGAAGGTTTTCGCGTATCCATTCACCGACGTGCACACACGCGTGCAGCACTATTGGCGCGATGTCGGCACGGTCGATGCGTTTTACGAAGCGAACATGGAGCTTGTGCACGTCGATCCAGAGCTCAACATCTACGACGAGCACTGGCCGATCTGGACCTACCAGCGCCAGTATCCGCCCGCGAAGTTCGTGCTCGACGAAGATGGACGGCGGGGCATGGCGGTCAACTCCATGGTTTCCGGCGGCTGCATCATCTCCGGCGCACACGTCAACCAGTCACTGCTGTTCTCGAACGTGCGCGTCAGCGAGCGCAGCTATCTGGAGCGCGCAGTCGTATTCCCCGACGTGCGGATCGGCGCGGACTGCCTCATCAAGCACGCGATCATCGACACCGCAGGGAACGTCCCGCCGGGGACCCGTATCGGCGTCGATCCGGCGGAGGACGCGCGGCGCTTCTACATGAGCGAGAAGGGCGTGGCGGTCGTCACGCGCGACATGCTGGAGCGTTTGCGCAATCACTCCTCGTAGGCGAAGATCTGCGCCCATGAGGCACTTCATCGCTCGCGGCGCGATCATGTCCGCGCTGCTCATCACCGCGGGCTGCGCGAGCATCGCGCCCAAGATCGAGACGCCCCGACTGACGATCGTGCGGGTCGCCATGACGTCGGCCGACATCTTCAGTCAACAGTTTCTCGTGCGACTGCATGTGCAGAATCCCAATGACCGCGACCTGCCGGTGCGCGGCGTCGACTACCGGCTGTTCCTGGAAGGCGACAGCTTCGCCGAAGGCGTTTCGCAGCGCCCGTTTGTCGTTCCGGCGCTCGGCGAGACAGAGTTCGACATGACGGTGCGCACCAATTTCGTGAGCGGCATCGGCCGGCTGCTTTCCCGGCTGGGCGGGCGCAGCGACGTGCAGTACGTTTTCGAAGGCAAGGTGCTGACGGACCTGGGCATGATTCGCAGCGTGCCGTTCCGCGAGAGCGGCTCGGTGAATCTGAAGCGGATAGCGGACAGCGGATAGCGGATAGTTCAGAGCGGCTGCTGCATGTATTGCTGTCGCTGTTCGCCGTCACATAATCCACGCACCCACCAATGCATCTCTGACCATCCGCTATCCGCTAACCGCTAACCGCTTCAAGTCTTCATACACCCTCATATACTCCCGCGCTTGCCGCTCCCACGAAAAGTCCTGCGCCATCGCGTTGCGCATCAGTTGAGCCCAGGCGTCGCGGTCCTCATAGAGGTCCAGCGCAGTATGAATGGCCCAGCGCACCGCAGCTGGGTCGAAGTCGTCGAAGACGATGCCCGTGCCGGTGCGCGCAACGGGATTCCACATCTGCACGGAATCGGCGAGACCGCCGGTGCGCCGCACGATGGGAATCGCGCCGTATTTCAGACTGTACATCTGGTTGAGGCCGCACGGCTCGTAGAGCGAGGGCATCAGGAACATGTCGCTGGCGGCCTCGATGAGATGTGACAACTCGTCGTTGTACCCGCAATGAAAAGCGACCCGATCAGGGAAGCGATGCTGCAGATCCCTGAAAAAAGTTTCGTAGCGCGGCTCGCCGCTGCCCAGCACCGCGAGACTCAGGTCGCGGGCGGCCAGGATCTCGGGCAGCACGTCGAAGAGTAGATCGAAACCTTTCTGCACGGTCAGCCGGGAAATCACGCCCATCAACGGCGTCGTATCGCCGACCGACAGGTTCAGCCAATCGAGCAGCGAGCGCTTGGCGACCGCCTTGCCCGACAGGTCTTGCGGCGAGTAGGGGCTTCGGAGATAGCGGTCGGTCGCCGGGTTCCATTGTGAGTAATCGACGCCGTTCAGAATGCCGAGGACGCCGTCCGCCCGCGCGCGAAGCACGCCGTCCAACCCGTGACCGCCGAGCGGAGTGCAGATCTCCCGAGCGTATGTCGGGCTCACGGTGGTGACGCGATCCGCCAAGCGCACGCCTTCGCGCAGCCAATTGAACGCTCCGCCCGCCGCCGTTTCGGGCGACAGGAGGTCGCGGATGTCTGCGCCGCAGTCATAAGCGGTCGAGGCGTCGAATACGCCCTGGTACCCGACGTTGTGAATCGTGAGGACCGTGCGCGTGGCGTCGAAGATCCGATCCCAGGCGTACGCCGTCTTGAGGAGCATCGGAATCAGCGCCGTATGCCAATCGTTGCAATGTGCAATGTCCGGCGCGAACGCAAGGCGCTGACAGCCGTCCAGCGCCGCTCGCTGCAGGATCAGGAAACGCAGATGTTCGTCGGGGTCCGAGGTGTAGATCGTGGGCCGGTCATAGGCCGCAGGACAGTGCACCAGGTAGAGCGGCGCGGCGCAGTCCGGCAGGTTCGTTTGCAGGAGCGAGTAGCGATAGGTGTGCGAGCCGAGACGAACTTCCACATCCTGAGCCGCCTGCACCGGCGTGAGCGGCGTCGCCGCCGCTCCCATGGTCGAGTAAAGCGGCATGAACACGCGGATGTCGCATCCCTGGCGGTGCAGCTCGCGGGGCAGCGCAGCGGCGACGTCGGCGAGGCCGCCGGTCTTGGCGAGCGGAGCGACTTCAGAAGCGATGAAACAGATGCGCAGCGGGCCGGGGTCTTTCATTCCTCTTTCCTGGGCAGACCGCGGGCGCGCATAGCGCGCTGCCGGAACGAGCTTACTTCTGGGCTGATTTCGGCGCTGGAGGTTCGTCGGTCGTGGTTTTCTGCGCTCGGCCTGCGGCGGGCTTGCCGCCGGGTTCGTCGCGCGACTGGGCGCTGTCGGACGGCTCTTTCCTGGGGGCGAAAGCCTGCAGCATGCTTTCCTGCATGCGGCCCCACAGCTCCAGGTTCTGCCGCGTCAATTCCGTCATGGCGGCGAGCGGACTGCTCTGCAACGCTTTGGCGAACTGCGTCTGCACGGCGTCCTGCTGGCGCATGAACGTCTCGACGCTCTTCTCGAGGTAGGAGCTGAAGAAACCCTGCAGAGAATTGCCGTAGAAGCGGATGAGCGCTTCCAGGAGCGGTGTGGACAGAATGGGTCGGCCGAACTGTTCCTGGTCGGCGATCACCTGCAGCAGGATCAGCCGGGTGATGTCTTCGTTGGTCTTGTCCTCGACCACTTTCACGCGCATGCCCGAGACCACCATGGTGCGGATGTCCTCGAGCGTGATGTGTCGGCTCTGCGAGGCGTCGTACAGACGCCGGTTCGCATACTTCTTGATGACGCGTTCTTCGCTCATGATCAGATCCGTATGGCGCAGTCCTCGAACGTCGGGACCGGGGCGATGGCGCGGCGTCCGCGGTGCGCGATCACACAGCCTTGCGGCGGGCGGCCGTACGAGCAAGGCTGTGTATGCAACGGCGATTTCAGCGTTGATTTCTGGGACAATGCCTGGCTCGCGTCTGCCGGGCGAGCATGGCTCGCGATCCGGACGCGGGCTACTGTAACCACGTGCATTTGGCGGTGCAACAACGAAGCGGGTCCGCGAGGGTCGCGCGGGCGTCGCCGGACATGTTGCGGGAGACCCACGCGCTCATGAGCAACGCAGAGGATCCGAGCCCCGAGGCGATCCGATCGTGGATCGAGCGGCAGCGTGAGCTGCTGCGCGGTGCGGGCGGCGGTCGCGCAGCGAGTGAATCGGCGGGTGCGCCATCTTCCAGCGGGGTGCAGGATCTTGCCGGCGAGGCGCAGGATCTCGCGACGCGCTGGCTGGCGGGGGCGCAGACCTATCTGCACGGCCTGTCGCGATTCACCGCCGCTTCGGCCGAACCCAGGCCGCCGGAGGCGGGATTGGGCGCGCAGACTGCAGCCGCGCAGGAGGCCTCGCGCACGTTCTTCGAGCTGCTCGCGACGGCGCCTTCCCTGGGACTCGCACGTGAGCACACGCAGGCGTGGCGAGATCTGCTGGCCGCGCAACAGGAATGCCAGGAGCTGCAGCAGGCGCTCATGGTCGAGCTCACGCGCGTGCAGAATGAAGCGCTCGCCTTGCTGGAGCGCGAAGTGCGCGATAAGCAGATCGCCGATTGGCGCGAGCTGTACGACATGTGGGTGGAATGCGGCGAGCAGGCCTGGTTGCAGATCGCGGGCGGCGAAGCCTATTGCAAGCTGCAGGGCGAGTTCGCCAATGCGACGGTGCGTCTGCGCGCTGCGCAGCAACGCATCGCTGAGTGCGCGCTGCGCCAGCTCGATCTGCCGACGCGCTCCGAGGTGAGCACCATGCAGCGTCAGATCCGCGAGCTGCGCGAGAGGGTCGCTGAATTGGAGGCGCGGCGGCGGCAGACATGAATCAGCGTAGCGGCTGCGCGTCGGAGGAAGCATGAGCAAAACAGAGCAGGGCGCGCAGTTCATCGAAAGACTCGAGCGCGGACTGGCCGCGCTGGCGCGGCTCGGCGAGGTGAGGCTCGGAGAGACGCCCAAGGACGAGGTGTATCGCGAGGACAAAGTCGTTCTCTACCGCTATCGCCCGCTCGAGCTGAAGCCTGGCGAGGCGCCGCTGCGTACGCCCGTGCTGATCTGCTATGCGCTCGTGAATCGACCCTACATGATGGACCTGCAGCCGGACCGCTCGCTGATCCGGGGGCTGCTGCACCGAGGCATGGACGTCTTTCTCATCGATTGGGGATATCCGGACGGCGCCGACCGGCATCTTGGTCTGGAAGACTACGTGCTGCGCTATCTCCCTCACTGCGTGGACCAGGTGTTGACGGCGAGCGGCGCAACGCGCGTGAATCTGCTCGGGGTTTGCCAGGGCGGCGCTCTTTCTCTGTGCTACGCAGCGCTGCTTCCGGGCAAGTTGCGCAACCTCATCACGATGGTCACACCGGTCAGCTTCCAGGCGTCCGACAGTCTGCTCGCGAAATGGGCGCGGCACGTGGACGTGGATGCGATGACGGCGGTGTACGGCAATGTACCCGGCGAGCTGCTGAATGCGATGTTCCTGAGTCTGATGCCGTTCAGGCTGACCAGCCAGAAATATGTTCATCTGCTCGATCAGGCGGACGATCCGGCGGCGCTCGAGAACTTTCTGCGCATGGAGAAGTGGATTTTCGACAGCCCCGATCACCCCGGCGAGGCCTTCCGGCAGTTCATCAACGATTTTGTGAAGGACGACGCTCTCGTGAAGGGCGCAGTGCGGATCGGTGGTCGTCAGGTGAACCTGCGGAACATTTCCATCCCGGTGCTGAACATCTATGCACGCCACGATCATCTGGCGCCGCCGGATTCGAGCCGCATGCTCGGCGGACTCATCGGTTGTAGCGACTACACGGCCCACGAGTTCGCCGGAGGGCATATCGGCATCTATGTCAGCGGCGCCGCGCAGCGCGAGATACCGCCACGAATCGCCTCATGGCTGCGCGAGCGAGACGGCTGAGGACGGCCGCATATGCGCTTCGTGCATGACGAAATGACGCCGCGGTGAGTTGACGAAATCGGCGCGCGACGCGCAATCTCCGCTGCAGTCGATCGTCCGGTTCGATCAGCCGCCGCCACATTCCAATTTCGGGTGCGACCCCGCTTCAACCCAGTTCCTTCCAGGTTCCAGGTCCGAGTGCTCTCATGATCTACGACAACATTCTCGGGACGATCGGCCGTACGCCGATCGTGCGCATCAACCGGCTTGC
>JAVEVD010000057.1:4168-23743 GCA_034005205.1 Steroidobacteraceae bacterium | reverse complement strand
TGTGAGACCTCGTACAAGGATCGCGGCGGGAAGTATCAGGGGCAACGTGGGGTGACGTTGCCAAAGGCGTGAAGGAAGAGAAGCGGTTAGCGGTGTGTAGAAGCGGTTAGCGGTTAGCGGTTAGCGGTTAGTGAAGACAGCGTAGCCGCTGCCCCAACTCGCTGAGAATGATCGTTAGCCTCGAGAACACAGCGAAGCTGCTTCAGACTACACTCGCCGCGAACGTTCCCTTAGCCTGGAACCCAGCGTAGCGGCTTCAGCTACGTCAACCTCAACTCGCCAACGAACGATCGTTAGTCTCAAGAACACAGCGAAGCGGCTTCAGACTACTTTCATGTCTCGACTAACCGCTAACCGCTTCTCCACTCCCTCAGCACCATCACTGTCTCCACCTTCCCTTTCCTGATCTGCTCGACGCGGGCCGGGGCGTAGTCCAGCTGGGGCGCCAGCCACAGGCGCGAGACGCGGCTCGAACCGGGACGTGTGCTTTCGTAAAGAATCGTGTCGAGGCGGCCGAAGGGCGTGTCCAGCACCACTTGTTCCTTGCGCGCGTACGTGTAGTGCTTGATGCGGTCCTCGTCGATCATCGGTACGGTTCCGGGTTCCTGACCCCGCAGCAGCGCCGCCGAGACTGCAATCTGGATCGAGGATCGATCCTGCACGCCGGGCTCGATCTGCAATTCAACTCGCTGGCCTTCGATCACGCCCTGCGCCACGCCGCGCTCCCATTCGAACTCCAGGCGGCCGTCCCTGGAGCCGGAGCGACCGTCGTCCAGCCGCCACTCCAGCGGGCGCACGCCCTGCGGGCCGATCTGCATCGTGCTGCGCTCCACGGCGGCGGGGCTCACCAGCAGCCGTGCGAGCAGGCTCGGTTCAGCGCGTGTTTCGAATGTATAGCGTCCGTCCTCGCCGCGCGCGAACACGAACTTCAAAGAGCCGGCTCGCATGCCGCGGTAGGTGACTTCGTATGTGGCGGTGAACGGACTCGGGGCCGGCGTATCCGCGAGCGGCGTATGCATCGCCAGGCCCAAGGCCAGTCCGATCACCGCCGTCATCGCTCGCATGTTCAGCCTCCGACGGCTCTCGCATCCACGATCACCGGCTCCTCGAGCACGCGCCCGTCCAGGTAGATGCGCTCCTCGCGCAACGCCAGGCGCCCGCGTGCGTACCAGTCGATCGCCTGTGGGTAGATCCTGTGTTCCTGCTGCTGAACTCGCGCTGAAAGAGTTGCTTCGTCGTCGCCTTCGCGCACGTCCACCATCGCCTGAATAATGACCGGACCTCCGTCGAGTTCCGCCGTGACGAAGTGCACGCTCACGCCGTGCACCGCATCGCCCGCCTGCAGCACTCGGCGATGCGTATGCAGGCCGCGATACTTGGGCAGCAATGAGGGATGTACGTTCAGGATGCGTCCGGCGAAGGCGTCTATGAATCCGCAGGAGAGAATGCGCATGAAACCTGCGAGCACCACCAGCTGCGGCTCATACTCTTTCAGCAGTGCGGCGAGCGCTGCGTCGTATGTGGCGCGATCCGGGAAATCGCGCGGCGAAAGGACGTGCGTCGGAATGTTCATGCTCGATGCGATGTCCAGACCCGGGGCTTGCGCCTGGTCGCTCACTACCGCGCGCACTTCCACCGGCAATTCGCCGCGAGCCGCGCGTTCGGCGATGACGCGCATGTTGCTGCCGCGCCCTGAGATCAGGATGACGATCGGCAGTCGCGGCGCCGCCGCCTGCTCGGCGGCGCTCATCAGCGGACGATCACGCCGCCGTCGCCGCGGCGGACTTCACCGATGACCAGCGGCGCCTCTCCGTGGTCGCGCAGCGTCTGCATGGCCTTTTCAACATCGACGGCGGCGACGCAGACCGTCATGCCCACGCCACAGTTGAACGTGCGATGCATTTCTGCATCGGAAATTCCGGCGGTCTTCTGCAGCCATTCGAACACCGGCGCTCGCGTCCAGCTGCGCGCGTCGAGTACGACTTCGCACCCCTCGGGGACCACGCGTGGGATGTTCTCGGTGAGTCCGCCGCCCGTGATGTGCGCGAAGCTGCGCACCGGCAGCGTGCGCGCGAGCGCCAGCAGGGCCTTGACATAGATGCGGGTCGGCGCGAGCAGTGCATCGAAAAGCAATTGCCCGTCGGGCAGCTTCGTCGCAGCGTCCGCTTTCGCCGCGGCGATGAGTTTGCGGATCAGCGAATAGCCGTTGGAGTGCGGCCCGGAGGAGGGCAGGCCGAGGACGACATCGCCCGGGCGTGTATCCCGTCCGTCGATGATGCTGTCCTTCTCCACCACGCCCACGCAGAAGCCGGCGAGATCGTAATCGCCCGCGGCGTACATCCCGGGCATTTCGGCCGTCTCCCCGCCGATGAGCGCGACGCCGGCCTGCATGCAGCCCGCCGCGATCCCGTCGATCACCGTCGCGGCGAGATCGACGCTCAGCTTCCCCGTCGCGTAATAGTCGAGGAAGAACAGCGGCTCGGCGCCCTGCACGACGACGTCGTTCACGCACATCGCCACCAGATCCACGCCGATCGTCTCGTGCCTGCCGGTCTCGATGGCGAGCCGCAGCTTGGTGCCGACGCCGTCCGTGCCGGCCACCAGCACGGGTTTGCGCCAGCGCGTCAGATCGAGCTCGAACAGCGCGCCGAAGCCGCCGAGTCCGCCAAGCACTTCGGGGCGCATCGTGCGCTTCGCCGCCGGTTTGATGCGCTCGACGAGCGCCTCGCCGGCTTCGATGTCGACGCCGGCGTCCTTGTACGTGATCGGGGTGGTGGGCGGCATGGCGGATCCGGGGAAAAGGCGTGTGCTATTTTACACGTCCGCGATGCGACTCGATTCCCGATGCCGTCATTACTTCCGATCATTGCCGCGGCGCTGACCGCGCTGGCCGCCTTCGGGTCCGTCTGCACGACGCAGGCGGCCGACCTCGTCGATCTCTACGAGACCACCCAGCCGGTGATCACCAGCAACGAAGCGGCCTTCGCCGAGGCGCTCAGGACCGTGATCGTACGGGTGAGCGGGCGGCGCGACGCGCCGGCGCGCCTCGGCGCCGCCCTCGATGATCCGCAGCGCTACGTGCAGCGCTATGGTTTCACGACGCAAGACATTCTGCAGGTGGGATTCGACAGCATGTCGATCGATCGTCTGCTGCTCGAGGCGGGACTGCCGGTGTGGGGCCGCGAACGACCGGCGACTCTGGTGGCGCTGGCGCTGCCGCAGTCGAACGGCTCGCTGCGCTGGGTGAGCGCCGATGCGCCCGCAGCGGAGCGCGAGGCGATCGAGCGCGCCGCGCACGAGCGGGGCCTGCCCCTGGTGTGGGCGACGCTCGACGTCCAGGATCAGGCGCAGCTCGATCCTGCCGGGCCGCCGGGGGCCGTCCTGCAGCTCGCGCAGCGGCACGGCGCAGATGCGGCGCTGCTCGGACAATCCTACGGAAGCGGTGCGGCGCACTGGGCGCTATTCACGGACGACGGCGCTCGGCGATCCTCCGGTGCGTTCACCGACGGAGTGCACCTGGCCGCCGATGCGTTCGCGCAGGCGTTCGCAGCCACCGGCTCGATGCTCGACACCATTATCGTCGAAGTGTCGGGGCTCGCTGATCTGGAGGCGTACGCCGAGACGCTCAACTATCTGGAAGGGGTGACGCTGGTGCGCAGCGTGGCGGTCGAGCAGGTGTCGGGCGACACCATACGCTTCCGGCTCGCCGTGCGAGGCGATGCGCAGACGCTGCGTCGCGCGATCGGCCTGGGACGCACCTTGATTGCGTCCACTGCCGCCGGCGGCGGCCCGGGCGAGCGGCTCGTGTTTCGCTATCAGCGCTGATCGAGATGCGGCACATTCCGAATGCGCTATGCGCGTTGCGCATGTTGCTGGTCGCGCCAGTGGTGTGGCTGCTGGTCCGCGCCGAATACGGCTCGACGCTGTGGTTGTTCGGCATCGCGGCGGCCACCGACGGGCTGGACGGGTTCCTGGCCAAGCGTTTCGGCTGGACGTCCGAGCTCGGCAAGATTCTCGACCCGCTCGCCGACAAACTGCTGCTCGTCAGCGTATTCATCACGCTGGCGGCTGTCGGGCTCACCCCCTGGTGGCTGGCCGGCGCGGTGGTGCTGCGAGACGCGACGATCACCGCGGGCGCCATCACGTACAAGGCTCTCTATGGCGACCCGCAAGGGCGGCCGACCGGGATCAGCAAACTCAACACGCTCTGCCAGATCCTTTATCTGCTCGTCGTGGTCGGGACGCACGCCATGCAGCGCCCAGCGCCGGCGGCGCTCACGACGCTTGGGGCCGTGGTGTTCGTCACCACGGTGGTCAGCGGCATCGATTACGTGTTGACGTACTCGCGCAAGGCCGCGGAGGTCCGTCGCGCGCGGCGCGGCGCCGACTGAGAACCCATGCCGTTCCTGCAACTTCCGCTCGGCGTGCGCCTGCGCGACAGCTCGGTGTTCGAGAGCTACTTCGGCGGGCGTAATCAGGCGGCGGTGGACGCGCTGCGCTCGCTGGCGACCGACGCCGGACCGACGTGCGTCTGGCTGCACGGGCCGCCCGGTTGCGGGAAGAGTCATCTGCTCCAGGCCCTATGCGCACGCGGCGGGTCGCAGGACGCGGCGGTCGCTTATGTTCCCCTGCGCGAGATCAGCGCACGCGATCCGTCGCTGCTCGCAGGCTATGGCGAATTCGCGCTCGTTTGCCTCGACGATCTGCAAGCGTCGGAGGGGCGCGCCGATTGGGAGCGCGCGCTGTTTCGCCTGCATCAGGAGCTCGATGAGCGCGGCGGACGTCTCGTGGTCGCGGCCGCCGCGCCGCCTGCGGCGCTCGGTTTCCAGCTGCGCGACCTTGCTTCCAGATTAAATGGCGGTCTGGTGCTGACATTGAACGCGCTGGATGAGGATGAGCAGATCGCAGCTCTGCGACTGAGAGCTGCGCAGCGCGGCGTGGAGCTGCCGGACGACGTCGCGCGCTTCTTGATGCGCAGACTCCCCCGCACGATGAAAAGCTTGTGCGCTTTCCTCGATCGGCTCGACCAGGCTTCTCTCGCTGCTCAGCGCAAGCTCACGACGCCGTTCGTGCGCGAGGTGCTGGCTCGCGAGCAGCTCTCAGACGCGGGAGGGGCGTCCCGCGGCGCCGCTGACCATCCGGCTCACACGCAGATAGCCGACGAGCAGCACGAACGTTGCGAATCCCGCGACTAGGCTGGCGGCCGCCCAGCCCCGCGCCGCCGGATTTGCGATTGCCTCCATCAACGCAAACGTCAGATAAGGCGCGATTCCCAACGCCATCCATCCGTAGGCTCGGCGCCGACCGGAATGCAAGGCGGGAACCGCAATCCACAGGGGCGACCCGGCGGCGACGGCGATGAGCGTTGCTGCAATCGAGATTCCGTCCTTGAGCGCCCACAGGACGACGATCAGGCTCAACAGCGCCGTTGCGCCGGCTGCGGCGCGCCGCAGCCGAAGCTGCAGCACCGCGGGCGCCGTACGGTTGCCTTGTTGCATCGAAGAGCGTATCGCTACGCTTCAGTCCTGCAGACGCATCGCCAGCTCGGCGACCCGCCGGCCAAGCAGGACCGCCAAGGTACGCTCATCATCAGTGAGCTGGCCCTCGGGCGATGCGCCAGCGACGTGGCTGGCGCCGTACGGCGTGCCGCCGGATGTGGTGCGGTTCAGCGCAGCTTCGGTGTATGGCAGGCCGACGAGGTACATGCCGTGGTGCAGCAGCGGGAGCATCATCGACAACAACGTCGACTCCTGTCCCCCATGCATCGACTGCGTAGAGGTGAATACCGCGGCCGGTTTGCCGGCCAGCGCGCCGCTCAGCCACAAGGCGCTGGTTCCATCGAGAAAATGCTTGAGCGGCGCCGCCATGTTGCCGAAGCGGGTCGGGCTGCCCAGCAACAAACCAGCGCACTCGCGCAAGTCCTCGTGCGTTACGTAGGGTGGTCCGGCGTCCGGAATCGCCGGCTGCAACGGCTCGATCACGGCTGTCACGGGCGGGACGGTGCGCAAACGCGCGCGCGCGCCGGCGACCGCATCGACGCCGCGGCATGCATGACGCGCTAACTCCGCCGTGGCGCCTTTGCGCGAATAAAACAGAACGAGAATGTCGGCCATGCGAGCCGTGCTCCGGGATTGCAACGCGCTGCTCGCCGATGTGGGACGAACGCAACGCGTCGGGTCTGACATAGGGAGCGGCCATTGTAGGGAGCCGTGTCTTGACGGTGTAGGGTGTGGTTGCTACGGTCGATCAAAAATACCCATGAGCTCATCTCATTCGCTTCGTCGATGGTGGTTGGTCCTGCTCCTGAGCATGGGCCTTGCGGCGTGTGTCGGAGCCCCGGTGCAGGAAATGAGCAACGCCCGCCAGGCCATCAGGGCGGCGCGCGACGCTGGTGCGGAGCAGGCCGCTCCGCAGAAACTCATGGAAGCCCAGACCTTGCTTGACCGAGCACAGGACAACCTGCAGCGCCGCGCGTATCGCGATGCGCGGCGCGACGCACTCGCCGCGCGCGGCAAGGCCGCTGAGGCGCTGCATGAGGTCGAGGCCGCCAGCCGCAACGGCTCGGGTTAGGCCGCGCCGGCTGGCGCAGCCGCTGCACCCGCCTGCCCACGAGGCCGCTCACGATGCATGACCCCGCCAAGATTGCGCGCCGCTGCTATGTGGCCGGTCGCGTACAGGGCGTCTATTTTCGCGCTTCGACGCGCCAGAAGGCGCTCGAGCTCGGCTGCTCGGGATACGCGCGCAATCTGCCCGACGGTCGCGTTGAGGTGCTCGCCGTGGGTTCTGCGGAGTCAGTCGAGGAGTTGATCCGCTGGTTGTGGCGCGGGCCGCCTGCGGCGCATGTAATGCAGGTGGATGTGGAGGACGTAGCGGCGGTGGACCCGGGATTGCGCGGATTCTCGACGGGGTGAAGAAGGAGCAGAAGCGGTTAGCGGTTAGCGGTTAGTTCAGAGGGGTCGGAGCTTGCTGATTCGCTCGCAGGGCGGCAATTCGCGATTGGCTTCCATCGCGCTTGGGGCAGCCCACCAGCGGTGAAGCCTCCGCAGCGATTCTGAACTAACCGCTAACCGCTATCCGCTTCTTTCATCTGAAATTCCACCGGTTCGCCAGCCGCGTGAGCACCAGGTCCGCATAGTTGCGCCGACCCACGCTGCCGTTGTAACGCGCGAGCGCCTTGCTGTAGTCGCCCTGCTCGCGATCCAGGTAGAACCTCAAAATCGTGCAGCCCATGCGCACGTTCTGCGGGATGCGCACCAGCTCGTGATTCGTCATGCCGAGTTCGCGCGGCCAGAAGGGCATGATCTGCATGAGTCCCACGGCCCCGGCTGAGGAGACGGCCCAGCGATCGAAGCGGCTTTCCACGTCGATCACGGCCATCACCAGGCCCGGCGGCAGCTCCAGGCGCCGCGCTTCGCAATACACATGATGCAGGATGGCGGCGCGCTCCTGCGCATCCGACACCAGCCTGAGGAGCTTTGGCTCCATCGCTGCGCGCCAGACCTGCTCCTCGAACTTGTCCTCGAAGCACTCGCCCGCTCCGAGCGCCTGCTCGAGCAATTGGCCGAGCTGTGGGTCTTGCTGCCGTCCGGCGTGCGCGGGGGCGGCCGCAAGGCAGAGCAACAGAAGACTGATCAGCAGCTTCATTCGTCGCGATTCGGTGGGACGCCCCCATCGTGCTGCGCGGACCGCCTCGTCGCCGTGATGTGCATCACGTCGGCCGTCGCACCGCGGCGCGAACAGGAACTCATGCCGGAGGCCAAGGCGGCGCTCCAGGTCGTTTTTTTCAGCTCGTCGCCCTGCGGCCATCCGCAACGCGACCGGCGCGCGAGCGCGCGCCCAGGGTGGTCCGCGCTGGCGTGCTCGTAAAGCGCACAATATCATGCGCTGCGCCGCGGCAAACCGGGACCGCCATGCGGAACCTCCCATGCCGGCGCGCAGTTGCCCCGTTCAGTCCCCCTCGAGCACGCATGAGCGCAGCACAGGAACACGACGACGAGCCTGATGGGTCAAGCCCCAGCCCCGGCCGAGGCGTGTATTGGCTGCCGAACCTGTTCACCACTGGCACGCTGTTCGGCGGCTTCTACGCGATCGTCGCCGCCATTGACGGCAACTTCCAACGCGCGGCCGTCGCCGTGCTCATCGCGATGGTGTTCGACGGGCTGGACGGCCGCGTCGCCCGCTGGACGCACACGCAAAGCGACTTCGGCAAAGAATACGACAGCCTGTGCGACATGGTCGCGTTCGGCCTCGCGCCGGCGATCGTCGTGTATCAGTGGGGGATCGAGCATATCGCCGGCTACGGGACGTTCTGGTTCCGCTTCGGCTGGCTGGCGGCCTTCTTTTACGCCGTGGCGGCGGCGCTGCGGCTTGCGCGCTTCAACTCGCGCGCTGCGATGACGGATAAGAGGTACTTCGAAGGGCTGCCCAGTCCCTCGGCGGCTGGAACCGTGGCCTGTTTCATCTGGCTGGTCAGCAAGTTCGAGGTGACGGGGCTTGCGGCTCTGGTGCTCGGATTCACCATCACTCTATGCATCGGCGCGCTGATGGTGAGTCGTTTTTCCTACTGGAGCGGCAAGGACCTGAACATGCGTGCGCGCATCCCTTGGATGTACGCGGCGCTCATTCCGCTCATTTACGTCGTCATCTCGCTGAGCCCGGAGTCGTTGTTCGCCTTGTTCGCCGGCTACGCTGCTTCGGCGCCGCTCCATTGGGTCTGGCGGAAGGCGAAGAAAAGAAGCGGTTAGCGCTCAGGGAAGCTCGGGCTGACCACCGCCCTGACGGTTCGGCCAAGGAGATACCCGAAATGCACGGCGTTTCGAGCGCCTGGCGATCACAAACAGTAGATCAGAGGCGCCTTGGCGTTTAGTTCCGGGGCCATGGCAGGCATGCTCGCAGCAATCGCCGCGCAGCAGGCGCCTGGCGAGATGTAATACCCTGCATCCTACTAACCGCTAACCGACCGCTAGCCGCCGACCGCTGATCGCTGACCGCTCTTCAATGCTTCTCTCCTACCTCAAAGCGCTCGAAATCGATGTCTGGCTGCCGCGCGACCGGCCGCGCGTCGGGTCCGAGTCGCCGGCGGGGGTCGAACCGATCTCCGCGGCGTCTGACGCCGATTTGCGCTCCGCCGGCTCGGGGCGTGGCTGGGCCGAACTCGAGGCCGCCGTGCGTGACTGCAACCTCTGTCCACTGCACGCGACGCGCACGCAGGCCGTATTCGGCGTGGGCGATCGCACGGCTCAATGGATGGTGATCGGCGAAGCGCCCGGCATGGAAGAGGACCGCAAGGGCGAACCATTCGTCGGCCGCGCAGGGCAGCTCCTCAACGCAATGCTCAAGAGCGTCGGACTGGCGCGTGAGCAGGTGTTCATCGCAAACATCTTGAAGTCGAGGCCGCCCAACAATCGCGATCCGCGGCCCGAGGAGGTGCGCGCCTGCCTGCCGTACCTGCAGCGACAGATCGAGCTGGTGAACCCCAGGCTCATTCTGTGCGTTGGCCGTATAGCCGCACAAACCCTGCTTCAGAGCAGCGAACCTATCGGTAAACTGCGCGGTGCAGTGCACCGAATCTTTTCGGACCGACCGATGGTCGTGACGTATCACCCGGCATACTTGCTGCGCAGTCCCGCCGAGAAGCGTAAGGCCTGGGCCGACCTGACGCTGGCGCTTCGCACATTTCGTCGCCTGGGCGGCGAGATCGCCTCATGAGCGCCCAGCTGCAACAAGATCAACTGGCCACATCGGTGCGCTTGCGCCCCATGTCCCTGGCGGATGTGCCTGCGGTAGGCATGGTGGAGCGCAGCTCGTACCCGTTTCCCTGGAGTGAGGGCGTATTTCGCGACTGCATTCGCGTCGGCTACCTGTGCCGGGTGGTCGAGACTGCGGGCGAGGTGGCGGGCTACGCCATCATGTCTTACGGCGCCGGCGAGGCGCACGTCCTGAACATCTGCATCCGCGAGGACCTGCGCGGCATGGGCGTCGGGCGGCGCTTGATGGAGTTTCTGCTCGCGCGAGCCCGCGAGGCGCAGATGCAAGACGTGTTTCTGGAGGTGCGGCCCTCCAACCCGAACGCGATCCGCTTGTACGAGTCGCTCGGCTTCGTGCGAGTGGGCGTGCGCAAGGGCTACTACCAGGCCGTGGGCGGACGCGAGGATGCGTGGGTGTATCGGTTGGAGTTAGGACCGGAAGACGGGAAGACGTGACGCTGGAATCTTGCGCCTTCTTCTCTGCAGGATCGCGATTCTCGACCATGCAGCCATGCAAGATCCTTCGGCGCCTGTCTGCGCGCCCCGCGGTTCGTCGCGTCGACGATGTGTGATGCGACGCCGCCCGGCTCGAGCTTGCCGACGTCGAGAACGGCGTTGAGCAACTCGGTCATCGAGCCGATGGCCGCCAGGCGCCCGGAGCCCAAGCGCTGGCGCGCGCAAGCAGATCGGTCACTTCCTTGTCCGTCGTCTGCGTGAATTCCTCGTACCACTGGCCGACTGCGTAGAACGCGAGCGGGATGCTGACGCAGACCACCTCGTCGGCCTCCTTGCGGAGCATCTGATAAGCATCCGTCGATGCAACAGGCAGTGCGACGACGATTTTCTTCGCTTCGAGTTTGCGGCTGGCTTGCACGGCGGCGCGCATGCTCGCGCCGGTGGCGGCGCCGTCGTCGACCAGGATCACCGTACGGCCTTGGGCGCTGAGCGGCGGCCGCCCGCCTCGATAGGCTCGCTCGCGCCGCTCGAGCTCGATGCGCTCCGCCGCTTCCACGCGCTCGATGGCTTTCGGGTCCGGGAACCAGGCGAGAAGGTCCTCGTTGATGACCGTGACGCCGCCGGATGCGACTGCGCCAATGGCGAGTTCCGGCTGCCCTGGCGCGCCCAGCTTGCGCACGATCATCACATCGAGTGGTGCGTGAAGAGACTGTGCAACCTCGAAAGCAACAGGCACGCCGCCGCGTGGCAAGCCCAGGACCAGTACGTCTGGCTGTCGCTCATACTGTCTCAGCAGGTTGGCCAGTTCGCGGCCTGCTGCGACGCGATCCGTAAACCGTTTCATGATCGCCTCTCTGCCGCCTTTCAGGCGATGACCCTGATGTTCATATGCCGCGCCGCCGGCGGTGCAGTTTGAGACGCGCACGTCGATGCAGACGTAACAGTCTCATCCCGCGGCGTTTGCGCGCTCAGTCGGCGATTCGCTCAGGTCTGCCAGGGCCCAGCGCGCCGTCTGCGCGCGCTCTGAGATACGAATATAGATCCAGGACGTGCGGATGAACGGTTTGATCGCCTTCCCAGGCCGGCATGACCAAATCGCCTCGTTCGCGCCGCAGCACTTCCGCGAGGAACTCGCTGCGCAACGCAGTCGGATCATCTCCGGTCACTTCGCTGGACGGGAAGACCAGTCGGTAACTGGTCAGAACTTTCACAGTGAAGTCGCGCGCAGAAAGCTGCTTGACGCGCTCGACCAAGCTTGGGGCGATGCTCGTGCCGACAGCATCGACGCCGTGACAGGCATGGCAGGCCGAATGGAATGCGCGCCAGCCAAGGAAGGTGGATTCGTCGACCTTGCCGTTGACCACGCGATAGGGCGTTTCATCCGCGCCTGCCTGCTTCTCGGCGGCTGCTCCCATCGATGGAGCGACGACGGCCAGACAGAGGAGACACATCGAAGCGTAACTGGCTCGAATCATGGCTGCACCCTTCCGATAGAGCAGTTCAACAAGAGCAGTTCAACACGATTGCACGTCGACCGGGTCAAGTATGCCTCCGCGAGCGGGGCTGCGCCCTTGGGAAGGTCACGTCGGTGCAATCGCTGGACGCGCGCCCGCGGCCCAGGAGCTTGCGAACGCCTCCGCTCCCGGTGTTCATTGCGCCTGTCGTTCGATGAGCCGAGCTATGTCGGCCAGTTGCCTTGCGATCACGCCGAGCAGATCGTCGATCGACACGATGCCGACCAGCGATCGCGCCGCATCGACGACGGGCGCGCGGCGCACGCCTCGCGCCCGCAAGAAGTCGAGCGCCTCGCTGATATCCTGGTCCTCGAACAGCACGAGAGGGTCGGTCGACATGACCAGGCGCAGCGGAATGGCGGCTACTTCGGAGTCGTGGTGCAGCAGACTGAGCGCCACATCACGATCCGTGACGATGCCGACCGGTATTCGCCGCCCGTGCAAGTCCTCGCAGATCACGATGCTGCCAACCCGCTGGGCGTGCATGAGCTGCACGGCGGTCCGCAAAGGCTCGCCAGGACCAGCGACGATCACCTCGCGACTGCAGATGCTGCCCACCGTACCGAAGGACCTCGACCGCGCGTTCAAGCTGAGAACCTCTCTCGATCGCTGGAGTTCGCCGAAGGCGTCAAGCGAGTTGCAGCCGTATCACAGTCCGAGTCTTGCATCCAGCCGGGTCTGCATCGACACGGTGAACTACCATCGGACCTGTGGGAATCCTCTATCGGCGTCGCTCGGCGTCGGCCGATGTCCGGCGGCTGGAGCACGGCGCGCGCCGCCCATCGGATCGCCCGGATCCGAAAACTCCGGCATGAAGGGCATGCTCGTCACACGAAGCGAGGCCATGCGGCAGCGATGAATTACGTGAGATCTCGTCCAGGGCGATCGGCGCAAGAGGCGCGTAAGCGCCTGCACGACCCCGAGCCACGCGTCGCGAACGGCGGAGGAGTGGCAAGCGGAATGCACTTTTTACATGCGCGCTGCAGTTCATGGGCCAGTCCATGGGATGCGATCGGCGTCGCCGTCGGCGGCGCCTCGGTGGTCGGTCGTGCGGCAGGGCGTCGCCGGAGCGAGGCGCTTGGAACGCTCAAGGACGGCGTGCGTTGATGCAAGTCGCCGGTCATCCAGATCTGCCCCGCTGGGAGCACTTTGCGCACGAAGCAGACATGGGCGTGCGCGGAATTGGGTCCAGCCTTGCAGAAGCGTTCGAACAGGGGGCGCTCGCCATGACGGCGCTTGTCACTGATCCCTCAGGCGTCGATGCGCGCGAGCGCGTGACGATCGAATGCAGCGCGCCTGACACGGAGCTGCTGTTCGCGGAGTGGCTGAACAGCATCGTGTACGAGATGGCGGTTCGACATATGGTGTTCGGCAAGTTCGTCGTGACCACCGACGGCAAACGACTCAGAGCGGATGTCTGGGGAGAACGCGTCGATGTGCGGCGACACCATCCGGCCGTGGAAGTCAAAGGTGCAACCTATACGGCTCTGCGAGTTGCGAATGAATCATCACAGTGGGTCGCGCAGACAGTGGTCGATCTTTGAGGGGCCGGCAGCCTTGACGCGCGAACTGATCAAGAAACGTCGCGCACGTCAGTCGCAACGAAGCGGCGTGCGAGAGACCGCTTCGCGGCAGGTTAGGCGATGAAGATCCTGCTCGCCATCGACGGCTCTCGATACTCGCTCGCTGCGACTCGCTTTCTGTGCGCGTATATGGCGGATCCTGCAAGGCAAGTAGACGTCGTGCACGTGCTGCCGGTCGCCGTGTCTGCGGGCGCGGCGTTTCCGAGACGCCAGTCGCAGGAGGTGCGCCTCCCGCAGGCGGCTCGCTCCTGGTTCGATCGAACGATCAATCGTCTCGAAGCTCGCGGCTTCAAGGTCGCGAAACATGTTCGGCGCGGACTGCCTGTGCACGTCATCCCGGCGCTCGCCGTCAAGGGGCGCTATGATCTGGTGGTCGCCGGCGCAAAAGGTCGGAGCGATACTCCATATCTGCCGATCGGCAGTGTGGCGCTCGCGGTGCTGGAGCAGGATGCGTTCGCGCACGTTCTGCTGGTGCGCGAGCGTGAGCTGAAAAGGAAGAAGCAGATTCCGACTCGAGTGCGGCCATTCACCGCCATATTCGCCGTCGACGGCTCGCAGCGCGCAGAGCAGGCGGCGCGGGTCTTCTACGAAATGTTCAGTGCGCCGCATCTTCAGCCGATCGCCCTCTCCGTGGCGGACGCTCCCGAACCGGCCGCGCTGGCCGGCATGGACTCCGCTGATCGCAGGCGACTGCTTCGAGAACTCGATCAAGCCGCATGGCGCTGGGCCCGGACGGCCAAGTCGTGGCTTGCGCGTCCAGGCGTCCGGCCGCAGGCGCGCATGGTGCGAGGACGGCCGGCTGCTGCGATCGTCGAAGAGGCAAGGCGGAACGGCGCAAGCCTGATCGTGCTCGGCTCACGTGGTGTAAAAAGTCCCACGGGATGGCCGCTTGGAAGCGTCGCCCTGCAGGTCGCGCGTCACGCGCCTTGCTCCGTTCTGATCGTGCGGTATCCGAGGTAAGAGAATTTTTCCTGATCGCTCGGACCAGGCGCCCGCCTTCAATTTCTCGCCGACGTCGTCGGGCCGAATTGGCGCCCATCGCCGCATTCATGGGTGAACTCCCGCCGTCGGTTCGCGAGCCGAACGAGGCGGTTCTCAATGCGCGCGTTGACGGCGCCGTCCGGGAATCGTCCATCCGCTTGCCGCTCGCCGGCGGGAATGCTGCTGAGCGTCGTGATCGCTTCGTCCACGGTGCGAACCGCATGGACGTGAAAACGACCGTGCGCTACGGCGTCCACGACGTCCTCTCGCAACATCAGATGCTGGATGTTGTCCGCCGGGATCAGTACGCCCTGACGTCCCGTCAAGCCCTGTTGACGACAGAGATCGAAAAACCCTTCGATTTTCTCGTTGACGCCGCCGATAGCCTGTACGCGGCCGTGCTGATCGATCGATCCGGTGACCGCCAAGGACTGCGACACGGGAATGTCCGCCAAGGCCGACAAGAGGGCGCACGTCTCGGCCAGAGACGCGCTGTCGCCCTCGACCATTCCGTAGGTCTGCTCGAATACGAGCGAGGCGCGCAGAGACAGCGGCGCTTCGGCGGCGTAACGCGAGCCGATGTACGAGGACAGCGTCAGGACGCCCTTGCTGTGGATGGCGCCGCCGAGTTTTACCTCCCGTGCGATGTCCAGAACTTCGCCTTCGCCAAGACGAACGGTCGCGGTGATGCGCGCCGGCCGACCGAAAGCGAAACTGCCGAGATCGATGACCGAGAGCCCATTGACTTGCGCCGTGGCGACGCCGTCCGTCTGGATCACGATCGTGTGCTGCAGCATTTGCTTCAGCATCTCCTCGCGGAGCCGGTCTTGCCGAGCGATCTGTGCGTCGACGGCCGCCCTGACGTCCTCGGATGTAATCACCTGACGCCCGGCCATCTGCGCGTAGTGATCAGCCTCACGGAGCAGGTCCGTGATCGGCGCGACTTGCACGGAGAGTCGACGCGCATCGCCTGTGACCCGTGCGGCATGCTCGATGGTGAAGGCGACCGCGGATCGATCGAGTGGTTTGAGCGAAGCGTCTCGGGCCAGCGATCCGAGGAGCCGCGCGTACAGCGAAAGCGTCTCTGGCGTGCGATCGATGCTCTCGGAGAAATCGGCGACGACGCTGAACAACGCCCCGAAGTCCTCATCGTATCGAGACAGGAGGTAATAGAGCAGGCGTGGCCCGACCAGGCAGACCCTTACGTCGAGCGGTACGGGATCAGGCTCGAGGGTGAGCGTGCTGATCAGGCTCAACATCTGTCCGAGCGACTCGATCCGGACCTGATGAGTCAGCAGCGAACGCTTCAGAGCCTCCCACGCATAGGGCTGCGTCAGCAGTCGTACGGCGTCGAGGATCAAATAGCCGCCGTTGGCGCGGTGCAGGGCGCCTGACCGGATCATGGTGAGGTTCGTGCTGAGGGCGCCCTCGTGCGCAATGTTGTCGACGCGGCCGATCAGATTCTGATAACTCGGGTTCGACTCGTAAACCACCGGCGCTCCTTGAGCGGCCGTGTTGTCGACCAGGACATTTACTTCGTAGCGGGCCCGCTCGTGCAGCTCCTCGATCGACTCTGGTCGGCTGGGCCCGGCCTGGAAGAGATGCGGATGATCGGCTAGATCCTGTTCGACTTGATTCAGGTACTCCGAGACTTGCGGGCGATCGTGGTACTTCGCCTTGAGTGTGGCGATGACGCCGCGAATGGCGAGGCTGATGACATTGCGGTCGAGCTCGCGAATTTTCAGCCGCCGCTCGCGTTCAAATTCGGGCACACGCTCGAAATGCGCGCGCAGCTGCTCTGTCAGCTTTGGGATCTCGCGCTCGATTTCGGCGCGTTGCTCGGCCGGCAGACGTTGGAAAGCCTCCTCGTCGAGAGGTTTGCCGTCGCGAAGCGGTGCGATCGTAATGCCGTGCGGGGTGGCGACGATGCCCATCTGATGACGTTCGGCTTCCTCCTTCAGGCGCGCGAGGCTTTGCTCGGCCTGGCTTTCAAACTCGCGGTCGATCTCTTGACGCCGGTTGCGATAGGCCTCCGAGTGGAACGCGGCCGGCAGTGCAGCTCTCAGCTCCTCCATGAGCGCGTGCATGTCATTTCTCAGGACCGACGCCCAACCGGCGTCCAGCCGCAGTGCGTGCGGCCGGCGTGTGTCGTCGAAACGATTCACATAGCACCAGTCTGAGGGTTTCGGCTTGGCGGCGCTCTGCTGCTCGAGGGTCTGGCGAAGCAGCATGTGCTTGCCCGTGCCCGGCTCTCCCATGGCGTAAATGTGATGACTCTGGCTGACAATGCTGGCGCCCAGCCGCAGCGCCTCCATCGCGCGCGTTTGACCCGGAGGAATGCGCAGGTCCTCAAGCTCGTCCGTGGCCGCGAACCCGAATATGTCCGTCGGGCATCGCCATCGCAGCCGTTCCGCGGTCAGCTCGTTCGCAGAACGCGCGGCGCCTGTCGACGGCGTTGGGGTTGAATCGACCTCTTGCTCAGACATCAAGGCCCTCTCCGGGACGTCGCATGACATGCGCGCGGGCGTGGCGCGCGCTCGCGAAACGAACGCACAGCCGCCCGCCATTGTCGCCGTCGATCAGCGCCTGCGATTCCGGGAATCCCGACCCCCGGTTTCGGTTTGGGTTGCACGCGCTCGGCGCCACTGCGAATTGAGTTCCGGTCCACGAGGTGGATTCTTGTGCAGAGCGGCGGCTTGCCGATGCCTGACTCATTTGAAACAGATCTCGCCGGGCGCCGCTCCACGCAGCGGCGTGGATGTCGGTGCGGCGACCAGCCGCGCAATCTGCTGACGGTGTGTCGGCGTCGGGCCGGAGGGACCGGGCCGAGCGAATGCGCCGTGCTGCGCACGAGCAGTGCATGCACACTGTGGAATGCGCTCCGGGAGGCTGGCTCCGATTGCGCCGATCCCGACCGGCGTTCTGTTCGTCGGCGCCAGCCGAGGGCGCACCGTCCGGTCAACGCCCGCGTTTCAAGGAGCGCCGTACGACTGGCGCGCGCAGATGGCCTGGGGCGTCAGGGAATGTTGCGTCTCGACGCAGGGGACTTGTCATGAATGAGCTATCGGCAGCTGCAAACACCGTGAAGCTATTCCTCTGCGGGGACGTCATGACCGGCCGCGGCGTCGACCAGATTCTGCCGCACCCGTCCGCACCGCAGTTATATGAGCCCTATGTCAGCTCCGCCTGCGAATACGTTGAGCTGGCTGAGCGGGCGCATGGACGAATCAGCAAGCCGACCAACTTCTCGTACATCTGGGGCGACGCCTTGGCCGAGCTCGATCGCCGCCGACCTGCGGTGCGCATCGTGAATCTGGAAACCGCCGTGACGTCTTGTAACGACGCCTGGCCAGGAAAGGGAATCAACTATCGGATGAGCCCCGGCAACGTACGATGCCTGACGGCGGCGAATCTCGACTGCTGCGTGCTGGCGAACAACCATACGCTGGATTGGGGGCGGGAGGGGCTGGTCGAGACGCTGCAAGTTCTGCACGACGCCGGTTTCATCACCGCTGGCGCGGGAGCGAACCTGGCGCAGGCCTGCAAGCCTGCCTGTTTCGATCTTTCCGATGGGCGGCGCCTGGTCGTCTTCGCATACGGCGCCCTCGATAGCGGCATCCCTTACGAATGGCGCGCCACAGAACGCCGGCCGGGCCTGTGCGTGCTCGACGACCTCTCCTTGCACACGGTTGAGAAGATCGCAACGTGCATCCGATCGGAGAGGCGCGACGGCGACATCATCGTGATGTCGCTCCATTGGGGAGGCAACTGGGGTTATGAGGTGAGTGACGAGCGCCGTCGATTCGCGCATCAGCTGATCGACATCGCCAGCGTCGACATCGTGTATGGTCATTCCTCCCATCATCCGAAGCCGATCGAGGTTCATCGAGGCAAGCTCATCTTGTACGGGTGCGGCGATCTGCTGAATGACTACGAGGGCATCGGCGGGTACGAACACTTCCGCTCCGAGCTGGGACTCATGTATTTCCCAGAAATCGATTGTGCAACGGGGAACCTTGTTCGATTGACGATGACGCCGACGCGTATCCGCCGGCTGAGGATCAACCTTGCGGATCGGAGCGAAGCGCGCTGGCTCAGCGCTGCGCTGAGCCGAGAGTGTCAGCCCTTTGGCGCCTCAGTGCGGCTATTGCCGGAGGGTGGTCTCGCACTCGAGTGGCCGCAGGCGGTTGAAGCGATTGCATAGACGACGCGAGGTCTCGCCGCGTGACGCCGTCGGCAGCTGGTGATCAGCGGCGTATGGCCCTCATGCCAGAAACGTCTTGCGCAGCAGGCGACGAAGCTCACACAGCGGACGCGTATTCAACACCTGGTTCTTCGACAACCAGCCGCGACGCGCCTGCAACACTCCGCCGGCGAGAAAATCGAAGCTGCTGATGCTGTGCCCGTCGCTGGCGATGCTGATCAACACGTCGTTGGCCGCGGCCTCGCGCACCAGCACATCGTTCAGATCGAGGCGTGTGGGCTGGGAGTTCAGCTCCAAGTAGATTGGCCGCTCATGCGCTCGCCTGAACACTTTCTCCCAGTCGCATTCGATGGCCGGCCGCTCTTGAATGAGACGGCACATGGGGTGGCCGAGCACCGAGACATACGGGCGATCGATCGCGCGAAGCAGCCGTTCCGTTTGCTTGCGTCGATTGAGCCCGAAATAGTCGTGCACCGAAGCCACCACGACGTCGAGTTTCTTGAGCACGCGATCCGGCAGCGCAAGGGAACCCTCTTGCAAGATGTCCACCTCGATTCCCTTCAGTACAGTGACGCCGTCGAGCGCCGCGTTGAGCGCATCGATGTCGTCCATCTGGCGAGCCAGGCGGCTTGCGTCCAGCCCGCGCACCATGCCGAGGTGCTTGGAGTGATCGGTGATCGCAATGTATTCGAGGCCGGCGCTCTTGGCCGCCTCGGCCATCGCCGCCAAGCCGGCGGCGCCATCGGTGGCCTTCGTATGTACGTGGAGATCCCCACGCAAATCGCTGCGCGCGACCGGTATCGGCAAAGCCTGTGCCTGCGCCGCCTCGATCTCACCGCGATCTTCGCGCAGCTCGGGCGCGATGTATGGGAGGCCGATCGCGGCGAATACCGAGGGCTCGGTGTCGCCGGCAATGCGCTTACGGCCGCGAAATACCCCGTACTCGTTCATCTTGAGTCCGCGCGCCATCGCCAGCCGACGCACATGGACGTTGTGCGCTTTGCTGCCGGTGAAGTAGTAGAGCGCGGCGCCGTAGCTTTCCTCCGGAACGAGACGAACATCCACCTGTAGTCCGCTCTTCAATACGGCGG
>JAVEVD010000057.1:0-4068 GCA_034005205.1 Steroidobacteraceae bacterium | reverse complement strand
GCCATCGCCAGCCGACGCACATGGACGTTGTGCGCTTTGCTGCCGGTGAAGTAGTAGAGCGCGGCGCCGTAGCTTTCCTCCGGAACGAGACGAACATCCACCTGTAGTCCGCTCTTCAATACGGCGGCGGAACGCGTCGGTCCCTTCGCCAAGAGGGAGGCGGTTTCATCGTATTCGAGCAGTGCGCCGCCGATGTCCAATGGACGTTGCGAACAGACGAGAAAGTCCAGATCACCGACGGTCTCGCAGCCGCGTCGGAAGCTTCCCGCTATGTCGACCTTGGTCACGCCGGGCAGGGCGCGCAGGTACGACTCGAGGGCCTTGGCGTATTGTGCGGCGACAGATCTGAGTAAGCGTCGACTGCGGCCCTCGATCTCCTCGACCGCCTTGGTCAAACGCTCTTCCATCTTGGCGCCGAACCCGCGGACCTCTCGCACGCGATGCTCGGCAAGCGCTGTCTTTAGCGTCTTGAGGTCGCATACGCCGAGCGCGTCGTACAGAGCACGGGCGCGCTTTGGACCAAGGTTCTGTATGTTCATGATCTCCCGCAGACCCGCCGGGACGGAACGACGGAGCGACGCAAGGCCGGGCAATTCGCCGGTCCTGACGAATACGCGAATCTTTTCCGCGAGATCTGCGCCAATCCCCGGCAAGGCGTCGGGGTCGAAGCCCGCCGCGATCTTGCTCTGCAGCTCCTCGGGCAGAGCGCGCACCACTTGCGCCGCCCGGCGATAGGCGTTGATGCGAAACGGGTTCTCTGCTTTGAGCGCCAGCAGATCCGCCATTTCGTCGAAAGCCTCAGCGAGGTCTTCGTCGTGCACCGGCATTGCTGCGGCTCCTGACTCTGCAGATCGTCATCCTTCGCGCCGACGAGCGTGACGCGATGGAGAAGCAGACCAGAGAGCTGAGGCTGCTCGCCCTGAGTGTGCGACCCTTGTTTTCGCGATCGGCGCCCGCATCATGGGGTTCGGCTCGTGATCTTTTCTCCTTTCCCGCCGTGTGCCGCGCGCCGTCTGCGCGCCGGACTGCAGAGTCGAGCAAAGTCGAAGTGTTCCCGATCCAGGTGGCGGCGCGCCGCCGACGGGCTGTTATTCCCCGGTTGTTCGCTGCGCATGTGTTTTTGGGTCGACAGCGGCCCATGTTATTGAGTTTGATGAGTGTATGAAGATCTATGTAGGAAACCTGCCGTTCTCCGCCAGTGAGAGCGACGTCCGCGAGCTGTTCGCGGAACACGGAACCGTTGAATCGGTCAGTTTGATCGCCGACCGTGACACCGGCCAGCCGCGAGGCTTCGGATTTGTCGAGATGCCCCGTGCGGACGCCGCGCGCGCGATTCAGAACCTGAACGGCAAGGCGCTTGGCGGACGACCGCTGCGTGTCAACGAGGCTCAGGATCGCAAGAGCGCTCCTCGCGGTCCAAAGCGTTGGTAAGAACGGCAAGGCGACTTGCGCGACGGCCGGCGCCCTTACGGGCGCCGGCCGTTTCTTTATCGGGCTGCGATCCTGCACAAGTTCCTGTCGCCGCGTCGGAGCGCTTCGCCAGAAAGGCGAGCAACGGCGCGCTGCCTGCATGCCAGGGCTGCACAAGCGTCAGACATCAGGCGGCCAGCTGCTGGCCGGCGGGCTGACAGATGGCTGCGAGGGTGTCGCCCACCTCCATCTCGGTGATCTCCTGCTCGGGCAGGGCGTTCTCTCGGGCGGCCTCGCGCGCGAGATCGGCGAGCGAGACCATGCCGACCAGCGCTCCTTGTTCATCGACGACCGGAAGTCTGCGAATCTTCGCCTCACGCATCTTCTTCTCGACGTCGGCGACGGAGTCGTCTGGACGACAGGTTTGAAGCTGCGTCGACATGGCGTCGGACACGCGCAGCTCGTGCAACGGCTTACCCTTGAATAGCGCCGACATGCAGATGTCGCGATCCGTGATGACTCCAACGATGCGGCTGGCGCCGTTGCCCGTGCAGACGGGCAGACATCCGCAATCGTGGTCCCACATGAGCTGCGCCGCTTCAGCGAGCGTCTGATCGGGACTGCACCGGCTCACTTGCTTCGTCATGATCTGATCTACACGCATGACGCTTCTCCTCGGAGGTTTGGTTCGATGCGATGCAGCAGCGCCGCCGCGGCGGCGGCGGATCGAGCGCCGCGAGCGCGTCGCGCCCAGCGTGAGACGTCGGCGAGCGGCTCGGCGCTCGGCAGCTTCGTCGGTCGAGATGACATGAGCGTGATCTCGAGCATCGTCATCATGAAGTTTGCACGCGATGGTTCACAACCATCGTCGACGGCGGCGGGCGCAGAGAGAATCCGCAAAAGCCCGGTCGTCCATCGCTGACCTGCATTTTGCCGGCAGGGCGCGGATACGTCCTCGCAAGAAAGCTCCTGAAGGCTTCCGCCCCCGTCGAGGCCGACTGTGCGACCGCGAGCACGTGCGATCGCCCTGCGGAACTTCACAAGGTGCATTCAGGTTTTCCATAGTTTCGTTCCGGCGGCGGCGAATTCAGACTGGGCGCGCACATTCGTGGTCTCGGCAGGAGGTGGGCCCATGGCGCACAAGCAGATGATGTTCGGGTCGGCCGCACGTGAAAAGATTCTACGTGGCGCAACCCAGCTCGCGGACGCCGTCCGCATCACGCTGGGTCCGAAGTCCAAGTCGGTGTTGATCCAGAAATCGTGGGGCGCTCCCATCGTCTGCAACGATGGCGTGACGATTGCGAAGGAAATCGACCTGGAGGATCCGGAAGAAAACCTGGGCGCGCAGACGCTGCGGCAGGCTGCCGAGAAGACCGGTGACGTGGTCGGAGACGGAACCAGCACCTCCACGATCCTCGCGCACACGATCTTCGCCGACGGCGTTCGCAACGTGACGGCGGGCGCCAGCGCAATCGACATCAAGCGCGGGCTGGATCGCGGCGCCAGAGCCGCCGTCGAAGCGTTGAAGAGCCTGTCCAAACCGGTTGTAAGCCGCAAGGAGAAGGCGCAGGTGGCGACGATCTCTGCGCACAACGACGAGAGCATTGGCGAGCTCGTCGCGGACGCCATGGAGAAGGTCGGGGGCGACGGCGTCATTACCGTCGAGGAGTCGAAGACGACCGAGACAGCGCTCGAAGTGGTTGAAGGTATGCAGTTCGATCGCGGTTATCTGTCGCCGTACTTCGTCACTGACACGGAAAAGATGGAGGCCATCCTGGAGGATGCATTTATCCTGCTGACCGACCGCAAGATCAACATCATGAACGACCTGATTTCGCTCCTCGAGCAGGTCGCCAAGAGCGGACGGCCGATTCTGGTGGTGGCGGAAGACATCGAAGGCGAGGCGCTCGCGACGTTGATCGTCAATCAGATTCGCGGTGTGCTCAAGAGCGCCGCGGTCAAGGCGCCTGGCTACGGGGACCGGCGCAAGGCGATGCTGCAGGACATCGCCGTGCTCACCGCCGGGCAGCTCATCTCCGATGAGCTCGGTTTCAAACTGGAGGAGACGACCCTCGAGCAATTAGGACGCGCCAAGCGGATCGTCGTCGACAAGGACCATACGACGATCATAGGCGGCGCGGGCGATCGCAAGGCGATCGAAGGGCGCATGGCGCAGATCCGACGCGAGATCGAGAAGAGCACCAGCGATTACGACAAGGAAAAGCTGGAGGAACGAGTGGCCAAGCTATCGGGCGGCGTCGCGGTTATTCGCGTGGGGGCGCCGTCGGAGGCGGAAATGAAGGCGAAAAAGGACGCGCTGGACGATGCGATCAGCTCAACCAAGGCCGCAGTCGGGGAGGGCGTCGTCCCCGGCGGAGGGCTTGCGCTCTTGAAGTGCATCGCGGCGGTTGGCGACGCGGAGTCGCAATGCGAGGGTGACGAGCGAACCGGGGTTCAGATTCTGAAGCGCGCCTTAGAGGCGCCGGCGCGGCAGATCGCCGTGAACTCGGCGGTGGACGGAGGCGTTGTGGTCAGCAAGATGATCGAGGCTGCTTCGAACATCGGCTTCGATGCGGCGCGCAATCGTTACGTCGATCTATTCGAGGCGGGCATCATCGATCCGACGAAAGTCGTTCGTGTTGCGCTCGAGAATGCGGT
>JAVEVD010000056.1:0-23810 GCA_034005205.1 Steroidobacteraceae bacterium | reverse complement strand
GGGCGCCGCGTTATTAGATGTGTGGGGGGTTCTCGTGCTGGGTGGTGATGTTCAGGTTGGGATATCTGTTGTCGTCGCGCAGTGTGATGTTGATCCGGGGTCGACGCCGTTTGATGAGGTTGTATTCGAGCAGCAGCGCCTCGGTCTCCGACGCCGTGACCGTCACCTCCACGTTCGCGATCTGCGAGACCATGGCCATGGTCTTTGCGGACTGCGCTTTACCGACGAAATATGTGGTCAGCCGATTCCTCAGATTGCGCGCTTTCCCGACGTACAGCACCTCGCCCTCGGCGCCGATCATGCGGTAGACGCCGGGGCGCTGGCTGACGTTGGCGAGAAAGGGCTTGGGATCGAAGCTCGGCATGGCGCTATTGTAGTGAACAGCGCAGCGGCCCACCGCCGTTGAACGGGACAGATCTAGTTTTCCGGCGGCCGGAAGAACCGATCCGCTCCGCACTCCCGTGGCGCGTCAGCGGCTGCGCGCATCCACCAGCGCCCGCGCGCGCCGGAAAACATCCTCGAACATCTCATCCGTCAGTCGGCGCGTCTGCGTGTTGTACCGGCTGCAATGGTATGAATCGAGCAGCACGCGCCCGTTAGGCAGCTCGTGCTCTGCTGCATGCGCGAACCTGTATCGCGCCGGCGGCAGCCCCAACGCGCGCAGCGCCGCGTTGTGCGCAATGGAGCCGAGTGCGAGCAGCACGCAATCACGCGGACCCTGCCGCAGCTCGGCCGCGAGATACCTGTTGCAGGTGCGGATCTCCATCGGCGTCGGTTTGTTCTGCGGCGGTACGCACTTCACGGAATTCGTGATCCGGCAATCGATCAGCCGCAGCCCATCGCCGCGCGCCGTCGACACCGGCCGGCTCGCGAAGCCGAACTTGTGGAGCGTGCGATACAGCAGGATGCCGGCGAAATCTCCAGTGAACGGCCGTCCGGTGGCGTTGGCGCCGTGGAACCCGGGCGCGAGGCCGATGAGCACCAGCGGCGCGCGCGGATCGCCGAAAGGGGCTACAGGGGCGCAATAATAGTCGGGATACTCCTGGCGGCCGCGCGCCAGAAACTCAGCGAGCCGCGGGCAGTCGGTGCAGGTGCGGTCGAAAACCACACCGTCGGACGGCCACAATCCATCGGGAAAGCTGCGCGGCGGACGGGCGGAGGCTGGAATTGCAGTTTTCGTTTTCGCTGGGGCTCTCGACATCCGCCTAGTCTATTCCAGTTTCCCACGCCCTCCTGCAATCCATCACACACAAATGCAGCGGCCCGGCGATTGCTCGCCGGGCCGCAGGCAGCGGGTCTTGCGCTCGAGTCCTGTGTGACTCAGGCGGCGCAGTCGCCTACTTCTTGAATTGCGCTTCTTCCGTGGAGCCCTTCATGGCCGTGACGGAGGACCGACCGCCGGTCACGGTCTGCGTGACGTCGTCGAAGTAGCCGGCGCCGACCTCGCGCTGATGCTTGGTCGCCGTGTAGCCGTATTTCTCCGCGGCGAACTCGCGCTCCTGCAAGTCGACGTAAGCGCTCATCTGTGTCTCTTTGTAACCGCGAGCGAGATCGAACATGGAATAGTTGAGCGCGTGGAAGCCGGCCAGCGTGATGAACTGGAACTTGTAGCCCATCGCGCCCAGCTCACGCTGGAACTTCGCAATGGTGACGTCGTCCAGCTTCGCCTTCCAGTTGAACGACGGCGAGCAGTTGTAGGCAAGCAGCTTGCCGGGGAACTTGGCGTGGATGCCTTCGGCGAAATGCTTGGCTTCCTCGAGATCGGGCTTCGCGGTCTCGCACCAGATGAGATCGGCGTACGGCGCATACGCCAAGCCGCGTGCAATCGCCTGATCCAACCCGGCGTTCACATAGAAAAAGCCCTCGCTGGTCCGCTCCTTGGATTGGATGAACGGGCGGTCACGCTCGTCTACATCCGAGGTCAGCAAATTCGCCGATTCAGCGTCAGTGCGCGCAACCAGCACCGTAGGCACGCCGCACGTGTCAGCCGCAAGGCGGGCGGCGACCAGCTTGCTGATCGCCTCGGACGTGGGCACGAGCACCTTGCCGCCCATGTGCCCGCACTTCTTGGCGGACGAAAGCTGGTCCTCGAAGTGCACGCCGGCCGCGCCTGCCTCGATCATCCCCTTCATCAGCTCGAACGCATTCAGTACGCCGCCGAAACCGGCTTCGGCGTCGGCCACGATCGGCTTGAGCCAGTCGATGGAGTGCTTGCCCTCAGCGTGATGGATCTGATCGGCGCGCAGGAGCGTGTTGTTGATGCGACGCACGACTGCGGGCACGGAGTTGGCGGGATACAGCGACTGATCGGGGTACATCTCCGCCGCGAGATTCGCATCGCCCGCAACCTGCCAACCCGACAGGTAGATCGCATCGAGGCCGGCCTTGACCTGCTGCATCGCCTGATTGCCCGTGAGTGCGCCGAGCGCGTTTACGAAAGGCTTCTCATTGACGTACTTCCACAGCTTCTCCGCGCCCAGACGCGCCAGCGAGTACTCGATATGCACGGAGCCGCGCAGGCGGACCACGTCTTCGGCGCTGTAGGTGCGCTCCACGCCTTTCCAGCGTGGGTTGGTTTGCCAGTCTTTGCGTAGCTGCTCGGCGGCAGAGGTGGTCATTTCGAGGTCCTCGTTAGCGGTAGTGCGTCAGTTGGAAGCAGATAGCGGATAAGTCGGGAGGGGCGCCGCCCCTCGCGGACCGCTGCACGCCGGCCCTGGACAACAATCGAGAGATTCTCAACTGATGGGGCGGCGGCGACGGCGGTAAGCGTGCGCCGCGACGCCGGATAAACGCGTCGCGCCGTCCACTCGATCCGCGGCGCGGCCTGAAACATAGCCGTTTCCCACCTGTTGGTAAAATATATGGTGGATTGGCACTCCATATGTGATAAATATGGATGTATGGAACTCCGTCATCTGCGCTACTTCATCGCTGTCGCCGAGGAGCGCCACATGACTCGGGCGGCGCAGCGACTCGGCATCCAGCAGCCGCCGCTCAGTCAGCAGATTCGCGCCCTCGAAACAGAGCTCGATGTACAGCTCCTGAGGCGCAAGCCGCGAGGCGTGGAGCTGACGGATGCAGGCACAGCATTCCTCGAACGCGCGCGCGCCATTCTCGATCAGCTCGAGCGTGCGACCGCCACCACCCGCCGCACCGCACGCGGTGAGGAAGGCCGTGTGGTCGTGGGCTTCACGAGCTCGGCCCCGTTCCACCCGTTCGTACCGCGTGTGATTCGCGCGTTCCGTGAACTCTCGCCGCTGGTCTCCCTGGCGCTCGAGGAAAGCGGCAGCAGCGGGCTCGTGCAGGGCGTGATCAACGAGGAGATCGATGCGGCCTTCATTCGTTCACCGGTCGCCGGCGTTGGCGGCGTGACGGTCCGCCCACTGCTGCAAGAGCGTATGCTGGTCGCCCTACCGAGCGGACACGCGCTCGCCAGGGCGAAGGCCGCGCCTCTGCCGCTCGCGGCGCTATCAAACGAAACGTTCATTCTCTATAAGCGCCCCGGCGCGCCAGGCTTGTACGACACGATCATCACTGCATGTCGCAGCGCCGGGTTCAGCCCCGAAGTGGGCCAGGAGGCTCCGCGCGTTATTTCCACGCTGAACCTGGTGGCCGCGGGCCTGGGCGTTTCAGTGGTGCCGGAGTCATTGCGCCGCCTGCAAATGGACGGCGTCGTCTATCGCAGGTTGACCGACAGCGCCGAGCTGCGCGCACCGCTGATCCTCGCCTGTCGTCACGGCGAGAACGCAGCGGCGGTGCAGCGTTTCATCGATCTGGTGCAGAGCGCGGCCGAACACATCGATGCGGACGAGTAATGCCCTCACCGTCGATCCTGCTCTTCAACAAACCGTTTCGCGTGCTCACCCAATTCACGAGCGTCGACGGCAAGGCCACGCTGCGCGACTACCTGCACGCGCCGGGGATGCGGCCGGTCGGACGGCTCGACTACGACAGCGAAGGGTTGGTCGTGCTGACCGATTCGGGGAAGCTGCAGGCGCGCCTCGCCGATCCAAGATGGAAGGTTCCCAAGACGTATTTCGTGCAGGTGGAGGGCGAGCTGGACGAAGCGCCGTTGCAGCGGCTGCGACAAGGCGTGCCGCTTGCCGACGGCGTCTCGCTGCCCGCCGAAGCCGAACAGGTGAGCGAGCCCGAGTGGCTTTGGCCGCGCGACCCGCCGATCCGCTTCCGCAAGCACATTGCAACGAGCTGGCTCAAATTGACCATTCGCGAAGGGCGCAACCGACAGGTGCGCCGCATGACCGCCGCCGTCGGCCGCCCTACCCTGCGCCTCATCCGCTGGTCGGTGGGCGATTGGACGATCGAAGGACTGAAACCGGGAGAGAAGCGGATAGCGGATAGCGGATAGTTCAGAGGAACAGCGCCATCCGTTGGGCCGTAGTGGGGTGATATCGCGGCAGGCTTATGGCGGACGCTCACCTTCCCTTCTGGACTATCCGCTATCCGCTATCCGCTTCACGTCCCCGTATCCACCAACTGCTTCTGGCGCAGCGCGACGATGAACACGCCCAGCAGCGTGATCGCCCCGCCGATGAGCATGCGCCCGGTGAGCTGGTCCTTCAGCAGTGTCACGCCGAAGAACACGCCGAAGAGCGGCGCCAGCAGCGTGAGCGGCGAAAGTCTCGTCACAGGATAGCGGTTCACGAGGTAGTACCACGTCGTGTGAGCGATCAGGCTCGACATCACGATCGTGAAGACAAGCGCCGTCCAGCCTTCCCAGTTGGCGTTCTGCAGCGCCCGCCACTGGCCGTTCTCGAGCAGCAGACTGAGCAGCAGCAGAATCGGACTGCCGGTCACAGTGATCCACGCTTGCAGTTCGAGCGGCTGCACGCCGCGCAAGCGCTTCACGTAGATGAGCCCGAGCGAGGCGACGAAGCAGGAAGCCACTACCAGCGCCAACCCCTCCCAGTAAGTGAACACACGTGGGTCGAAACTGATGATCGCCATGCCCATGAACGCAAGCACGATGCCCAGCGTGCGTCGCCAGCGGATCACCTCGCCCAGCAACCACACGGACAGGAGCGTCGAGAACGGCACGCTCATCTGCGTCGCAATCGCCACAGTCGAGGCGTCCTCGGCGATGTAGAGTCCCACGAACAGCAACCCGAATGCAGCCGGACCCGTGAGCATCGCGGCCGCGAGCAGCGGCTTCATCTCACCGCGATGCAACCGCAGCACCGGCAGCAGAAACAGGGCCAGGGCGCCAAATCGCAGGGCGGTGAAGAAGATCGGGGGAAACTGCGCGACGCCGATCTTCGCGGCGATCAGGTTCAATCCCCAGATGAGATTGACGCCGATCAGCAAGGCGAGATCGCGGCCTGCGAACGATTCGGACGCGGCCGTCCTTGAGACTATGGACATGTGACGAGGCAGGCCGTCAACGCGCGCAGCGTCGTCGCACGAACTCATACAGCGCGCGCACGCACTGCGGCTCAGCGCCTACCGGACGTCCGGGGCGTTCTTTGCCGTTCCAGCCGTACACGTCGAGGTGCATCCACACGCGCGCCTGTGCAACGAAGCGACGCAGGAACAGTGCGCCGAACACTGCGCCCGCGAATCCCGAACTCGACACGTTGTTGAGATCGGCGACCTTGCTGGACAACTCTTCCTCGTAGCCCGCCCACAATGGCAAGCGCCACATCGGATCGGATCGTTCGAAGCCGATGCTCAGCAACTCATCGGCGGCGGCGTCATCGGTGCTGAAGAGCGCCGGCAACTCCGGGCCGAGCGCGACGCGCGCCGCGCCCGTGAGCGTCGCGGCGTCGATCAGCAGTTCCGGGGCCTCCTCATCGGCGAGCGCGAGCGCATCGCACAGAATCAAGCGTCCTTCCGCGTCCGTGTTGCCGACTTCGACCCGCAGGCCCTTGCGCGTCGCAAGGACGTCGCCCGGGCGGAAAGCGTTTGCGCCGATCGCATTCTCGACGATCGGCAGGATCACGCGCAGCCTGACGGGAAGCTGCGCATCCATGATGAGCCGCGCGGCGCCGAGCGCAATTGCGGCGCCGCCCATGTCCTTCTTCATGAGCAACATCGAGGCGGCGGGCTTGACGTCTAGCCCGCCGCTGTCGAAGCAGACGCCTTTGCCGACCAGCGTCACTGTCGGACGACCCTCCTCGCCCCACCGCAAGTCGACCAATCGCGGCGCGATCGCCGCAGCGCGGCCGACCGCGTGAATCGCGGGGAAGCCTTCCTTCAGCAACTCCTCTCCCAGCACCACGCGCTGCGCAGCGCCGGCGGCGCGCGCAACGTCCAGGGCGGCTTGCGTAAGCGCTTCAGGCGTCATGTCGTTCGCAGGCGTATTGATCAAGTCGCGCGCCAGGGCCGTTGCAGCGCGCAGGCGCTCCACTTCGGCGGGATCGACCCCGGGCGGCGTCAAGAGCTCGGCGGCCCGCTGCGCTGCGCCGCGTCGGTAGCGCTCGAACTTGTACTGGCCGTACGCCCAGCCGAATGCGAACGTCAGCGCATCGTGTTGCGAGGGGCCTGCGGCGAGGTGATAGCGTCCGCCGGGCAGGCGCCCCGGCAATCCCGCCGCACACCAGCAGTCCAAGCTTCCATTTCCTTCCCGCCGTCCCATGCCGAGCGCCGCCGCCTCGGGCGCACCCTCCGGGCCTGGGAGTACGAGCAGCTTGTTGCGCTCCGCTTTAAAGGCGTGCGCCTCGATCCAGCGCTGCGCGCGCGCCGACTGAGCGCTGATCCAGCGCTCCAGATCCTCTTCGTACACCAGGTGAACGGGAACGGATCCGGTTTGGTCGTCGGCGGAAGTCATCATTGAAGCCCAGGGCGATAAACTGCAAGCGACAAGTCGAACACCCCAAACTTGAAGCTGCTCGACGCGCGGCGAAACCATCTCCGAGCGTCCTTGCCGGAAATGTCGAGACACGACCGGCGAGGCCCAAGGCGATGAACCGCAAGCGACGAATCGAGCACCCCAAGCTTGAAGACGCCTGATGCGCGCAAGACCATCTCAACCGCGAATCCTTGCCAGATAGTCAAGACTTGGCTGGCGAAAGACCAAGCTGGGGAGGGGCGCGAACGCGCAGCGTAGCGCGTCGCACGCCTGCGCGACAGACCATGCAGCGCCGCTGGCTTAGCCCGCAGGGGGTTGACAACATTGGCGGCGCTATGTTGCGATCCGCCCGATTTTTCAGACCGTCTCGCTCTCCTCGACCCGTTTTCAGCTTGCGCCGCCGACCTGCTCGCCGCTGAGCCGGCCGCCGGGAAGTGGGATCGACGTCTGACACGTCGGAACAGGGCGCAGAACTTCGTGATGAAATGAACCCCGCACCGGCAGCCCCGTGGCGGGGTTTCTTGTTTGCGCACTCTAAAGGAAGCTCTGATTAACCTACTATCCTGACGGTTCGGCCCAAAGAAATGCTCGCAATGTATGGTGTTTCGAGCGGCGCGAATCGCAGCAATAGAATGAATCAGAGATTCCCTAACGACTCGATTACTCGACCCACACGCTTCTAGGAGCGCACATGCAGATCTATTCGCAGAAGGACGTCAACAAGAAGGCCCTCAAGGGCGCGCGCATCGCCATCCTCGGCTATGGCAGCCAGGGCCGTGCGCACGCGCTGAACCTCAAGGACAGCGGCTATGACGTCGTTGTTGGCGTGCGCCGTGGCGGACCGAGCTGGGCCAAGGCGAAGAAAGATGGTCTGCAGGTCGCGACGCCGGCGGACGCCGTGCAAGGCGCTGCGCTGATCGCCTTCCTCACGCCTGATCTCACGCAAAAGGATCTCTACAAGGAAGTGATCGGGAACATCCAACAGGGCGCCACCATCCTGTTCGCGCACGGATTCAACATCCACTTCAAGCAGATCAAGCCGCGCAAGGATCTGGACGTGGTGTTGATCGCGCCCAAGGGTCCGGGCGATCTGGTGCGCCGCCAATATCAGCAGGGACGCGGCGTGCCGTGCCTGATGGCCGTATACCAGGATGCGACCCGCAAGGCGAAGGACAACGCCCTCGCCTACGCGGACGGCATCGGCGGCACACGCGGCGGCGTGCTCAGGACCACTTTCGCCGAGGAGACCGAGACTGACCTGTTCGGCGAGCAGGCCGTGCTGTGCGGCGGCGCCACCGAGCTGGTCGTCAAGGGCTTCGAGACGCTGGTGGAAGCCGGCTATCAACCCGAAGTGGCGTACTACGAGTGCTTGCACGAGCTGAAGCTCATCGTCGACCTGCTGCACGAGGGTGGACTGGCGAAAATGCACCAGTTCATCAGCGAAACCGCCAAGTACGGCGATCTCACCCGCGGCCCACGCGTCGTGAACGCCTCGACCAAGCGCGAGATGAAGAAGATCCTCAAGGAGATCCAGCAGGGCAAGTTCGCCCGGCAGTGGATTTCGGAGAACAAGCGCGGCCGGCGCAAGTACAACAAGCTCCTGAACAAGGATCTCAAGCACAAGATCGAGAAGGTCGGTGTAAAGCTGCGCAGCCGCATGCCGTGGCTCGAGGAAAAGAGCGCCTGAGGCGGCGATCCGGGTTGGAGGCTCCTGACCCGTAGAATGGAAGCGGTCGTACGGCGAGGGCTCGCCACGCTGTTCAGCGTTCATCTTTGCACGGAGCCCGCGGGCACAGAGCGCGCGGGCTCCGGGCGGCCGATGGCCGGCGGCCGTGTGATCTGCAGAAATTGATTGTCATTGGCGCGCCGTTGCAGCAACGTCGCGCACACAGGAGCAGCTCGATATGCCCATCAATGCGGCCAAGCACATCTGGTACAACGGCAAGCTGGTGCCTTGGGAGCAGGCCACGGTGCACGTCCTGGCGCACGCGCTGCACTACGGCTCGACGGTGTTCGAAGGCGTACGCGCCTATGCAACCCCTAAGGGTCCGGTGATCTTCCGCCTGCGCGATCACACGCGGCGGCTGTTCGACTCGGCCAAGATCTATCGCATTGAGATTCCCTACACGCCCGAGGAAATCAACGCCGCCTGCAAGGAGGTCGTCGCGGCCAACGGGCTCACGCGCGGCGCCTACATACGCCCGTTCGCATTCCGCGGCTATGGTGAGATCGGGGTTGCGCCAAAAACGCCGCCCCCGGTGGAGACGGTGGTCGCTGCGTTCGAATGGGGCGCCTATCTAGGCGCCGAGGGCCTGGAGAACGGCATCGACGTTTGCGTCTCCTCCTGGCAACGGCTCGCGCCGAACACCATTCCGGCGCTCGGCAAGGCGGCCGGCAACTACCTTTCGAGCCAGCTCATCAGCCTGGAGGCGAAGCGTCTCGGCTTCGCCGAGGGCGTCGGGCTGAGCGTCAACGGCGAGGTCAGCGAAGGCGCCGGCGAGAATCTGTTCGTGATCCGCGACCAGGTGATCTACACGCCCGGGCTCAACAGCTCGATCCTGCAAGGCATCACCCGCGACAGCGCGATCACGCTGGCCCGGGCGCACGGCTTCGAGGTTCGTGAGCAGCCGATCCCGCGCGAGTTCCTCTACCTGGCCGATGAGATCTTCATGACCGGCACCGCCGCGGAAATCACGCCGGTGCGCTCGGTGGACCGGATCACCGTGGGCAGCGGACGCCGCGGCCCGATCACCGAAACTCTGCAGACCGCGTTCTTCGGTCTGTTCACCGGCAAGACAGCCGACAAATGGGGCTGGCTGGATCTCTGCGACGCGTAAGGCGTCACTGATCGTTGGCCCGCGCCCGCGGGCCAGCGAGCGGCGCCGCCGCGAGATTCTGATCGCATGCCCGTAGACTAGCGGGCGAGCGAGCCGCCATCGCCTCTTGCGATGACTGGCTCACGTTTTTTCAACCCGCCCGAGCGCCGGGCGCGGCATGCTGTGTGATCGTCACGACTCTCCTGCCGCCATGACCAAGCAAGCTCAACCCCGCACCCTGTTCGAGAAAGTCTGGGAACAGCACGAAGTCGTTCCGGAAACGGCGGCGACGCCGGCCGTGCTCTACATCGATTTGCACCTGGTGCACGAGGTCACCTCGCCGCAAGCGTTTGCACTGCTGCGCTCGCAGGGGCTGAAGGTGCGCCGCACGGACCGCACGCTGGCGACCATGGACCACTCGACGCCCACCGATCCGGATGAAGTGTCCGGCCGCATACCGATCAAGGTCGAATCAGCGGCCCGCCAGGTGCGCCAGCTCGAACAGAACTGCCGCGAATTCGGCATCGAACTCTTCGGGCTCGGCAGCCCCCACCAGGGCATCGTGCACGTGATCGGTCCGGAGCTCGGCGCCACGCAACCGGGCAGGACCATCGTATGCGGCGACAGCCACACCGCCACGCACGGTGCGTTCGGCGCGCTGGCTTTCGGCATAGGTACGACCGAAGTCGGTCATGTGCTCGCTACGCAATGCCTCCTGCAGCGTCGACCGAAGACGCTCGCCATCGAGGTGAGCGGCCGCCTGCGTTCCGGCGTGACGGCCAAGGACTTGATTCTCGCAATCATCGGCCACATCGGCGTCTCCGGCGGCGGCGGCAGCGTGATCGAGTATCGCGGTCCAGCCATCGAGGCTTTGTCGATGGATGAGCGGATGACGGTCTGCAACATGTCGATCGAGGCCGGCTCGCGCGCCGGCCTGATCGCACCGGATGAGATCACGTTCGCCTACTTGAAGGGCCGCCGCTTCGCGCCGCAGGGCGAGGCTTGGGAGGGCGCGGTCGAACGCTGGCGTGCGCTGCGCACCGATCCCGGCGCCCGGTTCGACCGCGTGGTCGCGATCGACGCCGACGCGGTCGAACCGATGATCACCTACGGCACGCACCCGGGCATGGTCGCGCCGATCACTGCAGCCGTTCCGAGCTCGGATGATCCGGTGCACGCCAAGGCGCTCGCCTACATGGGGCTCCAGGGCGGCGAGCGCTTGCTCGGCAAACCCATCCAGGTGGTGTTCGTCGGCAGTTGCACGAACGCGAGACTGTCGGACCTCGAGCTCGCAGCCAGCATCTTGCGCGGCAAGCGCGTCGCGGACGGCGTGCGGATGCTGGTCGTGCCCGGCTCGCAACAGGTCAAGCGCGAGGCCGAGGCCCGCGGGCTCGCCAAGATATTCACCGACGCAGGCGCGCAGTGGCGCGAATCGGGCTGCTCGATGTGCATCGGCATGAACGGCGATACGGTCGCACGCGGTGAATACGCGGTCAGCACGAGCAATCGCAATTTTGAAGGCCGCCAGGGCGCAGGCGCGCGCACCCTGCTCGCAAGTCCCGCCACCGCGGCCGCGAGCGCCATCGCCGGCAGCGTCGCCGATCCGCGCGAATTCATGCAGTGAGCGTCAGCATGCAACCCATACGCACCATCGAATCCCGTACAGTCGTACTGCCGTACACGAACATCGACACCGACCAGATCATCCCGGCGCGCTTCCTGACGACCACGACCAAGGAAGGCCTCGGCCGGCTGGCGTTCGCCGACTGGCGCTATGACGCGCACGGCGCGCCCAACAGCGATTTCATCCTCAACCGGCCCGAAGCCGCCGGCTGCTCGATTCTGGTCGCCGGACGCAACTTCGGCTGCGGCTCCTCGCGCGAGCACGCGCCGTGGGCCTTGTACGACTACGGCTTCCGCGCGGTCGTGAGCACGGAGATCGCCGATATCTTCCGCAACAACGCGCTGAAGAACGGTCTCCTGCCCGTCGTCGTCGACGAAACGACGCACGCGTGGCTCATGGCGAACCCAGGCGCGAACGTCCGCATCGACCTGGAGACGAGCACGCTCACGCTGCCGAACGGCGCCGTAGCTCATTTCCCCATCGAAGCATTCGCTCGCCACTGCCTGATGAACGGCGTCGATGAGCTCGGTTATCTGCTGCAACAGACCGAAGCGATCGAGCGGTACGAGCGCGCCCACGCATAACGGAGCATAAGCAGCGTGAAAGCCAATATTGTCGTTCTCGCGGGAGACGGTATCGGACCGGAGGTGACGCGCGAAACCGTGCGCGTACTCGAAGCGGTCGCCAGTCGCTTCGGACACGAGTTCCAGTTCGCAGAGCATCTGATCGGCGGCGCGGCCATCGATGCGACACAGAGCGCATTGCCGACGCAGACAGTCTCCGCATGCACGAACGCCGACGCGGTCCTGCTCGGCGCCGTCGGCGGACCGAAGTGGTCGGATCCGAACGCAAAGGTGCGGCCCGAGCAGGGGCTGCTGGCCCTGCGCAAGGCGCTGAACCTGTTTGCGAACCTGCGCCCCGTCGCCGTGCATCCCGCCCTGCTGGACGCCTCGCCCATCAAGCCGGAGGTGCTGCGCGGCGCCGACATCATGGTCGTGCGCGAGCTCACTGGCGGCATCTACTTCGGCGAGAAGCAACGCACCGCGGACTCGGCCACGGACGTATGCACCTACAGCGTGGAGGAAATCCAGCGCGTCACGCGCGTGGCGGGCAAGCTGGCGCAGGGACGTCGCAAATCGATCGTGTCCGTCGACAAGGCGAACGTGCTCGAAACCTCGCGCCTGTGGCGTTCGACGGTCGAGGATGTGCTGCGGCGCGAATTCCCGGACGTGCATTGCGAGCACATGCTGGTCGACGCCGCCGCCATGCATTTGATTCGCAAGCCCACGAGCTTCGACGTGATACTCACCGAGAACATGTTCGGGGACATCCTGACCGACGAGGCGTCCATGCTGGCCGGCTCACTCGGACTGCTGCCTTCAGCCTCTCTCGGGGCCGGCCGGCTCGGCCTGTACGAGCCGATCCACGGCTCGGCGCCCGACATCGCCGGACAGGGTGTAGCCAATCCACTGGCGGCGATCCTGAGCGGCGCCATGCTCCTGCGTCATTCCCTGGAGTTGCCCGAGGAGGCCCAAGTCGTTGAAAAAGCGGTGGCGGACGCACTTTCAGCCGGTCTCAGGACCGCCGATATAGCCGCCGGCGGAGCGGCGGCGAGCACTTCCGAGGCGGGCCAGGCGGTGCTCGACAGGATCTTGCGCAAATCCTGCACTAAGTGACGTAAGTCATTGTCGGCGCAAGAGCTTTCTACCCTGCCCTCCCAACCCAAAATTCTTGCCCAAAAAGCCGGTGAGACCGGTTATGATCTGCACGAACGGCGGGTTTGATCTTCCTCCCACCGTTCTCGCCTTCGGGCAAATCTCCATGTCTCGACCTTGACGGTCGAGGTGTCTTTGGTGGAAACGGGCCTCGTGTCGGGTTAGTCCCCAAGGTCGACGTCGACAGTGTCGGCGTCGCCACGACAGCGGTCTTGAGTTGCCACATCCCAGGCCGGCCCTGCGCCGGCCTGTTTTTTTTTGCGGTTCGTTGAAGAGGCGGGGGATCGTTCCCCTGTGAGGCGGGCCGGCGCGCGTCCTCAGAGCGCCGGCGCTTCGGATTGTGCGGCGAGTGATCAGCAGACCGCCTGCAGAGGCTCCGCGTCCGTCAGGCTCGGCGCCGCACCGCGCGCCGGCGTACGATCGACCGCCTGCGCACGCGCCAGCGCGCGCTCCAGATCGAGCGCCAAATCGTCTGCGGACTCGATGCCGATCGATAGACGCAGCAGCGTGTCCGATATGCCCGCTTTGCGGCGGGCGTCCGGGTGCATGGCGGCGTGCGTCATCGACGCCGGATGAGCAATCAGACTCTCCACCCCCCCGAGCGATTCGGCCAAAGAGAAGTACTGCAGGCCATCGAGGAACGCGCGCACCTGCGCCTCCCCGCCTTGCAGCTCGAAGCTCAGCATGGCGCCGAAACCGCGTTGCTGACGCGCCGCCAGCTCATGCTGTGGATGGGACGGCAGGCCCGGGTAATGAACCCGCACTACCTGTGGATGCTCGCTCAGCAACCTCGCGACCCTGGCTGCGTTTTCCTCATGCACGCGCAATCGCGCATGCAGCGTTCGCACGCCGCGCAGGGTCAGGTAGCTGTCGAACGGCGCGCCGGTCGCTCCGATGCAATTCGCCCACCACGCCAGCTGCTCGTGCAGCGCCTGGGTGGCTGAAATCACCGCACCCCCGACCACGTCGCTGTGACCGTTCAGGTATTTCGTCGTGGAATGCAGGATCAGATCGGCGCCGAGCGCAAGCGGCTGCTGCCAGACCGGCGACAGGAATGTGTTGTCGACCACCAGCAATGCGCCGACCTGATGCGCCAGTTCGGCGGTGCGGCGAATGTCGACGATCCGCAGCAGCGGATTGCTCGGCGTCTCGACCCAAACGATCTTCGGCCTGCGCGCCAGCGCGTCGCACAGAGACACGCCATTGGTCTGGTCCACGAACTCGATGCGAGCGGCGCCGCGTTTCGCCAGCGCGTCGAACAAGCGGTACGTCCCACCGTAGCAGTCATGCGGCGCGATCAACAGATCCTGCGGCCCGAGCAATTGGCAGATCAGGTTGACGGCCGCCATGCCGGAAGATGTGACGACGGCGCCTGCACCACCTTCGAGCGCGGCAAGCGCCTCGGCGAGCGCATCGCGCGTGGGGTTGCCGGACCGCGTGTAGTCATAGGCGGCCTTCTCGCCGAATGCACGGAAGGCGAAGGTCGAAGTGAGGTGGATTGGAGGCACGACCGCGCCGTGCTGCGTATCCGTTTCCAGCGCGGCCCGTACCGCGCGAGTCGCCAGGGAACCCGTTTCGCTCATGACTCACCGTCGCTCGGCTGCAAAGCGCGGGCGAACACGTCCCGCAGTATGGCGCTTTCCTTCAGAAAAGCGTCGTGACCGTAAAGAGAGGACATTTCGACCAGCTCGGCTGGACCGGCCAGCGATGCATGCAGCGCCCGCATGTCCTCGATCGGCGCCAGTTGGTCTTCGCGGACCGCGACGAGCGTGGTCGCCGTGCGGATTCGCGTCGGCTCGACTCGATGCAGGTCGATCGATTCCGACAGGCAAACGAAAGCTTCGGGTTTGTACGTTGAGGCGTACGCATCGCCGCGCGCCAGCAAGTATGACTCGACCGGGAACTGGAATCGGCCGTCTACGCGAACGGGCGGCGCGTCGAACCGCGCATCGAATTCCTGCGCGCTGCGGTAGGTGGCCATGGCGAGTGCGCGCGCCAGACGCAATCCCTCGGGACCGTCGCCGCGCGCCAATGCGTAGCGGACCATCGCACGTTGCACGGAGCGCCAGGCGGTGGACATCGGATGCGCGCGATGCGCCGCGCTGATCACGACGATGTTCTGCACCAACGCCGGCCAGCGCTCGGCGAAAGCAAGCGCCACCATGCCGCCATAGGACGCGCCGACGATGCCCGCCAGCGACTTGATCCCGAGGTGCGCCATGACGCGACGGAGCGCTTCCACCTGATCGTACGCGCTGATGGAGGGGAAATTGCTCTGGCCTCGTTCGGGCCCGGTGCTCTGGTGGCTGCCGCCGACGAAGTCGATTCCGAGAATTCGCCAGCGCCTCGTGTCGAGGGCGCCGCCCTCGCTTACGATTTCGCTCCACCAGCCCGACTCGCCGGCCACATCGGCCACATGGCGTCCCGCGGAGATTCCGCCGAGCGCCGCGACCACCGGAGCGTCAGCGGGCCCGTACAGGCGCCAGGCCACCCGCAACCCGTCGAGGCGTCCGCCGAAATGCAACGCCAGCGGCTCCGACGATTCCAGGACGCCTTCACGGACGGGACAGGACGCCGGCGACGACGCCTCGTCGCCGCAGGGCTCCGACTCAGGGACCGGCTGGCTCGCGACGCCTGCCGCTGACTTGGCGCAGGCGTCCGCAAGGGATGTCATGAATGAAACGCTCCGTATCGATGCGCCGGCTCATGCCGGCCAGGTTTCGCACATCGCAGAAACCCCACGGAGCGCCCGTAGCGGCTGTCGCTGCGACCTACCACCCGCGGCAGGCCTGAGGACGGCCCTGCGGACAGCTATCACGCAGCAACTCATCTGTCGGGCTCCCGCTTCGTGCGGGCCCGCAGGAGTTGGCACCTTGTCCGAGGTGGTTAGCCTCGACGGTTGCCCCGGCTTCAAAGGGCCTGACCCTCAACCGGTCTCGATGAGCCGCGCCAATATAGGGGCGTGATGCTTCGACCGTCAAGAAACTCGGCGTCGATGTGTCCCGAAAAGCGGGCCAGATCACGTAACCGTCGTTCGACCTCGCCCTGCGGGCTGCCTTCAGGACGGTTAAGCTTGAACGTTGGGGCCCGCCTGACGAGGAATCGGGGCTTTCAGGGCGCCGTGAATTCATGCCCGAAGCCTCGGGCGAGCAACATCCCTGCTGTCCGCCGCCCTGTAGATCCGCGTGCGCTCGTCGCAGTGAGACGTGGGGCCGAGATGGATGAGGCCGGTTCCGTGTTGAGCGACTGCCCGAGGGGCGGCCGGCCGCGACGCTTCCCGGACGCCTGCGATGACGCAACATTGACGGTGCGCCCTTGAATGTATTAGTGTGCTATCACGTTAGTACACTAATACAGCTCTCATGAAAGAACACCGTGCGATGACGCCGCGGCAGGAAGCGCTCGCGGAGCGGGCCCTGTTCAGCGCGATTCTCACGCTGCGCACCGTCGAGGAGTGCCGGGCGTTCTTTCGCGATCTGTGCACGCCCGCCGAGTTGCAGGCGCTGGCCGATCGCTGGGCGGTGGTGGGGCTGCTCGAGCAAGGCGCGCCCTATCGGGAGATCCACAAGCAGACCGGCGTCAGCGTCACGACAATTGGTCGCGTCGCACGCTATCTCACCAACGGCGCCGGGGGCTACGCGCTCGCCGTCGAGCGCACCCGCGAGCAGCGCAACGGCCGCGCCTCATGAAAGACAAGGTTTCGCGCCTCAAGGTGGCTGTGCAGAAATCCGGCCGCCTCACCGAAAATTCACTCGACCTGCTGGTGCGCTGCGGCCTGAAATACAGCCGCGGCAAGGACCAGCTCATGTGCTACGGCGAGAACATGCCGCTCGACGTGCTGTTCGTGCGCGACGACGACATCCCGGATCTCGTGCAGCAGGATGTCTGCGATCTCGGCGTGGTGGGCCTGAATGTCATCGAGGAGAAGCGCCTGGCGTTCCAGGCGCGCGGCGTCGCTCCGCTGTTCGAGCAGTTGATGGTGCTCGACTACGGCCGCTGCAGGTTGTCGATCGCGGCGCCGGACGGCGTAGCTTACGATGGGCCCCGCTCGCTGCATGGCAAACGGATCGCCACGACTTATCCGAACATTCTTGCGCGCTTCCTGCGCAATAACGACGTCGAGGCCGAGATCGTGACGCTGTCCGGCGCGGTGGAGATCGCTCCCCGGCTCGGACGCGCCGACTTCATCTGCGACCTCGTCTCGACCGGCTCCACACTTGTCGCCAATCACTTGTGGGAGGCCGACACCATCCTCGAGAGCCAGGCCGCCATCATCTCTACGCCCGTTCCCGTTTCACCGGAGAAGCAGGAGTGGATCCACCGGCTCGCCATGCGCATCGACGGCGTGCAACAGGTGAAGGAAAGCAAGTACATCATGCTGCACGCGCCGCGCGCCCGCCTCGATGAGATCAGGAAGCTGCTGCCGGGCAGCGAAGCGCCGACGATCGTGCCCCTCGAAGGCGCCAGCGACAAAGTTGCAGTCCACGCCGTCTGCCGCGAGAACGTGTTCTGGGAAACGCTCGAAAGCCTCAAGGGCGCGGGTGCGAGCGCGATCCTCGTACTGCCGGTCGAAAAGATGCTGGCGTGACGCAGATGCTCTCGATCCTCGAATGGGCGAGCCTGTCCCGGCAAGAGCGGGCGGCGACGCTGCGCCGCCCGACGCAGCAGGACGCTGAAGCCCTGCATGCGCGCGTGCGCGAAATCATTCGCGACGTTCGAGCCCGCGGCGAGGACGCCGTGCTCGCTTATACGCGCCGCTTCGACTGCCCCAATCTGCGCAGCCTGGAAGTCGACGAAGACGAGTTCGCCGCCGCGCAGGGCGCGATCGACGCCCAACAACGCGCGGCGCTCGAACGCGCCATCGGCAACGTGCGGCGCTTCCATGAAGCGCAGCGAAGCGAACCGCTCGTGGTCACGACTTCTCCCGGCGTTGTCTGCGAGCGCCACGATCGGCCGATAGACGCAATCGGCATGTACGTACCGGCCGGAGCGGCGCCCCTGCCCTCCGCTGCGATCATGGCCGCCGTGCCTGCGCAGATCGCCGGCTGCCGCACGCGCATCATGTGCACGCCGCCTCGCAAGGACGGCCGCGCAGATCCCGCCGTGCTGGTGGTCGCAAAGCTGTGCGGCGTGCAACGAGTCTTCAAGATCGGCGGCGCCCAGGCGATCGCCGCCATGGCTTACGGCGCGGGCAGCGTGCCCAAAGTGGACAAAGTGGTCGGACCCGGGAACGCCTGGGTGACCGCCGCGAAATTGCTGTGTGCGAACGATCCAGACGGCGCGGCGCTCGATCTGCCCGCTGGCCCCTCCGAGGTGCTGGTGATTGCAGACGACAGTGCGCGAGCGTCGTTCGTCGCCGCCGATCTTCTGGCGCAGGCCGAGCACAGCAACGATGCGCAGGCGATACTGGTCACGACGGCGCCTGAGCTCGCCAGAGAGGTCATACGAGAGATCGAAGGCCAGATGAGCCGGCTCGATCGCCAGAGCACGCTAAACGAATCGATTCGCCACGCGCGGATCATCGTGGTCGAGACGATCGACGAAGCGCTCGAGCTCAGCAACCAATATGCACCCGAGCACCTGATCGTACAAACGCGTGATGCTCGTTCCTGGCTGCCAAAGATCCGCAACGCCGGCTCGGTGTTCCTCGGACCATGGACGCCCGAAACCATGGGCGATTACTGCAGCGGCCCCAACCACGTGCTGCCGACCTACGGTTTCGCCCGTGCGTACAGCGGCCTCTCGCTGAGCGATTTCATGCGTCGCATGACCGTACAGGAGCTGAGCGTCGAGGGATTGCGGGATCTCGGCCCGACGGCGATCGTAATCGCCGGGCTCGAAGGCCTCGGCGCCCACGCGAACGCGGTCGAAGTTCGTCTCGCCGAGCTGGCGGGACAGGCAAGCGCGCCATGAACGACATCCTGCGGCTCGCGCGGCCCGACATCCTCGCGCTCGAGCCTTACCAACACGCCGCCTGGGCGCCCTCGCTCGAACGGCTGCACGCCAACGAGATGCCCTGGCGCGCCGCCGGCGACCAGACCGCCGCCGGCTTGAATCGCTACCCGCAACCGCAGCCGGCCGAGCTCATTCGGCATCTGGCGACCCTTTACTCGGTGGCGCCGCAGAACGTGCTCGCCGGACGCGGCAGCGACGAAGCGATCGACCTGCTGGTGCGCGCCTTCTGCCGAGCCGGCCACGACAGCATCGTCATCTGCCCGCCCACGTTCGGGATGTACAAAGTATCCGCCCGCATCCAGGGCGCTGGCGTGATCGAGGTTCCCCTCATTCGGGACCGCGGCTTCGCGCTCGATACGGATGGAGTGCTCGCCGCATGCCGTGCAGGCGTGAAGATCGTCTTTCTATGCTCGCCGAACAACCCGACCGGCGCGCTGCTCGATCCGGACGCGATCGAGCGAGTCTGCACCGAACTCGACGGCCGCGCCATCGTGGCGGTCGATGAGGCGTACGTCGAGTTCGCGCGCGCGCCGAGCTTCACCGCACGCCTCGCCCGGTATTCGAACCTGGTCGTGCTGCGAACGCTGTCGAAAGCATACGCGCTCGCCGGCGCACGCTGCGGCGCGCTGATCGCACACCCCGAGATCGTGCGCTTGCTGAATCGCGTGATCACGCCGTACGCCCTGCCGACGCAAACCATCGAGGCCGTGCTCGCATTGACGAATGCGGATCACCAGGCGCAGGCGGCCGAACGCATCGCCATCGTGCTGCAAGAGCGCGACAAGCTGGCCGTCGCTCTGGCGCGCTGCCCGCTGATTTCCCGTGTGTGGCCCAGCGACGCCAACTTCCTGTTGCTCGATTGCGTGGACGCCGACCAGGTGCTGCGGGCGGCGACCGCGGCCGGCCTCATCATCCGTGACACGCGCTCGCAGCTCGGCCTCGCCTGCAGCCTGCGAATCTCGGTCGGCTCCCCCGAACAGAACGATCGCCTGCTGCGCGCGCTCTCGCAGCCCGTTCAAACCGACGTCGGAGCGAGAGTATGAACGCCGCAGCCGGCGCCAGCGCAGGCAAGCGCGTGCTGTTCATCGATCGGGACGGAACGCTGATCGTCGAGCCGCCCGACCAGCAGATCGACAGCCTCAGCAAGCTGCGGCTGACGCCCGACCTCGTCCCGGCGCTCATCACCCTGCGGGATGCAGGCTACGTATTCGTCATGGTGAGCAATCAGGACGGTCTCGGTACGCCGAGTTTCCCGGAGCCCTCCTTCCGCGAGCCGCAGGAGTTCCTGCTCGAGTTGCTCGCTTCGCAGGGAATCGGCTTCGAAGCGATATTCATCTGCCCTCACCTTCCGGCCGACGACTGTGCGTGCCGCAAGCCGCGCACCGGCTTGCTCGATGAGTACCTGCGCAGCCATCCCATCGATCGGGAGCACAGCTACGTCATCGGCGATCGCGATACGGACTTGCAGTTGGCCGCCGCACTGGGACTACAAGGCGTCCGCTTTGGCGGCGCAGCCGGCGCAGACTGGAAACAGATTGCGACCCGTCTGACGGCGCCGCGGCGCACAGCCACCGTGCAGCGGCGCACCAAGGAGACGGACATTTGCGTGAGCGTAGACCTGGACGCCGAGGGCCCGATCAGCGCCTCGACCGGCATCGGCTTCTTCGATCACATGCTGGAGCAGATCGCCAAGCACGGCGGCTTCTCGATGCAACTGTCCTGCAAGGGCGACCTGCACATCGACGAGCACCATACGGTCGAGGATTGCGCGCTGGCGCTGGGCCAGGCTCTGAAGAGCGCCCTCGGCGACAAGCGGGGCATTCACCGTTATGGATTCCTGCTGCCGATGGATGAGGCGCTCGCACAGGTCGCGATCGATCTTTCCGGGCGCGCCTATTTCGTGTTCGAGGGGAGCTTCGGCCGCGATCAGGTCGGACAGTTCCCGACGGAGCTGACGCCGCATTTCTTCCGCTCGCTTTCCGAGACGCTCGGCGCCGCCATCAACATGAAGGTCGCCGGGGAGAATACGCACCACATGATCGAAGCGTGCTTCAAGAGCGTCGGGCGCGCGCTGCGCCAGGCGATTCGAATCACCGACCAGACGCTGCCGAGCACCAAAGGCGCACTGTGATGCGACTCGCCATCATCGACAGCGGCGGCGCCAACATAGCCTCCTTGCAGTTCGCCGTGGAACGACTGGGAATCGCGGCGCAGCTCACCACAGACCCGCGGGTGCTGCTGGCGGCGACGCACGTGATCCTGCCGGGCGTCGGCGCGGCCGCGGACTGCATGGCCCGTTTGCGCCAGGCGCAGCTCATCGAAGTCATCCGCGATTTGCGCCAGCCGCTGCTCGGCATCTGCGTCGGCATGCAGCTGCTGTTCGAATCCTCCGAGGAAGGCGACACCGCCTGCCTCGGGCTCCTGCCCGGCACGGTCCGTCGGCTGCAGCCGCGCGAAGGCCTGCCGACGCCGCACATGGGGTGGAATCGGCTCGAGTTCACCTCGTTTTCTCCCCTGCTGAAAGACATCTCTCCGGGCGATCATGTGTATTTCGTCCACAGTTTTGCAGCTCCGATCGGCGAGTCGACGCTCGCCACAGCTGAGTACGGCGAGCGCTTCTCGGCGATCGTGCGGCGCGATCACATCTACGGCGTGCAATTCCACCCGGAGCGCTCCGCCCGCACCGGAGCGCGCCTGCTGCGCAACTTTCTTGCGCTCCCTTCTCCAACCGATGATGTGAGCGGCCGCAACCTGCAGCAACTGCAAACATGGAACTGATTCCTGCAATCGATCTGAAGGACGGCCGGTGTGTGCGGCTGTTGAAAGGCGATTTCGCCGCCGAGACGGTCTACTCGCATGATCCGCAGTCGCTGCTCGAGCGTTACCTCGCTCTGGGCGCCGGGCGCGTACATATCGTCGACCTCGACGGAGCGCGCGACGGAGCGCAGGCGAATCGCGACGCCATCGTCCGGTTGGCGCAACTGCGCAAGGCGCGTCTGCAGGTCGGCGGCGGTCTACGCACCCTGGAGCGCGTTCGCGCCGCCCTGGATGCGGGCGTCGAACGCGCGGTGATCGGCAGCCTGGCCGCAACTTCGCCCGGCGAGGTCTGCGAGTGGATTCGCGAGATCGGACCGCAGCAGATCGTTCTTGCGCTCGACGTGCGTCTGGACGCGGCGGGAGTTCCCATGCTGACTACGCATGGCTGGCGGTCGACCAGCGGCGTATCGTTGTGGGAGGCGGTCGAACGCTATCTGCCCGTTGGTCTCGAGCATGTGCTGTGCACCGACGTTTCGCGCGACGGCGCGCTCAGCGGTCCGAATGTCGAGCTGTACAGCGAAGCCGTGCGACGCTTTCCGCAGATTGCATGGCAGGCCTCCGGCGGCGTCGCGTCCGCGCAGGATCTCGCCGCGTTGCGCGATTGCGGCGTCGCGGCCGTCATCAGCGGCAAGGCGCTGCTGGAAAACCGGATCAGTCCCGAGGAGCTGCGACCATTCTTGCCAAACGCATCATTCCCTGCCTCGACGTAAGAGATGGACAGGTCGTCAAGGGCGTGCGCTTTCGCGACCACGTAGTCGTAGGCGACATCCTCGAGCTGGCCAGTCGCTATCGCGACGAAGGCGCCGATGAGCTGGTGTTCTACGACATCACGGCCAGTCCCGACGGCCGCTCGGTCGATCGCGGCTGGGTGCGGCGGGTCGCCCGCATTCTGGACATTCCGTTCTGCGTCGCCGGCGGCATCCGCAGCATCGCCGACGCAGAGGAAGTGCTGGGCGAAGGCGCCGAGAAGATCTCCATCAATTCGCCGGCGCTCGCCGATCCAGATCTGATCTCGCGCCTCGGCGCCCGTTTCGGGACGCAGTGCGTGGTCGTCGGCGTCGACAGTCAGACGGTCGACGGCGAGTACTATGTCTATCAGTTCACGGGCGATCCCTCGCGCACGCGCAACACGGCGCGCAAGACGCTCGACTGGGTGCGCGAGGCGCAGGATCGGGGCGCCGGGGAAATCGTGCTCAACTGCATGGCGAGCGACGGGGTGCGCAGCGGCTACGACCTGGCGCAGCTCGCCGCGGTCCGGCGTGTGTGCAACGTGCCGTTGATCGCTTCGGGCGGCGCTGGGGCGCCGGAGCACTTCGCCGAGGTATTCGAGAGCGCGCACGTCGACGGCGCGCTCGCAGCCAGCGTCTTTCACAGCGGCGCGATCGCCATCGGCGATCTCAAGCGCTACCTGCGTGAGCGCGCCATCGAGGTCCGTCCATGAAAGCCGAAGACGTCAACTCGCTCGACTGGGACAAGGGCGACGGCCTGCTGCCGGCTATCGTGCAGGATGCGCGCACCGGCGCCGTTCTGATGCTCGGGTTCATGAATCGTGAGGCGCTGCGGCTCACGCTGCACGAGAGGCGCGTGACGTTCTTCAGCCGCAGCAAGAAGCGTCTGTGGACCAAAGGGGAAACCTCGGGCGCCTACCTCGACGTAGTCGGCGTCGCGGCGGACTGCGACAAGGACGCCCTGCTGATCACGGCGGATCCCCAAGGGCCTACGTGTCACACCGGTTCACAAAGCTGCTTTGGCGATGAGCTCGGCAGCGCAGCGGCGCAGCTCGCCTTCCTGGCGAAGCTGCAGGATGTCCTCGCACAACGCATCGCGGAGAAACCCGAAGGGAGCTACACGGCGCGCCTCTGGACGCAAGGTCCCACGCGTGTCGCGCAAAAGGTCGGCGAAGAAGGCGTGGAAGTGGCGCTTGCGGCGGTGGCGCAGAGCGACCAGCGATTGATCGGCGAAGCCGCAGACCTGCTCTTCCATCTCACCCTGTTGCTCAAGAGCAGGAATCTGTCGCTGACGTCCGTGGTGGAGGAGCTCGAGCGCCGACACGCGGCGAAAGCGTGAGCAGGCGCTCG
>JAVEVD010000120.1:0-4935 GCA_034005205.1 Steroidobacteraceae bacterium | reverse complement strand
GGTTGACCGAAGGCTGGCGAGGTTATCCCGCCCTGCCGGGCCAGCGCCGTGAGCCGCCGCGTCTCGACACGGCGGATTCGACCCTGTCGCCGTCGGAGCAGAGTTCCTCGGCGGCCCCGCAAAGCACGTAGCCATCCCGGACGGTGCGACGAATCGGCTGGCGTCAGGCGTTGGGCCGGCCGACGCAGTGGTATTCGATGCCGGCCGAGCGCACGTACGCCGAATCGTAGAGGTTGCGCCCGTCGAAGATCACCGGACGGGACAGCTTCCTGGCGATGAACTCGAAGTCCGGATTGCGAAACTGCTGCCAGTCCGTGAGGATCACCAGTCCCTGCGCTCCGTCCAGGGCTTCGTAGTAGTCCTGGCAGAATATGACGGCCTCGCCGAGGAGCTGCCGCGCCGGGCCCATGGCCTCCGGATCGTGGGCCTGCACCTGCATGCCGGCCTTAAGGAATTCCTCGACGCAGAAGATCGCCGGCGACTCGCGGACGTCGTCCGTTCGCGCCTTGAACGCCAGTCCCCACACGGCCAGCGTGGTCTGGGTCTCTCTGCCGGCGTAGTAGTCGAGCACCTTCTGCGCGAAGCGCCTCTGCTGCTCGGCGTTCACCTGCCGGACCGCCTGGATGATGTTCATCGGCACGCCGTGCTCCTGGCCTGTGTGGATCAGGGCGCGGACGTCCTTGGGAAAACAACTGCCCCCGAAGCCGGCGCCGGCGAACAGGAAGGCGTTGCCGATCCGCGCGTCGCTGCCGATGCCGGCGCGCACCAGCTCGATGTCGGCGCCGACCGCCTCGCACAGCGCGCTCAGTTCGTTCATGAACGAAATCCGGGTCGCCAGCATGCAGTTGGCGGCGTACTTGGTCAGCTCCGCGCTGGCCGGGTCCATGAAGATGATCCGCTCCTTGCGGCGCATGAACGGCGCGTACAGGTGCCGCATGATCTCCCGCACCTTGGGGTCCCGGGCGCCGACGATGATCCGCTCGGGCTTCATGAAGTCGTCGATCGCGGAGCCTTCCTTGAGGAACTCCGGATTGCTGACGTAATCGAACGGTTGGCGCGTTCGCGCGGCGACCCGCTCGCTGATCTTCGCGTGCGTGCCCACCGGGACGGTGCTCTTGCCGACGAGGATGCGGTATCCGTCCATGTGCTCGGCGATGCCCTCGGCGACCCTGAACACCGCCGACAGGTCCGCCGAACCGTCCTGGCCGCTGGGCGTTCCCACGGCGATGAACAGCAGCAGCGACTTCTCGACCGCTTCTTTCAGCGACGTGGTGAATTGCAGCCGGCGGGTGGTCCGCGTCCGGTTGACGATCTCCGCCAGGCCCGGCTCATAGATCGGGATGACGCCCTCGCGGAGCTGGCGGATCTTCTCCTCGTTGCTGTCGACGCAGATCACGTCCGTGCCGGAATCGGCCAGACACGCCGCCGTCACCAATCCGACGTAACCGACACCCACTACGCCCACTCTCATGTGTCAGTGCCTCCCCATCGGGCATCGCCCGGTGTATCTGCCGCCCGGCTTCAACTCATTCGGTTTCTGCGCGGAACTCGAGAAGAGCCTCACTGGAGAAGCCCTTCGATCTCGGTCCGCTCCTCGGGCGTGAACGCGGGGTTCGCCCGGTCGATCTCCAACGCATCCCGCAGGTGCTTCTTCGCCGAATCGACGTCGCCGAGTTTCGCGCAGGTCCGGCCCAGTTGCAGCAGCGCCTTGGCTCGCGGCGCGGTGTCGGGCTCCGTCAGCTTCAGCAGTTCCTCGAAATCGGTCCTCGCATCGGACAGGCGGTCGATCTTCGAGAGGATCGTGCCCCTGGTGTCGAGCAGATGCCGGCGGTCTGCGTCGCTGCCCCCGAGACGGAGTCCGGTGTCGGCCAGCTTCAGGGCCGCCTCGTAGTCGCCGTCCTGCTCCTGAATGATCCACGCCAGGTCGTTGAGGACTTGCGTGTTGTTCGGATAGGCATCGAGCAGCTCCTGGTACGTCTGTTTGGCCTTCTCCGCGTCGCCCGTTCGATAGAGCGCCGAGGCCAGCCCCAGGCGGGCATCGGGCAACGTCGGCCAGGTCTTCACGGCGTGTTCGAAGAGCTTGACGCCCTCGCTTCGCAGGGCCGGCGTGTCCAGGGACGCCAGCACCCCCGCCGCCCGGGTCACAATCGCCGGGTCCTGGTTGTCGCAGGCGATGTACGCCGCACTGATGCCGGCCAGGTCGTCCCAGCGCGACTGCGCCGCCAGGCACAGGAATCGGGCATGCACCACCGTCTGGTTCTTCGGCGCGACCTGCGCGGCCCGATCAAGCCACGCATAGGCCGGCTCGAAATCGCGTGCAAGACGATGCAGATCCACGAGCATCACGATCGCGTCAAGGTCCTTTGCGCCCGCGTCGCTCCGACAATAGGCGGTCAGTTCGGCGATGCCTTTCTCCGGCGTTCCCAAAGCCACCAGGATATTCGCGTGGGCCATCAACAGGCGCACATCGGACGGAGCCTGGGCCAATTCGGATTCGATCCATTCCTGCGCCCCCGCCAGGAGCGTGGGGTTCTTGCGATCCGCCGCCTTGGCGCTGACCAGGCGTATGGCCTCGAGTCGGTTGGGATCGTCCCGGCCGATCGCGCGAGCCGATCGAATCACCTCTTGCAGGAGGCTGTCCTGTTCCGTCAGCAGGCCGGCGTCCAACAGCACGTCCAAGGCCGGTGCGTAGTTCGGGTCCTCGGCCAGCGCCAGGCGCGCCATCTCCGTCGCGACCTGTCCGTTGCCCAGGACGATCTCGATGCGACCTCGCGCCGAAAGCAGCGACGGAGCCTTGGGATTGGCGCCCACCGCTCGAATCGAGTAGGTGCGCGCCGCCTCGATCTTGCCGGATTGCGTCGCGGCGTTGATCAACATCAGGTGGGCGCCGACGTCCGCCGGCGTCTGGGCCACCACCTTCTCCAGCAGGGACGTGCCTTGGGGGTCCCCCTGCCGCAGCAGTTCCACGGCGCGGGTTCTCGTCAAGTCGGGGTCCTGCGGCAGCGCCTCTTCGAGCGCCCCGAGCATCGCCAGGGCCCTTTCGCGGTCCTGCCCCTGTCCTCGCTGGAGCAGCCGCTTCATCAGCGCCCGCTGCAACGTCAGGTCCTTCGGGTGTGCGCCCAGCCCCTCTTCCAGCGTGCCGATCGCGTCGTCCAGGCGGCCCCGGCGTACGTAGAAGTTGCTCAGCAGCCCGTAGCCGCCCACCTGCTGGTCCTTGTCCTCGAATGTGGTCAGCTTTCTGTAGTCCGCCTCCGCCTGCGACCACTGCTCCTGACCGGCGTGGTAGTTCGCGCGCATCAGGTACGCGACGAAATCCTCCTTGCCGGCCACGTATCGATCCACGACCTGCTGCGCCTGTTCGGCGCGTCCCTGGGCCTTGAGGATGGCCGCACGCACCATGACCGTCGTGGACGAGGCCGACGCGATCGCCTCCGCTTCGTCCAGCAGCTTCAGGGCTTGGTCGGCGTCGTTCATCTTCTCATGGAGCAGCCGGGCCAGGACCACGCGGGACTGGACGTCGCGCGGGTCGTTCGCGATTCGCAGCCGCAGCTCGTCGACGGCGTCCGAGATGTCGCCGGCGCGTATCGCGGCGTTGACGTTCCACGCGCTGACGACGCGAGGATCGGCATCCACCTGCTGACGGACCGCCTCCGCCTCCATCGCACGGCCCTGGGCCTCCAGCAGCGTCACCAGCTTGTCGGCAAGGACAACCGCCGAGGGATTCCGCGCCAGCGTCTGGCGGCAGACCTCCTCCACCTTCCGAAGCTCGCCGGTCTTCTCGTACAACTGCGCCAACAACAGCGGCGGCGCCGTCCACTCCGGATCGGCATCGCAGCAGTACTGGAGCAGATCGACAATCCCTTGCTGTTTCGTTCGCCAGTCGTCTCGCGACAGCCACGTCGCGGCGCGGTACAGACGCCACAACAGGCCGCTTTCGCCCTCGGCCTGCTCGAGTTCAGCGACCAGCGCATCCGCTCGGGCCGGGTCGGCCTGGACCTCGCGGAGATCCAGGAGCATGGCGCGGACCTGAACGTCGCGCGGGTCGCGCGCCGCCAGGTCGTTCAGCATAGCGATGCCGCCGGCGCGATTGCCACGCGTCAGTTCCAGCAGCGCGCGACGGATGGCGATGGACCGCTTTGCCGGCTCGCCAGCCACGCTCTGCGCCGCCTCATCCAGACAACGGATGGCGGCATTCGGGTCGCCGGCCGCCACGTGCAGCCCCGCCAGGGCCAGCCACGGTTCGGCAAGCTCCGCGTGGCGGGTACACACTGCGCGGCCCTCCTGGAGCGCCTTGTCCGTCTGCTTCTGCTGGGAGTACAGCCGGACGAGCTGCATCGCCGCAGGCAGAGGACTGTCGCATTCCTCCATCGCGAGGCGCAACTGCTGCTCGACCTCCGCGAGCTTCTGTTCTCTGGCCGCCGCATCCGTTTCGCTCTGGGCCAGGTAATTCCCGATCACCGCCTGGAGCACTCGAATATCGATCCGCCGGGCGTTCTTCTCATCCTTGCGCAGACCGGCCAGTTCCGCCTCAAGCTCCCGCAGCCTCGCGAGATCCGGCGAGCCTTGCTGCTGAACGGCGATGTGCGTGCCCGCCTCGATCCGCAGCACGTTCAGATCGATGTCGTCGGGATAGAAACGGCCGCCCTGTTGGGCCGTCTCGAAGGCCCCCGTCCAATCCTGCAACCTCAGGTAGTTTCTCGTCAACTGCACCACTACGCCCAAGTCACGCGGCCGGTCGGCGAGGTAGCGGCGCATCGCGTCGACGGCCCGCCGGGTCTGGTCGGTTCGCGCAAACGCCTCCGCCAGCAGTCGCAGGAATTCCGGCGCTGCGGTCCCCGTGGACACCAGCGGCTGGAGCGACTCGATCACCGTATAGGAGTCGCCCTTGGCCCGGGCGACCAGGGCCTTGAGGAACGCCAGCTCGGCCTTCGCCTC
>JAVEVD010000008.1:0-94640 GCA_034005205.1 Steroidobacteraceae bacterium | reverse complement strand
CGACGCCGCCCGCACCCGACGCGCCGGCCTATCGCGAAGCCGTGGCGGAGTACTACCGTCGGCTCGGTGATCGCTGAGCGCGACCGTGAGCGTGCTTCGGCGGCGAGTCCCTTGTTCGCGAGACGATGCATCCGTCCCGCCGAGAATTGCGCAGCAAGCAGCCGCGCCCGCCGAGCGCCGGGCAGCTGGAGTCATCCCCAGCTTGCGTCAGTGCGTCTTGGCCGGCGCGGCGACGCTGCTGCTGACCGCGTTCGGCGGGTCGAACCTCGTTACGGGCGACGGCGGCCGCAGCGGAGTGAGGCCGGACCTCGGCAAGCTCAACTTCGTGCGCGTGATATACGACAGCGAAGGCGGCATGGGTGAGGCGTACTACCCGTACGACGGCCGGCTCTGGGCGCGCTGGGAGACCGACTTCCCGCAGGGCGATGACAATTTCAGTCATCGACTGCAGCAACTTACGCGCATAGACGTGAATCCGAATACGGCGAGCCGGATGCTCACGTCGCCGGACCTCGGCGATTATCCGCTGCTGTACATGTCCGATCCGGGCTACATGGTGCTGTCGAAAGAGGAGATCGCCGCGTTGCGGCGCTATCTGGCGAACGGCGGCTTTCTCTGGGTGGACGACTTCTGGGGCGACGCGGAATGGCGGCAGTTCGCCAATGTGATGCGACAAGTGCTGCCGGGGAGAGAGTGGACCGTACTCGCGCCCGAGCATCCGATATTCCACAGCGTGTTCGATCTGGATGGGATGCCGCAGATTCCCGCCCTGCCGTTCGCGACGCCCGGCGGCAGCACGGCCGAAGCGCCTGACGCTCACAAGTATCCTGCGGGCTCGCTCGACGCGCCGCAGATGCGGGCTTGGTTGGACGATGACGGCCGCGTGACAGTGATCGCCACGCACAACACCGATGTCGGCGACGGCTGGGAGCGCGAAGCATACGGCGAGTGGTATTTCGAAACGTTCTCGACCAAGGCGTACATGGTCGGCGTGAACGTCGTCGTGTACGCGATGACGCATTGAGTGCGGACGCGATCGAACGCAGTCGCCGCCGCCAGCCGCTGCGGCGTCAAGAATGCGGCGTTCTGATGGCGACCAGCGCGAGTATGCGTTGGATGCGACTTGGCCGAACGCAGCACGCTCGCGATCCTCGCCCGACGGGCGGCGAACCCTGCTGCGTCAGCCGAACGTGTTGCCGAGCATAAGGATGGCGGCGTCGAGTCGCGGATCACGCGCCAAGCGCCTCGCTCATGGTTAAACTTCGACAATACGACCTTATGCGCTTTGTCCGGAACAGATCGTAGGCTGGCTGCGCGCCGCCACGGAGTGAGCAGGCGCATCGAGGGAACGATGGCAGGGTAATGAAGCAGGCGCTCGATGATCAACGTGGGGATCGGTCCGACGGGCCCAGTGCTGCGCTCGCGCTGGGCTTTCGCTGGCGCATGGGGTCTTGCGCTGGCGGCGTACGTGCTGGCCGCCGCTTTGGCGGCTGAGTCGCGCGTCCCGTGGATCAATGATCTCGTCTGGACGGCGGCCTCCGTGGCGGCGACGCTTTCGTGCCTGCTGACGGCGCGCCGCTGCAACGGCGAGCGCCGCCGCGCATGGCTGCTGCTCGCATTGGGCTGCACGAGCTGGGTGATCGGCCAGATGCACTGGAGCTACATGCAAGTCGTCCATGGCGTGCAGCCATTGCTCCCCAGCTGGGGGCAGGTCTTCTACAGCAGCTTCGCCGTGTTCGCGATTGCGGCCATTCTGCAGCTTCCGGGTTCGCGTGAGCGCACGCCGTTCACCTTCAAGAAGCTCGGCAACGTCGGGCTCGTCAGTTGCTGTCTGGCGGTCATCATCACGCTCGGCGTCCTCGAGCCGGCGTTGCAGGTCGAAATGCCGCTGTATTACCTGTCGATCGCAATCGCACACATAAGCCTCGTGGCGACGACTTTCGTGGTGGCGCTCTATGCCTTGTGGACCTACCACTGGGGTTCGAGCTGGACGCCCATACTGATGCTGACGATCGCCGCCAGCATCTACGCGGTCACCAACCTCGTCTACGCCCATTCGTTTCTGACGGGCGCCTATACGCCGGACGACTTCGTGAATGTCGGCTGGCCGTTCATGTTCGCATTCATATCGATCGCCGCTCGTGAGGAGCACACGGGACGCCCGCCGCAGCATGGCGATGCAGCGCAGCGCGTACAGGCGCGCGAGCGCTGGCTCGAGGCTGTCGTTCCCGCTCTGCTCATCATCATGGTGATCGTGGCGGTCGGCAGCGCCAGTACACTCACGCCGCGCGCCGTTTACATGGCTGCGGGTTTGTTCGTGGTGTTTGCGTTGATGCTTGGCGCGCGTGAGGCATGGATTCAGAACGAGTCCCAGCAGCTCACCGCACAGTTCGTCGCGACCAACGAGCGACTGCAGGCCGCCAACGCCGAGCTGCGCGCCAGCGAGGCGCGGTATCGCACGCTCAACGCCGAGCTGGAGCAGCGCGTGGCTGAGCGCACTGCGCAGCTCAAAGCGGCGTACGACGAGCTCGAGGGTTTCACTTACGCCGTGGCGCACGATCTCAAGGCGCCGTTGCGCGCGATCAACAGCTTCGCCCACCTGCTGGAAGCGGAGCTGGAAGGACGTCTGACGGACGTCGCCCGCGATCAACTGGTGCGCATCCGCAACGGCTCGGTCAAGATGGCCACGTTGATCGACGACCTGCTCGCCTACTCGCACATAGACCGGCGCGGGCTGCGGCCGCGCGCCGTCGATCTGCCTGCGCTCATCGAGTCGGTGGTCGCGCCCTACGCGGAGGAGATTCAGCGACGCGGCGTCGTCGTCCAGTTGAGCGTCGAGCCATTGATCGTCGAAGTGGACGCTGAAGGACTGGCGCTCGCACTGCGCAACCTCTTCGAGAACGCACTGAAGTACACGCGCGAGCAGCCGCAGCCGCACATCGAGATCGCCGTGCGCCGGTCCGGATCAGACGTACGGATTTCGTGCGCCGACAACGGCATCGGTTTCGATATGGAATTTCATGACCACATCTTCAAGATCTTCCAGCGCCTGCACCGCGACGACCGTTATCCGGGTACGGGAATCGGCTTGGCGCTGGTGCGCAAGGCGGTCGAGCGGCTCGGCGGACGGGTCTGGGCGCACAGCGCAGTGGGGCAGGGGGCGACTTTCTATATCAAGCTGACGGGGAAGGTGAGCGGTGAGCGACTGGCGGTCAGCGGTTAGCGGTCCGCTAACCGCTGACCGGGAGCGCTTGCGCTTCGCGCTTACGACAGAACCACGATGATCGTTAAAGCCGTAAAGAAGAAACGCGCCCGACGCGGCCGTCCGACCAAGGACGACGCGGCGCCCGACATGCGTGAGCGCATCCTCGATGCAGCCGAGGATCATTTCTCGCGACACGGCTTCTGGGGCGTGACCATCCGTAAGGTGGCGCAGGAAGCCAAGGTAGACACCGCGTTGCTGCATTACTATTTCCAGACCAAGCGCGGGCTGTTCGACGCGGTGTTGGCGCGGCGCGCCGAAATCGTAAACCGCGAGCGCATCGAATCCATCGAAGAGTACGTGCAATCAGCCGGCCCGGCGCTCACCGTCGAGGGCGTGATCAACGCGTTCCTCGAGCCGATTCTGCGCCGGGCGGCCACGGGCGATCAGTGTTGGCGCAGCTATTTTGCGCTGATCGCGCAGGTGAACAACACGCCGGCCTGGGGCGGGGAGACCATAGGGCGCACGTTCGATCAAGTGGTCCATCGGCTGATCGACGCACTGCGCCAGGCCATGCCGGAGGCCGACGAGCGGGAGCTTTACTGGAGCTACCACTTCCTCTCGGGCGCGCTCACGCTGTCGCTTTCGCAAACCGGGCGCATCGATCGTCTGTCGAACGGGCTGTGCCAGTCGAGCGACTTCAAGGCGATCAACGCGCGCATGGCGCCGTTCATTGCGAGCGGGTTCGAGCGCTTGTGTCGGCCGAAGAAGACGAACGGATCGAGTGGATGCGGCGGCGCAGGCGGAAAGCGCCTCACACGCCGATGCCGCAAGCCTACTTCAAGACCGGCCGCTGCACCGCGACGACTTCGCGACGCTTGAGCGTCACGCTGCCGCTCAGAAAGCCGCCCGGGCCGATTTCCAGCGCATAAAGCAGCACACGCCCGTCCTCGCTCGGGCGCATCGAAGCTGGCGGTCCCAGCGTTTCGATCACCTCGAGCTCGCTCATGCCGGGGCGAATGCGATCCCAGTTGGCCGCCGAGAGCCAGGCGTCCGAGGCGGGCTGCGCCGGCTGGCCGTCGCGCTGCGCGGATGCGGCGCTCGAGGGTCCGGAGCGCGTGCGCAACGCTTCGACTTGACGCTGCAGGGCGTGCACCTGCCTTTCCAGCTGGCGCACGTCCTGCTCGAGCTTGATGAGCTTGAATTCATCGGCGACTTGCGCCGCTGCGCCTGCAGCCGCGAACAGAGCGAAGGCGGCAAGAATCACGCGCATCATCGCTTCCTCCGATCTCAATACGCAAAGTGTGGTTGCGTCGTTCCGGCGGAGGTTGTCGCCCGAGGATCGCGGACAGGCGCTTGGTCAGGGCGCCGCGCCGCGCCCCGGAGCTGCTTGACCGACCGCCAGACTGCCTTTGCTCTTCACGCGATCGCCTCCACGTTCGCCGCCCCGGGGGCCACCATAGGCAGCACGTGATGCTCTGCGGCTATCGGCGCGCGAATCAGCATCGGTCCCGGCTCCGCCAGGGCGTCGGCCAGCGCCCGATGCGGCGAGCCGTGCGCCTCGAGATCCACGGCCGGCACGCCGAACGCGCGGGCGATTCCCGGGAATGCGCTCGGCTGCGCGAACGAGGAAGCGACGAAACGTCGTCCATAGAACAGCTCTTGCTGCTGACGGACGAGGCCAAGCGCGCCATTGTCCATGACGATGATCTTCACGTTCAGATCGAGCTCCGCAAGCGTCGCCAATTCCTGGATGTTCATGAGCAGGCTGCCATCGCCCGTGAAACAGATGACCGTGGCGTCCGGCTCGGCGAGTGCGGCGCCGATCGCTGCGGGCAGGCCAAATCCCATGGCGCCCAGACCGCCGGACGTGAGCCAGCGTCCTGCGCACACTGGATAGGCTTGCGCGACCCACATCTGGTGCTGACCGACGTCGGTGGCGACGATTGCGTCGCGGGGCGCGTACGCGGCGACGGCGTCGATCAGGCCGTATGGCGAACAGACTCGCTCTTCCTGCGGCCTGCGCAGCGGATAGGCGTTGCGCAGGAAGCGGATGCGCCCGTTCCACTGCGGGCGTCGGCGCGGCGCAAGTCTGGCGATCAGTTTGGCGAGCGCCGCGCCCGCGTCGTCATGAATCGCCAGCGTCGGCGTCTTGACCTTACCGAACCCGCTCTCGTCGATGTCGATGTGGATGATGCGCGCGCCGGGCGCAAAGCGCTCGCGCGCGCCCGTGGCCCGATCGTCGAATCGGGCGCCGATCGCGATCAGCAGATCGCATTCGTCGACGGCGCGATTGGTGTAGCGCGCGCCATGCATGCCCAGCATGCCGAGATTGAGTGGATGGGAGGCGGGCAGAGCGCCGAGGCCCATGAGCGTCATCGTGACAGGAATGTCGTTGCGCTCCGCCATCTCTCTCAGCAGCGAATGAGCGCGCGCCGTTGCGACGCCGCCGCCGGCATACAGGATCGGGCGCTGCGCGGCGTTGATGTATTTGACAGCTTCATCGTAGTGAATGGCTTGCGCACCGTAAGCCACGTCGCGCTCCAGCGCGGCGGCGGTCGGCCAGGAGATCCGTTGCAGCTGAACGTCTTTGGGCGCATCGATCAGCACCGGGCCGGGTCGGCCGCTGCGCGCCAGCTGAAACGCGCGCGGAACGATCTGCGCCAGCTCCGCAGCGTCGCGGACGAAAAAGCTGGCCTTGGTGATGGGCCGGACCATGTCGATCGTGGGGACTTCCTGAAACGCCGCTGTGCCGATCAGATGCGTCGGAACCTGTCCGGCAATGCACACGATCGGCACGGAATCGAGCTGTGCATCCGCAAGCGCAGTGATCACGTTCGTGACGCCGGGCCCCGATGTCGCCAGGCACACGCCGACGCGCCCTGTCGCGCGCGCCAGCCCCTGAGCGATGAACCCGGCCGCTTGCTCATGGCGCGCCAGAATGTGCCGTATGCGTTTCGATCGGCCCAGCGCTTCGTAAAGCGGCAGCAACGCGCCGCCCGGCATGCCGGCGACCAGCTCGACGCCCTCTCGTTCGAGTAGATGAATGATGAGTTCGGCGCCGGTGCAAGAATCGTGCGGATGCATGAAAGAGCTCCTGTGATGTGGAGCCCTGTCTTGGTTTGCCGGCGCGAGAAAGCACAAACCCCCTGCCGGCTCACGCCGACAGGGGGTTTGGTTGTGAATGCAATCCCCTACGGCGTGTCGCTGGCGACGACGACTACTACGCTGACGACTACGACAACGCCGGCGGCCGCGGCGGTCCGGGCTGCGCAAACAGAGCGATGGGCGTCGATAGCGGCGTTCATAGGAGTGCGCCGACTATAGCGGCCCCGATGCAGCGGGAGCAAGAGCGCCTGCTGCGCCGGCGATCGGGTTTCCGCTGGATGAGGCGCTTAGGGATGTCTGATCTACTCTGTTTCTGTGATCTGGAGCTGCTCGAAACGCCTTGCATTGCGGGCGTTTCTCTGGGCTGAACCGTCAGGCGGTAGGTTAATCAAGAGCTTCCTTAGGTGTGGGAGACGCCCCGGCGAACGCGCCGGCGACGACGCAGCCCGCGCGACCGACGCGCCTGCGAACGAGTGCGTGCTGCGGCGGCTTGCATCGTGCAGCGAGCGAGCGACAATTCGCCACCCATGCCGATCGAGTGCAACGAAATCCGCTGCGTCTGCGCCGTTGTCGAGGTCGGCGGGTTCGATATCGACCTGCGGCGTCATTCACGGTCGCAAGCGGAAGCGGGCTTTCTTGCGCCCTGCCGCAAGCGATGGAACGTCTGAGATGTTGCGCCGTCTGCTGGGAGCGTTCGGGCGAAGGATAGGCCGCGCCGCCGGCGGTGAGTCGCGATCGCCGCCCAGCCAGGAGTCAGCGGCCCGGGACCAGGCCGTGCAGGACAGCATCCAGGCGCAGGTCGAGGCGAGCCGCGCCGAGTTGGAGCGCGCCAGCGCTCGCTTGAAGCTGTACCTGGAGCGCGCGCCGCTTGCTTGCGTGGTATGGGACATGGCTGGCGTGGTCCGCGAATGGAATCCGGCCGCCGAGCAGATATTCGGCTATACGGCGGCCGAGGCGATCGGCGCAAACGCCCGCGACCTCATCGCAACGCCAAGCGGCCTGGCCGTGGTGAACGAGGTTCGCAGCCGCATCAGGGCTGGCGACAGGTATCCCGACGGCGTCACTACCGAGAACCGCCGCAAGGACGGTTCCATTTTGCTGTGTCAATGGCACATTGCGATCGTGCGCGACAGCGGCGGGGAGGAAAGCGTGCTTGCATTCGGCAGCGACGTGACCGCCAGCTTGCGCGCGCGCGAGGAACGCGAAGCGCTGGAGTCGAGCCTGCGCCAAGCGCAGAAGCTGCAGGCGCTCGGCACTCTGGCCGCCGGCATCGCGCACGATTTCAACAACATCCTGCTCGCGATTTCCGGAAACGCCAAGCTGGCGGCGCAGGATCTGCCAGCCGATCACGCCGCCCAGATCTCGATCGGCGAGATCAGCCGCGCGAGCGCGCGCGCCGCGAGCATCGTAAACCAGGTGCTCGCGTTCGGTCGGGGCGAGGAGTCCACGCACGGTCCCGTGGACCTCGGATCCGTCGTCAAGGAAGCGATCAATCTGACTCGCGCCATGGCGCCTATGAGCGTTGCGACGCGTGTGCGGATCGCGGCGGGTCAGTCGATCGTGCGCGGCGACGCCTCACAGTTGCACCAGGTGGTCGTCAACCTGGCGACCAACGCGCTGCACGCCATGCAGGAGTCGGGCGGCGCGCTGGATGTCGAAGTGGCGGAGGTCGAGCTCGACGAATCGCGCGCCGCTGCGTTGCACGTGCCGCCCGGTCGTTACCAGCGCCTGCGCATCAGCGATACCGGCGTCGGCATGCCGCAGGAGTTGCTGGAGCGGATTTTCGAGCCGTTCTTCACCACCAAGCCGCAGGGGCGCGGCGTCGGGCTCGGCCTCTCGGTCGTGCACGGCATCGTGCAGGCGCATCGTGGAGCGATCACCGCGACCAGCCGTCCCGGCGAAGGCAGTACGTTCGAAGTGCATCTGGCGGCGCTGGATGCAGCGCCCGGCGAAGATCAGCAGCAGACGGCCGCAACACCCGTGCACCCCGGGTCGGGCCAGCGGATCTTGTTCGTCGATGACGAGGAGTCGCTCGTCTATCTCATGGTGCGCGTGCTCGAGCGGTTCGGCTACCGGGTGGTTGGTTTCAGCGACGCGCACGCTGCGCTCGAGGCCTTCTTGGCGCAGCCGGAGCAGTACGATGTGGTCGTGACGGATCTTTCGATGCCCGGCATGACCGGCGCGGAGTTCGCGCGGCAGGTTCTCGCGGCGCGACCCGACGCGCCGGTCATCATGACGTCCGGGTATGTGCGACCTGAGGATCGCCAAGCCGCCATGGCGGTCGGCGTTCGCGAGTTGCTGCTCAAGCCCAACACGGTCGAGGACCTTGCGCAGGCCTTGCACCGCACGCTAAATGCGGCCAGAGCGGCGGCGGCTCAGCCGCCGCTCGGATGAATCGCCAGGCGGTTTCGCCGTCGCGGCGCGCCTGAGGCGCAGCGGCGCTCAATCCAATCCTTTCCAGCAATGCATCTGCGCCAGCTCGATGGCGCTGCGACGCCGGGTCCGCCACAGCCGCTCGCGTTCTTCCCGCTCCCGGCGCACCTCAGGCCAGCGCTCGAGGTAAGCGGCCAGAACATTCTTGTCCGGCGAGTAGCGCGCCAGCGACTGTGCATTCGCCGCACGCAACGCGATGGCGCCGTTGTAGCCGCCGAACCCCTGCGTTGCGCACAGCGCGCCGCCGTCCTCCACGCCCCGCACGGGCGCAGCGCGCAGCACGAACGATTCGGCCGCCGCGCCGAGCTCCGGATCGAGCCGACGCAGCGTCGGGACGCCGACCGCTGTCTTGCCGAGCAGGTATTGCAGCGCTTGAGATACGGCTTTGAGCCCGGTTTCCCCCATGGTGTGCCCGTCGCCGACCGCTTTCGGCGTACCTACGATCATCGGCGGCAGCGGCTCTTTGCGTCCTTGGCGTTGCGCAGCAGCGTTGCGCGCGCTCGATGCGGTGGAAAGATCCGTCTTGGAGTTGGTCCGCGTGCCCGTCGCGTGCGCAACCAGATACTGGAAGTCGGCCACGCCGTACTCATGACCGCGCCAAGCCAGCTCCAGAGCGTGGATGATCGCGTTTTCGCCGCCGAAGCCCACGCCGGCGAAGTGCGCCTTGCCGCCTGCTTCGCCGCTCTGGCCCCAGCCGGCGATGATCGAGGTGATGTCCAGGAAGTTGCGCAACGCGAAGTCGAGCGTCGTTACGAGCAGACCCGAGCCGCCTTCGCCGACGACCGTGCCATTGGCGTCGATGTCGAACGGCGCCAGGCAGTCCGCCACGTGGCGCTGCTCGTGCGGCGCGCGGTCCGCATTGATCGCTTCGAGCTTGGCGCGCGTCATCAGGGCGCCCGAGCCGAATGCGTCGAGGATTTGCCAGCGAGGCCGCGTGGCGGCGTCGGCGGCCGTCCACAGCACCACGGACGGCCTCTGGAAGCCGGGATAGTCGATCACCATCTGCGGAGCGAATTCCGCGAACACGATGGAGCTCGAGGCGCACGCGCCGACCGCGTTGAGCGGCGCTTGCGGCACCCGCATGTAACCTCCGGGCGAGCGCAGGCTGTCGAGCAGCGCGGGGTTCTTCAGTGACTTGCTGAGCGAATACGACGGCGCGAGCATCGTCGAGAGCAACGCCGGACCGTGCGAGGAAAGCGAGTTCGCCAGTCGATACGCAAACTTGTCGCGCAGCTTGTCGGCGCCGTTCTGTGCGGCGTCGGCGGGCCGCAGCTCGCTGAGCGCGTCCATACCCATGAAGGCGGTGGCCCCCGCGACCCGGAACTCGTAGGGGTTTGGCGTCAGCTCGGCGAGCGGGCGGGGAAGCGCGGCCAGCGCACCCAGGCCCGCGTAAGCGAACAGCTGCGCCTGCAGCGAGGGGCCGAGCCGCGGATCGTCGTCGAACAGCCCGTACATGTCCTTGAGCGTGGAATCACGTACGTCCCGGTAAGTGAGGCCGGCGAGCCTGCGCAGGCCGCCGGTCTGAAAATCGTGCGGCAAAGCTGCGGCGATCTCCGTGATCGCGCCCGCCGCGGTCAGTTCCTCGATGTAGCGGATGCCTAGATTGGCGCGCAGTTGCGCGCCGTACCGAGACTCGATCTCCTCCAGCGAGGCGGGCTCGCCGCTGGCCGCCCAGCGCACTGCGAGCGTCCCGCCCGGTCCGGGATCGAGCTCGACCAGTCCCGCATCGAAAGCGGCGAACGCGATGAATTCAGGATCGTGGGCGACGCGCGCCTGATACGTCTCAGTGCTGCCTACCGCGGAAACGGAGCAGGGGGTACCTACCGTGACGAGAACCTTGTCAGCCGTTAGCACGTGCAATCTGTCCGGGAGAATGTCGGGAATGGGCGCGAAGGATACACCCTTGCGGCGCCTCTCCTTCACACGCCGGACGTCCGGTCCCAGGATCAGACGCCGAGATTGCCCAGCACATGATCGACTTCCTGCGCGCTGCCGAGCACGACCGGAGTGCGCTGATGGATGTCGCTCGGCGGCTCATCCAGGATGCGTCGCCCTGGCCCACACAACGCCTTGCCGCCGGCCTGCTCCACCAGCATCGCCATCGGGTTGGCCTCGTACATCAGGCGCAGTTTGCCGTTCGGCGCCTTCTTCGTGGGAGGGTACATGAACACGCCGCCCTGGAGCAGGATGCGATGCACGTCGGCCACCATTGCGCCGACGTAGCGGCTCGAGTAGCCGCTCTGCTGCGCCCAGGAGAGATACTTCTGATAGCCCTCCGGAAAGCTCAGGCGGTTGCCTTCATTCACGGAATAGCACTTGTTCGCCGCGGGGATGCGCAGGCCCTGGGCGACGCGCATGAAAGCGCCGTACGCCGGATCCAGCACGAACATGTCGACGCCCAGGCCGATCGTCAGGACGAACACCGTGGAGGAGCCGTACAGCACGTAGCCAGCGGCAACCTGCTCGCGGCCGCATTGCAGGAGCGAGCTTTCCGGTCGGGACGAGCGGCGATCCTTACGCAGGATGCTGAAGATCGTGCCCACCGAGCCGCACACGTCCAGGTTCGAGGAGCCGTCGAGCGGGTCGAACAACACGCAGTACTTGCGCTCGGCGCCGTCATCGGCGCGCAGGATCACCGGCTCCTCGTTCTCCTCCGACGCGACGATCGCCACACCTTCGCGTCCGCCGAGCGTGCGCAGCAGAATGTCGTTGGCGATGACGTCGAGCTTCTGCTGCTGCTCGCCCTGAACGTTTTTTCCTCCGACGGCGCCCAGCACGTCATCGAGCCGGGCGCGGCGCACGTGCGCCGCAATCACCTTCGCCGAGATGGACAGCGCCGAGAGAATCCAGGAAAGCGCGCCGCTCGCTTCCGGATGGCGGGCCTGCTGCTGCAGGATGTGGGCCTGGAGCGTGACGATGTCGGCAGGCGCGCAGATGTCGTCGCTCGGTTGCGTGGCGGCGGCCATGAGGTTTTCCGTTGCTGAAGTCGATGCTGATCGAATCATGATGCACCGATTGTAGCGGCGCCGGCGTCGCTGGGAGCGTACGCGGTCTCAATGCCGGCAGGATCGTACGTCCAGCGCGGCGCGCAGCCCAATTCAAGCGGCGCTGCGTCGGCTGGCGCGAAAGGCGCCCGTGGTGAGCTGCTCGTACTCGTGATCCATGAAGAACGTGCGATTGCGCCCCTGCTCCTTCGCCGTGTAGAGCGCTTCGTCGGCCAGTTGGATGAACCCTTCGGGCCGACGGCCTGGTTTGGGCGCGACGCACGCCGCGCCGATGCTGAAGGTCACGAGCGGTCCGACCGGCGAGTTCGGATGCTTGATGCCCGCTCGCGCCAGACTGGCGTGCAGCTGGCGGCAAACATCTTCGATCTGACGCCGATTGGCGTCGTAGAGCAGCACTGCGAATTCCTCTCCGCCGTAGCGTGCGGCGAGATCCAGCGTACGCCGTGCGGCGGGCGGCAGGAGTGCTGCGACGCGCGTCAGGCAGGCATCGCCCGCCTGATGGCCGGCGTAGTCGTTGAACGCCTTGAAATGATCGAGGTCAATGAGCAGCAGGCCGAGGGTCACGCGCTCGCGCGTGGCTTGCTGCCAGACCCGCGCCATGTGCTCGTCGAACATGCGTCGATTGTAAATACGCGTGAGACTGTCGCGATTCACCGACTCGTTGAGGCGTTGCTTGGCAAGGTAGTTGCTGCGCACGCTTCTCTGCAGAGCGTGATGGACGACCGCCCCGAGGAGCGCGGCGAACGCCGTGACCGACAGATCGAAATGTCGCTGCGGATCGGCGATGCCGGCCAGCCATCCGCCAAGACCGTAGGCGAGCACGATCATCAGCGATGTGCGCACCGCCGCCGTGTGCAGCAATCCGAACAGGAAATAGGGGGCTAGCGCCACCAGCGGCATCAAAGCGCTGAGCGAAAAACCCTGCGCATGCATCAGGGCGTCCAGCGTAACCAGGGCCGCCGCATGCGCCAGGGCGGCGATTTGCGCCATCGGCCTGAACCAGCGTCGCTGTTCGGAAGAGTACGACGCCAACAGCATGATGATCGCGCTCGGCGCGATGACCCCGAAGCGCAGCGCGTCCACGATAAAGTGATGGCCGACTCCAAACAGCGCATCGCGTACGCCGTTAAACGGCGCTCCGGTGACCAGCACGAGAACGGCGTTGCCCAGCACGAACCACATTGCGTTGCGGACGCGCCAGCGCGAGTTCGCTTCCCACCACTCCTGAAATTGCGACTCGAGCGGCTCGTGAAACGTGAGCCGGCGCTTCGGTCGGGCGCTCGCCCGCGGCGAGCTGGGTCGCGTCTGCAGGCTTGCGGGCTGAGGTTCGTGCATGGATCGGTCGCGAGTCTCGAAGCGGCAGGTCTGCGGGCGGGCGTCAATGAACATAGTACGACGGACACTGACGGGCGCTGAACACCATCACAGCGCGCGAGACTTGCGTCACAGATCCGGGCAAGAAAACGTCGCGCTCGCTGGCGCCGCAGCCGACGTAACGAGAGACGCGCGCCGCAAACAGGCGGACGAAGTTCGAGGACCGTCGGACCTGAGCTTGACCGCCGTGAGCCGCTGCACGGCTCTGGGTCGTCATTGCGCGAATTCCTCATCCTGAGCTCGGCGACTTGCAGTCATGATCGCGCTGCGGCGCTTTGTCGAGCGACGGGAGAGCGAACATGAAACCGTGGCTGAGGCGTGTATTGGCGACGCTTGCGCTGCTCGCCGGAACAGTTGCAGTCGCCGAGGAGCCGCTCTGGGTCGGAACCTTCGCCGTCAGGGAGTCCTCCGATCGAGCCGTCCAGGCGGCGATCGAGACCGCGGTGGAAAAGATGAACTTTATTGCACGCGCGGTGGCGCGAAGCCGGCTCAGGAAGACGAACCCTGTTTACCAGCGCATCGTCATCGAGCGGACCGATGAGCTGATCGCGGTGCAGTTCGACGACCGCAAGCCGATCGAGATGCCTGCGGACGGCTCGCGTACTCGCTGGACGCGGGAGGATGGCGAAGTGTTCGACGTCAATGCCGAGGCGCTCGGCGGCAAACTGGTGCAGACCTTCGAGGCGGAGGACGGCCGTCGTGTGAACACATTCAGCGCAAACGAAGCGGGGCAGCTGACCATGGAGGTGGAGGTCAGCAGTCCGCAGCTTCCGATTCCTGTGTTCTACACGCTTCTGTACGAGCGCGATCCGACTCCGTAGGCACGAAGCCTGCGATCGACCGCCGTTCGCCGGCGGCCGCCCGCTGCTCGCCGGCAGAAACTTGGTAAGTGTTGTTCGAGCACGCATGCTATAGGCGCAAGAGTGGATAGCCAGAGAAGCGGAAAGCGGATGGTTAAGGAAAGCGCTTCACCTCCTCGCAGCTCGCGTGCAGCGCGATGGAGACTACTCACCCCAGCGCATCAGCGGCGTCGCATGAACACCCACATACATATTCGCGGCGCCAGAGCGCTGCTGCCCGTGATCTTCGCGCTCACGATCCTCGGTTGCACCGACCGCGATATGAATGGTCGCGCTCGCGAAAGCGTGCGCAGCGAAACGCGTCCTCTCGCTGGGTTCGACTCCATCGAAATGAAGGGCGCCGCGCGCCTGGAGATCACGGTGGGATCGGAGGAATCGGTGGTCATCGAGGCTCGCAAGAACGCATTGCAGCACATCCGCACCGAAGTTAGCGGCGAAACACTGCACATCGATGGCGCCTCGGGGGGTTGGTTCGGCGTCCGGAGGCCGCGCGTGACCATCCGAGTAACGCTGCCGGCGCTTGAATCGCTCATGGTGGAAGGCGGCAACGACGTGCGCCTCACGGGCTTCGACGGCGGCAGCCTGACGATCCGCTCGGAAGGCGCCGCACACATCAAGGGAGACGGGCGGCTGGAAAAGCTCGAAGTGCATATGGCGGGCGCCGGTCATGTCGACTTGAGTCGGCTGATCGCCGATCAGGCGACTGTCACGGTCGACGGCGTAGGCAGCGTTTACGTGCATCCGAGGAATTCGCTAGACGCACGTATGAACGGCGTCGGCGCCATTCTTTACAGCGGCGACCCACGCCAGGTGAGCACGCAGATGAACGGTCTGGGGACGATCGGTCGACGCGAGGTTGACGACCAGGATGCGGCGGACGGCGAGCCTGGCTCGCCGCCGCAGGACGAGGACCAGCGGCGACCGGCCGCCGATTCGACTATCGTGATCCGCGGAGGCGATGACTCCGCCTACACCGAGCTTCGACGAATATAGCCTCAGAGCTCGCGCATACGTTCGAGCGGCGGTCGACGCAGCAGCGCGTTGCGCGCCCGCCATTCTTCCTGCGACTCGAGCGCTTCGATGAACTTCACCTCACCGCCGGCCAGCAATGCAATCGGCAGGCCGTCGCGATAAAGCACGCGGTTCGCGGTGAGCGCAGGCAGCCGCGTCCCGGGCGTGACCACGCCGATGAGATTCAGAGGATCGGCCGCCGACAGGGAAATGAATTCTCCATCGTACGGTTTGCGACGCGCCTCGCGCAGCAGTCCGACCGCTTCCGGCGCGGCAAACTGTTCGCCGGAGAATCCGGCCACGAAGCGGCCGCCGCGAATCTCGCCGCGCGCTTCCAGGCGTCTCAGGCACACGAGCAGATCACGCCAGGGCGGCAGCCAGCTCGCCTCACGCTGCAGCAGCTTCCAGAAGATCACTCCCCACCGCTTCAGCAGCGAGCGACAGACATGCTCGATCGCTTCCGGATCCGTTGGCCGGGCGTCCTGCGCAGTCGCGTTCCTGCGCACGAGCGCCCAGCGTCCGGCGTCCTGCATGCCGAATATCGCCGCGCGCCGACGCCTGCGGCGCGCGTCGCGGGCCGTCGGTCGGCGGCGATCGGCAGGCAGCAGCAGAGCGCGCAATCCGGCGAAGCTGTCGGCGTTGACCAGTCCGAGCGCCACCAGCTCCGCCAGCGATTCTTCGACTTCGTTGGCCAATAGACCCGCGCCTTCGACGATCTCGTCGAAGAATGACGCGCCGTGCTCGCGGATGAATTCGAGCGTGCGTTGCGCCTTGGTAGTGAGCTGTGCAGCGCCTGGCGACGGGCTGAAGAGCGACCACAGGCGCACATTCCTGCGCGCAAGCAGGGCGATGGGCGTCGAGCGCACCGGCGCTGCGCCGCGTTCGGCGTCGCCGTTGCGCGGCGCCAGTCGCGTCCACACGATGCGTCCCGCCATGCATTGCTCGTCGAGCCACTCGGGCTCGTACTCGAGGATTCGGCTGGGCAGCAACTCGGTCTCCCACGCGCCTGCAGGCGCGTCAAACCCTTCGAGTTGCGCGAGCACGGCGGGCACGGCGTCCGGTCCCTGCATGCGTGAGTGCGGCGATACGCGCTGCCATTCGAAAAGAAAGCGCAGGAGATCGCGCGCCTGTACGGGCTCGATCTCCGCACGCAGCCGCTTTACGGTGTAACGATGAATTCGCGCCAGCAGTCTGCGTGAGCACCATTGAGGCGGGAGTGATTCGGGACTGACGACTGGCGCCTGTTGCGCAGGCGGGCGCGTCCCCTGCGCTGCAAGCAGGGCGGGGACGGGGCGGGGGCGCATCTCGAACTCACCACGCATCGCCGAGCCTTCCGCCTCCAGCGCCAGCAACGCCGCGTCCACATCTCGAATAGCCGCGCCGAAAGAAGCCGCAAGCGCCAGTGCGTCCGTCGGTCCCAGACCCTCGAGCCGACCGCGCACGATTTCCCGCAGCGCCTCCGCGCGATCCCATTCCTTGTCATGCATTGCGGGAGCTTTGATCGACGCATCCGTCTCGACGTCCGCAAACACTGCCTTGAACAAAGGCAAGCGTTCGGCCGCGACGTAGACCTCCTTCGAGGGATCCGCGCCCGGCGTGCGCAGCGATGTCACACGGCGCTGCTGCTGCAGCTCGCCAATCAATCCCCGCCAGGCGGGCGCACGCGCGACTTCTTCCTGCGTGAGAAACGTGAGCCACGACAGCGCATCGTGCAGCTCGTCCGGCGTCGATGCGTCGGGCCAGGCCTCCGCACGCACGCGGGCGATCGCTTCCGGATCGAGCTTGCCGATCTCGGCGGCGGATTGCGGATCGATGTAGCGGCGACTGAGCACCGCCTGCGTGCGTCGCTCTTCGAGCGGTGCGTCGTCCAGGAAGGCGTACGGCCGCGCCGAGAGCACTTCCAGCGCGAGCGGTGAGGGCTCGGTCAGGTCGCGCGCGATGACTTCGATCGAGCCGCTCAGCAGTCCAGAAAGCAGGCGCTCGAATCCCTCGATGTCCATCGCCTCTTCGAGGCAATCGCGCACGGTCTGCTGCACCAGGGGATGATCCGGCACGACGATGTCGCCGACGATGTTCTCGCCGCACGCGGCCTGGTCGGGGAACACCGCCGCGAGCAGATCTTCCGCGTTCATGCGCAGCAGCGGCGGCGGCGTTTTCTTGCCGCCGCGAAAGCGCGGCAAGGCGAGCGCGATCGACGCCGTCCAGCGCCAGCGAGTGGTGAACATCGGCGCAGCGAGCAAAGCCTGGATCAAAATCTCTCGTGCGGTGTTCGGGTGCAGATATTTTGCGACTTCGATGAGCTCGAAGCTGTGCGCCGTGGTGAGCGACAGGATGATCGTGTCTTCGGTCGCCGCCGCCTGCAGCTCCAAATTGAACGTGCGACAGAAGCGCTTGCGCAGCGCGAGTCCCCATGCGCGATTGATCCGGCTGCCGTAGGGAGAGTGGACCACGAGCTGCATGCCGCCCGCTTCGTCGAAGAAGCGCTCGAACACGATCCGTTCTTGCGTGGGCAGGCAGCCAAGGGCTGCGTGTGCGGCGCTCAGGTAGGCGACGATTTGCGAGGCCGCCGGACTCGACAGGCCAAGATTCTGCGTAAGCCACCGCCATGCAGGCGATCGCATCGGATCAAGATCCGGCACAGCCTCGGCCCGAGGAGCGCTTGCGCCTGCGTCGCCGGATGCTCGCAAATGTTCCTGAATGCGCTTGCGCAGAGTAGAGACGGCGCTGGAAAGCTCATCCGTTCTTCCGGGCGCTTCGCCGAGCCAGAAGGGAATGGTGGGCGCTTCGCCGCGCGCGTCTTCCACACGCACGGCGCTGCGCTCCACGCGGATGATGCGGTAGGACGCATTGCCGAGCTGAAAGACGTCGCCGGCCATACTCTCCACGGCGAAATCCTCATTGACCGTACCGATGAGGTGGCCGTCGGGCTCGAGCATGACCTGATAATCGGCAGTGTCCGGGATGGCGCCGCCCGAAGTGACCGCCGTGAGGCGCGCGCCCTTGCGGCCGCGCACCATCTGGTTCACAGCGTCGTGATGAAGCAGTGCGCCGCGCCGGCCGTGACGCGTGGCGAATCCCTCGGCGAGCATGCGAATGATCTCGTCGAACTGCTCGCGCGTCAGCTCGCGATACGGCCAGGCGCCGCGCACCAGTGCGTACAGCTCGGCGTCGCTGCACTCGCGCGCTGCGGCTTCCGCAACGATCTGTTGTGCGAGCACGTCGATCTGCAGCGTCGGAATCCTCAACCTGTCGAGTTCGCCGCGGCGCACGCTCTCGAGCAACGCCGCGCATTCCACTAGATCATCGCGCGACAGGGGAAACAGACGTCCCTTCGGTGTGCCGCCGACGACATGGCCGGAGCGGCCAACGCGCTGTAGAAAGGCGTTGATGGACCTCGGCGAGCCGAGCTGGCAAACGAGGTCGACGTCGCCAATGTCGATGCCCAACTCCAGCGAGGCGGTGGCGACCAGCACCTTCAGCTCGCCGCTCTTCAGTCGCTGCTCGGCTTCGAGACGCAGCTCCTTGGCGAGGCTGCCGTGGTGGGCGGCGACGGTCGACAGCTTCCGCGCCCGCGCGCGCCCTCGCGCCGCCTCACCGGGAGCGCAGGAGAGCAGGTCCGGGCCTCCCGTGAGCTGTAACGAAGAGAGCGAGCTTTCACCGATCGGAGCGGAGCCGGCCTTTTCCGTGTCGAGCCGTTCGGAGAGATGGCGGCTGACGCGCTCGGCCATGCGGCGCGTGTTCACGAACACCAGTGTGGTCCTGTGTTCCTGGACGAGTTGCGCAAGCCGATCGTAAATCTGCGTCCAGACCTCATTCGACATCACCGCTTCCAGAGGCGTTTGCGGCAGCTCGATCGCCAGGTCCCGTTCGCGGATGTGTCCGCTGTCGACGACCGTACAATCCACCGACCCGTCCGGCCTGCTGTCTTTCGCGCCGACCAGCCATCGGGCGACGTCTTCGACGGGCTTCTGAGTCGCCGACAGCCCGATGCGCGTCACGCGGCGCGCGGCCAGCGCTTCGAGCCGCTCGAGCGACAGCGCGAGATGCGCGCCGCGCTTGCTCGCGGCGATCGCGTGGATTTCATCGACGATGACGATGCGAGTGGTCGCGAGCATCTCGCGCCCGGATTGCGATCCGAGCAGGATGTACAGCGATTCCGGCGTGGTGACCACGATGTGCGGCGGCTTGCGCCGCATCTGCGCGCGTTCGTACTGAGGCGTGTCTCCGGTGCGCACCCAGGTGCGGATTTCGACATCGCGAGCGGCGCCGACGCGCAACTCCTCGCGAATGCCCGTGAGCGGCGCTTCCAGATTGCGGTGGATGTCGTTCGACAGCGCCTTGAGCGGCGAAACGTACACGATGCGCGTCTCGTCGGGCAGTCCGCACTGCTGGCCCTCCCGCACCAGCCCGTCGATCGCCGCCAGGAACGCGGCCAACGTCTTGCCGGAGCCGGTGGGCGCAGCGATCAGAACGTTCTTGCCGGACTTGATCGCAGGCCACGCGTCGATCTGCGCCAGAGTGGGTTTCGCGAAGGTCTTCGCGAACCAGGCGGCGACGGCGGGATGAAAAAGGTCGAGCGTGTACATTCGGGCGGCCGCTGCAGCATACGCGGGGCATAAGCGCAGGCGCCAGCCGGTGTTTCCTGCATCCTCTGGAAAGCCGCCGGGCGCCGTCAGAGTTCGCGTCCGTCGTTCATTTTTTCGCCGCGCGCCCGACTGGAGACATCAGCGCCGCGTTTCAGTCGCTCGCACGCCATGCGCATCCCGGAGCACGAAGCGCGGCAAGCTTCGTGGCCGCGTTCATTACGGGCGAAAGCCCCCGTTCAGGCGGAAGCTGGAGCGCGGGAAGGCGACGCTAAAGGCTGCTGACGCCCCTGCAGCCTTTGCACGGCGCCGTCTGAGTGCGTTTGTGGGAACAACCCCGACAGGAACTCGATGAACGCCCGGATCTTGGCTGTCGGCTGACGATGCTGCGGATAGAGCACGGAAACCGGCCAGATCGCATCCTCGTTCCAGTCCTCGAGCACCGGTTTGAGCAGGCCCGCCGCGATTTGCGCTTCCACCGTGAAATCCAGGGAGCGCACGAACCCGGCGCCGGCCACCGCTGCGGCCACGGCGGACTCAGGATCGCTGAACGATAGCGGCGCCATCGGCGTCACCGACTTCTGCACGCCTCCCTTGCGAAACAGCCACGGGCGGATGAGATTGCTGCCCAGCTTGAACATCGCGATGCAATGCACGGGGTCGAGGTTGTCGGGCGTCCGGGGCTCGCCGACGCGGGCGATGAATTCCGGAGATGCGCAAGTCATGCCCCGGAAGCTGCCGACGCGGCGGGCGATCAGGCTGGAATCGCTCAGATTGCCGACTCGCACCGCCGCATCGATGCCTTCCTGCACCAGGTCGATCGAGCGTTCGTTCATACTCATCTGAACGGTGATCTCGGGGTTTTGCTGTATGAAGCGCGGCAGAGCGGGTACGATCAGGCGCCGCCCGAGCGCCACCGGCACGTCCACCCGCAGCCGCCCGCGGACCACGCCTCGGGACTCGGACACCTCGTTCTCCGCCTGGTCGAGTTGCAGGAGGGCGTCGCGGCAGCGCTCGTAGAAACTGGCGCCCAGATCGGTCAGGCTCAGCGAACGCGTGGTGCGGTTCAGCAGTCGGGCGCCCAGCCGATCTTCCAGGCGACTCACGGCCTTGCTGATCGCCGAAGGCGACATGCCCAGCGCCTGCGCGGCCGCGACGAAGCTATGCGCCTCGACCACTTTCGCGAACGCCACGATGTCGCTGAAATTATTCACCAGATTACTTCCAATACGTTACGGAACTGAATTCTAGGGCGCGATTGGTGACAATGATGCATCACTGTAATCGCCGCCGCAGTGGTTTACCGACGATCGGGCTGCCCTTAATGTAGGGTATCGCTCCGTCTGTCCGCCGTCCGGCTGGTGGGCGCGTATCCATAGACGCACGCCGCGCGGCGTGGTTTAAGCACTGGCGTTGTCGCGAACCGCACGACGGTCGAGCGGATTTCCGCTGGGCCGAGCGGCAGGTTCGCAGTGGGGAGCGGAAATGGGCGATGACGCGCCATTCTCGGTTGGCAACTGATCAGAGGTAGTCATGTTTCTGGTAACGGACGCGACGGGTCATGTGGGTAAGGCGGTAGTCGCCGAGCTGGCAGCTCGATCCGTACCGGTTCGCGTCCTGACGGCGCCGCAAGTCGAGGAGATCCCGCCGCAGCCGCCTGGCGTCGAAGCGATGCGCTGCAACTTCAGCGACCCTGCAAGCGTCGCGCGCGCGATGCAGGGGGTGGAGGCGGTTCTCATGGCGTGCCCGCCGATGCCTCAGGTGAGCGAAGCACAAAAGCGGCTCGCCGAGGCTGCAAGGCAGGCCTGCGTCGAACGAGTCGTTCAGATTTCGGGCGCCGGCGCCGATCCGCAGATGTGTTGTGCGCGTATGCTGCGCTGGTACGGCGAGGCCGAGGCGAACCTGGCGGCGATGGGATTGAAGCCGACCCGATTGCGGCCCACCATGCAAATGCAGATGCTGCTCGAATTCGCGCCGAGCATCGTCCAACACGGATTGATCTGCGGCCCGTTCCGAAGCGCGCAGTGGACTTGGGTCGACGCTCGCGACGTGGCCGCGGTCGCGGTCGCCGCCCTCGAGGACCCGCAACACGCTGATCGTATATATGTGGTCACGGGCGGCGAGACCATCGCCTTCAGCGAAGTCGCCGAACGCATGGGACGCGTGCTCGGCCGGACGATTCGCTACACGGACATCACCGCCAACGAGGCGCGCGGCTGGTTGCAGGGGAGAGGCGTTCCGCCCGTCATGATCGAAGCCAGGCTGGAGTTGTGGGACGCGTGCGCGTCCAATCTCATCAACGTCGCGCCCACGAGCGTTGTGAAGGAGATCACCGGCCGGGAGCCGAGGAGCCTGGAGGAGTTCGTGGCGGATTACAGGGGGGCTTTCGCGTAGCGGTTCGTGACCAGACAGTCTGATCGTTACGCCTGATGAAGGGCCAGCACATCAGGCGTCGCTTACCAGGGTCGCGGCGCCCGCTGGGGGCTGCGCACCGCATCTGCACAAGTCGTCAGTTGCTTCTTCAGTCTGTCACTTCTTCGTTGGTCACCGCAATCTCCACCGTCCGACCGTCGTTGTCGACGGTCGTCAGCGCGACCGGCCGGCGCCACACGCGCGCAATGTACTCGAGCACGCGGCGGCTGCGCTCAGGATCCAAGCCGCGACCGTCAGTGACGTGGTCGTGGTGCAACTCGAGCTTGCCGTCCACGTGAACGTGGGTCGCGCTCACGGTGGGCGCACCGAACCCGTACTTGGGTGCGAGCAGGGCGTCGTGCAGCGCCGACAAGTCCATCTCTTGCACGGTCAGCGTACCGTTAGACGGTCCCTTGTAGCGGAACAGCTTCAGCTCGTTGGCGAGATCCAGGGTGAGATGGTTGCGCACGAACGCAAAATCGTCGTCCTCGCTCATGATCCGACGCGCCTGCTCGAGCCCGTGCTCCGCCACGATCTTCTCCCAGATAGAGAAGCCCAGGTGGTATGGATTCGTGGAGAGCGCAACATGCTCGCCGCTCGCCGTCGGACGCACCACGTCGGAATGGCACTTGATGGCGTCGACATACGCCGCCTGCGGAAGAAAATCCGCTTCACGCAGCAGCCGGGCATGCCAGTAGGACGCCCAGCCCTCGTTCATGATCTGGCAGGCGAACACAGGATAGAAGTAAAACGATTCCTCACGCACCGCGAGGAAGATGTCCCGCTCCCAAGGCTCCATCTCCGGCGCGTACTGCGCGATGAACCACAGTAGGTCCTTCTCGGGATGCGGCGGAAGCGGCGCGCGCTTGCCTGCATCCGGATTCTGCGGGCGCACGGTGTCCGGCCCGAGCTGCGCGAAGCGGCGTGCAAACTCGTCCTCGGCAGGCGGCGGGCGCTCCGGCAGGATTTCTGGATAGCGCGCGCGACGAAGTGGAGCATCGACGTCGATGTGCTGCTCCAGCGACAGCGCTGCATCGAGCACCGCCTCGACCCGTTCCTCGCCATGCTCCTGGATCGCGGCCCCGATCTGCCGCGCATGCGCCGCGGCCTGTTCGACGATGTGTTCGCCTACCTGACTCTGGCTGCGGCGAAACAGCATGTTGTTCGCGGAAAAGTCGGCGTGCCCGAGCACATGCGCCGTGACCAGCACGTTCTCCGCCGCACTGTTGCTCTTGGCGAGATAGGCGCGGCCCGGGTTGCCGGGAAACACCACTTCGAACAGCCGCGACAGCCCCATGCGATGTTGGATGAGCTGATAGATGTAGCGCACCCCAAACGACCAGTGCGGCATGCGCACCGGCAGTCCGTAGATCGCGATCTCCGTCATGAAGCTCTCTGGCACCACCTCGAACTCGACCGGGTGGTGCTTCAGACCCTGATCGCGTGCGAGCTGTTCGATGCGAGAGAGGTAGATTTGCCAATCGTCGCTCATGGGCGGTCTCGGAAGCACATAGCGGATAGTGGATAGCGGATAGTCAGAGCGAGGGCGGGAGGCCGACGCGAAGCACGGGTGTGCAGATGCCTTGCAGCCATGGCTATTCTCTATCGACCATCCGTTAGCCGCTTTCCTCTCCGGCTGCGCTGAAGAAATGCCGCACCGCGCCCCAGATGTCCTCTGCGTTGCACACGCGGTAGGCGCCGATGCGCTGGTCGTCGCTCGAAAGATCGACGAACAGTCGGCCTATTTCGCTGTCCGGCGTGGCGCCTGCGAGCGGCGCCACTTCGAGGAAGCCCGCGTAGTTGCAATCCCGGGCGAGGTTCTCGAGCGCACTGCGCGCAGCCGGCTGGTCGGAGGGGAAGTTCTCGCCGTCGGAGGCGTAGAACAAATAGATGTTGTACTGGCTCGGGCTGTAGCGCTCGTCGACGATCTCGCGCACTTTCCTGAGACCGCTCGAGGCCACCGTGCCGCCCGTACCGCTCACGCGGAAGAACTCCTCTTCCTGAAACTCCCAGGCGTCGGAGGTGTGGGCGACGAACACCAGGTCGAGGTGGCGGTATTGACGTCTCAGGCCCTGGATCGCCCAGAAGAAAAAAGTCTTGGAAATCTGTCGCTCGCGCTCGCCCATGCTGCCGGAGACGTCCAGCAGCAGGATGACCACGGCTTGCATGGTCGGTTGCTCGCGCTTGGCGAGCTGGCGGTAGCGCAGATCGTCATCGGTGAACGACGGCCCTTCTGCGCCGGTCGCGCTCTGCACACCGCGGCGCTTGATCGATTCCTTGAGCGAGCGGCGTCGGTCGAGTCGCGAGCGCGCACCGCGACGGTCCCAGCCTTCGCGGGTCCAGTCGTCCTCTTTGGCGCGACCGGCTTTTGCTTCCAGGTTGGGAAGCTGCATCTCTTCCCACAGCCAGTCAACGATATCTTCGATTCGAAACTCCAACGTATACTGGATTCCGCCCTCCTCGTTGCCGCCTTGACCGCGTTGCGCATCGCCCTCCTGCTGTGGCCGGCCGATGCGATCGCCCGGCTTCGCCTGTCCCTGCCCGACGCCCTGCTGCTCGTTCGAGTTGCGCAAACGGAACCGATAGTGCTCCAGCATGCGCACCGGCACCCGTACGGTGCTCGACCCGCCGCCGAGCACGTCGGCGCCCGCCACGATCTGCGGCAGGTGGCGCCGCACTGCATCGCGCACCTTCTCGTTGTGTCGCAACCAGTCCCGGGCGCCACGCGAGAAGAGGTCGTACCAGCCCGCTTCGCCGGGACCGCCCTCTGCAGATTCGCTCATGTCGCTATCGCAACCTCGTAGCCGGCGCCGCCTCGTCCTACTCCTGCGCGAGGAGCGTCGTGACGTAGCTCAGCGCCTCTTTCGCACTGTGTTCGTCGTAACCGTATTCGGACGTCAGTCGTTCCTGAACCGCGGATATCTTTCGGCGCGCCTCGTCATCCGGCCGCGCCGCCGACGTGACCAGCCGCAGCACGTCGCGACGCTCCTCGAACAGGTACTGTTCGATGGCTTCGCGCATGCGCGCATGGCTGTTGAGCGTGAACTTCTCGCCGATCTTGTAGGCCACCATGGCCTTGCGCACGACTTCCTGGCGGAAAGTGAGCTTGCCGGATTCGGAGACCTTGATCTTCTCCTCCACCGAGCGCAGGAACCGCTCGTCCGCCGGCCGCGATTCGCCGGTGATCGGGTCGGTGACTTCGCGGTGGTCGAGCGCGGCCTCGACCTCGTCGAGATACTTGTCGAGCAATTGTTGCGCCTCGTCCTCGAAAGAGGCGAACAGGGCGCGGTGCACGTCCTCCTTCACCCAGCGGTTGTAGAAGTCCTTACGCGCCAGCACCAGATAATCGATCCAGAGCTTCTTCGCCTTGGAGTCCATGCGCGCGTCGGTTTCGATGGAGTCCTTGAGCGCGAGCAGCACCTCCATGCTGGTGAGGCTCTTCTTGTCGCTGCGCGTGATTGCGTTGGAGATCGAATTGACGATGAAGCGCGGGCTTACGCCGGTCAGGCCTTCTTCGGGCGCCTCGGCTCGCAGCCGCGTCACCTCGTTTTCGGGAAAGCCTTCGACGCTCTCGCCGGCGTACAGCCGTAGCTTCTTCGACAGATCCAAGCCCTCGCGCTCAGGCTTCTGCAGCCGAGTGAGCACTGCGAACACCGCTGCAAGGCGCAAGGCGTGCGGGTCCAGGTGTACGTCACGGAACGCCGGGGCGGCCGAGACCAGCTTGCCGTATATGCGCGACTCCTCCGTGTAGGACAGCGTGTAAGGCACCTTCACGATCACCATGCGGTCGAGCAGCGCCTCGTTTTCCTTCTCCTGCAGGAACTTGTGGAATTCCGCGAGGTTCGTGTGGGCGAGGATCGTCTCGTCCAGGTAGATCAGCGGAAAGCGCGAGACCTTTACGTTCTTCTCCTGGGTCAGCGTGAGCAGCAGGTACAGGAACTCGCGCTTCACCTTGAGGATCTCGATCATCTCAAGCATGCCGCGGCTGGCGGCGTACACTGCGCCCGACCAGGACCAGGCGCGCGGATCTCCTTCATCGCCGTACTGCGCCACTTTCGACAGATCCACGGAGCCGACCAGGTCGGCAAGATCCGCCGTCGTGGGATCGTGCGGCGCGTAAGTGCCCACGCCCACCCGGGCCGCCTCGGACAGGAAAATGCGTTCGACCGGCATGCGCAGGAAGTCGCCCTCGAATTCGCGCTCCAGGCGGTCGCGCGCCCAGGGACTCAGCTCGCCTTTGATGTCCACGCCGTAAGTTTCGCGAAACTCCGCGCGCAGACTGGCCGGCACGAGGTTCAGCGGCGACTCGTGCATGGGCGAGCCCTGCAACGCGTAGATCGCGCCCTCGTCGGTATGGCTGTACTCCTCGAGACCGCGCTTGAGGAGAATGGCCATCGTGGATTTTCCGCCGGACGGCGGACCAAGCAGCAACAGCAGGCGTCTGCCGACGTCGGACCCGGCGGCCGCGGCCTTGAAGTAGTCGACGACGCGGCCAAGCGAGTCGTCAATCCCGAACAGCTCGCGCTTGAATAGCTCCTTTGCTCCAGCGGCTTCGCTGGCTGCCCCGTTCTGCCCGGGAGTGGGGCTTGCGGTCTGGCCGGTGAGCTGCACGCTTACGTTCGTCTGCGTGCATGGAGAGTTGCGCCCGAACCAGCACAGCATGTCCCACAGGTACTCGTGACTGCTGCGGGCCAGTTGCCGCGCCTGGCCGGGAACGATAGTGCGCAGGAACTCGCCAAAGGTGCCCGACCAGTGCTGCGCGCGGTGGAAACGGCTGTAGGCGCTCAGCGCCTCGACGAAGTTCTCGCCGCGCGGCGAGCTTCCTCTGGGGCTGTCTTGCTGCATCGAACCGCCCTCCTCGAAGGATGCGTTGCATCGAAGTGAATTCGGACCCGGCTGATCGGCTCGCAGGAGCTGCGCGCTGCTGCGGGTCCGAATTCACTCCAATCGCCTGTTCACATGTCTTCTACGCCGTCCTTCACACCCTCACTGCGCAAGTAAACGGTTGAGCAAGCGCTATCCGTCGAGAAAGCTTCACGAGTCCCTTTCCGTCTGGGTTTCCTTCAATCATCTTCCGGCCGCAATTCCCGACAACCTCCGGCCTCGATCGCGCACTTCGCGCCAAGCCGGTTGACGCACGCCGTTCGGGACCCTGGCGCCCGGCTCGAGAGTGCGCCTCGCCGCGCCTTACGCCACTGCCCTCGAAGCGCAAATCTCCGTAGGACAAAGACTGATGCGAGGGCGAACATGTTCCATGCACGCGCAGCGCACGGCGTCCGAGGGGACATTGCGGAGAACCGGGGGGATGACGAAGAACAGATCGGCTCACTGCGATATTCGGAGCCAGATCGCGCAGCGTTGCGCAGCTCATGTACTGACTGCGGAACATGATGCATTGATTACTCTCTTCGAGCCGATCTTGCAATGCGATTTGCGTGGCGATTTGCGGCGCGAAGTAATTAGTGACCAGTGATCATGACCAGGAGGCGCGCCAAGGAGCCTCGTCTGAGGAGGCGACCCGCCGCGCGGCGGCGCAGATTCAGGAAAGATTCAGGGGAGTCGGCTGCGTTGCAGCCAGAGAGGTTGACAGTTCTCGGCCGCTTGGCGGCCGGCGTTCGATGTGTGGCGAGCGGGCAGTGACTGTCCTCAGTCGCTTGTCATAGCGGCGGCGGCCGATCAGGCCGCCGCCGTGACGGAGGTCACATTCGACTCTACGCCAAGCGCCTCGCGCGCAACGTCATCGACTCGTTCGCAGAATACGAACTCCACATCGTCGCGCACGCTCTGTGGCACGTCTTCGAGGTCCTTGCGGTTGCGAGCCGGGAGCAGCACCTTGCGGATGCCCGCGCGATGCGCGGCCACCGACTTCTCCTTGATGCCGCCGACCGGCAGCACCAGCCCGCGAAGACTGATCTCGCCAGTCATGGCGACATCGCTGTACACCGTCTTGCCGGAGAGCAGTGAGATCAGGGAGGCGAACATCGCCACACCCGCGCTCGGACCGTCCTTGGGGATGGCGCCGGCGGGTACGTGGATGTGCACGTCGGTCTTGTCGAAGGTCGCCGGGTCCACGCCGAAGCGCGCGGACTGCGACTTCACGAGCGACAGAGCCGCCTGAGCGCTCTCCTTCATGACGTCGCCGAGCTGCCCGGTGAGGATCAGCTTGCCGCTGCCCGGTACGCGCGTCGACTCAATGAACAGAATGTCTCCGCCCACGGGCGTCCAGGCAAGGCCGGTAGCCACGCCTGGCACGCTGGTGCGCATCGCGACTTCGTTCTCGAATCGCGGCGCTCCCAGGATCGCGGGCAAATCATCAGCATCTATCGTCTGCTGCGTGACGGCGCCCTCGGCGACGCGCACGGCTACATGCCGCAACACGGCGCCGATCGTGCGTTCGAGGCTGCGGCAGCCCGCTTCGCGCGTGTAGTCGCGCACGATACGGTGCAGCGCCGCTTCAGTGATCGAGGCCTGCTCCGGTTTGAGTCCGTTCGCGTCTAGCTGACGTTTCACCAAGTATCGCTTGGCGATCTCCACCTTCTCTTCCTCGGTGTAGCCGGTCAGCTCGATGACCTCCATGCGGTCGCGCAGCGGCCCCGGGATGGTGTCCAGCACGTTGGCCGTGGCGATGAACATCACCTTGGACAGGTCGAACGGCAGACCGAGGTAATTGTCGCGGAACGTGTTGTTCTGCTCCGGATCGAGCACCTCGAGGAGCGCCGAGGATGGGTCGCCGTGCACGCCGACGCCCAGCTTGTCGATCTCATCGAGCATCAGCACCGGGTTGCGCGCGCCGGCCTTGCGGATCGCCTGCACGATATTGCCCGGCAGGGCGCCGATGTACGTGCGGCGGTGGCCGCGAATCTCCGCCTCGTCGTGCACGCCGCCGAGACTCACTCGCGCGAACTTGATGCCGAGCGCGCGCGCGATGCTCTGGCCGAGCGAAGTCTTGCCGACGCCGGGCGGCCCAACGAAGCACAGGATCGGGCTGCGGCCCTCAGGATTGAGCTTGCGCACCGCCAGATACTCGATGATGCGTCGCTTGATCTTCTCGAGCCCGTAATGGTCCTCATCGAGCACGCGCCGCGCGTGCTCGATGTCGATCGATTCATCGTCGACCTTCGACCACGGCAGCTGGATCATCCAGTCGAGCCAGGTGCGCAGCATGGAGTACTCGGCGCTCGCATCCGGCATGCGCTCGAGGCGCTTGAGCTCCTTCTTCGCCTGCTCCAGCGCTTCCTCGGGCATGCCCGCCTTGTCGATCGCCTCGGCGAGCTCCTGGATCTCCTCGCCTGACTCGCCATCCTCGCCGAGCTGTTTGCGGATCTGTCGCATCTGCTCGCGCAACAGCGCCTCCTTCTGACGCTCGTCGATGGCCTCGCGAGTCTGCTCCTCGATCTGGCGCTGCAGACGCAACACCTCCAGCCGTTTCGTGAGCAGCTCCGTCACCTGATCGAGGCGCGCTTTCAGGTCCACGGTCTCCAGCAGTTGCTGCTTCTCGTCGGCCTTGATGTCCATGAAGCTCGCGACGAGATCGGCGAGCGTCGAGGGCGATTCGACCGCCTGGATGGCGTTCGCCAGCTCCGCGGGCGCTTGGGGCAGGAGCGAGATGGCTTCAGCGGACAGGCGCTTGACATGCAGCGCCCGCGCTTCGACCTCGCTCGTCACCGGCGGGTCGTTCAGATACTCGACGCGTGCGACCAGGAACGGCAGCCCCTCCTGGAAGTCGAGCACGCGGAAGCGCCGCTCGCCCTGCACGACGAGATGATGTGCGCCGTCCTGTCCGGTCACGTAGCGCACGATGTTCGCAACCGTGCCCACCTTGTACAGGTCGGACGTGGTCGGCGACTGAGTCTGCGGGTCGCGCTGCAGGAGGAAACCGATCTTGCGCTCGGAGCGCACCGCTTCCTGCGCGGCGGCCAGCGAGCGCTCACGGCTGACAGCCACCGGAACGATCGTGCCCGGGAACAGGACCAGGTTGCGCACCGGTATGAGGATGAGCATGTCGTCCGAGATTCGCGCGGCGGGCGCCTCGCCCGCCTCTTGGGCGGCGTCTCGTTGGGTGTCGTGGTCGGTCATGAGTGCTCCCGTCGATGATCCCGGCGGCGAAGCGCCGGATGATCGCTATGGTCAATGGTTCGCTCGATATTCAGTGCGTCTCTCTAAGCTCAGTACGCAATCAGCCGCAGCGTCAGACAGCCGTTGACGCATGCCTGCTCGAGCAGCCGGTAGCGCCCGGCCGGCAGCACGATGCGCCGTTCGAAGCGGCCGTAAGGGATCTCCAGCTTGTGCACTGCGGAGGTGTGCTCATCGAGCGGCGGCGCGCGCAGCGCAGCGACGTTGAGTGCTCCGGTTTCGTCGATGCGCACTTGCACCTGCTCGGGGGGCGCCCCGGGCAGCGCCACCGTCACCCGCACTTCGCGGCCGCACGCCACGATGTCCGCGGGCGGCTCCCAAAGCGGCTGAGCCTGTACGGTCTGGCCGAAGCGAAAGAATTGCCGCTGCAGGCGCTGCGCCTGCTCGAGCATTTCGCATGCTTCAGCCCACATCCAGGAATGCGGGTTGCGAATCGCCATGAATTTCCTTCCAGGGCTGCATGTAGGCGAACATTGGGGCCGGCGCCCGCTGACTCAAGCGCTCCGGCCGCCGGTCCACCAGTTGACACAGTCGCGCGCCGCTTCACCATGCGCGTTTCCACTTGCATTGTTGCGACTGTCCCATGCACTCAATCGCTGCGCGCCGCGAAAGGTTCGACGAGGGCTACTATCGGAGGTTCTACTTCGATCCGCGGACGCGGGTGATCTCGCGGCGCGACTTCGCGCAGCGCGCCCGCATGATCGGCGCGCTCATGCAGCATTTGGAGCTGCCGGTCCGGCGCATCCTCGATGCGGGCTGCGGCCTCGGTTGGATGCGCGCTCCACTGCTGAAGGCGTTTCCGGGCGCGGCGTACGTGGGAGTTGAGGTCAGCGAGCACCTTTGCAAGCGCCACGGCTGGATTCACGGTTCGCTCGCGACATTCAGGACGCGCACCTCCTTCGACCTCATCGTCTGCCATGACGTGATCCAGTACTTGTCCGAACGAGATGCGGCGCGAGCCATCGGCAACCTCGGCGCGATGAGCCGCGGCGCCTTGTACTTTCATGCGCCTACCCTTGAGGACTGGCGCAGCCGCGCCGATCGGGAGGCGAGCGATTCTGAGGTGCACCTGCGGCCTGCCGAGTGGTACCGCACTCGGCTCGCCAAGTACTTCCGGCACGCGGGATTCGGACTGTATGTGCGGCGGGGCGCGCCGCTCATGCAATGGGCGCTGGAGTCGGCCGAGCACGTCTCAACGAGCGACAAGGCCAAGAAGAAGCGCCCTGGGCGGGCGCCGGCCTGACATTGGTCGCTCGTCCGTCATGAATGTCATTCCTAGCGCGGTATTTATCCAAGGGGTGATTTGGCCGACAGTTGCGCCCAGACGAGCGGGGAATGTTGATGACCTCGGCGGCCATGCGACCATGCATCGGTGTGCGTCGCGCGTGTCTCGGCTTGGCGACGGAGATTCCGGAGCAGACAGTTGAGCCACAGCCTGAACAGAGTGCGGAACTTCGCGAGGCGAAGACGCTCAAATGTTCGGAGTGCGGCGGCGTACAGCTCGCCGGCGCTTGTTGAGCGTTATCCCAATCCCCGATTGGTGTCGCTGTTTCCCTTGATCCCCCTGACTAGCCCGCTTCGGCGGGCTTTTTTTTTGTAAGCGGTTTTTCTTGGCGATCAGCGGTCAGCGGTTGGTTGCGCCATCTGTCGCGGGTTGGCGACGCCGCGTAAGCCAGAGGCGCGCGACGCAGTCCATCTTCAACTGACCGCTAACCGCTTCCTCTCCCCCTCGTATGCTGCGTGCGGAAACGCAGCGGTTTCCTGTTCGGCGTGCGGCGGCCTTCCGGCGCTCCGCCGGTTCCGGCCGGCTGCCAGGCGGGGATGAGCTGATGTTTGCCCGGTCCGATCAGGTCGGCGCGGCCCATGCGCTTCAGCGCTTGGCGCAGCAGCGGCCAGTTGTTCGCGTCATGCCAGCGCAGGAACGCCTTGTGCAGGCGGCGAACGTGCATGTCCTTCGGGATGTGCACGTTCTCGGTGTCGCGTCCGACGCGATGCAATGGGTTCTTGCCGGAATGCCACATCGCGGTGGCGGTCGCCATGGGCGAGGGCAGGAAGGCCTGCACCTGATCCGCGCGATAACCGTTGCGCTTCAGCCAGAGCGCGAGCTGCAGCATGTCCTCGTCGGTTGCGCCCGGATGCGCGGCGATGAAGTAGGGGATCAGGTACTGCTCCTTGCCGGCTTCTTTCGAGTATTTCTCGAACAGCTCCTTGAAGCGGTAGTACGTCTTTATGCCCGGCTTCATCATCTTCGATAGCGGGCCTTCGGCAATCGCTTCGGGCGCGATTTTGAGGTAGCCGCCCACATGGTGCTGCACGAGTTCGCGCACGTACTCGGGAGACTCTACGGCCAGGTCATAACGCACGCCTGAGCCGATGAGGATCTTACGCACGCCCGGCAGTGCGCGCGCGCGCTGGTAGAGGCGGATGAGCGGCGTGTGGTCGGTATTCATGTTCGGGCAGATTCCCGGATACACGCACGAGGGTTTGCGGCACGCCGCCTCGATCTTCCGCGACTTGCACGCAAGCCGGTACATGTTGGCGGTCGGTCCGCCAAGGTCGGAGACCACGCCGGTAAAGCCGGGCACGGAATCTCGCAGGGTTTCGATCTCCCGCACGATCGAGTCTTCCGAACGACTCTGAATGATGCGCCCCTCGTGCTCGGTGATCGAACAGAACGTGCACCCGCCGAAACAGCCGCGCTGAATCGCGATCGAGAAACGGATCATCTCGTACGCCGGGATTTTCGCGTTTCCGTAGAACGGATGTGGAACGCGGCTATAGGGCAGCTCGTAAATCGCATCCAGCTCCGCCGTGGTGAGCGGCAGCGGCGGCGGATTGATCCATACGTCCGTGTCGCCATGGCGCTGCACCAGCGCGCGCGCGTTTCCGGGGTTGGACTCCATGTGCAGGATGCGCGATGCGTGGGCATACAGCACGGGATCGTCGCGCACGGCCTCGAATGAAGGCATGCGGATCACTGAGCGATCACGCTGGGCGATGGGAATGCGCCGATGAAGCTTCACCACCCGGGTCGCGTCAGCGTCTGCAGCGCCGCAGGGTCGTTGCGCGTCACATGTGGGCGCCGATCCGCCGTGTGTTGCGTACGGGTCCACTGGCGGATTCAGGCGGCCGGGCTCATCGACCGTGCTGGAATCGATTTCGAACCAGTCGGGCGGCGTGGCGGCCCGCTTGAACGCCGTGCCCCGCAGATCGCTGACTTGCGCAATCGCCTCGCCCTTGGCCAGCCGGTGCGCGAGTTCAACGAGCTGCCGCTCAGCGTTGCCGTACACCAGCAGGTCGGCGCCCGAGTCCAGCAGGATCGAGCGGCGCACCTTGGTCGACCAGTAATCGAAGTGCGCAATGCGGCGCAGGCTGGCCTCGATGCCGCCGATCACGATCGGTGCATCGCCAAACGCTTCGCGCAGCCGCTGCGTATAAACGATCACCGAGCGATCGGGGCGTTTTCCACCCTGGCCGCCCGGCGTGTACGCATCGTCGCTGCGGATGCGCCGGTCCGAGGTGTACCGATTCACCATCGAATCCATATTCCCGGCAGTCACGCCGAAAAATAGATTGGGCCTGCCGAGTCGCGTGAAATCCTTGCTGGAGCGCCAGTCCGGCTGGGCGATGACGCCGACGCGAAAGCCCTGAGCTTCGAGCACCCGCCCGACGATCGCCATGCCGAAGCTCGGATGATCGACGTACGCATCGCCAGTGACGATGACGATGTCACAACTGTCCCAACCCAGAGCCTCCATTTCCTCGCGCGACATGGGCAGGAACGGCGCCGTCCCGAAGCGTGACGCCCAGTGCTTGCGATAAGAGAAGAGATTGCGGGCGGGAACCATGGGGCGGGATCTTAATGCGGTCGCCGAAGAAGCGGGGCTCGGCGTCGGATTCAAGTTGAAAGTCGGTGGTCAGTCTCGCATGGCTGGAGTGTTCGGGCGTCAGGTTTGCCAAGGTCGCTGCTGCTGAATGGCCGATGCCGGCAGGCGGCGGCTAGCGCCGATATGCAAATCCTGCAAGTCTGGCGCGCGCCGGCTCCTCGCCTTTTATTGCGCCTGGCTGCGGCGCGCGCGAGCCGGCTTGCCGCTCAGCGCCGTGCGGCGGATTGCGGGGCTGACGGTCGATACGTAGATGGAGTCGCGATCGAAGAACCGCCATGGCTTGAGCGCCCACTCGCCCGCGTAGCCCACGCCGATGCGTGGGCTACGGCCCACCCGAGTTTTGCAGCGACGTTCAGGCGCCTCGATCCAGAGGGTGTCGCCGAGCAGACTCGCGCCGTTGAGTCTGCGGTCGATGTGCATCGCCCGGCACAGCAAGCCGGGCCCGTGTGTGGCCTCGCTCAGGCCTTCTATCGGCTCCACCGCCCGCAGGAGCACGGCGTGCGGTACGCCATGCGCGGCGGTCACCACGTTCAGGCAGTTCCAGAACCCGTAAATGAAATACACATACGCGTGACCGGGCGGCCCGAACATCACCTCGGTGCGACGGGTGCGCCCCCGCGAGGAGTGAGCGGCGAGGTCGCGGGGCCCCTTGTAGGCCTCCGTTTCGACGATGCGGCCCACCTGGCGTCCGGCAGGACCTTCGTGCACGAGATGCATGCCCAGCAGATCGCGGGCGACCATGAGAGTTTCGCGCGCGTAGAAATCCTGGGGCAGTTTTCTCGACATAGCCCTTAAATTATAGAGACGAGATCGGCGCAGACTTCGTTCGAATGCGCGCCGATCAGGCGCCCGGCGATCAGCGCGTCGGCCAGCGGCTGGACGCCTGTAGCACGTCGAACTCCGCCCAGCCCTCCGCCGCATCCGCGGCCCGCAGCTTGACCCGCATGAAGTCGAGGCCGTCGCCGTTCTCTTGGAAATGCGAAAGGCTGCTGCGCGGCTCGTTGCGCCCGTAGCGCGGCATGAGGAACTCGTTGAACCCGAGCTCCCGGACCTCCGCTCCGCAATTCACTGCAGCGCCGCCGAACTCCACGACGACGTGCGCGGCCGGACCGCCTTCGATCTCCAAGATCCGTTTCAGAGTGATGCGAAAGCGCGGCGGCAGCCTCGGGTGCGGCTCGACGATGTCGACCGACTCGTCAAGCGCCAACCTGACGAGTTTGCGTCGGCGACCAACGCGTTCGCAGTCAGCGACCCGCACGGTGGGCGCATCGTCATATGTAATGTAGGACGGCCCAGGCGGCGTTCCGGCGGACTCCGTTATCGGCAGTCTCTGGCGCCGTCGGCGATACGCGCTCGCAACCAGAGCGGCGAACGCGACCGCGGCCCAGAGCAGCGAGGCGATTTCAGGGATGTGCAGGCTCGGCGTGTCCATGGCGTCGTGGCGCGAGTGTCCACATTCCGTTGCACCGACGTCGCCAATTGCGTCACAGCATCACAGCGCAGTCTTGCAGTTGCGGCGACGGCGTGAAGCTCGTTCAGCTCTGCAGCCGAACTCCTCGGCGTCAGCGTACTGCGCCTTCGCTCGAAGCGCCCAGACGCACCTCGACGTTGAACTGTCGTGTCTCACGCCAGATCGTCAGGTTCACGGTATCGCCGACATCCCGGTCGTCGATCTGCGCCAGCAGCTCTCCGACGCTCGTGACGGGCGTTTGGTCGATTTCCAGGATTACGTCGCCAGGGATGATGCGGTCGCCGCGCCCGAGGGTCACGCCGCGCAGACCCGCCTGCTCGGCGCCTGAACCCGGGAGCACACGCAGCACCGCCACGCCCTCGATCCCTAGCTCGCGCATCAGCGCCCGATTGAGCGATTCGTCCACCTCCACGCCGAGGCTCGGCGGCGCATAGCGGCCCTGTGCGATGAGCTGCGGTACGACCCGATTCACCATGTCGACGGGTACGGCGAAGCCGACGCCCGCGCTGGCGCCTGACGGGCTGTAGATCGCGGTGTTCACGCCAATCAGGCGGCCCGCGCTGTCGAGCAGCGGACCCCCGGAATTGCCGGGATTGATTGCGGCGTCGGTCTGGATCAGGTGGGTGATCAGACGACCGTTCTCGCCGGGAAGCGAGCGGTCGAGCGCCGAGACGATGCCGGTGGTGAGCGTCCAGTCGAGTCCGAACGGATTGCCGATGGCGAACACCTTCTGCCCGACGCGCAGGTCGCCGCTAGAGCCGATCGGCAGCGCCGGCGGCGCGTTCATCGGCACTCGTACGCGCAACACCGCCAGGTCGTGCGCGGCGCTCGCGCCGACCAGCGAAGCGGCGTAGCTTCTGCCGTCGCTCAGCTGCACGCTCGCTTCCGCAGCGCCGGCGATCACGTGCAGGTTGGTGACCACGTGTCCGCGTCCGTCCCAGATGAAGCCCGAACCCGTACCGCGCGGCACGCTGAGCACGTTGCGCGTCCAGAGGTCCACGACGCGTGAGCGCGTGGAGATGTAGACGACGGAGCCTTTCGATCGCTCGAAAATTTCGATTGTGGTGAGCTCGTCCTGTGACAGCTCTCCGCGTGCGACCACCGGACGAGGCTGCGCATCGGCGCGCGTTGCGCGCCAGCGCATTTCAGGGACGGCGTACCAGGCGAACGTCGCCGCGAGCAGGATGAACAGCAACCAATGGGTTGCGCGGCCGTAGGAGCGAAACGGTGAACTCGGCAAATTACTGTCTCCGGTGCGGTCGGCGCGGCTGAGCTGCTGATGCATGCCGCGAGCGCCGCGTTTTGCGCACCAGGATACGAGCGCCGCGCGCGTCAGAAAACACCGAGCGCCAGGCCGGCCGCCATGGTCTGGCCAAGCTCCACGCAGCGCTCGCGCGCTTCAGGTGTGATTTCGCCGCGCACGATCAGCGGATCGGCGACGCGCTTCCATTTGAAGCCGAGCGCGATCCGTTCGATAGAGCTGACGGCGCCGGAGCCGTCGTTGCCGGCGCTGACGAACACCGCGTACGGCAGCGCGTCCACCTTGTCCTGGGCCGGATAGAAGGTGCGGTCCATGAAATCCTTGACCGCGCCCGACATGTAGCCGAAGTGCTCCGGCGTACCGATCAGCAGGCCGTGCGCCCAGAGCAGATCCTCCACGCCGGCCGCAAGCGCAGGCAGCGCGCGCAATTCGACGTCCTCGCCAGCCTCGCGCACGCCTTCCTGCACGGCCGCCGCCATGTCGTGTGTCCGCCCGCCCGCATGGCCGCCGTAGATGAGAAGCAGATGTCGCGACATGAGTCCGAATGTACCGCCAACCGCCAGCCGCTTCCTCTGCTACATTTCGCCTATCGACGCGCAATAGATCGGAGCTCCTGATGTATACAGATTTCCGACGCGTGCAGGCGCTCTGCGCGCTGGCCGTGCTGTCCGTCACGCTTGGCGCGTGCAAGCGCCAGGATCCCACGCCGGCGCCCGAGCCGCAGGCTGCGGTCAGCGCCGAGGCGCAGGCTGCAGCCGCCGAGCAGATCACGGGGGAGTACCTGCGCGAGCAGATCACCGCTTTCTCCTCTGACGAATTCGAAGGCCGCGGGCCGGCGACGCCCGGCGACGCGAAAGCGCGCGAGTATCTGGTCGAGCAATTGAAGGCGATAGGGTTCGAGCCTGCAGGACCGGACAGCGAGTGGCTGCAGACCTTCGATGTGGTCGGCGTCACTTCGCAGATGCCGAAGCAGTGGAGCTTTCGGCGCGACGGTAAAACCGTCTCCTTCGACTGGTGGGACGAGTACATCGCCGGCAGCGGGGTGCAGGAGAAGAAAGCCGGCTTCAGGAACGCCGAGGTGGTCTTCGTGGGCTACGGCATTCAGGCCCCCGAGTACGGTTGGGACGATTTCAAGGGCCAGGACCTTCGAGGCAAGGTTCTACTGATGCTGAACAACGACCCAGACTGGTCGCCCGAGTTGTTCGAAGGTGACGCCCGGCTGTACTACGGGCGCTGGTCGTACAAGTACGAGAGCGCGGCGCGACAGGGTGCGGCCGGCGCGATCATCATTCACACCACGCCCTCGGCGGGCTATCCCTTCCAGGTCGTGCAGACCTCATGGACGGGCGAGCAGGTCGAGCTGCCGGCGCGCGACGAGCCGCGCATTCAGGTGAAGGGCTGGCTGACTCAGGACGCCTCGCGCGAGCTGGTGAAGTTCGCCGGCAAGGAGCTGGATCAGCTCATCGAATCGGCGCGGTCGAAGGACTTCGCGCCTGTGCCGCTCGGTGTGACGACTTCGTTCGAGTTCACCAACGAGCTGAACCGTTCGAGCACGGCGAACGTCTACGGCGTGCTGCGTGGCTCGGATCCCCGATTGAGCGAGGAGTACGTCATCTACACCGCGCATCATGACCATCTTGGCGTGGGTGAGCCGGACGAGACGGGCGATCGGATCTTCAACGGCGCGATGGACAACGCTTCGGGCGTCGCGCAGCTTCTCGCAATCGGCAAAGCGTTCAAAGCGCTGCCTGAGCCGCCGCGTCGCTCGATCATGCTGCTGTTCGTAGCCGCCGAGGAGCAGGGCCTGCTCGGCTCGCAGCACTACGCCGAGAATCCCACCGTCGAGCCCGGCAAGATCGCCGCAAACATCAACTTCGACGGCGGCAACATCTGGGGCAGGGCGCAGGACATTGTCTATATCGGCAAGGGCAAGTCCACGCTCGATGGCTACGTGGATGCGATCGCGCAGATGCAGGGTCGCACGGTCACGCCCGATCAATTCCCGGACCGCGGCTATTTCTACCGCTCCGATCAGTTCAACTTCGCCAAGATCGGCGTGCCCGCACTGTATATCGACACCGGCACGCAGTTCCGGGACCGACCGGCAGGCTGGGGCAAGGAGCGCCATGCGGAGTACGAGGCCAAGCACTATCACCAGCAGTCGGACGAGATCGACGATAGCTGGAACTTCGACGGCATGATCGAAGATGCGCAGCTCGGTTTCTACGTCGGTTTCAACGTCGCCAATGCGGAAGAGGCGCCCAGCTGGACGCCTGGCGATGAGTTCGAAGCGGCTCGCAAAGCTGCGCTGGCCGCGCTCGGGGACGCGACGGCGGAGTAGCGCCGCCCGCCTCCTTTCCAACGGGCGCGCCGCCATGTTGGCGCGCGCCCCAGCTCGCGCGCAGCTTCCGCGTCGTATGTAACGCTGTGCACGTATATACGACTGAGCTCGCGTCCTCGGCGACGCCGGCGGGCCTTGAGGCCGGCGCGCGGCTTGGCTAGTCCGCCACCTTGACCACTAGCTTCCCGAAATTCTTGCCTTCGAGCAGGCCGAGGAACGCGGTGGGGGCGTTCTCCAGTCCTTCCACCACGTCCTCGCGCGTCTTGACGCGGCCCTCCTTCACCCACTGGCGCATGTCGCGCTGGAACTCGTGGATGCGTGCGGCGTGGTCGGAGATGATGAAGCCCTGCATGCGCATGCGCTTGATCAGCAGCAGTGTCTGCAGCAATGGCAGCCGATCGGGTCCCTGCGGCAGACTCGTGGCGTTGTAGCGCGAGATCAGTCCGCACACCGGAATGCGGGCAAACGTGTTCAGCAGCGGCGTCACCGCGTCGAACACGGCCCCGCCGACGTTCTCGAAGTACACGTCTATTCCTTTCGGACAGGCGGCGGCGAGCAGCTTCGGGAAATCCGGATCCTTATGGTCGATGCAGGCGTCGAAGCCGAATTCGCGCACTGCGTAGTCGCACTTCTGCGGGCCGCCGGCGATTCCGACGGTGCGTGCGCCCTTGATCCTGGCGATCTGACCCACGGTCGAGCCGACCGGACCGGTCGCGGCTGCAACCACGACGGTTTCACCGGGCTGCGGCGCGCCGATATCCAGCAATCCCACATAGGCGGTGAAACCGGGCATGCCCAGTACGCCGAGCGCGTGCGAAGGCCGCGGCATCGATGGATCGAGCTTGATGACGCCCGCGCCATCGGAAACGGCGTAGTCCTGCCAGCCCGTATACGCTTGCACGAGATCGCCGGGTTGGAAATCCGGGCGCCTCGACTCTTCCACCCGGCACACCGCGCCGCCCACCATCACTGCGCCCACCGCGACCGGTGCAGCGTAGGAAGGCGCATCGCTCATTCGTCCGCGCATGTAGGGGTCGAGAGAGAGCCATAGTGTGCGCAGCAGCATCTCGCCGTCTTTGGGTTCCGGCGCGGGATGTTCTTCCATGCGGAAGCACGCAGCGGTCGGGGCGCCCACCGGGCGCGCTGCGAGCACGATGCGGCGATTGATGCTGTCGGCGGCCATGGCGTGGGTCTCTCGTGCGACAGGTGAAGGCGAGCGGCGGGCGAAGAATGAGAAGAAGAATAGTAGCGCCGCCCTGCGCCGAGCGGTTAGCCTCGGCGCATGACTCGTTTCATCGGCGCTATCGATCAGGGCACGACCAGCACTCGCTTCATCGTGTTCGATGAGGCCGGCGAGATCGTCGCGAGCGCGCAGAAGGAGCATGCGCAGTTCTACCCGCAGCCGGGCTGGGTCGAGCATTCTCCTATGGAAATCGTGCGCAACACCGAAGAAGTGATCGCCGCGGCTCTGGCCGGCGCACGGCTGAAGGCGCGTGATCTGCTCGGCGTCGGCGTGACGAATCAGCGCGAGACCACGGTCGTGTGGGACCGCCGCACAGGCGAACCGCTCTACAACGCCATCGTCTGGCAGGACACGCGCGTCGATCCCCTGGTCGCGCAGTACACAGCAGAGGGCGGCAAGGACAGGTTCCGAGCGATGACGGGTCTGCCGCTCACGAGCTACTTCAGCGGCTTGAAACTCAAGTGGCTGATCGACTCCCTGCCCGGGGCGCGCAGCAGCGCAGCTCGCGGCGCGCTCTGCTTCGGCACGATCGATTCCTGGCTGTTGTGGAATCTGACGGGCGGCCTGCACATTACGGACGTCACCAACGCCAGCCGCACCCTGCTGATGTCGCTCGAGGATCTCCAGTGGAGCGAGGAACTGCTGGGAGTGTTCGACATTCCGGCCGCGTTATTGCCGCGCATAGTCTCGTCGAGCGAGTTCTACGGGGAGGCGAAGCAGGGGACGCTGCAAGGCGTTGCGATCGCGGGCGCCCTTGGCGATCAACAGGCCGCGCTCGTGGGCCAGACATGCTTCGCGCCGGGTGAAGCCAAGAACACCTACGGCACCGGGTGTTTCCTCCTGATGAATACCGGCGAAAAGCCTGTCCTTTCGCAAGCCGGCCTGGTCGCCACCGTGGCGTATCGCCTGGGCGATGCGCCTGCGCGTTACGCGCTCGAGGGATCGATCGCGATCTCCGGCGCGCTCGTGCAATGGCTGCGCGACAATCTGGGCGTCATCAGCTCCAGCGCCGAAGTGGAGGCGCTTGCCGCAAGCGTTGAGGACAACGGCGACGTCTATATAGTCCCGGCGTTCTCCGGCCTGTACGCGCCGTACTGGAAGGATCACGCCCGCGGCGTCATCGCGGGGCTCACGCGTTACGCGACGCGCGCTCACATCGCTCGAGCAGCGCTGGAAGCCACCGCTTACCAGACGCGCGACGTGCTCGACGCCATGGAGCGGGATTCAGGCGTCAAGCTGGCTGAGCTCCGCGTGGACGGCGGGATGGTCGTGAACGAGCTGTTGATGCAATTTCAGGCGGATATTCTCGACGCCAGAGTGGTGCGGCCGCAGGTGACGGAAACGACCGCGCTCGGCGCGGCGTACGCGGCAGGGCTGGCGACAGGCTACTGGAAGGGCGTCGAAGACCTGAAGCGCAACTGGCGCGTGGCGCGGTCGTGGACGCCTGATATGCCTGGTGGCCAGCGCGAGCGTCTTTGCGCGGGATGGCGGAAGGCCGTGACGCGTTCGTTCGGGTGGGTGGACTAGCGGCGGTCAGCTCTTCAGCTTGTAGCCCGTCTTGAAAATCCAACGAATCGTCGCGAGACACCCGGCCATGAAGATCAGCGTCATGCCGAGGCTCAGACCCACGCTGACGTCCGAAACGTCATAGAAGCTCCAGCGGAAACCGTTGATCAGGTACACCACGGGGTTGAAGAGCGTGATCTTCTGCCACAGCTCCGGAAGCATGCTGATCGAGTAGAAGCTGCCGCCCAGGAAAGCAAGCGGCGTGACGATCATGATGGGAATGACTTGCAGCTTCTCCCACCCGGTGGCCCACACGCCGATGATGAAGCCGAACAGACTGAATGTGAGGGATGTCAGCACGAGGAACGCGATCATCCACAGCGGATGCTCGATGCTGAAGGGCACGAACACACGGGCGGTTGCAAGGATGATGAGTCCGAGCAGCACCGATTTGGTGGCGGCGGCGCCGACGTAGCCGGCTACGGTTTCGACGAACGACACCGGCGCGGACAGCACCTCGTAGATCGTCCCGGCCCATTTCGGCATGTAGATGCCGAACGAGGCGTTGGAGATGCTTTCGGTCAGGATCGCCAGCATGATGAGGCCGGGAACGATGAAGGCGCCGTAACTGATCCCTTCGACCTGCGCGATGCGCGAGCCGATCGCTGCGCCGAAGACCACGAAATATAGCGAGGTGGAGATCACCGGTGAGAGCACGCTCTGCACCAGCGTGCGAAACCAGCGCGCCATTTCGAACTTGTAAATGGCGCGGATTGCGTAGACGTTCATCATCTCCTCCTTACGAGGCTCACGAAGATCTCCTCGAGAGAGCTTTCTTCGGTGCGCAGGTCCTTGAAGTCGATCCCATGTTCGTTGAGCTCGCGCAGCAGACGCGCGATGCCCGTCGAATCGCTTTGCGTATCGAAGGTGTAGATCAGATCGACGCCGTCCGCCGACAGCTCGAGGTTGCGGCCCGCGAGCGGGGCCGGGATTTCCTTCAATGGCGATTGCAGGTGCAGCGTGAGCTGCTTGCGGCCGAGTTTGCGCATCAGCGTGCGCGTGTCTTCCACAAGTATGATCTCGCCTTTGTCGATGACGCCGATGCGGTCGGCCATTTCCTCCGCTTCTTCGATGTAGTGGGTCGTCAGAATGATCGTGACGCCCTTTGCGCGCAGCGAGCGCACCATGCTCCACATGTCGCGGCGCAGCTCCACGTCCACGCCCGCGGTAGGCTCGTCGAGAAAGAGGATCTGCGGCTCGTGGGACAGCGCCTTGGCGATCATCACGCGACGCTTCATGCCGCCGGAAAGGGAGATGATGTTGTTGTCCTTCTTGTCCCAGAGCGATAAGTCGCGCAACACCTTCTCGAGGTGAGCGTCGTCGCGCGGCTTGCCGAACAGGCCGCGGCTGAAGTTCACGGTCGCCCAGACGCTTTCGAATGCGTCCGTCGATAGTTCCTGAGGCACCAACCCGATCTTCGAGCGAGCCGCACGGAACTCACGCTGGATATCATGACCGTCAGCAAGCACTACGCCAGAGGTCGGCGTCACGATGCCGCAGATGATGTTGATCAGCGTAGTCTTGCCGGCGCCATTCGGTCCGAGCAGCGCGAAGATTTCGCCGCGACGTATCTCGAGGTCCACGCCCTTGAGCGCTTGAAAACCCGAGGCGTAGGTCTTGACCAGCTTGGATACGGAGATGATCGGTTGCACGCGAGTTCCCTATGCTGCTTGTTCATGGTCGCACACATCGCGCCGCACGCTGCGACCGGTCAGCGCAGGACTCGCGGCTCCGCTCGCACCGGCGACCGGCCTCACGACCATGGTTGCCGGAGACGGAGCGGGCGACATGGTGGTTTGCAGGCGGCTATCTCTGCCCTGTGGCTCCAGTTGTGAGAGGCGCTTTCTAGTCGTCCGCGCGCACTTCGAACAAATTGCGGAAGCGCGCAGGTTGTGAGCGCAGATATTGATGAGGCGCCTTGACCCGGGCGCCGAAGTGCGCGGCGGCGTGCCAGGGCCATCGCGGGTTGTAGAGGATGGCGCGAGCCACGGCGATAAGGTCGGCGTCGCCAGCGACGAGAATGGACTCCGCGTGCTCGTACTCCGAGATCAGGCCGACTGCGATCACCGGTATGCCTACCGCCGCCTTGACTGTCCTGGCGAGCGGAACCTGATAACCGGGGCCGAGCGGGATCTGCTGCGCCGGCGTGGCGCCGCCGCTCGACACATGAATCGCGTTGCATCCGCGCGCCTCGAGGGCGCGCGCGAACTCGACCGTCTGATGCACATCCCAGCCTCCGGGCGCCCAATCCGTGGCCGAGACGCGAATGCTCACGGCGATCTCCGCAGGAACGGCCTCGCGCACGGCATCGAACACCTCGAGCGGCAAACGCATGCGATTTTCGAGCGAACCACCATACTGATCGGTCCGATGGTTGGACAGCGGCGACAGGAACTCATGGAGCAGATAGCCATGCGCCGCATGGATTTGAATCGCATCGAGCCCGACGCGCGCTGCTCTGCGTGCAGCGTCAGCGAACGCACGGCGCACGCCGGCCACGCCGTCGCGATCGAGCGCGGTCGGCGGGAGTTCATTCTCCAGAAAGGGAATCGCGGAGGGCGCTACGGTGCGCCACCCGTTGGCATGTTCGGGCGGCAGCTGCGCTCCGCCTTTCCAGGGAACTTCTGTCGAAGCCTTGCGCCCCGCATGCGCAAGCTGAATTGCGAGCGGCATGTCCGACCAGCGACGCACTGCTTCTATGGTGCGACGCATGGCGGCCTCACACTCGTCCGAGTACAACCCCGCATCCGCGTAGGTGATCCTTCCCTCAGGCGCCACAGCCGTGGCTTCGATGGTGAGCAGCGCAGCGCCCGAGAGGGCCAGATGACCGAGGTGGATCAGGTGCCAATCCGTCAAACAGCCGTTCTCGGCGGAGTACTGGCACATGGGGGCGATCACGATGCGGTTCGGCAGCGTGAGCGGGCCGACTTGGATGGGAGTGAAAAGCCTTGGATTCATGGCTGTCTCCGGACGATACGGCGGCGGCTGCGATTATCGCTGAAGAGCGGGCGCATACGCGCGGCCGCGCCGAACAGCGGTGATCTCGCCGACTCAGGCCAGCAGTGGCTCTCGGCCAGGCGACCCGGACGATCGTCAGATCGTCCATGTCAGGCTCGCCCCTGGCGCAAATGGTGCGAGCATTCCAGCACGCGAGCTTTGTATTACCTGACAAGCTCGACCCGCAATGCGCGACTGTCCGCACGGCCTCGGTCGTCAACCGCGCGCACCAGGTAGCGGCCTGCGCGCTCGGGCGTCCAGGCGAGGGCGGCGCCGGGCGCGCCGACGCCGACGTAAGTCTCGTTAACGAACCAGTGCAGACGGCGCACTTCACTATCGGCGTTCGCGACCAGCGGGATCGTTTCGGCGCCGATGCGGCCCGCGCGGACGGTGTACGTCATGGACGAGATCGGCGAGGTGATATGCGGCGGCGTTCCGATTGGTGCATCGCGCTGGCAGTCTGATGCAGGCGGCGGTCGTCGCCGCGGCATGCCGGCCTGGGCGAACAGTTGCAGCAGGTCGGTCGGCCAGAACTCGAAGACTGCGCTGCGTGTGTGCGCAGGATCGAAAGGCGGGCACGCCTGCAGGCCGCTGCGCGCGTCGATCCACACGCGCCGATGAATGTCGCTCACCTTGATGGGCGAGACGCCCGGGATGTACCAGACGCTCGTGGTGTGAGGGCATTCCGCGTTCGGCAGGTCGCCCGAGGCGCTGCAGACTTCGATGCGCTGCAGTCTCGGCGGCGGGCGGAACACAGGCTCAACGATGCGCTCGCTGGCCGTGAGCGCATCGACCAGCCTGAAGAACAGAGGCGCCGCCGCGTGCAATCCGACAAACTCCGGATTGCCGCGACCGTCGAAGTTGCCCACCCATACGACCAGCACGTAGGGGCCGAACACGCCTGCGGTCCAGGCGTCGCGGAATCCCCAGGACGTTCCGGTCTTCCATGCAACCTGCGTGCTGCTCCTCGGCCGCACGATTGAGTCTGCCGGTCGCGGTGCGCTGCGCAGCATGTCGAGCGTCATGAAGCTCGCTTCTTCAGACAGCAAGCGAGGCTGGTCGCGCGCTTGCCGGGCGCCGTCCTGGAAATAAAGCAAAGGCGCAAGTCGCCCGCGGTTCGCCAGCATGGCGTATAGCATGGCGGTTTCCTCCATCGTCACTTCACCGCCGCCGAGCACGAGCGCCAGTCCGTAGTGTTTCTCGCTGTGCATCCGCGAAACGCCGGCAGTTTGCAGGAACTGGTGGAAGCTCGGTTGGGCGAGCTGCGACGCAAGCGTCACGGCCGGCACATTGCGCGAGCGGATCAGGGCGGCCGTAGCAGTCACCGGACCGGCGAACCGGCCGTCGAAATTCTCGGGGCTGAACGGACCGAAGGAGGTCGGAGCGTCCTTGAGTACAGTCAGCGGATGAATGAGGCCCTGATCGATCGCCAGGGCGTAGACGAACGGTTTGAGCGCCGAGCCGGGTGAGCGTTTCGCGCGCGTACCGTTCACCTGCCCATGAATGGCGGCGGAATGAAAGTCCGCCGAGCCGATCATGGCGCGCACCGACATGTCGCGATAATCGACCAGCAGCGCCGCCGCGTTCTGCACGCCCACGCGCCGCCGTTCGCGTACATAGTTCTCGAGTACGCGCTCGAGCAATCTCTGCTGCCGCAGATCGAGCATGGTGCGCAGTTCCGAGGCCGCCCCCGTTCGGTCCATCTCACGCGCCAACCGCAGCACGTGATCGCTGAAATGAGGCGCGGCGAACGGCAGATTGCGTATGGAGCCGTAGCGTAGCGGCGCGGCGGCGTCGTTCGGCATGGCCTGCGCGGTTGGGCGCGCGCTCGCCCAACGTTCGAGCAGGCGGGCGCGGGCGCGCGTGAGTGCAGCCGGTTCGGCGCCGTCTCGCGGAGCGCGCACTGCGGGTGATTGTGGAATCAGAACGAGCGTGAGCGCCTCGGCGAGATCGAGTTGCGCAGCAGGCTTGTTGAAGTAGATGAGGCTCGCGGCGCCTACGCCCTGGATGGCGCCGCCGTAAGGCGCCAGATTGATGTGCGCTTCGAGAAGCTCGCGCTTGGTGTACTGAAGCTCGAGCTGCAGCGCCAGAGCGATCTGCTTCAGCTTGCCGGGGATGCTTCGCGTGTCCAGTCCGTACAACAGCCTCGCGAGCTGCATCGTGATCGTCGATCCTCCGACGCGCGGACCGCCGGCGTACGTGGACGCCGCCGCGCGCACGAGGGAAATCGGATTCACACCCGGATGGCGATAAAAGTGACGGTCCTCGTGCAGCAGCAGCGCTTCGACGAACAAGGGCGTAGTCTTCTCGAGCGGCGTCCAGATTCGATACTGTTGATCGCTGGCCAGCGTCAGGCGCAACAGCCGACCGTTGCGATCGAACACCGCGGTCGACGTCGGGATTCGCATGGAAAATGGCGTGCTCTCGCCACTGAGCTGAGCAGCGGCCGCAACGGTCAGCAGGATCGCAACCAGCGCCGCGGCGCACAGCTTGCGCTTGTGCGACGCCGTTTTCCCCTCGTGCGCGCTGCTCATGTCAGGCTGAGGATCTGCACGCGCACGATCTGCCAGGCGAGGCTCGACGAGCGCTCAGGGACGCGAGACCGACACGCGCTTCGCCGCCGAGCGGCCCATCACGCTGCGATCGTAAAGCGCCTCGCCGTATGCTGGAGGGACGACATATTCGCCCACGTTCGTGGCTTTGATGCGATAGACGATCTCCGACATATCGCGGCCGGCGCTGACGTAGAAGACGACCCTGTCCTCCCGCATGTCCGCGTACTGCAGCTGCATGTTCGGCGGACCTGCGCAGATCTGACATCGCCAGCCGGTTCCTCGCTGCGTGGCGTCTGCATCTTCCCCGGCCTCAAGAAACGGCGTGTGAGCCTCCTCACGAGGCACGACCAGCTCGAAACCTCCGGGCAGCAGATCCACCAGCGCAATGTTCTGCAGGAAGTCCTTGTCCAGCGTCCGGAATTTCAAACGCACGTACACCTCGTCGCCCATGCGAATGTTGGCGAGCGGAGCGCCGTTTTCGTCGGTGTAAGCGCGCACGACCTCCAGCCCCTGACGGATCGCTTCGGTCGGCGGCGTGCGATCGAAGCCGGTCTGCTCGATGAGGTAATACGCATTGATGTCGCTGTCGATCAAGAAGCGCAGGGCGCTCGCGCGCTCGGAGAACTGCGACTTCGGGAACGTCTCGTCCGGCAGTGGGAGCGCCCGGACGCTGTGGTCCTGCAGGACTTCGAACGTCCTGAAGCGGCCTTCGACGCCGTCCGTCGCACTCGCGTACGCATCCAGAGCAAGCAGCGTTGCACCCGCCGACAGCGAGTGATACACGCCGTCGGTCACTCGCTGCGCCAGCTTGCTCATCACCGTGGCCGGAATATCCGCAACACGCTGCGGGAAGTGGCGCGCAATGATGAACAGGAGGAAGCCGTCGCGCGTCATGGCGTCGTTGTAGACCTGGTCGTGGCTCCTCGTGGTCGCCTGGTCATCGAAGCGCATGCGAGCGATGAGCTGCTCCGCCTCGCGTTCCTGGCGCATCAGGCTCAACGCCGCAGCCAGCCAGGCTGCAGTCAAATCTCGTTCCCACTCGCCTTGGTAACGCTGCTCTAGCCGCCTGCGCGCAGCGGCGACCTCGGCGGAAACGCGCACACCCTGACGCGCCAGCAGGTACATGGCGTAGGCGCTCTCGCGCTCCTGCTCGAGATTGTCGCCGTCGCGCTGCGCGATGCTGCGCACATGACGTGCGCCGTCTTCGATCAGATCCGCCGGAACGGAGAGGCCGCGCTCGCCGGCTTCGAGGAGCAGATGATGAGCGTAGAGCGAGACGAATGCGACGACTTGATCGCCGCCGGCCCACAGTCGGTAGGCCCCCGCATCGTTCTGGCGGGTTCGCAGTTCACCGATCAGCGAACCCAGGTCCGCCCCGGGCGCCGAGCGTACGGCGCCGAACTCCGGTCTCGTGCTCAACAGCACGGCCGGCATCGCCTGACTGACGATCTGCTCTGTGCAGGAATACGGATAACTCGCGAGATAGCTTGCGAACCCGTGCGCGAACTGCATGGGCAGCGTGGAAACGCCGACCTCGAGCCTGCGGTGATGTGGATACATGGCGCGTGCAACGCGCACGTCCCGCTCGCCGCGGCGCAGGACGCCAGCCTGCAGCGTCGTCATATACGGCGTAGCGGGCCGGATGCTCATGTCGACGCGTCTGGTCGCGCTCGCTTCGCCCAGAGTCGCTGTAAACGTCAAGTCCACTGGCCCGGGTTCGTCGCGCGCGCGCAGTCTGAAGCGCACGACCCCCTCGCGGCCTTCGGCGACGGCGACTCGTCGGTTGGCTTCGCCCACCACCTCGAGGCCCGTCTGCGTGGCGACAGCCACCTGGATCGAGGCGTCGGCGCCCGAGTTTGCTACGTTGTTGGACACACCCACGCTCACCTCGAACTCATCGCCCGGCGTCGCCGTGGTTGGCGCATTGGGCGAGAGAACGAAATCGCCGCGAACCAGCACGCCGCCCTGGTGTACTCCGATGCGCTCGTCGGAAACCGCCACCGCCGTGATCGCCAGCCGCCCGTTGAAGTAGTCCGGCGCGACGTAGCTGACCTCGCGGAACGTGGAGTCCGCATCGAGTACGCCAGACCAGAAGGCCACGGTCGCTTCGCCCTTGCGCCGAAACGGGTTCAGGCGCTTGCCGAGCAGAGCTGCGGCGTCGCCGCCTGGCGCTGACGCCAGATTGAGCCGGCGGAATTCCGGCAGGATCAGATCCAGAATCTGCGTGGTCGTCACCTCGAGCGCGCGCTTCTGGAAGAAGTGGCCGAGCGGATCGGGTGTGCGATAACTTGCGGCTTGAAGCACGCCTTCATCGACGGCGAACAGCACGATGCGCGAGGGCCGTTCGGTGCGATACCGCAGGGTGAGCTTCTCACCGGGTTTGATGCGTTCCGGCGATTCCACCGTCACGATGTTGCGGCGTGCATTCACGTCGATAGAGAACGGCTGCACTCCGTAGGACAGCGGGCTGGTGTAGATCTCGCTGGATGCGGGATCGCGCACGAAGGCGACCGAAACGTATGCCGAGCCTTCGAGTTCTTCAGGGAGACGGATGCGCTGCACAGAGCTCGCCGACTCAGCGGTGAACCACCGCCAGGCGTAAACCCGCTCGCGTTCGATGGTGATGAGCCCCGAGCCCGCGTACGGCGCCCGGATGGACAGCTCGACCTCCTCGCCCGGACGATAGTCTCGCTTCGAGAGCGTCAGCTCGAGCTCCGCGTTCTTTTCCAGACCCCGGGTCACGGCGCCGTCGCCCGCCACCCGATAATCGAACGCTGCGAGCTGCTGGCCTTGCATGTCGCGAACCACGTAAGAGTAGGCGCCAGGTGCGCTGGTATCCAGGATGAGCGCATAGCCCGCTTCCGGGATCGACAAGGGCCTTTCGCTGAGCGGGATTTGTTTGCGGCGCGACTCGTACTTGTATGTTCCGTTCGGCTGGCGCATCAGAACGGAAACGTGGCGCGTCTCCATGCGGATGAGGCGCAATTGATCGACCGTCGTGCGCTGCACTTGCGGGTCTATGGCGATCAGGTGCGCGCGACGCTCGCTGTCGCGCCGCAGATATTCCAGGTCGCCGTCGACCTTGTACCCGATCAGATACGGCATGCTCGAGACCAGCTGCGCAGCCTCGGAAGTCACGCCGCGTCCGCCGTCCGCCTCGAACCCCTGAGTGACCAGGTGAACACGGTAGGTGGCGCGGGCGAAGCGTTGCAGGTTCAATTCGAAGCTCGCCTGGCCCTGTGCATCGGTAGTCGCGTCCGGGAGCGGCTCGGTGAACCCCTCGGGCGCGTACTGCGGGTCGTGGAAACGGTAATCGGGAAAGGCGCGAAACTCGGGGATGCTCGGGCTCAGCGTCATCTGCGCAGTCACACGGCGGTTCTCCGCGGCCGCGCCGAACAGATTGTCGAGCTGCACGTGCGCCCGCAGTTCGTCGGGAGAGACCCACCCGTCCGACTGCGCCGAGAAGCGCGTCTGCATGCGCAACCTGTCGGGCAGGAAGTCTCGCACCTGTACGGTCGTCGAGCCGATGAGGTCGGCTCGATGTCGGTCGCGCACCACTGACAGCGAGAGCGTCCACACTCCGGTGGGAGAGGTCTCCATGGTCGGATGCAGGATTTCGCCGAAGCCCGCGACTCCTGGCGCATAGGTCTCGCGCCGCACGACTACACCGCGCGGATCGGTGATCTCCAGCCGCAGCGGTGTTCCCGCGAGGCTCTGCTTCCAGTCCTGACTGCGCACGATCGCGCCGGCGCGAATCTGTTCGCCCGGCCGGTAGAGGCCACGGTCGGAAAAGATGTAGGCGGCGAGCGCGCCGCGATCGGCGCTGCTCATGACGCCGCCCACGTCGAAGCGCGACAGATCCAGCGAGCGGTCGCGCTCCTCGATCGGCAGGAAGGACGCGTCGCCGCCGCGCCGTGCGAGATACAGGACGGGCTGTTGTTCGCGCTGGAAACTCTGCAGGTCGGGAAAGTGCACGCGCCCGTCGACGTCGCTCGTCTCGCTCAGCACTGGCAACCCGTTGCGCCCGATGACCTCCACGGTCACGCCGGCGAGCGGCGCGCCGCTCGCGATGGATTGCACGAACACCTGCCGCGAGCCGTCGATCGAGCGTTTCGCCAGTAAGCCCAGATCGGTCACGACCAACACGCGCGCATCGGCTGCCTGGCCCTGACGCGCCGCGTTCCACTGATCACGAGCGTAGTCGAGCGGGCGATCCTGATCGGCGTTCCAGCCCTGCACTCGCAGCAGGAAGACGCCGCGGCGATCGGCGCCGTCTTCGTGCAGGTACTCGCCCAGATCGAGCGCCTCGTATTGCGCCTTGCCGGCCGGTGCGGGCGGCAAGCGCACGATCTTCGAGAATCGCTCGGTGAGGTTGGCGGCGTCCAGCGCCCAATGGCTGAAGGACGGCGTGGCGAACTCGCCGTGCGTCTGCGAAACCAGGTGCTGCAGCTGCCCCGGCAGCAAGCGTCCCACCTCGATGCGCATCGCCGGCACGTTGCGTGAGAACAGGGTCAACGTCTTGTCGCCCGACATGGCCAGAAGAGAGCCGCGGTGCAGAATGCTCAGCTCGCGCGGAAATTCCGGCACGCGAACGATGCGCTCGACGACTTCCGGCATCAGGTAGCCGCCGAACGACTTCAGGCCGGCGTCGATGCGCACGTACAGGTAACGGCCCGGATCGGCGCGATAGCGCAGGCTATGCAGCTCGTAGTGCTCCCGCTCGCCAGGTACTTGCGTGAGCTCCAGCCGCGCTTCCTCGGTGAGGACTTCCGGGCGAAAGTTGCTCATGTCCCATGCAAACGGTTCTGCAGGGTTGCGGTTGTCTGACGGCTGCTGCATGCGGGGATCCGGGTGACGCAGCGGCAGAAGCCACGCATGAACCTTGCCGGGCAGATCCCGCTCGGATACGGAGAAAGAGGTGTTGATCAGCAGCACCTGATCGGGCTCGTTGCGCTCGTCGCGCACGATGTCGAGCGACAGATCGGCGATGCGCAGGCTGTTCAGTCCAGGTACGTCGACGCTCGCCGTCAGCGGGCGCTGGGCGCCCGGACCGCCGCGGGCGGCGCGCACGTTCGATGCAACGGCAATCTCCACTCGCCCGCCCTTGGCGGGCGACGCCAGTTGCGAGGAGTGTACGTACGCGTGCAGTTTCAGCTTGTCGTAGACGACAGTATGCGAGGGCGGCGGGAGCTCATTTTCAGTCGCATCGTTGACGCGCTCGAACAGCCTCAGGCGCACACGCTGCTCGAAGCTCACCGGATCCACGGGGTGGGAGAAGGCGACGGCGGCCACGACCTTCTTATCGTTCGCCATGACCGGGTTCTGATGAAACTGCATTTCGCCGAGGGTGGCCACGAACGGCGCCGATTCGAACTCGAACTGGCGCGCCGCGAGCCGTGTGGCGGGTGCGGCGAAGCCGCGCTTGGCGAATGTGACGACGTAGCGCTCGCCAATCGGCCAGTCCTGCGCCGGCTGGAAGCGCAGCGTCCGATCGTCCTCCCAGGTCCATCGCCCGGCCTGCGCGGGGCGAAGCGAGGCGCCGATTTCTTCGGCGGACATCGGCCGACCGGTGTGCTCGAGCGGCGCCGCCGGACCGTCGAACTGCACTATGAGCGGATTCGGCGCTCCAGGCGGCTCGCAGCCGTAGCAGGTCGCCGGCGGCGCCGAGACGGTGAATTGCACCAGCACGGGTTTCGGGCGGGCCTCATACGCACGCCACAGCAGCGCCGCGCCGAACAGCAGAGCGAGCAGTCCGACGGCTGCGACCAGCGCGCCGCGCGGGTTCGCCGCCGCCGCACGCCGCAGCGCGCCGCTCGTGCGTCGCACCCCGGCCGCGACGCCCGTCATCCAGGCCGGGGCGCGCCAGTGGAGCTCGCCGAAGATCGCCCGCAGTGCGCCGCGAATGCGCTCGGTCATGAAAGCGGTGCTCCTGAAGAAGGAAGCGGTTAGAGAAGGAAGCGATTAGCGGTCGGCGGTCAGTTTCAGAGGACCCGTTGCTGACCCGGAGCGAAGCGACGCGCCTCCTGATTACCGCGCTGACCGCCAACCGCTTCCTCGATACCCTGTCATTCGATTGTGCCGGAGCCAGGGCGCAATTGTGGCGCCGCGCGGGCGCTGGACAGTCCCGCGCGTCGACGGTACGGTAGAAGTCGTGCACCGGTCCGCCCGGACAGCCCGCACCCGTCGCCCGTATTGTCGTTCAGCGCGCTGTAACTTGAGGCTTCGCCGCATTCGCGCCGCGGCTTCAATCCACCATCATTGGCAGTCGCCGTCAGTCATGTTCAAGAAGCATTCAGCATTCACCGCATTCGCGTGCTCCAGGTTCGTGCTTGTCGCCGGCGCCGCCGCGTTCCTCGCAGGCTGCGGGGGCTCGCGTGTGTGTGTGGATCCCGACGAGCCGTATCTGGCGGCGCGCAACAATGCGCCCCTGCGGATACCGCAGGGGATGAGTTCGCCCCGCCGCGCGGAGGCGCTCATCATCCCCGAGCCGTCGGCTGCAAGCTCGGCGGCCGGCCGCACCGCCTGCCTGGACGAGCCGCCTTCGTACTTCCGTTCGGCTGGCGCCGTTGCGCGCTCGCCGGAGGAGGTCGTGGCGAGCTGGGCGCAGGCCTGGGCGAACCGGGAAGCCGATGCGGTCATCGCCTTGTATTCCACTGGGTTCACGACGCCGACCGATGCGGCTGGCGCCGGCGCCTGGCTCGAGCAGCGCCGTGAGCAGGTCGCCACCGGCCCAGTCCCTGACCCGATGCTCGAGCAGCTCACGATCGAATCGGCCGGGTCCGACCGGCGCATTGTGCGATTCGTGCAGAAGTTCGGCATGAACGCCCTGCGCAAGGAGCTGACGCTGGTGCGCGAGAGCGGCTCATGGCGCATCGTGGAAGAGAAGGTAGAGGCGGTGAAGTGAGGAGCCGCCGCAGGCGACGGATTCCCGAGGCGCCTGACCTGGCGTCAGCGGCTCGCGGCCGACGCGCGCAACGGCGAACCGGGCGGCCTCTTGCTGTCCGCTACCCGCCATTCGCTATCCGCTTCGTTTACGAGCCACAGTGAAATCTCCCCAGACCTCGGCAGTGACGCCGGCGATTGCTCTGCGCCGCGGTGCGGTCTATGAAGCCATCGTCGATCGTCTCGAGCGCTCGCTCGGCAAGACGCTCGAGACCGCGACGCGACGAGACATCTATGACGCGCTGGCGCTGGCGGTGCGCGAAGAGCTCAGCGAGCGCTGGATCGCGACGTGCAATCGCGCGGCTCGCGCCCGCGTCAAACGCGTGTGCTATCTGTCGATGGAGTTCCTGCTCGGGCGCAGCCTGATCAATGCGCTCTCCTCCTTCGAGGACGGCCTGCTCGATGATGTGCGCGAGACCGTGCGCACGCTCGGCCACGAGCTCGAGGACGTGGCGGCCGAAGAAGAAGATCCGGGGCTCGGCAATGGCGGCCTCGGCCGTCTGGCCGCTTGCTTCCTCGATTCGCTCGCCACGCTGGGGTATGCAGCCACCGGCTACGGCATCCGTTACGACTACGGCATCTTCACGCAGGTCATCGGTGAGGACGGCGCACAGCGCGAGGTCGCCAGTTCATGGCTGCGTTTCCACAACGTGTGGGAAGGCGGTCGCGGCTCGGTGCGTCACCGCGTGCGTTTCGGCGGGCGATGTCAGGCGACGCGCGACGAAAGCGGGCGCGTGCGTTATGAGTGGGTGGATACGCAGGACGTTTGGGCGGTCGGCTACGATCTGCTGATCCCCGGCAATCGCAGCCCGACCGTGAACCATCTGCGCCTGTGGTCCGGGCGCGCCATCAACCCGTTTCGGATCGAGTCCTTCAACGAAGGGAACTATGCCGCCGCGGTCAGCGAGCAGGTGGACGCCAAGAATCTCTCGCGCGTGCTGTATCCAGACGACTCGACGCCGCAAGGCAAGGAGTTGCGCTTCAAGCAGCAGTATTTCTTCGTCAGCGCATCGCTCCAGGACATGCTGGCGCAGCATGTGTCCTCGGGGCGTGAGCTGAAGGATTTGGCGAACGCAATCGCCGTGCAGCTCAACGACACGCATCCGGCGCTTACGATCGTCGAGCTCATGCGGTTGCTGGTGGACGTTTACGACATGCAGTACAGCGACGCTTGGGATCTCACGCGACGCGTCTGCAGCTACACGAACCACACCTTGCTGCCGGAGGCGCTGGAGACCTGGCCCGTGTCGCTCTTCGAGCGTCTGATGCCGCGCCATCTGCAAATCGTCTACCAGATCAACCGCGACTTCCTGGAGGAGGTCGGCGTCAAGTATCCGCACGATCTAGATCGCCGTCGCCGCATGTCGCTGATCAACGAGGACGGCGATCGTCGCGTGCGCATGGCTTACCTGTCCGTGGTGGGCAGTCACCGTGTGAACGGCGTGGCGAGACTGCATTCGCGACTGATGCGTGAGACGATCTTCGCGGACTTTGCGCAGATGTGGCCGGAGCGCTTCACGAACGTCACCAACGGCATCTCAGTGCGGCGCTGGCTCAAGCAGGCGAATCCGGGCTTGTCGGCGCTCATCACCGAGAAGCTCGGCTCGGCCTGGGAGAACGATCTGGAGGATCTGGAGCGGCTGAAGTGGGCGGCCGACGATCCGCAGTTCCTGGAGCGCTTCCGGGAGATCAAGCGCGCCAACAAGGAACGTCTGGCGAAAACGATCAAGGAGCTGCTCGGGGTGCAAGTCAGCGTCGACGCCCTGTTCGACGTGCAGGTCAAGCGCATACACGAGTACAAGCGCCAGCTCCTGAACTTGCTGCACGTGGTGGTGCGTTACCTGCGCATCATCGACAACCCCGACGCGGCGCCGCCGCCGCGTGTGGTGATCATCGCCGGCAAGGCTGCGCCCGGGTATCACATGGCGAAAGCCGTGATCAAGCTGATCAACAATGTGGCTCGCGTCATCAACTCCGACGAGCGTGTGGGTGATCGACTCAAGCTGTGCTTCCTGCCGGATTACGACGTCTCACTTGCGCAGGAGATCATGCCCGCCGCCGATCTCTCCGAGCAGATTTCCACCGCCGGTATGGAAGCCTCCGGCACTGGCAACATGAAGCTCTCGCTCAACGGGGCGCTCACCATCGGCACGCTGGACGGCGCCAACATCGAGATCGCCGAAGCCGTCGGCGAGGAGAATATCTTCATCTTCGGCATGACGGCCGAGGAGGTCGTGGCGCGGCGCGCCAGCGGCTATTCGCCTTCAGAAGCGCTCGAGTCGCACCCGGAGCTGCGCCGCGCAATCGAGACCATCGACTCCGGCTACTTCACTCAGAACAACATCTTCGATTCCAAGATGGTGTGCGAGCGGCTGCTTGCGGACGGGGAACATTTCCTGGTGCTCGCGGATTTCGCCGCCTACGCTGCGGCCCAGGAGCGTGTTGACGCGCTCTATCTGCAGCCGCAGGAATGGACCCGCAAGGCCGTGATCAACGCGCTCAGCATGGGGCCGTTCTCCAGCGACCGCAGCATCCGGCAGTACGCGGAGCTGATCTGGGGCGTCAAACCGGTGATTTAGGAAGCCTCTGATCTGCTCTGCTTCCGTGATATCGATGCACTCGAAGCTCTTGCATTATTGGCGTTCCTTCGACTTGTGTCCGCCAGCGATTTGCATGGAACGACGCCTCTACTAACCGCCAATCGCCAAGCGCTTTCTCATGTCCGCCCTCACCGATCTCGACCTGCATCTCTTCGGCGAAGGCGCTCACCACCACATCTACCAGAAGCTCGGCGCTCACCCGGTCGAGCGCGATGGCGCGCACGGCGTGCGCTTCGCCGTGTGGGCGCCGAACGCGCGGCGCGTCAGCGTAGTCGGTGACTTCAATTCCTGGGACGGCCAACGCCATCCGATGCAGCCGCGCGGCGTTTCGGGCGTATGGGAGACGTTTATACCGGGCGTGCGTCCGGGCGCGCTGTACAAGTTCGAGCTGATCGGCGCGCAAGGTCAAGTGCTGATGAAGGCTGATCCGTACGGCTTTCAGATGCAGCTGCGGCCGGACAACGCTTCCATCGTCGCAGACCTGAGCGGTTTTCAGTGGAGCGACGAGGCGTGGCTGGCGCGGCGCCGCGAGTGGGACCCGCTGCGCTCGCCGATCTCGATTTACGAGCTTCATCCTGGCTCATGGCGGCGCTCGTGGCATCGCAAGCCGGCGTTTCTCACCTGGGATGAGCTTGCCGATCAGCTCATTCCTTACGTGCTCGACATGCACTACACGCACGTGGAGCTGATGGGTGTGGCTGAGCACCCGTTCGACGGCTCATGGGGCTATCAGGTGCTGGGGCACTACGCGCCCACAGCGCGGCACGGCTCGCCGCACGACTTCATGCGCTTCGTAGACCGCCTGCACGAGGCGGGCGTCGGCGTGCTGATGGACTGGGTTCCGGCGCATTTTCCCAAGGACGCGCACGGCCTTGCCGAGTTCGACGGTACGTGCCTGTACGAGCATGCCGATCCGCGCCGCGGCGAGCACAAGGAGTGGGGTACGAAGGTCTTCAACTACGGCCGGCACGAAGTGCGCAATTTCCTGATCGCGAATGCGCTTTTCTGGCTCGAGCACTATCACATCGACGGGCTGCGCGTGGACGCGGTTGCATCGATGCTCTATCTCGACTACGCGCGCGAACCCGGCGAATGGACCCCCAATCCGTACGGCGGCCGCGAGAATCTCGAAGCGATCGAGTTCCTGAAGCAGCTCAACTGGACCGTGGGCCACTATTTTCCTGGCGTGCTCACCATGGCGGAGGAGTCGACGTCCTTCCCGGGCGTGAGTCGACCCGTGCACCTCGGCGGACTGGGCTTTCACTTCAAGTGGAACATGGGTTGGATGAACGACACGCTGCGCTATATGTCGCTTGACCCGATCCATCGGCGCCACCACCACCATCTGATCACGTTCTCGCTCACTTATGCGTTCTCCGAGCACTTCATACTGCCGCTGTCGCACGATGAGGTAGTGCACGGGAAGCGCTCGCTGCTCGACAAGATGCCGGGCGATGAATGGCGCAAGCTGGCCAACTATCGCCTGCTCATCGGCTACATGATGACTCACCCCGGCAAGAAGCTGATGTTCATGGGCGGGGAGTTCGGTCAGTGGCACGAGTGGCGCGACTACGAGGATCTTGCGTGGGCGGCCTTACAGCATCCGCATCATCAGCAGCTGCAATCCTGGAATCGCACGCTCAACCGGCTGTATCGCGCGCGTCCCGAGCTGCATGCGAGCGATCACACATGGGAGGGCTTCCGCTGGATCGACGCGGACAACGCAGCGGAGAGCGTGTTCGCTTTCGTGCGTCAGCCCGCGGCGGGGGAGCGCGGCGCGCCAATGATCGTAGCGTTCAACTGCACGCCCGTGCCGCGCGAGAACTACACGCTCGGCGCGCCTGCGCCGGGTCGCTGGCGTTGTCTGCTGAACAGCGATGATCCGCAGTTCGGCGGGTCGGGCTTCGCTTCGCAAGCGTCGGCGGAAGCCGCCAGCGAGGGCTGGCGGGACTTTCCGGCCACGCTGCGCATTCATCTTCCGCCGCTCGCCATGGTGATCTGGGAGCAGGACTGAGTCTGCGGGCGCCAGAACGGGCGAAGCCGGCCGCAATGTCGGGAGAAATCTTCATCGTCTACCGTCTTTTCACCATGACGAGCATGCGTCACCATGGAATGCGATGAACGCGGTGACCCAGGATCTTTCCAATCTCGCCCTGCTGGCCGGATCACCCGAGCCGCTCGGCGCCACGTGGACCGGCGAGGGTGTGAACTTCGCCGTCTACTCCAGCGGCGCGACCAATGTCGAACTCTGCCTGTTCGATGAGCGCGGCGAACGCGAACTCACCCGCGTTGCGCTGCCGCAGCGCACGGCCAATGTGTGGCATGGCTTTTTGCCAGCTCCCGCGGGCGCGCCTGGGCTGGTTTATGGCCTGCGTGTGCACGGGCCGTATGATCCTACGCATGGTCTGCGCTACAACCCGAACAAGCTGCTGATCGATCCTTATGCACGTTCGCTCGCCGGCGCTTTCCAGTGGAGCGACGCGCTGCTGGATGAACGGGGCGACGCGCCGGCCGGCCCCGATCCGGCCGACAGTGCGCCGTACAACTACAAGGCGCGTGTGATCGACGGAGCGTTCGACTGGGGAGAGGATCAGCTTCCGGCGACCCCATGGCGCGACACGGTAATCTATGAAGCGCACGTCAAGGGACTCACGAAGCTGCACCCCGCAGTGCCGGAGCGCGAACGGGGGACGTATCTGGGTCTCGCAAACCCGGATGTCATCGCGCACATGAAGTCACTGGGCGTCACCGCCGTGGAGTTGCTTCCTGTGCAGGCGTTCGTGTCGGAACGCTTTCTCATCGAACGGGGACTGACGAACTACTGGGGCTACAACCCGATCGCCTGGTTCGCGCCGGCGCCGCAGTACGCCGTCGAGGATCCGGTGCGCGAGTTCAAGACCATGGTCAAGGCGCTGCACGCCGCGGGCCTGGAGGTCATCCTGGACGTCGTTTTCAACCATACCTGCGAAGGCAATGAACGCGGCCCAACGGTCAGCCTGCGCGGCTTGGACAACATCGCTTATTACCGGCTCGAGCCCGGCGCCATGCGTCACTACGCCGATCGCAGCGGTTGCGGCAACACCATCGACATCGCGCACCCGGCCATGCTGCGCATGGTGATCGATTGCCTGCGCTACTGGGTCGAGGAGATGCACGTCGACGGCTTTCGCTTCGATCTGGCGGCCGTGCTTGGCCGCGACAATGGCCTGTTCCGCACGGACGCGAGCTTTTTCAAGGCGGTGGCGGCCGAGCCTGCGCTGCGTTACGTGAAGCTCATCGCCGAGCCGTGGGACATCGGGCCGGATGGTTACCACCTGGGACGTTTCCCGGCGCCGTGGGCGGAATGGAACGACCTGTATCGCGACACGATGCGAGGCTTCTGGCGCGGCAATCCAGGCATCCTGGGCGCGTTCGCGGAGCGGTTCGCCGGCTCGAGCGATCTGTTTCGAGAGCGCGGTCGGCGGCCCACTTCCAGCATCAACTACGTGGCCTGCCACGACGGCTTCACGCTGCGTGATGCGACCACATACGAGCACAAGCACAATGAGGCGAACGGCGAGAACAATCTCGACGGTCGCAATTACAGCCTCAGCTGGAATTGCGGAGTGGAGGGCCCAACCGACGATCCGCAAATTCGCGAGCTGCGCGAACGGCAAATGCGAAACATGCTCGCCACCCTGCTGCTTTCGCAAGGCGTGCCGATGCTGCTGGCTGGCGATGAGTTAGGTCGCACCCAGCGCGGCAACAACAACGCGTATTGCCAGGACAACGAGCTCAGCTGGTTGAGCTGGGAGGAGTCGCAATGCGATTGCGACTTGACGAGCTTCGTGCGGCAGCTCCTTACGTTGCGCAAGCAGTCGCCAGGACTGCGCCGCGATACGTTCCTCAAGGGCGCGCGCTGGATCGATCGCGACCACAAAGACGTGAGCTGGCTGCATCCGCTCGGCCGGGAGCTGGATATCGGCGACTGGCGCGATCCGAACGCACGCGCGCTGGGGGTGCTGATCGGACACGCCTTCTCCGACCCATCCGGAACACCCAACGGACATCTGCTGTTTCTCTGCAATGCCGGTTCCGAAGCGCTCGAGTTCAGGCTGCCCGAGGCCAGGACGGACGCCGCCTGGCGCGTCGTTTTCGACACCGCGCATTGGCGTGCGAGCGGTCCAACCGGCGGCATGGCGGCGGACGCGGTGTACCAGGTTGCGGCTCACTCCTGCGTGCTGCTCGCCGATGGCGATGCGCCGGCGAGCGTGCGTAGCGGATTCTCGCGCGGCGACTCTTGATCGCCGCGCCGCCCCAGGCGGCGTAGCGGCGGCGGGATGCATCCGCATCGTTTCGCGGCGGGCGGCGTCGGCGTTTGTTCGGCGTTTTGCGAGGATCGGTTGGAGGATGGAGCGATGATCATCGCCCGGTTTTGGGTGCAGGTCTTGGCGTCATGACCAGTGCACTCGAGCGCCTGGCGGAATTGCACGGCGTGGCCGACACGTACCGCGATTGGCGCGATCAGCCGCGCGAAGTTTCGCTCGAATCGCGCGCCGCTATCCTGGCTGCGCTCGGTGTGGACGCCAGCGACGAGCAGGCCGCGCAACGCGCCCTCGACCAACATGAGACGATGCGCTGGACGCGCATGGCGCCTCCCGTGATCGTGATCCGCATCGGCGAGCCTCTGGTGGCGCCGTTGGCTGTGCCGGATGATCTCAACGCACAAGCGCTCTCCTGGCGCCTGGTCCACGAGGACGGTGCAGAGCGCGCAGGCGTTGCGCAGCTTGCGTCGCTGTCCGTCATCGAAACGGGTCAGGCGGACGCCCGCGCCTTTTCCCGCTTGGCGCTCGAGCTGCCTGCGCCGTCCGAGGGCTATCACACCGCCACGATCACGCTCGATTCTGGGCTGAGCGCCGACGTGCGCATCATCGTTGCTCCGCAACGTTGCTTCGAGCCGCCGGCCATCGCAGCGGGCAAGCGCATGTGGGGGCTCGCCGTGCAGCTTTACGCGCTCCGCTCGCGCCGCAACTGGGGCATGGGCGACTTCCGCGACCTGCGCGAACTCGTGGAGCTGGCCGCGCCGCTCGGCTGCGATCTCGTTGGCGTAAATCCGCTGCACGCGCTCATGCCCGCGGACCCCACGCAGATCAGTCCGTACAGCCCGTCGAGCCGGTTGTTCCTCAACGTGCTCTACATCTGTGTGGAAGAGGTCGCGGATTTCGCCGAATGCCGGCCCGCGCAACACCGGGTCGCCGAACCGCATTTCCAGGCGCTGCTGCGGGAGCTGCGCGCCACGCGCCACGTGGACTACGTGCGTGTGGCCGGCGCGAAGTTCGAGATCCTGCAGATGCTCTACGAAAGCTTCCGGCGCAATCATCTGGAGCCCGGCTCGGCGCGCGCGGCGGCCTTTCGCAACTACGTCGAAGCGCAGGGCGATCCGCTCAGGCTGCACGCGCTCTACGACGCCCTAGACGCCCACTGGCGGTTGCAGGGTCCGCAGTACTGGGGCTGGCCTAGCTGGCCGGAGGAGTATCGCGACCCGACGTCGCTCGCGGTCAATCGCTTCGCGCGCGAGCGTGCGCACAGCGTTGACTACTTTCTCTATCTGCAATGGCTGGCCGATACGCAGCTCTGCGAGACGCAGCGCGCAGCGCTCGAGCTGGGCATGCAGATCGGCCTGTACGGCGATGTGGCTGTGGGCGCGAGTCCGGCCGGGTCGGAGACCTGGTCGAACCGGTATCTTTACGTGCAGGGCGCCTCGATCGGCGCACCACCGGATGCGCTGGCGCTCAAGGGACAGGACTGGGGCGTTCCGCCGCAGGACCCGCAGGAGCTGCGTAATCAGCAATACCGACCGTTCACCACGCTGATCGGCAACAACATGCGTGCAGTCGAAGCGCTGCGGCTCGACCATGCGATGGCGCTCTATCGACTGTGGTGGGTGCCGCGCGGCAAGCAGTCCAAGGACGGCGCCTACCTGCATTACCCGCTCGATGACCTGATCTCGATCCTGGCGCTCGAGAGCCATCGGCGTCGCTGCATCGTGATCGGCGAAGACCTGGGCACCGTGCCGCAGCAGATGACGCATGCGATGGAGCGCCACGGCTTGTATCACTACAAGGTTCTGCTGTTCGAGCAGACGGCTGACGGGCAGTTCAAGCCGCCCTCTGCTTACGTGAGCCGGGCGCTCGCGGTCGTCACGACCCACGACCTGCCTACCTTGCGCGGCTGGTGGGAGGAGCACGATCTGCATTTGCGCGATGAGCTCGATCTGTATCCGACAGCCGATTACAAGGCTCACGCGCATGAAATGCGTCAGCGTGAGCGGCGCGAGTTGCTGAACGCGCTGGTCGCCGCGGGCTTGTGGCGCTGGGCGCCGCATGAGCCGACGCCGCCCTACTCCGCTGCGCTTTCACGTGCGGTGCACGCATTCCTCGGGCTGTCCAACGCGAACATCGCGCTCGTTCAGATCGAGGATCTCATCGGCATGGTCGATCCGGTGAATGTTCCGGGAACGCATGAGGAGCATGCGAACTGGCGTCGCAAGGTGGAGAGCGAGACCAGTGAGATTCTCGCGCGCCAAGATGTGCGCGACATCCTTGGCGCGTTCAATCTCGCGCGCACGGGCGTCAATCCGAACGCCTGATCCGGTCGGTCCAGGCGCATGTCCGGAATACGATCGTTCGTTTCCGGCAAACCTGTCGTAGGATTCTCGTTGGCCTCGAGACTACCCAGCCGCGGCGACACGCCGCTTCATGCAAGCAAGAGGATCACGCCATGCATCGCAGTCGTCTCGCCGGTTTCATCATCGATTGCAAGACCGAGGACCTGGAAAGCGCCGCGCGCTTCTGGAGCGATGCGCTCGGCTACCCGCTCAAGCCGGTCGAAAAGGAGCCTAGTCCGTCGTACCGTCAGCTGATGACGCCGCAGGACGAGATCCACATCGAAGTGCAGAAGGTCGCCCATGAGAGTCGACTGCACCTGGACATAGAAGCGGACGACATCGAGGCCGAGGTGCGCCGTCTGGAAGGCCTGGGCGCGCGGCGCGTGCAGCAGATCCACTCGTGGTGGGTCATGGAGGCGCCTACCGGGCAGCGCTTTTGCGTGGTGCGCGTGCAACGAGGCGATTTCGCCGAAAAGGCGCATGAATGGCCGTGACTTCCAGGCGACTCCGGCGTGTAGTCATTTTCCGAAGCGTTCGTGGGTGGATCCATTCGTGTGGGTCGTGCGTTAGATGACGCGCAGGAAATCGCACGACCGCAACGAAAGGGGATGACGCCATGATTCTACGAATGAGAGAAACGCCGACGTTCGTCCTGCGACCGCGCGTCACGCCGCATCCGGAGCACGCCTCGCAATTGCAGCGTCGCATGGAGTCCATGAGCTACTACCCGGAGAACGGGTTTCACCGCGATCGCTCACAGCGCCGGTTGCCTCCGCCGCGTCTGAGGCTCGCGCCGTAACGGCCATCGAGGGCGTCGCGGGGCGCGTTCGTTCTGCGGCTGGCGCGGCCAGCATTGCGACGCCGTCCGCGCGGGTTCAGCAGTGCGCAGGAAAGGGCGGCGTGCGCTGTGGCCGCCGCCCTTGATCTGCCGCCGTTTGTTTATTGCTGCTGCGCGAATCGCAAGCGCAGCATCGCACGCTGCGACACGCGTTCGCCGTTGCGGACGATCGGTTCGAAGCGCCACTGCCGCATGGCGCGCACGGCCGCGTCGTCAAACACGTCGGCGGGGCTTGCGTTGCGCACTTCCACGTCTTCCACCGCGCCGGTCGGCGTAATTGTGAACGCCACTTCCACCCAGCCTTCGATGCCGCGGCGGCGCGCCGAATCCGGGTACTCCGGATTCACTGTGCGGGTGCGCTTCAGGCCGGCGGCTGAAATGACCGATTCGCTCGCGGCGACTTCGCGTGCGGCCGCGAGCTCGCGCTCCGCCTGAGAGATCGCCACGCTTTCGTAGCGACTGCCCACCTCGTGCGCAGCGGCGATCAGCTGGCCCGCTCGATCGAATGCTTTCGCAGCGCTCGCCTGTTTGCTCATATCGAGCAATCGCACGGTGAGCACACGCGAAAGCTCTTCGACTTCCGCAATGTCTGGCGCGGCCGCGCTCAGCTTGTTCAGCATGTCGCGCGCGCTGTCCCCCGGCGGATCGATGAGCTTGCCCTGCATGATCCGCTGGCGCACATCGGCGGCCATGGCCTGCACGTTTACCTCGGTCCCGGACGCCTGTCCTTGGCGCGGCGCCGGCGCACTCGGCGCAGCGGAGCGCGCAGCCTCGCTCAGTGAGCGCTCAATTGCAGCGAGGGCGGCCCCGGCGGATCCGAGGTCACGCGCCGCATTCACGTACGTGCGCGCCTGCTGGGCGTCGTTTGCGTCCAGGGCGTTGCGCGCCTCGGTGGCGAGCAATCCGGCGAGTTGGCGCACGCCTTGCGCCACTGTCGGATCGGTCGGGTCGAGCCGTCGCGCCTCGAGCAACGCATCGCGCGCACTGGCGCCTGACGGCGTGATCAGTCGGCCCGAGGACATGCGGGCGTTGGCCTGCGCGACGAGCGCGCGGACGCGATTACCCACTTCCTGGGCCTGCGTGAGCTGCAGGCGTTCGCGCTCGCGTGCGATCTGGGCGTCCATGAACGCGAGCCGCGGGTGAGCGGCGTCGATGTCGCGCGCCATCTCGATGTTGCGGATGGCTTCCTCCAGCCGCTCGCCCAGCAATGCCGCCTCGGCGCGCTCCAGCACCTTGTCCACCACCGAGCGTACGCCGGCGCGCGCCTCGACGTTATTGGGGTCAAGCGCCAGAGCGCTGCGATACAGATCGAGCGCGCTCTCTCCGGCCGGTTCGAGATAGCGGCCCTGATCGAACGCCTCCTTGGCGAGCGCCAGCTCAGCCTTGACCGGATCGGGCTTCTCGGGGAGAGAGCCTTCTTGCTCAGGGGGCGCTGCGGGTTGCACCGCCGCCGGCGTTGGCGGCTCGCCGGTGAAGCGGCTCACGCCGAACCAGATGCCGCTGATCACCAGTAACAGCCCGAGCGCTAGCGCCCCGTAGGTGACCACGTAATTCTTGCCGCCGCCCGCGGCGTCGCCGGACGCCGAGCTGAGCCGCTCGCCCGCAGCCAGCAAGTCGAGGTGCTGGGTCACGGCGGCTTCGAGGGCGAGGCGCGTCTGGCCGTGCGACAGCGGCGTCAGAAGAAAGCGGAAGATGCGCCCCGCCGCGGTGAGCTGCATCAGCGAGGAGCTGTCCTCGCGTTTGCCGGCCACGACCACCACGAGGTCAGGGAAATGCTGCGTGAGTTGCGCGACCATGCCGGGTACGTCGGAGGTGCTCGCCGTGTCTACGACCAGTACGCCCGGTCTGAGCCCCGAGAGCTGTTCGGCTACGTGGTCCAGATCCGGAGCGTGCTCCACCGGCGAGCCGCGCGGCGCGGCCTTCTTGACTGTTTCGACCAGCTCGCCGTCCCGGCTGAGCACCAGCAGCGGCGGCTGGCGCCCGTCCGACGCGGCTGGCTCGAGGCCGCGCGTGTCATCGATCTCCAGGTTCACTTCGTCCGAGCCGTGCGGCATGCGGCTATGCTGCGGATGAGCCATGGACCCCTCCTGGGGTTTTTCGTGCTTTGTCCGCTAATACTTACTTATGCAAGATTCCTTGACTGAGAACTGCATCTGCATTTTCCGGACGGCCGTCGTGAACTGCGCCCCAAAATCCGGCCTGTAAGTCCGGCGCCCAGCCGGGGGCAGCCACAGATTTACCCATCGGCCGATCGCAGGCTATAAGCTGGCCCGACCGTTCCCGTCCACGTTCTCGAGTCCCCGTGTCCGAGCTACCTATCCAGCCGCCCAAAGCCGCCGCGCGACTGCGTCATGTGGCGTCGCCGCACGGCGTACGCGAGGACCCCTGGTACTGGTTGCGCGATGACTCGCGCACCGATCCCCAAGTGCTGGCCCACCTGGCCGCCGAGACGGCGTACGCCGAGGCCATGTTGGCGCCTTGCAGCGCGCTGATCGCGGCGGTCGACGCGGAGATCGTCGCGCGCATCAAGCAGGACGACGCCAGTGTGCCCGTGAGAGATCACGGCTACTGGTACACGGTGCGCTACGCGCCAGGCTGCGAGTATCCGGTGATCGTGCGCCGCGCCGACCGGCCGGACGCCCCCGAGGAGGTGCTGCTCGACTGCAACGCCCTGGCTGTGGGTCATGCGTTCTTTCAGCTCGGCGGCTACGAGGTGAGCCCCGACAACCGCCTGCTGGCGTACGCCGAGGACACGGTTGGACGGCGACAGTTCCGCCTGCGCATCCGCGATCTCGCCACCGGCAGAATGCTCCCGGACGTTCTCGAGAACGTCGAGCCGGATGTGGCGTGGGCTGACGACAACCGCACGTTCCTGTACATCGAAAAGGACCCTGTCACGCTGCTCGGACGGCGCGTGCGGGCCCATGTGCTGGGCGAGCCTCCCGCGCAGAATCGCATCGTTTACGAGGAGCCCGACGAGAGCTTCGCCCTGAGCGTCGAGCGCAGCAGATCAGATCGCTTCATCTTCATCGGCTCAGAGAGTACGACTTCCTCGGAATGGCGCTACGCTTCGGCGGCCGATCCGACCCTGACGCTGCAGCTGTTCGCCCCCCGCGAGGCGGATCACGAGCACCAGATCGATCATCTGGGCGATGACTTTTACGTCCGCACCAATTGGCAGGCGCATAACTTTCGCATCATGAAGGTCCCCATCGTGCATGCGGGCGAGCGGGGGGCCTGGCGTGATGTGATTGCGCATGACGCGCAGGTGTACGTGCAGTCCTTCGAGTTGTTTCGCGACTTCATCGCGGTGAGCGAGCGCAGCGGCGGGCTGCTCAAGATCCGCGTACAGCGCTGGGGCGAGGAGCCCTTCCATGTCGAAGCGGACGACGCCGCCTATTCGATGCACATCGGCGACAATCCCGAGGTGGATTCGACCAAGCTGCGGTTTGTCTACACCTCGCTAACGACGCCTTCGAGCGTCTATGACCAGGACGTCGTGAGCGGCGAGCGCGTACTGCTCAAGCGTGAGCCCGTGCTGGGCGACTTCGATCCGGCCAACTACACGAGCGAATTCATCTGGGCGCCCGCACGGGACGGCGAGCTCGTGCCGGTCTCGATCGTCTATCGCAACGATACGCCTCGCGACGGGAGCGCCCCGCTGTACCTTTACGCTTACGGCTCTTATGGTCTCAGCATGGATCCGGCGTTCAGCTCCGCCCGCCTGTCGTTGCTCGACCGTGGTTTCGTCTACGCGATCGCGCATGTGCGCGGCGGACAGGAGCTCGGCCGGCGTTGGTACGACGCGGGCCGCCTGCAGCAGAAGTGGAACACCTTCAACGATTTCCTGGACGTTACCGACTATCTGGTCGAGCACCGTTATTGCGCGCCCGGCAAGGTGTACGCCGCCGGCGGCAGCGCTGGCGGCTTGCTCATGGGCGTCATCGCCAACGCGGCGCCCGAGAAGTACGCCGGATTGATCGCGCACGTGCCGTTCGTCGACATCGTGACCACGATGCTGGATGAGAGCATTCCGCTCACCACGCTCGAGTACGACGAGTGGGGTGATCCACGCGAGCGTGAACACTATGAGTACATGCTCTCGTATTCGCCTTACGACAACGTGCGCGAGCAGTCGTATCCTCCGATACTCGCAACGACAGGGCTGTGGGACAGCCAAGTGCAGTACTACGAGCCGGCCAAATGGATCGCGCGGCTGCGAGCGCACAATCGCGGCGACAGCCCCTTGTTGTTGCATGTGAACATGGAGGCGGGCCACGGCGGCAAGTCGGGTCGGTTTCAGCACATGTATGAGATCGCCCGGGAGTATGGATTCGTGATCGCGCTCGAACGGGGAATGCTGGGCGCCAGCCGGGCGTCCGCACGGGAGCCGCCGGGTTCGTACAATTCAGCCAAGGCGCCATGAACGCATCAGGCTACATTCTGCTCGCCGACGACAATCCCACCGACGCGGAGCTCACCATCCGGGCGCTGGAGATCGGCGGCGTCAAGCAGCAAGTCGTGTGGGTGCAGGACGGGGAGGCGGCGCTCGACTTCGTGTTTCGCCGCGGCGTGTACGGGCAGCGCGCGCCGGGAAATCCGCGGTTGATGCTGCTCGATCTGCACATGCCGAAGATTGACGGCCTCGACGTGCTCACTCAAATCAAGGACGATCCGCGCACACGCGCCACGCCCATCGTGATCATGTCGTCCTCCGACCAGATCTGCGACATGGAGCGTAGCTACGAGCGCTACGCCAACGGCTACATCGTCAAGCCGGTGGACTTCGGCGAATTCACCGAACACGTCTCGCTTCTCGGGCGTTACTGGACGACCGTGAATCGGACGGGCCCTTGAGCCCGCCGCTTCGTACATGCTTTCACGTCGTACGTTGCTCTTCGGTCTGACTGCTGGAGTCGTCATGACAGGATCCGTTCGCGCTCAGCGCCTCGAGGGCGGCGCGGCTCCTGGCGGTGATCGAGCGCGTATGTTGCAGCGTCCCGTTCCTTCTTCTTCGTCCGGCGAGTCGCTGCCGGTCATCGGCATGGGAACCTGGAACACGTTCGATGTGGGTGAGAGCCCGCGTGATCGCGCACCCCTGGTGGAAGTGCTCGAGGCGTTCTATGGCGCTGGCGCAAGCCTGATCGACAGCTCTCCCATGTACGGCGCCGCCGAGCGCGTCACCGGCGATCTGGTCGCTCAGCTCGGCCGACAGGACGCCACTTTCTACGCCACCAAGGTCTGGACGCGCGGACGCGACCGGGGCGTCGCGCAGATCGAGCAATCGCTGCGCGCGCTGCGCACGCCGCGGCTGGATCTGCTGCAGATCCACAATCTTCTCGACTGGCGAGCGCACGCGGCGACGTTGCGACGGTTGCAGCGCGACGGCGTCGTGCGCTACACGGGCGTGACGCATTACACCGTGGACGCGCACGACGACTTGGAATCGGTGTTGCGTGCGCAGTCCTTCGACTTCGCCCAGTTCAACTACTCGATCGCGACGCGTGCGGCCGAGCGTCGCCTGATGCCGTTCTGTCAGGAGCGCGGCGTGGCGGTGATCGTGAACCGGCCATTCGAAGAAGGCGCGCTGTTCACCCGCGTGCGCGGCCGCAAGCTGCCGGGCTACGCAGCGGAGATCGGCTGCACGAGCTGGGCGCAGTTCTTCCTCAAGTTCATCATCTCTCACCCGGCGGTCACCTGCGTCATCCCGGCGACTTCGCGGGTCGCTCACATGCGCGACAACCTCCAGGCCGGCTTCGGCGCATTGCCCGACGCACGGCTGCGCGAGCGCATGGCCAAGGATTTCGCTTCCTGAAGAAGGCCCTGATCAGCCTGCCTGAGCGCTGATCGACTCCGCGGGCTGCCGAGCGAGCAGGATGGCGGTGATCGCAAGATGACCGAAGGAAATCCAACCGGACACGGGTTGCGAAGCTGCGACTCTCATCGGACGGCATGATGTTCGCGAGGGATGCGGAGACTTCCTCGCCGAGGGACTAATGTGCTCTACGTCTCTCTTTCCGCATGCCGTTTTCCCTTGAGCCGTGCCACGGCGGAGAGCGCTTGGCATACTCGAACGCTATGTAAACACCGAGCGACCGCTATCCAATGACAACCGCAGCTTCGCGGCTCGCCGCCTGCGATCACTGCTGCAGGCCGTACCGTGTGGGCTTGATCAGCGCTTATCTATGTCAAAGACGGTAGGGCGCCGTCGCAGCGCCGCCAGACCGGCGCCGGCTACGGGAGTGCAAGCATGGGCGTCATTCTGATTGCGTTCGAGCGCGAGTCGGAGCAATCCGCGCTCGAGCAATTGCTGGCGGCTGGAAATCACCGCGTCGTGCGTTCCGCGAACGGGCTGGCTGCACTCGACGCGGCCCGCCGCGAGCCGCCCGACCTGATCGTCTCGGACATCGTTCTGCCGCGCATGGACGGCTTCGCCCTGTGTCGCAAGTGGAAGCAGGATGAGCGCCTGCAGTCGATTCCGTTCGTGTTCTATACGCGCCGCCATGACGATCCCAAGTATGAACGCTTCGCCCTGGAGCTCGGCGCCGAGCGTTTTCTGGCGCGATCCGCGGCCCCACAGGCGCTGACGGCGACGATCGACGAGCTGCTTGCCAAGGGGTTGAAGAATGGGGTCGCCGGTCCTGCGGCGCCGTCGACGCCGCCACGCGACCACGCTGCGCAGCAGCGCGCGGCCGCAGCCGCACAGAAGGCGCTGCAGACACAAAGAAAAGATTACGAGCAACAGCTCGAGCGGGCGCAGCAGGAGCTGGCTCGGGTGCAGTCTCGGCTCGAGTCCCTGGAGATTTCCAATCAACGGCTTGCGGCCGGCGAAGCGCGCTTTCGCAGCGTCTTCGAGTCGAACCCGGCGCCGATATGGATCGCGGACCGTGCGACCGGCGGCTTCATCGCAGTGAACGACGCCGCCCTGAATCTCTTCGGGTACACGCGCTCGGAATTCCTGGCGCTGCAGGCGAGCGCGCTGCAGCTGAACGACGCGGAACAGAGCGCCGGCGTGCGCATGTACCAGAGCAAGGACGGACGGACGCTCGCCCTCGCCGTCGTGACGCGCGACATAGAGTTCGACGAGCGCCGCGCGCAGCTCGCCGCGGCCTGCGATCTCAGTGAACGTGTGGCGCAGGAGTCTCGACTGCGCGAACAGGCTGGTGCGGGTCGCGCCGTCCTCGAGGCTGCGGCGGACGGTTGCTGGTTGCTGGACGCCGAGGGTCGCATTCTCGACGTCAACATCGCGTACTGCAGCATGTCCGGTTACAGCCGCGCCGAGCTGCTGAAAATGAACGCCGCCGACATCGAGGATCACAGCGTCGGCGAGAGCACGATGCGCCTGCAGCTCGACCGCGCCAGCGGCGGCGGACGTTACGAGACGCGGCATCGCCGTCGCGACGGCGCACTCATGGAAGTGGAGGTGAGCGTCGGCTTGTCGGCCGACGGCCGCGGCAGCGTGGTGCTGATTCGTGACAACGCGCAGCGACGCCGCGACTTGGCGGGTCAGCGAGCCTTGCAGCGGCGGAACGAGTTCACGCTCGATCTGTTCCGTCGCGCCGCGACGCTCGACGAATCGGGCGTCGTGCGCCGGCTGATAGATCAGGCCGCGGCCGCGACCAGCAGTCCTCTCAGCTTCTTCTATTTCGTGAACGCGGCCGAGCAGACGGTTTCCATGGCTGCATGGCGCGCGCGCGGCCAAGCGCAGGCGGTCATGGGCGAAGGCGTAGCCCGTCCTATGGCTGGATTGCTTGCCGATTGCGTACGCAAGAAGCGCGCAGTGCTGAGCGCTCAGCCGAGCGTCTTGCAGAATCAGGATGGGTTGCCCGACATGCAGCGTCGCCTCATCGTCCCGGTCATGGACGCTGATCAGGTGGTCGCGCTGCTGGGCGTCGCCGATCGCGACGGCGCCTACGATGAGGACGATCAGCAGACGCTCGTTGCGTTGGGGGATGCGGCCTGGCGCATCATCGGCGCCAAACGCGACCAAGCCCACACGATGCGCGCATTGCAGCGCGTGGACGTGGCTCTGCAGGGCATGATCGAATCGTTCGTCAGAGTGAGCGAGCGCCACGATCCCTATACGGCCGGCTCGGCGCGCCGTCTCGCCGCGCTCGCGGTCGCGCTCGGTCGGGAGGTCGGTCTCGACGGCGAGCGCCAGCACGTGTTGCGGATCGCAGCGCTGCTGCACGATGTGGGCAACATCGCCGTGCCCGCCGCCATTCTCGCCAAGCCGGCGCCGCTCACGGAGAGCGAGCTCGCGTTGATGCGTACGCATGTGGAAGAAGGCTGCCAACTGCTGGCCGACATCGATTTCGGCGGGCCGGTCGCCGACATCGTCTACCAGTCGCACGAGCGCTGGGACGGCAGCGGTTATCCGCGAGGTCTGCAGGGCGAGGAGGTTCTCCTGGAGGCGCGCATTCTGGCCGTGGCGGACACTGTCGAGGCGATGTGCTCGCCGCGGCCATATCGCCCGGCCGCCGGCATGGACGCTGCGCTCGAGGAGATCATGCGCGGCGCAGGGCGATTGTACGATCCACAAATCGTCGCGGCGTGCGTGCGGCTGGTGCGCGAGCGCGGCTTCGTATTGCCTGAATAGTCGCCGCCGCATTCGTTGATTTCCCAATAACGGCCGTCGTTCGGGTCGGCCGGGAACAGCCCCGATTCATCCTTTCCCTGCGCGCCTCCGCCCGGGCAAGCGCTCGTCGGTCGCGTCGCCATATCGCCTGCTCAGCATTTGGCTGAAGTGCGTCCACCTGAAATGGCTGCTTCGCGATCCGGGGCGCCTCCGAATATGTCCAATCGTCGGTCCGAGTGAGACTCGCCACATCGAGTCATCGCGCGTTGCGTTTGCATGTCTGCCTCTTACGACAATTGCGAGCGTTCGATTACGCGTGATATCTCGTGATCCAGCAGAAGGGCAAACTCGTCGAAAGACGGGGACGCAAAGCCTCCGGTCTAACGAACGCCGCGCATCACGCGGCGCTCCACGACAGCGGGGCTGCCGCATGAGGCGATCGGTCTTGGACAGATCCTTCATGTGTGGTCTGCGAACGCACGCACGAATTTCCGATCGCGTGCGTGTATGCAGGCTCGCAGCGTTCCGCGTCCGTACGACGCGCTTGCCCCACAACTGAACACGCGCTGTGCGGCGAAACGTCCCGCTCGCCGCCGCGCGCAATGAAAAGGGTGCGAGCCATGACGACCGGAACGATGACTGCAATGAGCCAGGCTGCGACGTGCGCGCCGGGCGCGATACTGAAGGCGCCCGGCGCAACGCGAACGGATGGAGTCATGTTCGCTGCGGCGCCGGTGCGCTTGTTCGCCGGCGCCATCGCGCGGGCGATCACGCGCAGCGCCGCGGTCTGCGTCGCCGCGCTCAGTCTCGCCGGCTGTCTAGACGGCGGCTCCGATGATTCGGCGAACGCCGCCGAGCCGCCGCCCACTTCGCCGGCCGATTCTTCCTCGAACAGTCCGCCCGAGATCGCCGGCACGCCCGACGGATTCGTAGAGGCGGGCGGTGCGTACTCTTTCAAGCCGTCGGCGAGCGATCCCGACGATGATTTCCTCGAGTTCAAGGCGACCAACGTGCCGGGTTGGGCGCGGTTCAACGAGGAGACCGGCGAGCTGAGCGGCTCGCCGACCGAGGCGGACGTCGGCGAGACCGAAGACATCACGATCACCGTGACCGACGGCCGCGACACGCGCTCTATCGGTCCGTTCCGCATCCGCGTCAATCCTCCAGGCAAGACGCCGGCCGGCTCAAACACCGCGCCGACCATCTCCGGCGAGCCGCCGGCTTCGGTCATCGTCGGCGCCGAATATCGCTTCGAGCCGGTTGCGGCCGACGCGGAAGCTGACCGACTGCGCTTCTCCGTTTCAAACCGCCCCTCCTGGGCGAAATTCAGCAGCTCGACCGGCGTGCTGAGCGGAACGCCCACCGCTTCGAACGTGGGGACCTATGCGAACATCGTCATCACGGTCAACGATGGACAGGCTTCGGCTTCGCTGCCGCCGTTTGCGATTCAGGTGCAGGGGCCTGACAACAACGCACCGATGATCGGCGGAACGCCTGCCGCGAGCGTGCAGGCGGGCCAGACGTACTCCTTCCAGCCGAGCGCCAGCGATCCGGATGGTGATGCGCTCACTTACGCCATTACGAACCGCCCCACCTGGGCGAGTTTCAGCACCTCGACGGGCCGGCTGAGCGGCGCCCCGACCGCCGACCACGTCGGCGTCTACAGCAACATCGTGATCAGCGTGAGCGACGGCCGCGCCTCCGCTGAGCTCGCCCCGTTCTCGATCGAGGTGACCGCGGCGCCCAATCATGCGCCGACGATCTCCGGAACGCCGGCCACGAGCGTCAACGCCGGCGTCGCGTATTCCTTCACGCCGAGCGCGAGCGACGCCGATGGCGACACGCTTGGCTTCTCGATCCGCAATCGCCCGTCGTGGGCGAGCTTCGACACCGCGAGCGGCAGGCTGAGCGGTACGCCGACCAGCGGCGGGGTCTACGGCGACATCGTGATCAGCGTGAGCGATGGCAAGGCGAGCGCTTCGCTGCCTGCGTTCAGCATCACCGTGAACGCCGCCGCCGTGAACCGCGCGCCGACCATCTCTGGTACGCCGGGCGCGACGGTGACCGCGGGCGCCGCCTACAGCTTCCAGCCGAACGCCAGCGATCCGGACGGCGATACGCTCACATACAGCATCCAGAATCGTCCGTCCTGGGCGAGCTTCGACGCCAATACCGGGCGTCTTGCGGGCGCGCCCAACCAGTCCGACGCAGGCGTCTATTCGAACATCGTGATCAGCGTGAGCGATGGGAAGGCGAGCGCCTCTTTGGCGCCGTTCTCGATCACCGTGTCTGCGCCGGTGGTCGGCAGCGCAACGCTGTCATGGACGCCGCCTACTCAGAACACGGACGGCTCCGCATTGACCAACCTCGCCGGCTACCGGATCGTGTATGGCGCTTCGCCGACGACCCTGAACCGTATGGCCGAGGTCGACAATCCCGGCTTGACGACCTACGTGGTCACGGGGCTGAATGCAGGCACGTGGTACTTCGCGGTCAAGGCGTATACGTCCTCGGGCGTGGAGAGCGCGCTATCCAACGTGGCGAGCAAGTCGATTCAGTAGCGCAGCTTGCGCGATTCGACCACGCCCGGTCCGGTCGCGCCCCCCATCCCTGGTCGATGGCTGCAAGAGCCCGCCGTGCGGCGGGCTCTTGGCGTCGGGCCGCCAAGTAGACGCTCAGCAGAGATCAATCCGAGAAATGGGCGGCGGCGTTTGCAACTAGCCGCCGACTCTTCGCCGGCGCCTCTCCCGGGCGCCGGCGCGTCGCGCCGTGTATTCTCGATTGCTTATCGTCCGCATGGGTCGTTGACCGCGGGAGCAGCATCGATGAACCGGGCCACCCACGTCCTTCTTGTCTCATGTCTTGCGGTGCTGACCAGCGCGCACGCCGCCGGCGTGCAAGTCGAGTTTTCCGAGACTACGCTTGAGAACGGTCTGCGCGTGCAGCTCGCAGAAGATCACAGCGCTCCGGTCATCGCCGTGAATGTCGCTTACGACGTCGGCTCGCGCAACGAGCGCCCCGGTCTTACCGGATTCGCGCACCTCTTCGAGCACATGATGTTCAAGGGCTCGCGCAACGTCGGCGACGGCGAGCACTTCTATCAGATCTTCTCGAACGGCGGCTCGATGAACGGCGCGACCAGCGCCGACCTGACGCTGTACTTCGAGACATTGCCGGCGAATCAGCTCGAGCTCGCTTTGTTCCTGGAAGCCGACAGGATGCGCTCGTTGGAGATCACACAGGAGAATCTCGACAACCAGCGGCACGCTGTCCAAGAGGAGCGGCGCTTGCGGATCGACAATCAACCCTACGGGCGAGCGAACGAGCGCTTTACCGAGATTTTCTACGACAACTTCGCGTACCAGCACTCCACGATCGGTTCGATGGAAGATCTGAATGCGGCGAGCGTCGAGGATGTGGCGAGCTTCTTCAAGACCTACTACGCACCGAACAATGCCGTGCTGACCATAGTCGGCGACTTCGACCGCAAGCATGCGCTCGCCATGGTGCACAAGTACTTCGCGGACATCCCGCGTCAGCCGCCGCCGCCGCCGGTGGATCTGAGGGAGCCCGAACAAAAGGGCGAGCGCCGCGAGATCATCGACGATCCGCTGGCGCGGCTCGTGCGGCTGCAGATCGGCTACAAGGCGCCGCCCGGAGCGACGCCTGATCATTATCCGATGCAGGTGCTGTCCTCGATCCTGCAGGGCGGCGACAGCTCGCGGCTGTATCAGTCGCTGAGCAAGGACAAGGAACTGGTCGTGAGCGTGAGCGGCTACCTCGATGAGCGCATCGGCGCAGGCGGGTTGTACATCGGCGCCACGGTGCGCCCGGACAAGAAAGTTGAGGATGTCGAGGCCGCCATTTATGCGCAGATCGAGCGTCTCGCCAATCAGCCGATCGCCGAGTGGGAGCTCGAGAAGGCGAAGAACACCATGCGATTCGCCTATCTTCAGAGCATTGGCGGCGCGCAGACGCGCGCCACGCTGCTCGGCGCCTACACGGTCAAGTTCGACGCTCCCAATCTGATCAACACCAGGCTTGAAAGAATCGAAGCGGTCGCCAGCGCGGACGTGCAGCGTGTGGCGCAGCAATACCTGCGCCCCGAGAAGCGCACCGTGCTGATTGCTCGCCCGGCGCCGGCGGCCGCAAAAAGCGTTCAGCGTCCGGGCGAGTGAGGGGGTCGACATGAGAATTCCAGTGCATCCCGGAGCCGCTCTCATGATTTGCGGTGTGCTGTACACCGGGGCGGCGCATGCGCAGCAGCCCGCGTCCGAGCCTGCGCAAGCGCAGTCGCTGGTGGGCGTCGAGCTGAAGGGCAAGGCGCCGGTCAACCCGAAGACGCTCGATGTGGAGCTGCCGAAGCCGCAGGAGGCCGTGCTCGAGAACGGGATGCAGATCGCGCTCATCGAGGATCACGAGCTGCCGACGTTCTCGCTGCAGCTCATCGTGCGCGGCGGAGGGCTCGCCGATCCGCCCGAGCGGCGCGGACTCGCCGCGGCGCTCGCCGAGTTGCTGCGCGAAGGGACGGCGCAGCGCTCGAGCCGCGAGATCGCCGAGCAACTCGCGACGCTCGGTTCGGTCATGGAGGCCGCCGCTTCGCCTGCCTCAACGCACACCAGCGTCGCCATCAGCGGTCTGATCGAGCACCTCGACGAGACGCTCGAGCTAGCTGCGGACGTGGTGCGCCGCCCGGCGTTCCCGCAGTCCGAAGTGGACAAGTACAAGGCGCGTTATCTATCCCAGTTGCAGCATCGGCGCTCGCTTCCGAGCTTCATCGCGCAGGAGCAGTTCATGCGGGCGGTCTATGGCCGGCACCCTGCCGGGTTGGTGCTGCCGTCCGAGGAAGTGATTGCATCGCTCACCAGCAAGGAGCTGGTCGAACATCACGCGCGCTCGTGGCGTCCCAATAACATCATCATGCTCGCGTACGGCGACCTCACTCTGAAACAGTTGACCGCCAAGGTCGAGCATGCTTTCGGCGACTGGTCGCAACACGAGGTCGCGCCCGCGCCGCGGCTCGATTCGCCGGCGCCGCGCAAAGCACGCACGCTGCTGGTCCACCGGCCCGGGTCGGTGCAGACCTCATTGTGGCTGGGCGCTCTCGGCGTCGAGCGCAACAGTGCAGACTACTTCGCGGTGCTGGTGATGAATCACATACTGGGCGGCGGGCCGGCGTCGCGCCTGTTTCTGAACCTGCGTGAAGACAAGGGCTACACCTACGGCGTTTACAGCGCGTTCACGTCGTCGACGTTTCCCGGCGTAGTGCTCGCCACCACCGATGTGCGTACTCAGGCGACCGAGGGCGCGCTGCACGAATTGATGGCGGAGCTCAGGCGCATAGCTGAGGAGCCCGTTTCCGCGCAGGAGCTCGACAACGCGAAGCGCGCGCTGATCGGTCGTTTCGCGCTGTCGCTCGATTCACCGCAGGCGCTGATGGCGAATCTGGCTGCGCAGAAGATCTATGATCTCCCGCCCGACTACTGGGACGTTTATCCGCAGCGCGTAGCGGCGGTCGACGCCCGCGACGTGCAGCGCGTCGCCAGGAAGTACTACGCACCCGAACGGCTGCAGATCGTCGCGGTCGGCGACCAGGCGGAGGTGCGCAAGGCGCTGGAGCATTACGGTGAGGTGCACACGCCGCAGGCGAGGGAGTAGCACGGTTCATGACGGAGCGAACCGACGCCGGCGGCCTGCTCGGTCGCGCGCTCGCGCGGATCGCGCCTGTCGAGCCTGGTGAGACGCGCGCGGTGGTCGCCGCGTTCACGCTGTTCTTCTTCATGTGGGCAGGCTACTTCGCCGTTCGGCCAGTGCGCGAGACCTTAGGTACGCTGATCGGCCGCGAGCAGCTGGCTGATCTATGGATCGTCACGGCGGCCGTTTCAGTGCTGATCATCCCGACGTACGGGGCCGTGGTCGCCCGATTTCGTCGCAGCACTTTCCTGCCGTGGACGTACGGGCTCGTTGCCTCGGTGCTCGCCTCGGTCGGACTCACGCTGCATGGTGGTGAGATCAATCTGTTCACCGGCAAGCTCTTCTATGTCTTCATCAGCGTCGCCAATTTGTTCCTGATCTCGATGTTCTGGAGTTTCCTGCTGGAGCTGTTCGAGACCCGACAGACCAAGCGCCTGTTCGGCGTGATCGCCGCCGGCGGCAGCGCCGGCGCGCTTTGTGGGCCGCTGATCTCCGATCTGAGCGTGGCGACGATCGGCAACAGCGGCGTGCTGTTCCTGGGCGCCGCTCTGTTCGTCGGGGCGATCGTCTGTCAGCGCATTCTGCTCGGCGTCTGGACGCATCGCACGGCGGCGCGCGAGGAGGATCGGCCGATCGGCGGTGGGATGTTCGCCGGAGTTCGCCTGATCCTGCGCTCGCCCTACTTGCTCGGCATCGCGCTGTTCATCGTGCTGATCTCCACCGTGAACACGTTGCTTTATTTCGAGCAGCTGCGACTCGTCGACCTGACCTTTCCCGACATCACCGAGCGCACTCGCGTCTTCGCCCGCCTGGACTGGATCGTGCAGACGCTGACGGTGCTCTCGCAGGTGTTCCTCACCGGACGCATCGCCCAGAAGTTCGGCGTCATCGCGCTCATCACGTTTGTGCCGCTGCTGATGGTCGGCGGCTTTCTTGCGCTTGCGGCGAGCGGCGCGTTCGCGGTGCTTGCGGTCGTATTCGTGTTGCGCCGTGCCTGCGAGTACGCGTTCGTGCGCCCGGGCCGGGAGATGCTCTGGAGTCCGCTCGACAAGGAGACGAAGTACAAGGCGAAGAACACGGTGGACGTCCCCGTGTATCGCGGGTCGGATGCGTTGGCCGCACAGGTCAACAACGCGGTCGCGGGCGCCGGATTCGGTCCAGCGGCCGTCGCCCTGCTCGGCGCGGCTGCTGCTGCTCTCTGGGCGGGCGTGGGCTGGTGGCTCGGACGGCGTTTCGCGCGGGGTGAGGCGGCCGCCGGCGCCGCGAGCGATGCGCGAGCCTGAGGGGGCGCGGTGCGCCACGGTCGTTTACGTACAAGCACGCTGTAGTCTCGACTCGCGGCGCAGTTGTAAATACATCATGGAATCTGGTCAGAACAAGATGCATCGCATGGAATCCGATCAGAACAAGAACGCCGAAAGGAACGGGGCGCCGGGCTGGGAAGAGTGCGGCGCAGCGGATTCCGCCTGTGAACACGACGCGCCTGAAAGCACTGATGCGGCGCCGACGCCGGGCGTGGACGCCAACCTGACCGATGCGCGCGCCGCGGCCGAGGCGGTGCGCAAGCTGGCGAGTCGGCTGCAGCTGTTTACGCGCGAGCGGGAGGAGTTGCTGGCGGCGGAGCGTGCGGCGCGCAATGAGGCGGAGCGAGCGATCCGGCAGACAGACGAATTTCTCGCCACCCTCGCACATGAGCTGCGAACCCCACTGGCCAACGTTCTCAACTGGGCGCATGTCCTGCTGGAAAAATTCGCTGACGTGGACGAGCTGCTGAAGAAGGGACTGTCGGTGATCGCCGACAATACGACTGCACAATCGCGGCTCATCTCGGACCTGCTGGACGTGAGCCGCATCGGCTCCGGGAAAGTCGTGCTCGAGCTGAAGCCAGTGGACTTTCCGGAATTGATCGCCGCCGCGGTGACCGCCCAGCGACCGACCGCGGAAGCTCATCGCGTCTCGCTCTCGGTGGAGCTCGAGGGCGAGTTCGCAGTCGGGCTGGCCGATCCCGTCAGGTTGCAACAGGTTCTCTGGAATTTGATCGCCAACGCCATCAAGTTCACGCCCCCGGGTGGGCGCGTCGTGGTGCGCGGGGTGTGCACGGCGTCCCATTGTGAAGTCTCGGTCAGCGATTCCGGCGAAGGTTTCGCACCCGAGTTTGCGCCCCACATGTTCGACCGCTTCACGCAAGCCGCCGGGGTGCGCAGCCGCCGAGTCGGACTGGGGTTAGGACTGTCGCTCGTGAAGCAGCTCGTCGAGATGCACGGCGGGCATGTCGAAGCGCGCAGCGACGGGGTCGGAAAGGGCGCCGTTTTTCTGGTGCGGCTGCCGCTCAAGCACGTGGACACGCATGCGCCCATGGACATCACGGGCTCCTGGAAGGTGGATCCGGAGGCGATGCAGCCGGGCAGCCTCGGCGGGTTGCGAGTGCTCGCAGTGGATGACCAGCCCTCCATGCTCGATTACCTCGCGCGCACGCTTCAGGAATATGGCGCCCAGGTGCTCGCGGTGCGTTCGGGAGAGCATGCCCTGCAGGCGCTGCAGCAGGCGGGCGATGACGGATTCGACGTGCTGCTCAGCGACATCGGAATGCCGGGAATAGACGGCTACGAGCTGATACGCGCCGTGCGCGAGACGCGAAAGATTCCACCCGAACGCCTCACAGCGATCGCCGTCACCGCGTTTGCGCGTGAGGCGGATCGTGCGCACATACTCGCTTGCGGATTCCAGGCGCACATCGCCAAGCCGATCGAGACCGCACAGCTCGTCACGGCGCTGCGTGAGCTCACCAAGAAACGGTTAGCGGTTGGCGGTTAGCGGCTGGTTCGCAGAGCGACTGCGGGATGCTTCCGACCCACCGCTGACCGCTTTCCTCATTGCATCACGAATCGCACCCGCAACTCCGCACGTTGCGGCGCAGGTTTTCCGTCGCGCAGCACCGGCTCGAATCGCCAGCGACGCACCGTGTCGATCGCCGCCTTCTCGAACACGTCGCGCCGCTCCCCGTCGCGCACCACGAAATCACGCGTGGAGCCGTCCGGCGCGATGGTGAACTCGATGTCCACCCAGCCTTCCAGTCCGGCGCGTCGCGCTTCACGCGGATAGATGGGCGCGGCCTCGCGCACCCTCTTGAGGGATGCAGCGGGTACGACGTGCGTCTCGAATTCGCGGCGGCGTTTCGCGGCCGCAAGTTGCTGCTGCAGCGACCGGATGATGGACATGCCGGGTGCGAGAGACTCGGCGCGCTCCAGCGCCGCCTCTGCAATCTCCAGGCGTTCGCTCTGCATTTGCGTTCGGGCGCGCTCGATGAGTGCGAACGCCAGGCGCTGCTGTTCCGTACGCAGTGCGTCGTCTTCACCGTACCGTTCCCGCAGCGCAATAAGCATGTCGTAGGCGTTCTCGGCAGCCGGCAGATAAAGATCGCCGCGCTCGCGCAACTGCGCGATGCGCTGCAGCTGCGCCGGGTCGGGTTCGTTAACCGTTTCCGCCGCGTCCGGCATATCGTCTGCAAGCGCCGCGTCCCACGTTGTTTCATCTACGGCGTCGTCGTCGATCGGCGGCTCGTCCGCCGCCGCGAGCTCCTCGAGTGAGGGCGTCTGCGCATCTTGGATTGCGCTGGATTCGGCCAGCGGGCTGGGCGATTCGATAATCCGGGCAGGTCGAGGCGCGGCGACGCTGCGGGACAGCGCGATCAATTGCGCTTGCAGTTCGGCAAGCCTGGGGTGCTCGGGCTGCGCGCTGCGCAGGGCGTTGAAAGCGGCGGCCCCGGCGGGCGCGTTGCGCTGGTTCAGCGCATCCAGGAGCTGAGCCTCCAGCGCGCCGAGCACGCGCTCTACACCCGCGCGGGCTTCGGCGTGGTCGGGCTGCAGCGCCAGCACGGCTCGGAAATACCCGAGCGCATTGTCGCCGGCAGGTTCGGCAAGTCTCCCTGTGGCCATGGCGATATGAGCGCGGCCCAGCTCGCGCGCGATCTGTTCCTGTTCGTTTGCGGCGTCCACCAGCGGCGCGGAGGGCGGCGGCTGGGGCGCGCGGCTGCGCCATTCCCAGGCGACCAGAGCTGTTGCGGCGAACAGCGCCGTCGCGGTTGCGAGCAGCGCGCGCTTGCGGTGCGCGCGCGCCCGGATGGCGAGCATGCGCACCGTCGTCATGCCGGTCGGTTCGAGGTCGTGCAGCCCGTAGTAGCGGCGCGCACCGGCGGCGATGAACAGTCCGGCGCGCTCCGCGGAGACCGGCTTGTGCAGGAAGCGGTAGATCAGTCCGGCGGCGACCAGTGCGCTGACCGCGGATTCCCTTTCGCGAGGTCCCGCGGCCATCAGCACAAGTTCGGGGAATTGCGCTTGCAGCCGTTCGAACAGAGGCGCCGGATCGCCGCGCAGCAGGTCCAGGTCGACGATCAGCAGTCCACAACGGCCGCGCAGCAGAAGCTCGACGGCGCTGTCGGCCGATTGCGCCGGCCAGAAGGCGTATTCGGCGCCGCTCGCCTGGCGAAGCGTCGCGAGCAATCGCGCATCGGCGCTGAGCGCAATGAGATCGAGTACCTTGCCGGGCAGGCTTGCGCCCGCATGAAGCGCGTCTAGCTGCGGATCGTGGCTGGCGCCGGGCATGGCCCGATCATCGGGCGCTCAGCGCGCCCGATGCGTTGCTGCTCATTCCAGGCACACCACGAGCTGTGCGGAATGGCTGCGCCAATTGATCGGGATGACGAACGAGCGGATGTTCTCGGGTGTGACCACTTTCTCCGGCTCGCCGGCCACCACTGTGGGCACCGAGATCATGAAATCCTTGCCGAAATCCCGCCGTGCGTTGCCGGAGATCGTATTGGCGACCTCGCCGACCAGGTCGCACATGTTCTCCTGGGTGAGCTCAGTTTCGCCCATGCGCATCAGCATGACCGTGAGCATTGGCCGCGAGGCGGTGAAATAGACGATGCCGCGGCGCTTGCCCGCTATGCTGATGAGCCCCGTGAACTCCTGGATGGCCGGCCGGCCTTCCTGAACGATGTAAGGCGAACCCACCGAGGCCGGCTGGTTGGCGGCCGTGGCGAAGTAGTTTGTCGTGCCTTCGACGAAGGTTTCGAGCTCCACTTTGGTCATCATTACCCGAGCCCCTTGAGCAGCTCCTCCAGAGCTTCTGTGAGCTGGCGATCGGTGAACGGTTTGCATAGAAAACCGTTGGCGCCTTTCTTGAGCGCCTCGATGGCGGTCGCCTTGTCCGAGAGCGCCGAGATCACCAGGATGAGAACGTCTGGCTTGATCTTCACCAGGTTCTCGACGCATTCGATGCCGTCCATCTCCGGCATCGTGATATCCATGGTGACTACGTCAGCCGGATCCTTGCGGAAGGCTTCGACCGCCTGCCTGCCGTTCGCCGCAGTGGCGACGACCTGCAGCCTGTCTATCTGCAGCTCACGCTCGATCTTGCGGCGAATGATGTTTGAATCGTCGCAAATCATGAGCTTGAGCTTGCCGTTCGTCAACGGCTGAGACTGTGCACTAGCGAACGCCATCGATGTCCCTCTGCGTATCGTTTGTCGCGTCGTCGGTGCGCAGCGCACCGTCGTTTCAAGCGGCGGCGCGCTGCGAAGCCGGTAGCCAGATCTTGAACTTGGAGAACTTGCCGCCAGCCGAGGCGAGGCCGACGCGCCCACCGAGCTCAGCCACCAGCGCGCGCACCAAATCCATGCCGGCGCCTCGGCCGGCGTCCGTGGTGACCCGATCGGCCGTCGAGAAGCCAGGTCGGAAGATCAGCGCCATCGTCTGGCGCGCGTCCAGCATCGCCGCTTGCGCCTCACTGATCAGGCCGCGCTCGATCGCGGTCTCCTTGATGCGCTCGAGTTGCAGTCCGCGTCCGTCGTCCTGGACGATCAGCTCATAGCCGTCGTTGCGTTGTGTGAACTCCACCGCGAGCATGCCGGTTTGCGATTTGTTCGCGCGCAGTCGCTCGTCGGGCTCCTCTATGCCGTGAACCACGGCGTTGCGGACCAACTGGATGGTGATGTCCTTGACCGCTCGCCGATAGGCCTCCGGCACCGAACCGAGCCCGGTGCAGCGCAGCTGCACCTGCTTGGAGTGGCTATTGGCCACGCGAGCCGCCAAGTCGTCCAGCGTGCGGTCCAGCCCGCCGGCGTTGCCGGTCGCCTCGGCGTCGTCCGAAGCCAGCGCAGGCGTTTGCACCGTCTGATCGTGCTGACCCGCAAGCCATTGATCGACCTTTTCTGCTTCGATCTGAGTCCCCGCTGCGCGGCGCGTAGCGATCGCCTGGTGCAGATCGACGAGCCGGCCGAGCATCTCGCGCACTTGCGCAAGGTGGTTGAAGAGGTCGTCCAGCTTGACGACCAGGGGCAGGAAGTCGCTGCCCGACAACGACGGGCGCGACTTCAGATCGCTCAATGCTTCCTCGAAGGCGTGAGCGCGTTGCTCCACGGTCTTCAGACCGAGCGCCGCGGCCTCGCCCTTCACGGCATGCACCTGACGATAGATTCCGTCGATCTTGGCTCGGAACGCCGCTTCCTCGCGGGCAGGCTCCTTGAGGATGGAGTTGACCATCTTGAGCGACACTTCAGCGTCGCTGAGGAAGCCGGTGAGGCTCTCAGGCTCGACGTGCAGGATGCGCAGCAGCAGATCGAGCTGCGCCTGCGCCTTCTCCTGCGATTCCTGCAGCTCGCGGGACAGCATCACGCGCTTGGTCACGTCGTTGACGGTCACCAGCAGATGGGACAACGAGCCCTCGGATTTCACGCGATTGAAGTCGAATTCGAGGAAGTGCGTATCGAAGCCGCCTGCCGGATTGTCGAAGTGGACTTCGACTTCGCTCAGTGGGTTGATGGTCTTGACCAGCTTCTCGTTGACGCGTTCTCCCCACAGGAGCGCCACGTAATCCATCGCTGTCTTCAGCGTCTTCTCGGGCACGATGCCCTTCAGCAGTTCGTCGAAGGTGATGGAGCTGAAGTCTTCGCGCCGGAAGATCGTGTTGAGCGCGAGGGAGCGCTCGCTGCCGAGCCGCAAGTCCTTGTCGAGCAGGAACAGACCCTCGTTCACCGTGCGCAGGATGTCTTCGGTTTCCTTGCGGGCGCGCCCGGCGATCGCCTCTTCCTTGCGGAGATTGCGGGCGAAGTAAAAGAAGATCGCCACGAGCAGCGCCAGCGCAGCGGCGATGCCGCCGACCTGAATGGAGCGCAGTGTGGCGGAGGCCGCGCGCGAGTCGCTCTCCACCTCAGATGCAAGCTCGCCCACGACGCGCGCCAGCTGGCCGTGCGCCGACGCGCCGTACTCGTTGAGGCTCCGGACTGCTTCGTACAGGCGTCGGCCGCGCGGGCTCAGACGCACTTCACTGGAGGCGTCGGCCTGCGAGTCGAGCGCTTCCGGCGTGGCCGAGTAGGGTGATCCAGAGAAGCGCAGCACCGGCTCGAGCTTCGTCTTGTAGCTGTCCCACAGCTTTGCGCTCGCAGCGAGGCCCTCTTTGGCGGTTTCGCTGTTGAGCGCGGCCAGTGTGATCATCGAACCGGCGCTGTCAGTGACGACGCCGCCGTTGACCATGCCGCTCAGCGCGCGGTCGTAAGACTGCGCTGCAGCCCTGAGCGCTTCGAGCGATTCTTCGATGGGCCGACCGGTTTGCAGATGTGCGCCTAGCGTCACGCCGGCGTCGTATATGGCCCGCGGTTGCGCCTGCTGCCCGCTCAGGAATCTCACCGCTGCGACGCTGTCCGAGAACTGGCCCGCCTTGCCGTGATTCACCGCCAGAATGACGGCCATGAAGACCAGGAAGCCGGTGATCGCGAATACGATTCCCTTGTACCGACCCAGATCGAGAATGCCCATCTGAACGATTCCCCTGTATTTACGACGGGCGCGCACGCCCTTACCGAGTGCGCGCGAGGCGACGCCGGTCGGGCTGATCTCTCGCCGCGCTGCGCGACTCGTCCTGCTGCCCGGCGAGCCGTCGCCTATCTGACAATAAGGCGCGGGCGCTCGCTCGAAACCAGTTCCCGGTTTTTAAGTATGAAAACTTGCGCCAGTTCATAGTTTGACGCAGCGGGCTAGGTTGATCGGGGTAGAGCAGGCGCATCGAAACCCTGCTTTCGCGTTCGGCGTACGCCATGATCGGCGCGCAGTCGTACGCCCCGCACCGCGTCGAAACCCTGCTTTTGCGCTCGGTGTACGCCCGAATCGATCGGGCGCCGCTCTGCGTTGCTGCGGCGCCGGGCCGCACACGACTGTGCCGCGGCTGCAACAAGTCGCGCGGCGTACTCGACTCGAGCCCGTGTTCCCGCCGACATCGACGGCGGATCGCCCCGGGCAATCCGCGGCTTTTTCGCGACGCCCGGGCTTTTTCCGCTGTGACCCAAGTACTTAGGGCTGCCTGTCGAGCGCGGCGGGGCTCGACAAAGCGCAGCCGGCCCGCTCATGATGCGCACGCTCGGCCGCATGGCCGCCCGCGGTGGGGTTTATGGCTTCGTCCATCGAGTTCAGGTCCCATGTGCCGGTCTCGCAGCGCACCGCGCTGGAAGCGCTGCTGTTCTTCAATTCCTGTCAGGATCGGGTGAGCGCCAGCATCGCGGATGCGATCGAGAAGTTCGGCGCCCCCGAGATCGTGGCCGACCGCGATCGGCTGCGTATCCGCATGAACGAGGTGCCGCAGGTGCAGTCGCTGTTTGCGGTCGACGTGCGCACTGGCCGACCGGTAGGCGTAGCGGTGTATGCGCGGCAGGACGTCGAACATGTCACGGTCATGCACCTCGGCGTGAGCGCGGAGTTCGCAAGCGGTGGAGCGCGCGCCAACGAACAGTTGCTGCTGCGACTGTTGCGTGAAGTGCGTCGCTCGACGCGGCGGGTCAAAGGCGTGAGGAGTCTCGAGCTGTATTACGCCACGGGCCGCACGGCGAACCGATGGCGGATTGACGGCAAAGCTACGATGTAGTCGCCGCTCGTTATGCGGCCCAGAGCGACAGTCGGGCGCCGCACGCTCCTTCTGCGACTCGCACTTGCGGCGTCCGCCGCCGCATGGCTCATATTGATCGCGGGAATGCTGGGCGAGCGCCATTGGCTGCTCGATCTCTTCTCGAACTTCCGCGTCCACTGCTTCGTCCTGTTCCTGGGACTCGCTGCGATCCTTGTGTTCCTGCGCCGGCGGCTCGCTGCGACGGCGACGCTGGCAGGCGCCGCGCTGAGTGCGATTCCATTGCTCGGCTATATGGGCGCGCCGAGCCAGGCGGCGGCCGCGGCCGAGTCGCATGTCTTCCGCCTCGTGTCCTTCAATGTCTGGTTCCGCAACCGCGATTACGCGCGCATCGCTGAGTTGCTTGGCTCCATGCGAGCCGACGTCGTCATTCTGATCGAAGCGCTTGGTTCGGCCGGCCGGGAGCTGCAAGCGCTGCTTCCCGAATATCCGTACGCCTACTTTGACCCCGCGATGCACGGGGTGGTCGTGCTGTCGCGCTGGCCAATGCAGAGCCGCCCGCAGCCGCTCGGCGGGGCCGGCGCGCGTGCGGCGGTCGCGCAGATAGATTGGCGCGGCGAGCCTCTCACACTGGTCGGCGCACATCTGCACTGGCCGCTCGGCGCGCACTCCGCACGATTACGCAATGCTGAGCTTGACGAACTGGCGACGCTGATCGATCCGGCGAATCCGCTGATCGCCGCGGGAGATTTCAACCTGACGCCCTGGTCGCCATGGTTCCGGCGCTTCGAGTCCCGTTCAGGATTGCGGGACTGCGCGCGCGGGCAGGGCGTCGCTCCGTCGTGGCCGGCGCACGCGCCGTGGATCGGCCTGCGCATCGATCACTGCTTCGCATCGACGCACTGGAACGTGCTGAGCGCACGGCTGGGCCCGGCCGGCGGCTCGGATCATCGTCCGCTGATCGTCGAGTTGGAGATCGCCCGACCGGCTAATCGTGCTCCGCGCGCCGAATGATGTAGCCGCCGGACTTCTGGTCGGGCTCAAGGGTCAGGAGGCCGCGCTGCTGCGCTTCCTCCAGCAGGTCGCTGAACGTGCGGAAGCCGAAGTAGCTTTCGTTGAAGCCGGGGTCGCGACGCTTGAGCGCCTGCTTGACCATGGAGCCCCAGATCTTCTCGTCCTGGTCGCGCTCACGCGCCAGCTCCTCGATCGTGTCCATGACCAGATCGAACGCCTTGAGCTTGCGATCGTCCTCTTCGGAATGCTCGGGTTTGCCCGCATCCTTCGCCGCGCCGCCCGCTTGCTGCTTGTGAGCGTGCGTCGGTTTGCGGCGCGCGCGCTGCTTCTTCTTCTCCTCCTGACGCACGAGATCGTCGTAGTAGATGAACTCGTCGCAGTTGGCGATCAGCAGGTCCGACGTGGAGCTTTTCACGCCCACGCCGATAACCGTCTTGTTGTTCTCGCGCAGCTTGCTGACCAGCGGTGAGAAATCCGAGTCGCCGCTGATGATGACGAACGTGTCGACGTGCGCCTTCGTGTAGCACAGGTCGAGCGCATCGACCACCAGGCGGATGTCGGCCGAATTCTTGCCAGACATGCGCAGATGCGGAATCTCGATCATCTCGAAGGACGCCTCATGCATGGAGGCCTTGAACTCCTTGTAACGCTCCCAGTCGCAATACGCCTTCTTCACGACGATGCTGCCCTTGAGCAGCAGTCGCTCGAGCACGCGGTCGATGTCGAACTTGGCGTACTTCGCGTCGCGCACGCCGAGTGCGATGTTCTCGAAGTCGCAGAACACGGCCATGCTGGTGATCGTGTGGGCCATGAGGAGAGCGGTTAGCGGTTAGTGGTTAATAGGTTGTAGCTAGCGGTGGTCGTCATGGCTGGGTGTGCGGTTGACAGGAGGAATCTATGCAGCGTTCCGGTCACTATCCGCTTCCATCTTCACAGCCATCCCTTACGCTTGAACAAGGCATAGGTCACGCCCATGGAGCCTATCATCAATGCGATGGAGAAAAGAAAATTCCCGTACTCCCCCGGAAGTTGCGGCAGCAGCTTGAAATTCATGCCGTATATGCTTGCAATCAACGTCGGCGGCAGGAACAGCACCGCCGCGACCGAGAAGATCTTGATGATGTTGTTCTGCTCGACGTTGACCAGGCCGAGCGTCGCTTCGAGCAGGAAAGACGCCTTGGCGCCGAGAAAGCTCGCGTGGTCGGAGAGCGCGGTGACGTCGCGGCTGATCGAGCGGAAGCGGTCGCGCTGCTCGCCATCCATCTGCACCTTGCCCGATTGCTGCACGAACATGAGGAGCCTGCCTAGACTCACCAGGCTCTCGCGCGCCTTGGAATTCAGCTCGCCGTTGAAACCGATGCGCTCGATGATGCTGCGCAGGTCGCGGCTGGCCGTCGCGGCGCCGCGCGTGAAGACGCCGTCGGACACGGCGTCGAGGTTTGCGCCGACGCGCTCCAGAATGTCGGCGATTCGTTCCGTGAACGCCTCAATCAGCCCCGCGAGGACCGACAAGGGTCCCTGATGCACCGCGGGATGGCGCGCCGCGTAGGCGATGAAGTTCTGGAAGGGGCGCGTGTCGAGATGACGATTGGTGACCAGCCGCTCGCCCGTCAGGATGAAAGTCACCGCGATGCTGACGGGACGATCGGTGTCGAGCTGCGCCGCCACGGTCGCCGTCATGTACAGGGCGCCGTTGTCCTCGTACAGGCGGTTCGAGGTCTCGATTTCGGTCATTTCCTCGCGCGAGGGTACGTCGACCCCGAGACTGCTCTCGACGAACCGTTCCTCCTCTGGCGTGGGGTCGAGCAGGTCGAGCCACAGCGCATCGGGCGCAAGCGCCGGCGGAGCTGCGCCCTCCTGGAGCAGCAAACCCTGCGGCCGCGGGACGAAGACGTTCAGCATGCAAGCCGCGCGGCCGGCATGCTTCAGCCGCCGTGCTCGTGCGCGGCCAGTTCGCCGAGCAGCGCGAACAGCTCGCTTTCGCCGCCCGCCTCGCCGAGGCCCGTACGGTACTTGCCATTCACCAGGAAAACCGGCACCGACTCGATGCGATAGCGGCGGTTGAGCAAGTCCGCGCGCTGCAGTTTGGTCTCCACGCCGAACGACGAGGACGCTTTCCTGAACTCCTGCTCGCTCACGCCATGCCGCTGGAAGAACGCAATCATGGCGTCCATCGTGTTGAGCGGATTGTTGTTCACGTGGATCTCGCGAAAGATCTGCGAGTGCACCTCATCGAGCTTGCCGAGCTCCTCGGCGGTGTAGTAGAGCCGGGCGTGCATGCGCGTGGTTTCATTCCACATCGCCGGCAGGCGCATGAACTGCACATACTCGGGCTTGCCGTTGCGACTCCAGGAATCGACCGCCGGATCGATCGCGAAGCAGTGCCCGCATCCGTACCAGAATGCTTCGATCACTTCGACGGCGCCGGGCGCAGCGCTGGTCGGCTGCGCCGGAACGATCCGCCGGTAATGCCGACCTTCGCGAAAACGAGCCGAAGTCGGTGGACCGGAAGGCGCCGGGCCAACGCGCATCGAGGGCTGCACGGCAGAAGACTGCGCGTTCGCTTCGGCCGGCTCGTCTGTCTCGCTGACCGCTGAGGTCGCCGTCGAATCCGCCTGTGCGGCTTCTGGCGCTGGGGCTTCGGCGACGGAGGGTTCCGCGGCGGGCGGCGCGCTCGCCGAGGGCGCCGTTTCCTGACGACCGCAGGCGCCGAGCGCCAGCAGCGCCGTCATCCATAGTGAAATCAGCAATCCGGGGACGGAAAGTCTCTTCACAGGAGCGGCCCTCCTATCCAAGTCAGCGCAAACCCTGCACGTATGAGGCGACTGCGTCGATCTGTTCGTCGGACATGGTGTGCGCGACGTTGCGCATCATCTGATTCGCATCGGTCTGGCGGGTTCCCGCACGGTAGGCGCGCAACTGCTTGGCGATGTACGCGGCGTGCTGGCCGCCTATCCTCGGATAAGCAGCGCTCGGGTTGCCCTCGCCGCGCGGGCCGTGACATGCCGCGCACGCCGTGACGCCGGTCGTTGCGTCGCCGCCCCGATACAGCCGCTGACCCAGGCTGAGCTTGGCTGGATCGGCCTCCAGGTTGGTCGTGAGCGTCTGCTCGGAGTAATAGGCCGCCAGATCGGCCATGTCCTGCGCTGAAAGCGGTACGGCCATCGCCGACATCAGTGGATCCTGGCGCGCGCCGCTCTTGAAGGCTTCCAGCTGCTGGACCACGTACTTGTCGTGCTGGCCGGCCAGGCTCGGCCACTCAGGGTTCGCGCTGTTCCCGCCGGCGCCATGGCAGGCCACGCAGGTCGCAGTCTTGCTCTGTCCGGCCGCGGCGGAGCCCTCGGCCGCTGCGCCGGCGTGGGCGAACAGGACGCAGGCGGCGCTCACCAGGATCATCGGCTGAAACTTCATCATGCACTCTCCAGTATTCGTTCTTAGCTCGCTGTTCGAGCCGCAAGCCGGGCTGAACGCAGGGGCCGGCGGGGCGAAAATGGCGCGGAATTGTACACTTGGACAAGCGGATAGCGGATAGCTGACAGCGGATAGTTCCGAGAAGTGGGCGACGGGCCGCTGGCGCGAGGCGGCGAGGCGGCTATGCCGAGATTCACTGCCGGTCCTCTGAACTATCCGCTATCCGCCATCCGCTATCCGCTTCATCATTCAGTCATGCTGCAGTTTCCCGAAGCCCGCTTCCTCACCAGCGCTTGGCGCATGGATCAGTGTCCGCCTGATGAAGGCGCCGAGGTGGCGTTCGCGGGTCGCTCGAACGCCGGCAAATCGAGCGCGCTCAACGCGATCACCGGCCGCAAGGATCTGGCCCGCACCAGCAAGACGCCGGGTCGCACCCAGCTCATCAACTTTTTCACCCTGGCGGTCGACGCCGGGTCCGCGAGCGACGTGCGCCTGGTGGATCTGCCCGGCTACGGCTACGCCAAGGCGCCGCAGAGCATGAAGCGACACTGGCGTGAGCTGATGTCCCGCTACATCGAGACGCGGCGGTCGTTGCGCGGCTTGTTCATCGTGATGGATGCTCGCCGCCCGTTGACGGACTTCGATTGGCAGATGCTGGAGTGGGTCAGAGCGCACGAGCTTGCGGTGCATCTGCTGCTCACCAAGGCCGACAAGCTCAGCCGCGGCGCAGGCGCGGGCGTTCTGCAGCAAACGCGCGTCCAGGTCGCTGGCGCCGCCACCGCTCAGCTCTTCTCTTCGGTGGATAAGACGGGCTTGCACGAGGCGCGGCGCGAGGTGCTCAGGATGCTGAACCTGACGCAGCACGCTCAGCTGCCGAGCCCGACGGGCGCGGATAGCGCCGCAGCGGCGTCCCAGGCTGGGGATCACGGTCCGCCAGGGGCTGTCGGGGCCAGAAAAAAAAGGCGTTTATATACTTGACAAACCCAAGGCTAGGGGCGATGATGCGGACCAAGGAGAAGAACAATGTCCGCGCTCAACGCCCCGCACTTCCAAGACGACAACAAGGCCCGCGAATACCTTGAGGCGATCCGCTGGCCCAATGGCCCGGTTTGCCCCCACTGCGGCAGCCCCGCCGCCTACGCCCTCAAGGGCAAGGCCCACCGCCCCGGCCTCTGGAAGTGCGCCGACTGCCGCAACCAGTACTCGGTCACAGTCGGAACCGTCTTTGAAAGCTCCAAGATCGGCCTCGCCAAATGGCTTCAAGCCGTCTACCTGATGTGCTCGTCCAAGAAGGGCATCAGCTCGCACCAGATCCATCGCACGCTTGGCGTCACGTACAAGACTGCATGGTTCATGACTCACCGCATCCGCGAGGCGATGCGTGATGGCGATCTCGCGCCGTTCGGCAACGGCGGCGGCGCGGTCGAAGTGGACGAAACCTTCATCGGCAACGACCGTACAGTGAAGCCCAAGGGCACCAAGAAAGGCCGGGGCTACCACCACAAGCACAAGGTTCTTGCGCTCGTGGATCGCGACACCGGCAAGGCTCGCAGCATGGTCGTTGACGATCTGAAGGCCGCAACCCTCGCGCCCATCGTCCGCGAGAACATCGCTAAGGAAGCGCGCCTAATGACGGACGAGAACTTCGCGTACACCAAGGTCGGTCGCGAGTTTGCTGAACATGGCGTCGTTCACCACGGCAAAAACGAGTACGTCCGTGGCGACGTTCACACAAACACCATCGAAGGCTATTTCTCGATCTTCAAGCGCGGTATGAAGGGCGTCTATCAGCACTGCGCGAAGCACCACCTGCACCGCTACCTTGCTGAATTTGACTTCCGTTACAACAACCGCACCGCGCTAGACATCAACGACAAGCAACGCACGATCAATGCGCTGGCGGGCGCGGAAGGCAAGCGCCTCTACTACAAGAGACCTTACGAGCAATTCCAAGGCCACACGCTCTAAGCGGGCGGCTGGGTAGGATTCGTTGCGCCCGAAGGCACGAACCCGAGGACGCGAGCGGAGACTATTCCAACAGAGAAATAATCGCATACTTCGCGCGGGGTAAGCCCATGCTCTCTTGCATATTGCGCGATTCGTGACAGGGCCTCGTCGATAGTTCCTATTTCCAAGACGGAGGAATCCATATGCGCCGTACCTTAAGAAAGCAAATCAGGGAGACAGGCAGATTTAACGCCGTGGGTTCCGATGGGAGAACCTACCTCGTTGTCGAGCTAACAGAGTTCGAAGATACGACCACCTTCGAAAGCAAGACGACCGAATGGCTTGCAACCCAAAAGTCCTATCGTCTCAACGATGGCAGCGCCGTAAACAGAAACTCCGACACGGAGTTAACTGTAGTAGCTACTGGCGTCCGACTAACGAGACAGCAATGAAAGTAAGAAGCCCGCTACTCGGCGGGCTTCTGCTGCTTCGGTTGCTTGCGCTTAGCTGTGGCCTTCACGCGCTGCTTCGGCGGCGTACAGAGCATAAGCCGCAGAACATCGTCGAATTCCATCCTCGGTTCTTTCTCGCGCAATGAACTGCACTCGGGTCGCCGATCGATTCGCGCACGATTCG
>JAVEVD010000119.1:0-5196 GCA_034005205.1 Steroidobacteraceae bacterium | reverse complement strand
GAAGTCCTCCGGGCCGCGGTACGCCTTCATCAGCTCGTCAATGACTTCTTGCTTGATCTTCTTCTCGGTCATACCTTCCTCCGTCACTCATGGTATGACCCCACACACAAAAAGTCAGATAGGCCCTTAGCGGCTAGAAGGTCGGTGGTTTTTACGCGCCAAGCGACCTTAAGACCCCTTTCGCATCACGATCGCGTCGACCTCCACCCGACGACGCCCCCTTCCACCAGCGCTAACGCCTCTTCCACCAGCGCTAACGGCTTCGACCTCCGCCCGAAGACCCCCTTCCGCACTAACCGCTAACCGCTTCCGCATCACGGCGCCTCTTTCGTCCCAGCCGCCAACTGCTTCCACCTCCGCCCAAAACTTCCCCTTCCGTACTAACCGCTAACCGCTAACCGCTAACCGCTTCCTTCCGTACTAACCGCTTCTCTCTACTTGGCCCTCGCGGGCAGATGGGGTACGGTCCAGTCACTCGGTAGCGGCTCTCCAGACCCATGACCCTCGCGAATCTCCCGGAATGGCAGGCGCTGTCTCTGCACGCCGCCGCGACACGCGACGTCCATCTGCGCCAGCTCTTCGAGCGCGATCCGGACCGCGCCTCCCGCCTGACTCGCTGCGCACTCAATCTGCTGTTCGACTTCTCGCGCCAACGGCTTACGGCGGAGACGCTGCGGCTGCTGATCGCGCTCGCCGAAGCGCGCGACCTGCGCCGCCGCATCGAGGCGATGTTCGCTGGCGAGAAGATCAATACGACCGAGAATCGCGCGGTCCTGCACGTCGCTCTGCGCAATCGCTCGAACCGCCCGATCGTGGTCGACGGGCAGGACGTCATGCCCGACGTCCGAGCGGGCCTCGACAGGATGCGCAACTTCGTCGAAGGCGTGCACGGCGGACGGATTCACGGGGCGAGCGGCAAGCCGTTCACCGACATCGTGAACATCGGCATCGGCGGCTCGGACCTGGGCGTGGTGATGGCCACGGAGGCGCTCGCCAAGTACCGCAACCGCAACCTGCGATTGCACTGCGTATCGAACATCGACGGTGTGCAACTCGGGGACGTGCTCGAGAAATGCGAGCCGGCGCGCACGCTGTTCGTTGTCTGCTCCAAGACCTTCTCCACCCTCGAGACGCTGACCAACGCCCGGATCGCGCGGCAGTGGATCGTCGATCGGATGGGCGCTGGCGCGCCGGCGCGGCATTTCGCCGCGGTGTCCACCAACAGCAAGGCGATGGATGCATTCCTGATCCCGCCACAGAACCGCTTCGCGATGTGGGACTGGGTCGGCGGACGGTACTCTGTGTGGTCGGCAGTCGGTCTGTCAGTTGCGCTTGCGCTGGGCATGGATCAGTTCGAGCTCATGCTGGAAGGCGGCCACGAGATGGACGAGCACTTCCGCACGGCGCCGTTCGAGAACAACCTTCCCGTGCTGATGGGGCTGATCGGCGTCTGGAATCGCAACTTCCTCGGCGTGGACTCGTTGGCCGTGCTGCCGTACGACCAGCGTCTGCACCGCTTCCCTGCGTACCTGCAGCAGCTCGAGATGGAGTCGAACGGCAAGCGCACGACGCTCGATGGCCAGACGGTCAAGTGGGACACCGGCCCCGTCATCTGGGGCGAGCCCGGCTCCAACGCCCAGCACTCTTTCTTCCAACTCCTGCACCAGGGCACGGCGAACGTCGCCCTCGACTTTCTCGCGCCTGTGAACACGTCCGGCCCTTACCAGCAGCAGCACAACCTGGCGCTCGCCAACTGCTTTGCCCAGGCGCAGGCGTTCGCGTTCGGTCAGACCGAGCGTCAGGTGCGGGAAGACCTTGCAGCCAAGGGGCATAACGAGGCCGAAATCGCCCGACTGGTCCCACACAAACTGCATCCCGGCAATCGGCCGAACTCGATCCTGCTGTTCCCGCGCCTGGGGCCCAAGACCGTCGGCCGGCTGATCGCACTGTACGAACACAAGGTATACACGCAGAGCGTGATCTGGGGTGTAAACGCGTTCGATCAGTGGGGCGTGGAATTGGGGAAAAAGCTCGCGGATTCGCTCGCGCCGGCGGTGGAGAATCCGGAAGAGGCCAAGGCGGACCCCTCGCTGCGCACCTTGCTGGAGCACGTCAAGAAGTGGCGGGTGTGACGTCAATTCAAGCGTCGGCTTCACCGCGAGCGTGGGCAAGCAGGGGCTGCAGCCGGGATTGCGGATCGCCGAGGGCGCTTACGGAGGCGCCGTGCGCCGCGTGCTGGCGCAGTCGCTGAATGCGTTCCCCGCAAATCGTGCGCATTGGCTCGAATCGTTGCAGGTCGCCGACACCCGGACTCTCAACAAGGGATTGCGCATCCTGCGGACATTGGCCGCAGCGAGTCCTCGCGTTCCGTCCTGAGCAGTGTGACGCAGTCGAAGTTCGGCGCGAAGCGCTGAGATCCAGATCGCAACTTGCGGTTGTCTCAGCGAAAATCTTGTTGTCGCAACATAGTGCAGATCCCTAGAATCCCGCGTTCTGTAAAAACTCAGCGGGATTCTGTCACTCATGGGGAAGATCAGGGCGATTCGAGCGTCGGCGCTTGCGCGCGTGACGCTCTTCCTCATTGCGATAGCGGGGGTCTTCCCGCAGCACATCGCCGCCCAGACGCCCACGCCCGCACAGCTGGAGACTTTTCGCAATCTACCGCCAGATCAGCAGCGGGCGCTGATGGAGGCGATGGGGGTCGGCGGCGGTTCCGCTGTTCGGCGCGATCCGCAGCTTTCGACGACTGATTCAGCGGCTGCTCAACAGCAAGCGTTGCGGGCGCGCGTCTCGAGCCCCGCAGATTTCGGGCCTGCGAAGATGGCGCCTGGCTCGACCGTGCTGCTTGACGTCAACTTGCGACACGAAGTGCAGGCGCGCGAGCTGGCGAAAGCGGCAGTGGCGGGACAGAATCAGAGTGCGGGTCAGGCGCAGGCGCCGAGTCAGCGCCAGGGCGCGCTGTCTCAAGCGGACCTGCTCTCGAGCGCAGAGATCACACCGCCAGACCCTGATCGACTCAAGCTGCTCACCGACCGTCGCGACCGCATTCGGCAAGGCAATCCGTACCGGCTGGATGAGCAGGGTCGCATCGCGTTGCCCGTCGGCCCGCCCGTCAATCTCACGGGTTTGACAGACCTCCAGGCGGCGCAGCTTCTGAACGCCGATCCGCGCCTGGACGGTCTGCACTTCGTCGTCACGCTGCTGCCGGTGGAGCCGACCGGCTCCGAAGGCCTGAAGCCCTTCGGCTACGACCTGTTCGATCAGCCGCCTTCCACCTTTGCGCCCGCCGCCGATATCCCCGTGCCGTCCGACTACAGGATCGGCCCCGGCGATAACGTGAACATCGAGCTGTTCGGCAAGCGCACCGGGCGTTACCTGCTGGTCGTCGATCGTTCCGGCGCTCTGACGTTGCCTGAGTTCGGACCCATTCAGGTGTCGGGGCTGTCGTTCGACGCGATGCGCGAGGAGATCGAGCAGCGCGTCGCCGAGCAGATGATCGGCGTGCGGGCCAGCGTCACGATGGGGCAGTTGCGCACGATTCGCGTGTTCGTCGTCGGCGACGTCGTCAGTCCGGGCTCGTACGTCGTGAGCGGGCTGTCCTCGATCACGAACGCGCTGTTCGCGAGCGGCGGAGTCTCGAGCATCGGCTCGCTGCGCAATATCGAGCTCAAGCGCAGCGGCAAGACCATTGCGCGCCTGGATCTTTACGACCTGCTGCTCAGGGGCGATACGTCGCAGGACCGCCAATTGCAGCAGGGCGATGCGATTTTCGTTCCGCCGGTCGGCAGCACTGCGGGCATCGGCGGCCAGGTGCGTCGGCCAGCCATCTACGAGCTGCGCGGCGCCGCGACCGTCGCAGATCTGATCGAGCTGGCCGGGGGCTTGAAACCCGAAGCCGACTCGAGGCTCGTCCGCCTCGAGCGAATCGACGCCAGTCGTGAACGCACGGTGCTCACGCTCGATCTGTCCAAACCGGGCGATCGCTCGCACGCGCTCATGCCCGGCGATTTATTGACCATCCCACAGGTTCTGGACGATACGCGCGGCGTTACGCTCACCGGCCATGTGCATCGCCCGGGCGCCTATGCATGGCGCGAAGGGATGCGCCTCAGCGATCTGCTCGGGACGCCGGCCGTTTTCAAGCTGAACGCAGATCAGCGCTACGTGCTGATTCGTCGCGAGCACGCGCCAGGGCGCCGCATCGAAGTGATCTCGGCGGACGCGGTGCGCGCGTTCGAGGCGCCGGGCTCCGCGGCGGACCCGCTGCTGCAGAGTCGCGATCGCGTGATCGTATTCAACCTGCAAGCCGATCGCGGTCCGGCGCTCGCTGAGCTGCTGCAAGAGCTGCGAATGCAGGCGCGGGACAACAATCCGCTGCCGATCGTGACGATCAGCGGGCGCGTTCGCGCGCCGGGCGAGTATCCGCTCGAGCCGGACATGACGGTCGGCGACCTCATTCGGGCGGGCGGCGGATTGGACGACGCGGCTTATGCGGGGCTGGCGGAGCTCACGCGATATGAGGTCGTCGGCGGCGAGTCGCGGAAGACGGAGGTCATCGAGCTCAACCTCGCCAAGCAGGCGGCGTTCGGGGATGGGCCTGTCGCTGTCGAGGCAAGCGGCGCAGCCATCAACGTGCGGCCGTACGACGTGCTCGTCGTGAAGGAGACGCCGGATTGGGGGGAGCAGGAGTCGGTGACCCTGCGCGGCGAGGTGCGGTTTCCGGGGACCTATCCAATCCGGCGCGGGGAGAGGTTGAGCTCGGTCATCGAGCGTGCGGGCGGCCTGACTGATGGCGCATTCGCGAAGGGCGCGGCGTTCATGCGAGAGGACTTGAAGGCGCAGGAGCGCCAGCAAATCGCATCGTTGGCCGATCGAATGCAGTCGGACCTCGCGATTTTCGCTCTGCAGAGTTCACAGACGGATCGGAGCAACAGCACCGAGATGCTTGCAGTGGGGCAGTCGCTGCTTTCGCAGTTGAAGAGTGCAGAACCGACTGGCCGACTGGTCATCGACTTGCAACGGGCCCTGCGTCACAACGGCAGCGAAGACGATATCGAGTTGCGTCATGGGGATGAGCTGGTCGTGCCGCGCTTCAAGCCGTACGTCACCGTGATCGGCGAAGTGCAGAACTCGACGTCGCACGTGTGGAAACGTGACCTTGATAGAGGCGACTACATCGCGCTCAGTGGAGGGATG
>JAVEVD010000055.1:0-25358 GCA_034005205.1 Steroidobacteraceae bacterium | reverse complement strand
AGATCGTCGACTGGTACATGGACGGCAAGCTCAACATCGACGATCTGATCACCCACACGATGCCGCTCGAGCAGATCAACGACGCCTTCGAGCTGATGCACAAGGGAGAGTCGATTCGGAGTGTGATCATTTATTGAGACGCGGCTAGTCGCTAACGAGCTTTATCGCCATGCAACCTCTATCCGAACACCGCTGCTTCAATGGCGTGCAGCGCTTCTACGCGCACGATTCACGCGAGTGCGGCACGGAGATGCGCTTTTCCGTATACGTCCCGCCGCAGGTCAAGGACGGCGCAGTCCCGGTGCTCTACTACCTGGCGGGTCTCACCTGCACGGAAGAGACGTTCATGATCAAGGCCGGCGCACAGCGCATCGCCGCCGAACTGGGCTTGATGCTCGTGAGTCCCGATACGAGTCCTCGCAAGGCGCGCATTCCCGGAGATGACGCCGATTGGGACTTCGGGCTCGGAGCGGGCTTCTATGTCGATGCGACTCGGGCGCCGTGGATGCAGCACTACAGAATGTACAGCTACGTGACGCGCGAGCTGCCCGAGATCATCCAGTCGCTGGGCCAGGCGCGAATGGACCGCCAGGGCGTCTTCGGGCATTCGATGGGAGGTCACGGCGCACTCGTCTGCGCACTGCGCAATCCGGACGTCTACCGCACTGTTTCTGCGTTCGCGCCGATCAGCGCGCCGAGCCAATGCCCCTGGGGAGAAAAGGCGTTCCGCAACTATCTCGGCGAGAACAAGAGCGAATGGCTGCAGTACGACGCCGCCGACCTCGTGCGCACCGTCGGCTGGTCAGGCCCGACGATCTTGATCGACCAGGGCTCGGCCGACCGCTTTCTCGACGAGCAGCTCAAGCCTGATCTGCTGGCGGCGGCGTGCCGCGAGTCGGGCGTGGACCTGAAACTGCGCTTCCACGCCGGATACGATCATGGGTACTACTTCATATCGACTTTCATGGAGGATCACCTGCGGCATCATGCAAGACAGCTGTTGATTCCGTAGTCTTGCAGGGCTGAGCCCCGCGCGCTCAGTCCCAGGACCACGGATCACCTTAGTGCCCCAACCTTCACGTTTCCGGCGCCGTCTGCCCGGCTGGTTGCTGCTCGTCGCGGCGATGACCGCGTTGGGTCCCATCTCCATCGACATGTACTTGCCCGGATTCCCGCTCATCGAGGCGGAATTCGGCCAGCGGGGCGTGGAGAGCACGATGGCCGCCTACCTGCTCGGGCTGACGGTCGGACAGGTGTTCTACGGTCCGCTCAGCGACCGCTTCGGGCGCAAACCGCCGCTGTACGTGGGATTCGTGCTGTACGCGATCGGCTCGCTCGGCTGCGCGCTCGCTTCCACCATGGGGACCTTGACCCTCATGAGAGTTGCACAGGCGCTCGGTGGAGGGGCCGGCATGGTGATCAGTCGCGCTATCGTGCGCGACCGTTCGGACGTCGCCGAAGCCGCGCGCGCATTCTCGACGCTGCTGATGATCGTGGCGCTCGGCCCCGTGGTCGCGCCGGCCGTGGGCGGCGTCGTGGTCACGTTTTTCGGATGGCGCGCGACATTCCTGATCCAGGCGGTGCTCGGGATCGCGCTCATGATCGCGATGCACGTAGTGCTCACCGAAACCGTGGAGCGCAGCCAGGCCCGCACGCTGAGCATTGTCGGAGTCATGCGCGGTTACCTGCGGCTGCTGCTGGATCGACGCTTCATCGCGTACAGTCTGATCGGCGGCTTCGGCATGGGTGCGCTGTTCAGCTACGTGACCGGCGCGCCCACGGTGCTGACGCAGCGCTACGATTTGTCGCCTCAGCAGTTCGGCTGGCTCATCGCACTGAATGGGTTCGCCTTCATGACGGCGAGCCGCTTGAATATCGTAGCGCTGCGCACCATGACGCCGGCTGCTGCGCTCGCGCGGCATGTATGGACGCCTACCGCGCTCAGCGCGGCGCTGTTCGTGAGCTCACTGCTCTGGCCATTGCCCTTATGGATGGTCGTCGTCCTGCAGCTCTCAATTTTCGTGAGCGTCGGTCGCCTGAATCCAAACGTCGCGGCGCTTGCGCTCGCGCCGCATGGTCAGAAGGCCGGCGCCGCCTCCGCGCTCATGGGCGCTATTCAGTCCTTGATCTCCACCATCGCGGGATTCGCAGTCGGTCTCTTCAATGACGGAACGGTGGCGACGCTGGCGGCCGTCATGATGGCGGGGACAGCCTGCGGGTTGGCTTCGTACGCGGCCGCAAGATCCTGATCCAGCGCCGGCGCTTCAGGCGCTCTCCACGATCTCGATCTCATGCTCTATCTTCGCGGTTTTCGCCAGCATGGCGCTCGCCGAGCAATATTTCTCGTCGGACAAGCGCACGGCGCGCTCCACCTTTCGCCTGTCGAGATTGCGCCCCGTGACGATATAGCGCATCACGATGCGAGTGAACACTTTCGGATCTTCGGGCGCGCGCTGTGCGTCGAGCTCGACCACGCAATCGAGCACATCCTGCCGTCCGCGCTTCAGGATCAGCACGACGTCGAAGGCCGAGCAGCCGCCGAGGCCCAGCAGCAGCAGCTCCATCGGGCGCACGCCGAGGTTGCGGCCCCCTGCCTCCGGCGCTCCGTCCATCACGATGCTGTGGCCGGAACCAGTCTCGCCGATGAACATCACGTCTTGAACGTACTTGACGCGAGCCTTCACGACGCGCCGCCGTCCATGCCGCCGAAGCACAGGTACTTCATTTCCAGGTATTCCTCGAGTCCGTATTTGGAGCCTTCGCGTCCGAATCCACTTTGCTTCACGCCGCCGAACGGCGCGACTTCGGTGGATATCAGGCCTTCGTTGATTCCGACGATGCCGCACTCCAGCGCTTCGGCCACGCGCCACACGCGGTTCACATCGCGGCTGTAGAAATAACTGGCGAGCCCGAATTCCGTGGAGTTGGCAAGGCCGATCACCTCTGCCTCGGTATCGAACTTCATCAGCGGCGCCACCGGGCCGAACGTCTCCTCGCGCATCGCCAGCGTGTCGCGGCTGACGCCGGTGATGACGGTCGGCAGATAGAACGTGCCCGCGCCTTGGCCACGTTTGCCGCCGACGATGACCTGGCCGCCCTTTTGCTGTGCATCGCGCACGTGCCGCTCGACTTTGGCGACCGCCTTCTCCTCGATCAGCGGTCCGATCTTCACGTCTTGATCGAGCCCGTCGCCCACCTTCATCGAGGCCGCGACCTCGGCGAGCCGTTCGGCGAACTTGTCGTACACGCCGCTCTGCACGTAGATGCGATTGGCGCACACGCAGGTCTGACCGGCGTTGCGATACTTGGAAGCCGCCGCCCCGGCGACCGCGAGCTCGATGTCGGCGTCGTCGAACACGATGAAGGCCGCGTTCCCACCGAGTTCGAGCGAAAGCTTCTTCACCGTGGACGAGCACTGCGACATCAGCAGCTTGCCGACTGCGGTCGAGCCCGTGAAGCTCAGCTTGCGTACGGTCGGATTGGAAGTGAGCTCCTGGCCGATCGGCTGGGCGTGTCCGGTGACGACCGAGATCACGCCGGCCGGAAGGCCGGCGCGCTCGGCCAGCGCACACATCGCGAGCGCCGAGTAGGGAGTGAGCTCCGAGGGTTTGATCACCATCGTGCAGCCGACCGCCAGCGCCGGCGCGACCTTGCGCGCGATCATCGCCGACGGGAAATTCCACGGCGTGATCGCAGCCGTGACGCCGACCGGCTGCTTGAGCACCACGATGCGCTTGTCGCGTCCGTGCGAGGGAATCACGTCGCCGTAGGCGCGCTTGCCCTCTTCCGCGAACCATTCGATGAACGAGGCCGAGTACGCGATCTCCGCGCGGCTTTCCGCCAGCGGCTTGCCTTGTTCGATGGTCATGAGCACGGCCAGGTCTTCCTGATTCGCCATGATCAGATCGAACCACTTGCGCAGCAGCTGCGATCTCTCTTTGGCGGTGCGCGCGCGCCAGTCGGGCCAGGCGCGCTCGGCAGCCTCGATCGCGCGGCGGGTCTCTTCCGCGCCCATCGCCGGCACGGTCCCGATCGTGCGGCCGGTTGCTGGATTCACCACTTGGATGGTTGCGGCGCTCGCGGCGTCCTGCCAGCGGCCGCCGATGAAGGCCTGTTCTCGAAACAGGGACATGTCACGCAAGGGAAGCGGATTTTGTGGCGCGGCGGACATGGCGGACTCCATGGAAAGTCGGGTGGCGAGTCGTCAATGGAAAGCGGCGACGCCCCGCATGCGGGTCGATCCACCGAATCAGCCCGGCTGATCTCGCGCGTCAGTCGTCGACGCCTGGAAACAATGTCTCGTTGAAGCCGAAATTGCGCAGGTCGCGGATGCGCATGGGGTAGAGAATCCCGTTCAGGTGATCCACCTCGTGCTGCACGACGCGCGCATGGAAGCCGCTGACGGTGCGGTCGATCGCGCCGCCCTGCTGATCGAAGCCGCGATAGCGCAGCCGCACGTGGCGCGGCACGAGCCCGCGCATGCCGGGTACGGACAGACACCCTTCCCAGTCCTCCTCGATCTCCTCGCCGATAGGCTCGAGCTGCGGGTTGATGAGCACCGTGTACGGAACCTCTTCCGCCTGCGGGTAACGCGGGTTGCGGCTCACGCCGAAGATCACGACCTGCTGCGAGACGCCGATCTGTGGGGCGGCGAGCCCCGCTCCGTTCAGCGCCTCCATGGTTTCGTGCATGTCCTGGAGCAGCGCTCGCAACTCAGGAGTGTCGAACTTCTCGACCGGACGCGCGACCTGCAGCAGCAGCGGGTCGCCCATTTTGAGGACGGGGCGGAGCATGGCGATGTGGTGACTCGATACAGTGACTCGTGAGTCGTGGCTGGCGACCGAGGCCGCAGCGCGAACCGGCGCGGGCCACACTATAGTAGCCTCTGTGAGCCGGTGCGGCGGTTCCTGCGCCGTCGGAATCGACGCTCTGAGCCCACGAATCGCGAGTCAACCGCCTCCAACCCATTTCTCACCCAGTGTCCTCGAATCCCCACATCCTGATCCTCGCCGCCGGCGAATCTGCGCGCCTCGGCCGGCCGAAGCAGCTGGCGCCGCTGGGCGGCCGCCCGGCGCTGCATCGTGTAGTCGCAAGCGCCACGCAGGTCGCCGGGCATGCAGTCACGGTCGTGCTAGGCGCAAACGCTGCGCAGCTGACGCATCTGCTCGCCCACTCGCCGGCCTCGGTGGTCATCAATCGTCAGTGGCGCGAAGGCATGGGATCTTCGCTGCGTTTTGGCGTGGCGGCTCTGCCGCCTGGCTGCGAAGCAGTGCTGGTTCTGTTGGGCGACCAGGTCGGCGTCGCCGCCGAGGATCTCGAGCGTTTGATCGCTGCATGGCGCGGCGAAGAGAGCCGGATCGCGGCGAGCGTCTACGACGGGCATGTCGGCGCCCCGGCGATCTTCCCTCGCATCTGTTTCAGCGAGCTGAGCGAGTTGCGCGGCGATGAGGGCGCGCGGCGGATTCTCGAGCGCAACGCCTGGCGTCTGACGCGCGTGCCCATGCCTTCCGCGGCGCTCGACCTGGATACGCCCGAGGACCTGTCGCGATTGCAGGCGCTGTTCCAGCATAGTGAATCAGCAGACGAGCAGGAGCGCTGAATCCCGTGCGCATCGTCGCTATCGTGCTGCTGATCCTGGTCGTACTCGCAGTCGTCTGGCTGCGCACACGACGACGCTGATCGCCTGCCTGCTTCCCTGCACCAGCCTTTTCTTACGACGTTTCGCGAAACCGTGACGAGCTTTGGCCCTGATCCGTGACAGCTCAGTCTGCGAGGCTCGCGCCGCGGCTCGCCAGGAGCTCACGCAACACGCTACGGTGGCAACGCCTTTCTTCCTTGCAATAGCAACCGACGGAAAAGTTCGTCTGGTGCGATAGTGCGGCGAGCGTGTCCAGGACGCGGCTAGGATCGGGCGCGTTCATTTCCGCCCGGTACTTGCGGGCGAATGCGCGCCATGCTTTGTCGTCTTCGGCGCTCAGCGCCTCTTTCACCAGCGCTTCGCTCGGCGCCAGCATGGGCAACCATACATCGTAGATGTTGCGGATTGCGTACTCGTCCTTCGGCACGCCGCGGGGCGGACGGCGGACCGTACCGATTCGCAAGCCCTCGTTCGGGTGACGATCCGAGCCGAGGCGCACGATGCGGATGCTCATCTGCTCGCTCCGCCTTGCGCTCGAAAGGCTTGAACACGCCCAAACATGCGAGCTCAATCGATCGGGGCGGCCTCGACGCCCAGGGCGTCGAGCGATTGGAGCAGCAGTGCGGAGGTGTAAGGCTTGGCGAGAACGGCCACCGCGGCGTCCGCGGCGAAACGCTCCTTCAACTCACGTTCGCTGCGCCCGCTGGCGATCAGGATGGGAACGTCGCCGCGTATGCCGCGAATCTGCTCCGCAAGCTCATCGCCGGAGCGATCGGGCAAGCCGAGATCCACGATGATCGCTGCGAACTGCGGGGCGTCCTGCTCGAGAATCGACAGGGCTTCGCCCGCATCCGCCGCCTCGGTGACGAGAAAGCCGGCGTCTTCCAGCGCGTCGACGGCGAACATGCGCACCAGCATCTCGTCTTCGATGACGAGGACTCGAGGGCCGTTGTTCGAGGCGGAGGGTTCGCTCATCAGTAGCAGAACTCGCGGCATCGGACCCGGCGGCAAGTGTAATCCATACCTCCATTGTGGGCGACGCACGGGGTTGATGCGCCGCGGAACTTTCCGCTCGGAACGTGCATTGTTTGCTCTCAGGTCCGATAGGCTCAAGCACGTGCGAGTATTGATCGTCGAAGACGAGTCGCAGGTCAGCCTGTTGCTCCAGGACATGCTCCAGGATCTTGGGCATACGGTCAGCGGAGTGGCGCCCTCGCTGCGCACCGCGCTTGCGACGGCGGCCGGCGTTCCGAGCGACTTGGCCATCGTGGACATCGGGCTGGCGGGCGACGGCGGGGACGGCGTGCAAACCGCAGTGGAGCTGCGCCAGCGGTTCGGGGTGCCCGCCGTGCTGATGACCGGCGCGACGGTCAACCGTCTGGACGCGCAGGTGCGAACGGCCCAGGCGGTCGGCTTTCTGCGTAAGCCTTATACGCTCGAGGATCTGCGCCGCGCGCTGGAGGCGGCGTCAGCGTCGCTGGGGGGATCGCGCGCGAGACAGATCTGAGGACCGGCCCCGGAGCCGTTCGGAGCAAGAAAACAGTACGAATCCCTCGGGAAGTCTGTACAGTACGCAGCTCGTCGCAGCTGCCGTCCGGTCAGCTCGTCAGTCTCGCCGTCCTGAAGGGTCCATCGACCCCGGCCGTCGAACAAGCCAGCCATTCCTGCCTTCACTGGATTAGCGCCGCTGTGCGCTGCAAGGCCGGCTCGAAGGAAACCCAATCGCATGACGTTCGCCTCTCTCGGGCTTGCGCCCGAACTGGTCCGCGCCCTGGCGGATCGCCAATACGCCCAGCCCACCTCCGTGCAGATGCGCGTGATCCCCGAAGTTCTCGCGGGCCGCGACATTCTCGCCGGCGCACAGACGGGCGCCGGCAAGACCGCCGCCTTCACGCTGCCCATCCTGCACAAGCTCATGGGGGAGGCGGACCCGCCGAAGGCGCCCCGCGCCCTGGTGCTGACGCCCACACGTGAACTTGCCGCGCAGGTAAACGAGAGCATCCGCGGCTACGGCAAATACCTGCGGCTGCGCTCGGCCGTGGTGTTCGGCGGCGTAGGCGTCAACCCGCAGATCGAAGCCTTGCGCCGCGGCGTCGATGTACTGGTTGCTACGCCCGGACGGCTGCTGGATCACTTGCAGCAGCGCACGGTCGATCTCTCGCGAGTGGGAATACTGGTGCTCGACGAGGCGGACCGCATGCTCGACATGGGCTTCATCGCCGACATCCGGCGCGTCATCAAACACCTGCCGTCGCGGCGACAGAACCTGCTGTTCTCGGCCACGTACTCCGACGACATCCGCAAGCTCGCACAGTCTTTGCTGCACGATCCGGTGGAAATAGAGATAGGACGCCGCAACGCCGCAGCGGATGCAGTCGAACAGCGCGTCTACATGGTCCCGAAGGATCACAAACGCTCACTGCTGACGCATCTCATTCAAGAAGGCGACTGGTCGCAGGTCCTGGTGTTCACGCGCACCAAGCACGGCGCGAACCGCCTGACGCGCCAGCTCCAACAGGACGGCGTGACGGCCGCGGCGATTCACGGCAACAAGAGCCAGTCGGCGCGCACGCAGGCGCTGGCGGATTTCAAGAGCTATCGCATCCGCGCTCTCGTGGCGACGGAAGTCGCCTCCCGCGGGCTCGATATCAAGGAGCTGCCGTACGTCGTCAACTACGAGTTGCCGAACGTGCCGGAAGACTACGTGCACCGGATCGGTCGCACTGGCCGCGCAGGGGCGACGGGCATAGCCGTATCGCTGGTCTCTCCGGACGAAAGCGGTTTGCTGCGCGACATCGAACGAATGCTGCGTCGCCCGGCGCCGCAGGCGCCGGTTCCCCGGTACAGGCTCGTCGTGGCCCAGGAAAGCCCGCCTTCGAATGATCGCAAGCGCGTGGCGGCCGCTCATCAGCCCGAACGTCGCGCGGCGCGCTCCGCACCCGCCGCCCACGCGCCGGCTCGCCGGAAGCGCCGCGGCGGTCGCGGCCGCGGGACGGCCGACCGGGCGCGCAGCTGAATTCTTCGGGGCTCCTTACTGGGGCGACGGGCACACGTACGGCGCCGAGGCGCGAATGTAGTACTGCTCCTCGGCGACGCCGACGATCCTGAGCGTGAGCGTGTTCGGCCGCGTCTGTTCGAACTGCGCCTCGATCGGGACGGTCGCTTCGGTCCAGCGAATGCGGTCGGGCGCGACCATGCCCCACGGCGCCAGCCGGTAAGTCCCCGTGCACGAATCCATCAACAATGTTCCATCTTCCATGAAGATGCGCAGAGAACCCGGAGCATGCCCGCGCGTGACTGAGAGCCACGCCTGCCCTACGAACGGCGGCCTCGGAAAGGCTGCGGATTCACTCTGCGCGGCCGCCTCCGTCTGATTCTGCGTCGTGGCTTGCTGTTGCCCGCCGGCCGGCTCGCGCTGTCCACAACCGGCGGCCAGGATCACCGCCGCGATCGACGGGGCGGCGAAGACGTTGGCGAGCGCGCGCGTGCTTGACATGGCGGAACTCCCTATCTTCCGATTCGACCCAGCATCAACATTCGGCGAGCGTCACTCGCTGATTGCGCTCTCCACCGCGAAGAAGACGCCAGGAGCGGCCTCGATCTCACCGCGGGCGCGCGCCTCTGCCTGTGCGCGCATCATCCGCATTTGCGCGTCCTGCAGCTTCAGCTGCGCTGCTTGCCGCTCCTGGAAATACTGCAACTGCTCTGGTGTGAGGACGCCGGACAGCGTCATGCGCAAGCGCTCGTTCTCCTCCGCCTGCCGCCGCAGGATCTCCTCCTGTCGTTCTTGCTCGAGCTGAGGCGCCGGGCCCGTCGAGGTGAATGGGACGGGCGCTCCTGAGACTGCAATGCGTGCGTCGTGGGCGGCGGCGTCCAGCGTCTCCATCATGCGCCGGCGTGATTCGGCGAGGGCCTGCTGCAGCGGCTTGATCTGATCCTCGCGCAACGGCAGACCGCGGTTCGCGAACTCGGTGCGCAACTGCGTCGTCTGGTGACGCTCGCCCATGGTTGATTGGTACTGCTTCCAGGCGCTCCACTTTTCCTCGCCGAGCAGCTCGCGAATTTCCGCATCCGCCATGCGCCGTTCTTGCTCGGCGCGCTCCTGCAGAGCCTTCATCTGCTCGGGATCAGGCGGCTCGCCGAGCGCGACGATGGAAGAGCTCTCCTGGCGTCTGAGTTGTTGCTCGGCGAGCAGCGTCGCCAGGCGATCGCTCTGCTCGGCGTCCAACTCGAGCTCCGTCGACAACTCCGGATACATCGTGCCGAACATCGCCTTGTGTTGCGTGATCAGCGCTGCGCGATATTCGGGATCGCGCAGCAGCGCGCGCTGTTGCTCCATGCGCCGCCGCATCATGTGCAGACGTTCTTCAAGCGAGGGGCCGGGCGCGGCGGCGGGGGTGGCGGCCGGCGGTCCAAGAGACGCCGTAGCGGGCTTGGGCGCCGCCGAGAGCGCGGGCGGCGACGGTTGCAGGTCCGGCGACGCCGCGCGGAAAGGACTCGGAATCTCCCTGGCGCGCTCGAGCTCAGCGATTCGCATGTGGAGCTCCTGCGCCTGCGCGCGCTCGGCGCGCAACTCGCGCACCAGGTGCAGCGTGGTCAGACCCAATATCGCGCTCATCGCCGTGAGAAGCAGCACTGCCTTGTTCATCATCCTCCTCCGCGATGCTCGTTCCGGCGCGCCTCTCGCTGAATTGTCCAGCTATGCGTCTCTACTTGACCTGCGGCGTTGATAGACGCTTGCCTAGTCTTGCTCGTTCTCCGGCGTCTGCGGCTCGAAGGACTGCTCGCCGGCCGTGATCGCGGCGCGCAGCTCGCGCAGCTTCGCCTTGACGATCGCCGCGTTCTTTGGCCCGATCCGCACCAGCAGCTTCTGCCCTGCCGAGCGTTCCTCGAGGCTCGGGTCGGCGAACTCGTAGAACACGCTCGGCTGCGTGAGGCGAATCGGGCCCTCGATCTCGGGCGCTGCGAGCAGGTGATCGATGACTTCGACGAGCCGATCGTTGAAATAGCCGTCGGGATAGCCGAGATCCGCATACGCTTGCTGGAATAATGGATAGAACCGCCGATACAGCTGCGCGGCCTGCGCCGCGTCGACGCTCTGCAGGAGTTTCACCGCGGGCTCGTACCGCGCGTAGTTGGCTGCGCTCAGCGTGACGTCGCCGTCGTTGTTCACGACCAGCTCGCCAGGCGTCGGCTGCACCGGCAGGCGCTGCACGGGCAGTTTCTTGCGCGGGAGATTGTCGATCGTGGCCACCGTGTTGCGCACGATGTCCTTCGGGATCAGGAACTGCTCCAGCGAGCGCCCGAAGGAGTCGAGCAGCGACTGCTGCACGAGCGGATCGCTTTCAGACAGCGAAGGGAGAGGCTCGGCCGGCGCCTCGGTCTCGAGTGGGTGCTGCACCGGTTGCTCCACGGCCGGCGTGGGCTCGCTCGTTTCGGCGACCTGCGGCTGCGGCTCGGCCTGGCGAGTGCGGCCATAGTAAAGAGCGGCCGCCGCCGCGATCACGATGGCGATCGGAATGGCCCAGTAGATCCACTTGCGTTGCTCGTCGTTCATGTCGTTTCCCAGAGCGGCGCGTCGAGGCGCCGCCGTCCGCCCCGCAGCCGCACGTTCATTGCAGCGCGCGCGCCGGCGCCGCGGTGTAGTAAGTTTCCGGCTGGCCTCGACAGGGGGCGAGGATCTGCGGAGATGAAGACGTGAATGCGCATGGGCGATGGCTCCTGAGCCACGTACTGCGGGCAGGCCGCCCGCAAGCTGCGACGGTCTGCGCCGAACGGCGCAGGACTGCTGGCCCGCGGGGGCGCGGCCGCAGACCGGCAATGTAGCAGAGCATAGTTCGCTTCAACACCGTGACAACGCGCGTGAGGACCGGTTCCGCAACGCGCGGCCGCCGAGGCTTTGCAATCGAATGAGTTTCTCTGGATCGAACGGCGCGACGCAGAAGCCGCCTCGAGCGCGACGGGAGCGCCCGGGCGCGCCGTCCCTATGGCTGCATGCAGCGCGAGCTTGCGCGCTCTATGGCGCCTTGTTCTGCGGCGCGGTCCAGGCAAGCGGTTTGGCGTCTCTGCCGCTGGAGTCCTGTCAGCTGAGCAGCGCCGCCGCCCATGCTGCGGCGGCGGCGCGCTGCGGACGGCTTGCCGTCCCCGAGAATCGCGACGAGCCGGGCGGCAAGATACTGCGGCTGCACGTCGCCGTGATTCCGGCGCTACGCCTGCAGCCTGAGCCCGATCCGCTCTTCGTGCTGAGCGGCGGGCCGGGGCAGGCGGCCAGCGATTTCTATCTTTCGGTCGCGCCGGCTTTCGCCCGCGTACGCCGCGATCGCGATATCGTGCTGGTCGATCAACGCGGCGTCGGCCGGTCAAACCGGCTGGACTGTGCGCTGCCCGACAGCGGCGAGCTGGCCCACGTCGACCTCGGGCGGCTCGACGCCGCCGTGCAATCATGCCTCGCAGCGCTGCCGAGCGATCCACGCTTCTACACCACGAGCATCGCCGTTCGCGATCTCGATGAGGTGCGCGCCGCGCTCGGCTACGAGCGCGTGAACCTGTATGGTGTGTCGTACGGCACGCGCGTTGCGCAGCATTACATGCGCCGCTATCCGCAGCGCGTTCGCGCGGCGATTCTCGACGGCGTGATACCGCCTGACGAGGCGTTGGGTCCGGGCATTCCGCTGGCGGCGCAGCGCGCCCTGGACGCACTCTTCGAAGGGTGCGCGGCCGACGCTGCTTGCGCACAGCGCTTTCCGGAGCTGCCGCGGCGCTTTGCAGCGCTGCGCGCACGGCTGCTTCGCGAGCCGTTGACGCTCGAAATCCCCGATCCGCTGACGGCGCGACCCGTGATGATCAGCTTGGGCGCCGCCGAGTTGGCCGGCGCCGTCCGCTTGCTCAGCTACTCCGACGAGACTGCTTCCATTCTGCCGTTCCTCATTCACGAAGCCGAGGCGGAGGGCAGGCCGCAGGCGCTCGCCGCGCAGTACCTGATGGTGAGCCGAACGACTCAGGAGCTGTTCGCGATGGGAATGCACTTCGCCGTCGTGTGCAGCGAGGATGCGCCGCGCTGGCGCGAGGACCAGGAGCTCGAGCAGGCGCTCGAGCGCACGTACATCGGCCCGGTCTTCATGCACGCCATGCGCACCGTGTGCGCGCAGTGGCCGCGCGGCCCGGTCGATGCGGACTTCAGCGAACCATTGCGCACGGACATTCCAGTGCTGCTGCTGTCCGGGGGCGCCGACCCGGCGACCCCGCCGGAGTATGCACAGCGCGTGCTGCCGGGCCTGCAGCATGCGACTCATCTGCTGCTGGCGGGCCAGGGCCACGGTCAGATCGGGGTCGGCTGCATCCCGCGTTTGGCGGCGCAGTTCATCAAGCTTGGCTCGGCGGCGGCGCTCGATGAAGACTGCGCCGCGCGGGTCTCCCCGGCGCCTTTTCTCATGTCCGCGAGCGGACCTGCGCCATGATCGAAGCTGAAGGACTCAGCAAGCGCTTCGGCGACGTCCAGGCGCTCGAGGACGCGAGCTTCTGCGCCGCCGATGGCCGGATCACCGGGCTGCTCGGGCACAATGGCGCAGGCAAGTCGACCACCCTGCGCATCCTGAGCACCGTGCTGCGCGCCGATCAGGGGCGTGCCCGCATCGACGGCCATGACTGCGCGCTCGCGCCGCTCGAGGTGCGTCGTCTGCTCGGCGTGCTGCCGCACGCGAGCGGCTTGTACGCGCACCTCACCGGGCGCGAGAACATCCATTACTACGCCCGTCTGCATGGCATGGCGAAGGCGCACGCAAAACGCGCCGCGGGCGAGCTCATCGAGCGGCTCGGTCTCGATGAGGTGGCCGATCGCCGCGCCAAGGGTTATTCACAAGGCGAGCGTCTGAAAGTCGCGCTGGCGCGGGCGCTGGTGCATCGGCCGCAGACCATCATTCTCGATGAGCCGACCAACGGCCTCGACGTGAACGCCGTACGTATGCTGCGCGAGCTGCTGCGCGAGCTGCGCGCCGCCGGGCGCTGCGTGCTGTTCTCAAGTCACGTCATGCAGGAAGTGGCGGCGCTGTGCGACCACGTCGTGATCATCGCCCACGGGCGCGTCGTCATGAGCGGGACGCCGGCCGAGATACTGGCGAGCAGCGGGGCTCATGATCTCGAGGAAGCCTTCGTGCGCGCAGCGGCAGGGGAGGCGCGCCGATGATGCGTGCAGTGTGCACGGTGTTCCTCAAGGAGATACTCGAGAATCTGCGGGATCGCCGCGTCATTCTGTCCGCCTTTATCTTCGGCGTGCTGCTTGCGCCGGTGGTCTTTGCGATCGCCGCTTCGATCCTCTCCAAGCGCGCCGTCGATACGCTCGACAAGCCGCTCGAGCTCGCGGTTGCTGGCGGCGACCATGCGCCGAATCTATTGGCGTTCCTGCTCGAGAACGGCGTCGAGGTGAAAAAGGTCGAGCTTTCGGCGGAGCAGGCCGCTGACGCGGTTCGCAACGGCGAGCATGACTTCGTGCTGCTCATCGAGGAGCAGTACGTCCGCGAGCTGGCGGCCGGCTCGCCGGCGCCAGCCCACCTCGTGATGGATTCGGCGAACAGCCGCACCACCGCAGGCGCCGAGCGCGCACAGCGCCTGCTGGAGGCCTACGGCAGTCAGCTCGCCGCATTACGGCTGATGGCGCGCGGCGTCAGTCCGGATGTAGTCCGTCCATTGGACGTGCGCACGCTCGACGTGGCGACGCCCGCAGGACGTGCGCTGCTGCTGCTCGGCGTGATGACGTACTTCTGCTTCATGTCGATGCTGGCGGGCGGCTTCTATCTTGCGATCGATACGACCGCCGGCGAGCGCGAGCGCGGCTCGCTCGAGCCGCTGCTGTCGCTGCCGGTGTCCCGCGCCTCGCTGATCGTCGGCAAGATGCTCGCGACAGCCGCCTTCATGTCGATCTCGTTGCTGCTGACGCTGGCGGCGTTCGGCGTCGTGCTCGCTTTCATTCCGCTCGAAGCGCTCGGCATGTCGGCGAACTTCGGCCCGCGGGTGATCCTGGGCATGTTCCTCGTCATGCTCAGCTTCGTCCCGCTCGGCGTGGGCCTCATGACGGTGGCGGCCTCGTTCGCGCGCAGCAACCGCGAGGCGCAATCGTGGTTGTCAGCAGTGATGTTCCTGCCCATCGCACCGATCATGTTCGCCGTGGTGAGCGGCACGAAGCCGAGCACGGCGCTCATGGCGGTTCCAAGTCTCAGCCAGCACCTGCTCGCTACGAGTCTGATGCGAGGCGATGAGATTCCACCGGTGCAGGCGTTGGTGAGCGCGAGTACGACGCTCGCGGCGGGCGGCTTGCTCGTCTGGCTCGCGGTGCGCTTGTATCGTCGAGAGGCGATTCTGGGCTGACTAAGCGACTGAGTGCGTCGCATTGGTTTGCAGCAGTCGGACAGCCGCGCCAGGAATCTCCGGTTTACGCCGTGTCTGCGATCGCCAGACGTTCGAAACGCCGTGCATTTCCCTGGCCTGAGCGGCAGGTTGATTCGAGCTTCCTCAGACCGCAGCCGGGTCGAGTTGACAAGCCTTCCAGCTGCATCATGTTTCACCGCGCCTCACTCGCCGTCGATGCCCGGGTGCGTCTGCAGGTAGCGCTCGGCCCTGTGCTGTGCGTTGCGGCGCAGGTTCATGTGGAACAGCGCGTAATCGTACAAGTGTAAGTTGTCGCGGCCCATTGGACGTGCGGTGTAATGCTCCGAGCGCAGTTCGCTCACGACCAGCAGGCCGTCTTTGCACTGTGCGTCCGCAACGGCTGTTTCCAGTACAGGCTTGGCTTGCAGATACGCGGGCGGCAGCGCCTTGAGGTCGAAGAGGCGACCGGTGGGAGCGCCGGGATAAAAGACGGCGCCGAGGTTGCGCTCATGCGATGCGAGCTCGTCGTCGGCGCGCCAAGTGAGGGGATTTACGCAGACATTCCCTTTCGGATCCATGAAGGGGGTCATGTCGGGCCCGGCCGCGTTCCAGCTCACCAGGCATCCAAGCTGTTCGGCGGATTCGCACACGGGAATATCCGGCGTCGCCCTGCTCATCATTTCGCGATCGATGTTGAAGCCGATTGGGTAGGCCGCCACTAGCCGCTCGCGAAGCGCCGTACCCGTGATCCGTCGCTCGAGCAAAGTACGCAAATGCAGCGAGCCCTGGCTGTGGGCGGCGAGAATGAACGGTCGGTTCTGGTTGAAGCGCTCTATGAAGTAATCGAAGGCCCGCTCGACGTCCCCGTACGCGAGCTCCAGCGCAGCCGCCCCGCTGCCGCTCGAATCCATGAAAGAGTAAAGAGTGGCCTGCCGATAGCGCGGCGCGTATACCCGGCAGCAACTGTTGAACACTGAAGCCTGCCCGCGCATCACGAAAGCATCGGTGATCTGGTTCGCCAGCTCGTCGTCGAGCGGCTGATTCCAATGGGAGGCCTTGTAGAACGTCGTGGGATGTACGAAGAAGACGTCCACCTCGGCGCTCGCTTGTCGGTCCTCGACGCCGCCGCCGGGCAGCGAATCCGCAAGATCGGCGCGCTCCGGCAGGGCGGCCCATGACGTCGGGTCCGAGTAGTCAGGCGCCGGCGGCGGGGCGCTCTCGCCGAAGCTTCGGTCGGGGGCGAGCCGTTGGAATGTGATCATCATGACGATCCAGTCGCGATAATGGATGGCGCCCGACGCGAGAATGGCGAGCACCACGGCGAGCACGATCAGCGTCCTTTTCATGGGAGTAGCCGCGGCTGGTTCAGCGTTTCGCTATGATGCACGAGCGACTGGCGAGTAGTCACCGATGCTGGATATGCGGGGAACGCCGGTTGCGGCGCCTGCGCCGCAGGCGTAGCGTTCCGGAAGCATGCGGCGTCAATCGATTGATGCGCACTGCAGTCTGCGCCTTCTGACGCTCATCGTTTCGCTCTTCGACAGCAGAGGTTCTCTTGCGGCGTCAGTGGCGCACCCTGGACGGCGAGGCTCCTATCGTGATCGCTCACCGTGGAGCATCGGGACATCGGCCCGAGCACACGCTCGCTTCCTACGAACTGGCGATCGAGCTCGGCGCCGACTATATCGAGCCGGATCTCGTGGCGACCAGAGACGGTCATCTCATCGCCCGTCACGAGCCGTTGCTGGACGACACCACTGACGTGCAGGAGCGTGCAGAGTTCGCGAATCGGCGCACGACGCGCGAAGTGGACGGGGTTCAGGTTACTGGCTTCTTCGCGAGCGACTTTACACTCGAGGAGATCGGGCGACTGCGGGCGGTGCAGCCGAACCCGGCTCGCTCGCGCGACTATGACGGCAGGTTCGGCATACCCACGTTCGAGGAAATCCTCGATCTGGTGCAGGCCCGGGCCGCGCAACTCGGCCGGCCGATCGGCGTGTATCCCGAGACCAAGCACCCATCTTTTCATCGGGCGCTGGGGCTGACCTTGGAGGACCGGTTGCTGGACGCTCTGCGGCGGCGCGGGCTCGAAGGCGCCGATGCGCCCGTGTTCATACAATCGTTCGAGAGCGCGAATCTGCAGTATCTGCGCGCCAGAACGGACACGCCCCTGGTGCAGTTGCTCGGCGACGGATTCCTCGTCTATGACGCAGCGGGGGTGCGCGTGCAGCGCGTGACTATCCCGCAGTACGGCGATCCGCGCGGAAACACTCCGCCCGAAACGCTCGAGGACGTAGCGAGCTACGCAAATGCGATCGGCCCGTGGAAGCGGCAGATCCTGTACGACGCCGGCGAGTCGACGCTGACGCCGACAGCACTCATCGAACAGGCGCATGCGGCCGGTTTGCGCGTGCATGCGTACACCTTCCGCAGCGAAGCGCCCATGCTTGCGCCGCAATATCGCGGCGATCCGCTGAACGAATATCTGCAGTTCTTCGATCTGGGGATCGACGGCGTGTTCTCGGATTTTCCGGACGCTGCGCTCAGCGCCCGCACGCTGATTTCCGGGAACCCGAAGTCAGAGAAGTGAGATCGGCGGCGTGCTGGTGTCGCGGGCCTGCCCGCACGGGCCGGTCAAAGCCGCCTTGAAGAACGTTCGGCCCGGATTTCTGCGTGGCGCAAAATGCTTGCCGTGCGGACTGGGCGACGGCTCTGCTACTCGCCGCGGCTGACCATCCCCCCGCCGTCGATCACGATGGTCTGGCCGGTGATGAACGAGCCGCTCTTCGCCGCGAGTAATACGGCGGCGCCAGCGATCTCATCCGGTTCGCCGATCCGATGCAGCGGATAGTTGCGAACCACCTTCTCGTATGTCTCGGGATTCTCCCAGAGCGCGCGGGCGAAGTCCGTGCGGATCAGCCCGGGTGCAATGCAGTTGGCGCGAATGTTCTTCGCTCCCCATTCCACGCAGATGTTGCGCGCCAGCGCCATGTCGGCGGCCTTGGAGACGCCGTACACGCCGATCGTCGAGGAGCCGAGCAGCCCTGCGACAGAGGAGATGATGATGATAGAGCCGCCGCCGCGCTCGGCCATATGCGGCAGGACCATGTTGCACAGCCAGAAGTTGCTGCGCACGTTGCTGCTCATGATCTTTTCGTAGTGCTCGTCCGTCATGCCGATGGACGGCCCGTAGTAGGGGTTCACCGCAGCGTTGCAGACCAGCGTGTCGACGGCGCCCCATTTCTCGAGCGTCGCGTCCACCAGGCTTCGCAGTTGTTCTTTGCGGCCGATGTTGCACGCGTGGGCGAATGCTTCGCCGCCCTGCTTGCGGATCGCGTCGACGACTTCCTCGCAGGCGTCGAGGTTGCGACTGGAGACGACGACTTTGGCGCCGTGCTCGGCCAGTCGTTCGGCGATGGCGCGGCCGATCCCGCGGCTCGCGCCGGTGACGATGGCGACGGCGCCTGTCAGATCGAAGAGCGAGCTCATGCGAGAGACTCCTGTGCAGATGCGCCTACCGGCGGCGCGGATCATAGCGAAGCCTGCGGCGCCTTCATACCAAGGCCTGCGACAGCCGATTCGGGACGCGGCGTACCGGCGGCGCCGTGCGCGAGCAGGTTGTAATTAGTCCATAACGAGAGTATTTTCGTCTGCACTCTATAACAGGACTCGCTCTCATGCTGCAGCCGCGCTCCTCCCAGGACCGGGATTTCAACGATGAGACGCTGGGCTCCACGGCCCTGACCGCCTTCTTCAACATCACAGCCGCATGGGGACTGTCCGCCGAGGAAGAGCGCGTGCTGCTCGGCGCTCCACCGCGCTCCACTTTCTTCAAATGGAAGAGCGAGCGCGCCGCGAAGCTCTCGCCGGACACGCTGGAGCGCATCAGCTACATCATGGGGGTGTACAAGTCGTTGCGCATCCTGTTGCCGACGCAGGAGGCCGCTCACGCCTGGATCCGCAAGCCGAACACGGCGCAGGGCTTCGGCGGCAAATCGGCGCTCGAACGCATGCTGGCGGGGCGGGTGATCGATCTTGCGGACGTGCGCCGCTATTTGGATGCGCAGCGTGGCTGAGCCGCGTGCAGTCACTCTGCGCTGGCGAAAAATCTATCGCACGGTTGCAGCGAAACATCCGCCGGTCAACGTGTTCGAGCACATCGTCGACCCGCAGCAGATGGAAGCCGCCTGGTATATCGAGAGCCTCACGAACGACCGGTTGCGCGATGAAAGCGGCGTCGCGCCCGTCGTGCCGGAGGCCGATCGCGTGCGCGGGCCGAACGCCAGCATCGTCATGGCTGCATTCACCCACATCGGCTGGCCGAGTCGCTTCAGCGACGGATCGTACGGCGTTTATTACGCAGCGCGCTCGCTGGAGACCTCGATCCGCGAGACCGCCTATCATCGCGGCAAGTTCCTCGCGGCGACGCGTGAGCCGGCGTGCGAGATCGACATGCGGGCGTACGTGAGTCGACCCTTGCAGCCGTTCACCGACATCCGAGCGCCGCGCTACAGGCGCCTGCATGATCCTCAGGACTACGCATTCTCGCAGGAGTTTGCCCGCAGCCGCCGGGACAAAGGCGACTGGGGTCTCGTATATCGCAGCGTCCGCCACCAAGGAGGCGAATGCGTCGCCGCGTTCAAGCCGCGAGCCGTGAGCAATCCGGTCGCCGGCCCGGCGCTCGCCTACGTTTGGGACGGAGAGCGGATCGCGCGCGTCTACGAGAAATCGGAAGTGCTGTTCGAGCTTTGAGTCGCAGGTCCTGAAGTCCAGCCGATCGATGCCGCGCGTCCGTCTGGACCCGAGGGGGCCAAGCAGGTTCAGCGATACCGCTGCAGGATCTTTTCCAGCCCTGCTGCGCCAGGGTGCAGGCGCTCATAGGGAAGCCGATTGATCGGCGTCGCGCTCGTGGCGTTGACTTCGTGGAAGTCCGGCGTGCTCTCGTTGATGTAGATGAGGCCGGTGACGTGCTCGCCCTGCCGCAGCTTCTCGCGCAGGTAGTTCAACGCCTTGCCGCGGTGCGTGGGATCGTAGGACGGGTCGAGCTTGCGCAGCACGATCTGCCCGCCATTGTGCATGGCGACGCTCGTTGTCTCACCGGGAGCGTACTGCACCGTGATCTGCGCGGCCGGCGGGACGAAGTCGGCATGCACGGCTTCTTCGTAATGCTCGCGCACGTACGCATAGCTCTTGGTCGAGCCCTCATGATCGTTGAACGTCACGCACGGCGAGATTACGTCGAGCACCGCGAAGCCCTTGTGCGCCAAGCCTGCCTTGATCAGCGGCACGAGCTGCTCCTTGTCGCCCGAGAAGCTGCGCGCCACGAATGTGCAGCCCAGCGTCAGCGCGGTCAGCACCGGATCGATCGGCGGCTGCATGTTCTGCTCGCCGCGCTTGGCCTTGGAGCCGATATCCGCCGAAGCCGAGAACTGGCCCTTGGTGAGGCCGTACACCCCGTTGTTTTCGATGATGTACAGCATGTTGAGATTGCGCCGGATCGCATGTGCGAACTGGCCGAAGCCGATCGACAACGTGTCGCCATCGCCGGAGACGCCGATGTAATGGAGCTCGCGGTTCGCAGCGCTGGCGCCCGTCGCAATCGAGGGCATGCGGCCGTGTACGGAGTTGAAGCCATGGCCGCCGCCGACGAAGTACGCGGTGGTCTTGGAGGAGCAGCCGATGCCGGACAGCTTCACCACCTGCTCGGGGCGCAGCGACATCTGCCACGCCGCTTCGATGATCGCTGCGGTGACCGAGTCGTGGCCGCAGCCGGCGCACAACGTCGACATCGCGCCTTCGTAGGCGCGGCGCGTCAACCCCAACTCATTTTTCGGCAAGCCGGGGTGATGGACTTTGGGTTTCGCGATGAAGGTCATGGGGAAAGCGGTCAGCGGTTGGCAGATCGGTTAGGGAATCTCTGATTTACTCTGTTTCTGTGATCTCGAGCCGCTCGATACGCCTTGCATTGCGGGCATTTCTTTGGGCTGAGCCGTCAGGGCAGTAGGTTAGTCAGAGCTTCCTTGGCAGTCAGTGGCGAGTGGGAGTAGAGATCCGATGGCGACGCGAACAGTGTGAGGGCCTTTGGACTAACCGCCGACCGCCAAGCGTTTCTGCATCCCGACTTCCTTCAGTACGCCGTCCACGATAACGCTCGAGGAGATCGGCAGTCCGCTGTAATGCAGGATCGAGCGCAGCTTCGCCTTGTCCACGGCGGTTTCGAGCGTCAGCAGGCTGCGCAGCTGGGCGTCGCGATTCTGCTCCACCACGATGATGAGCGAATGCGCGGCCAGGAACTCCTCGACGTCCTCGCCGAACGGGAACGCTCGCACTCTCATGTAATTCAGCCGCACGCCGAGGCGCGCGAGAATATCGAGCGCCTCATTCACCGCGCCGTCGCAACTGCCGAGCGAAACCAGGCCGACTTCGCGGCCGGCGCCGCCAGAGACGACTGCGCGCGGCACGAGGCTCTTGGCCGTATCGAATTTCCGCTTCAGCCGGTCGACGACGATCTGGTACTCAGCGGAGTCTTCCGTGTATCCACCATACTGGTTGTGGCCGGAACCGCGGGTGAAATAAGCGCCCTTGGGGTGCACGCCAGGCAGGGTGCGATACGGAATCCCGTCCCCGTCGGCGTCGAAATAGCGATGGAATTTCTCGATCTTCTCCAGCTCCTGCGCGCCGAGCACCTTGCCGCGATCCGGCCGGTAGGCGTCGTCCCAGCGCAGAGTGGGGCACATCCAATCGTTCATGCCGATGTCCAGATCCAGCAGCACGAACACTGGCGTCTGCAACCGCTCGGCTAGATCGAACGCCTGCACCGCCATGTAAAAGCATTCCTCCGGGCTGTTCGGGAACAGCAGCACATGGCGGGTGTCGCCGTGCGAGGCGTATGCAGCCATCAGCAAGTCGCATTGCTGGGTGCGGGTCGGCATGCCTGTCGAAGGGCCGACGCGCTGAACGTCGAATATGACTGCCGGGATTTCCGCGTAATAGGCGAGGCCGATGAATTCGTTCATCAGCGAAATGCCGGGCCCGCTGGTCGGTGTGAACGCGCGGGCGCCGTTCCACATCGCGCCGATCACGGCGCCGATGGCGGCGAGCTCGTCCTCGCACTGGATGATCGCGTAGTTGCGCTCGCCGCTTTCGGGATCGACGCGCCATTTCTGGCAGAACCCTTTGAAGGCGTCCATGATCGAGGTCGACGGAGTGATCGGATACCAGGCGCCGACCGTGGCGCCGGCATAGAAGCAGCCGAGCGCCGCGGCTGTGTTGCCGTCGATCATGATGTGACCGGCGGTCTTGTCCATGCGCGCTACCCGCATCGGCAGCGGGCAGGCGAAATGCTCCTTCGCATAGTCGTAGCCCATCTCGAGCGCTTTCACGTTCGAGTCGAGCAGCGCCTTCTTGTTTGCGTAGCTTTCGCCCAGCATGCTGCGCATCACGTCCAGATCGATGTCGAGCAGCGCAGCGAGCGCGCCGGCGTACACGATGTTCTTCAACAGGGTGCGCGCACGCACGCCTGTGAACGTCTCGTTGCACATGCGCGCGATCGGGACGCCGAGGATAGTGACGTCCTCGCGACCGAGCAGCGCCGGACGCGGCCAGGTCGAATCGTAGATCAGGTAACCGCCGGGGCTGACTTCCTTCAGGTCCTTCGCATAGGTCTCGGCGTTCATCGCCACCATGATGTCGACGCGACCCGACCGCGCGACGTAGCCCTGCCGCGTCACGCGGATCTCGTACCAGGTCGGCAGGCCCTGGATGTTGGACGGAAAGTAGTTCTTGCCCATCACCGGAATTCCCATCCGGAAAATGGACTTCATCAGCAGGCTGTTGGCGCTCGCGGATCCGGTGCCGTTGACGTTCGCGAGCTTAAGGACGAAATCGTTTATGCGGTCCTGCGGCTCGGCTGGGTGAGGCATGATGGAGAGTTCTCGTCACTCGCGTAAGGAATCCGGATCTTAGATTTTTGCATGTCCCAGGCGGCCGTTGGGCAGCGCTCGGCGCATAGCCCGCAATGCACGCAGACGTCTTCATCCTTGACCATGACTCGGCCGGTCTGTTGCAGCGGCGTGGAAACGAACAGCGGCTCCGCCACATTCAGCGCCGGCGCTTTCAGGCGCTTGCGCAGGTCTTCTTCCGGGCCGTTGACAGTGATCGTCAGACAGTCGACCGGGCAGATATCGACGCACGCATCGCACTCGATGCACAGGCGTGCATCGAACACGGTCTGCACGTCGCAGTTGAGGCAACGCTGCACTTCTGCGGCGGCTTGCTCGGCGGTGAAGCCCAGCTCCACCTCGATGTTGACCTTCTTGAAGCGTTCCTTGAGGTCCACGTGCGGCATGAGCCGACGTTCGGCCGGGTTGTAGTCGTTCTTGTAAGCCCACTCGTGCAGGCCCATCTTGCGGCTTGTGAGGTTGAGCTTGCGCGGCGGACGCTCGTGTATCGGCAGACCCTGGAGGAAGCGATGGATCGAAATCGCCGCTTGATGGCCGTGCTCCACCGCCCAGATGATGTTTTTTGGTCCGAAGGCCGCATCGCCGCCGAAGAATACTTCCGGCCGCGTGGACTGGAACGTCCGCTCGTCCACCTTCGGCACATGCCAGCGGTCGAATTGCAGACCGAGGTCGTCCTCGATCCACGGGAACGCGTTTTCCTGCCCGATCGCAAGAATCACGTCGTCGCACGGCAGAAATTCCTCGCCCACGACGCGTTCGGCGGTGATGCGCCCGCGCGCGTCGAGGTCGTATTCCATGACATCGAACCGCATGCCGACCAGCTTGTCCTGCTCGATGACGAACGCCTTGGGCGAGCGGTTCACGACGATTTCGACGTTCTCCTCCTCGGCGTCCTCCAGCTCCCAATTCGAGGCTTTGAAAAAGGTGCGCGGCTTGCGCGCCATGACCTTCACGTCGGAGGCGCCGAGACGCAGGGAGGTGCGGCAGCAATCCATGGCCGTGTTGCCGACCCCGATGATCAGTACGCGCTTGCCGATGCTGCGCACATGCTCGAACGCCACCGACTCGAGCCAGTCGATGCCGATGTGGATGTGCTCTGCGGCGGCCGCCGAAGCGCGCCGCCCGGGCAGCTCCAGGTCCTTGCCTTTGGGCGCGCCGCTGCCGACGAAGACTGCGTCGAACTCACCGGAGGCGAGCAATTTTTTCAGGCTCGCCACCGGTGAGTTCAGACGCAGGTCCACCCCCAAATCGATGATGTAGCCGATCTCCTCGGCGAGCACGCGCTCGGGCAGACGGAACGCCGGGATGTTGGTGCGCATGAGTCCGCCCGGCGCGCTCCACTTCTCGAACATCGTGATCTCGTAACCGAGCGGCATGAGGTCGTTGGCGACCGTGAGCGAGGCGGGGCCGGCTCCGATGCAGGCGATGCGCTTGCCGTTCTTTCGCTCGGGAGCCTTGGGCAAGTAGGGGCGCACATCGTCGCGATGATCTGCTGCGACGCGTTTCAGGCGGCAGATCGCCACCGGCTTTTCCTCCACCCTGCCGCGGCGGCACGCAGGCTCACACGGACGGTCGCAGACGCGCCCAAGGATGCCTGGAAACACGTTCGATTCGCGGTTGACCAGATACGCGTCTGTGAAGCGCCCGAGGGCGATGAGCCGAATGTATTCTGGAACGTCGGTGTGCGCGGGGCAGGCCCACTGGCAATCGACAACGCGATGATAGTGATCGGGATTGCGAGTATCGGTCGGTTCCACCCTGAGCCTCGACAGGCGTCGATGCGACGCCCTCATATGGACCGTACAAGCGTATACCTAAGTATCGGAATACGCCATCGGAGACGCTGAGCTTCCTTTGGCCGCGCGCAACGCGGGCCAGCCTCAGGCGACGACCTGCAGTTCTGCGGCTCGAATTCGGGGGTAAGCGCGGCTCCAGAATGCGGCGAAAGCCGTCGGCGCCGAGCGACTTCCTGCAGCTTGCGAGCAGTGCAGCCTGCGAGCGGCGCAGCGGCGCAGTTCGCCGTTGGTCGCGATGCGCATGGCCAGGCTGGGCTCCGCCCGTAATGATGGGGGCGGCTCGTTTTGGTTGCGGCGAAGAGCGCCTTCGCCGGCCGCAAACACGTGGTCGTTTTGCGTAAGGGTGCGCACTAGGCGATATTGCGGCGAGCGGCCGATTGCGGCGCGTCGCAGTGAGTGGGCTTCTCGGTCAGTTTGCAATGCGCGGCCTGGCCGGATCCGACCGGAGCAGCACCGGACGCGCGCCGCTGCAGCAACTCGATGATCTGGTCCTCGTGCGGATCGCCTGCATCGAACGCCGGCCGGCGCGGCGTCAGTGGAGTGCGTGCGCATCATGGGCCGCGGCCGCATGCACGACAGCCGTTGTGGCCACATCACCCGCTT
>JAVEVD010000054.1:0-25681 GCA_034005205.1 Steroidobacteraceae bacterium | reverse complement strand
CCGAGGTCCGGCCTCACTCCGCTGCGGCCGCCGTCGCCCGTAACGAGGTTCGACCCGCCGAACGCGGTCAGCAGCAGCGTCGCCGCGCCGGCCAAGACGCACTGACGCAAGCTGGGGATGACTCCGGCTGCCCGGCGCTCGGCGGGCGCGGCTGCTTGCTGCGCAATTCTCGGCGGGACGGATGCGTCGTCTCGCGAACAAGGGACTCGCCGCCGAAGCACGCTCACGGTCGCGCTCAGCGATCACCGAGCCGACGGTAGTACTCCGCCACGGCTTCGCGATAGGCCGGCGCGTCGGGTGCGGGCGGCGTCGCCCGGGCCGCGCCTGGGTCTTGCAATCGGGGCGCCGCCGCCAGCGCGGCAAGCTCGATCTGGTCGATGAGTTCGAGCATTTCCTCACGCTGAGCGGCCATGGGATCCCCGGCGAGACGTCGCAGCTCGTTCGCGCGTTGGCGCAGCGCCTCGAACTCAGCGGGCGTCAGCTCGCCGCGTCCCATGCGATTCACTGCGTCGCGCACTCGCCGGCCGATCGCTTCGGTCTCCCGTGCGAGCGACCCCTGGCCAACTTCGAGCTCGGGCGTCGTCACGCGAGTATTGTCGATGTCGCCGGACGATTCGCCGCCCTGAGCGGCCTCCTGATCCGCACGTCGCTCGCCATGCGCCTGGCGAGAGCCTCGAGCCACGGTGCGCGACGACGCCTCACTGCCGCGCCGATCGCTTCCATCCGCGGACCGGCGCGCACCCTCGTGCGCCTGCAGCGTCCTGCGCAGCTCGGCCACTTCGCTTAGCAGCGCCTCTGGTGAACCCGAATCCTCACTGCCTTGCGCTTCGCGCGCAGCGAGCGCGGCGGCTTCGCGCAAGTCACGCTCGAGCATTTCCAGCGCCTCGGAAACGAGACCTTCGCGCATGGCCGCCTCACGCACGTGACCGTAGTAGATCTCCGCGGCGCTGCGATTGATGCGATGCATCACGTCCGAAGCTTCCATGTCGCGAATGATCTCGCTCACGCGACGTGTGGTTTGTGGGCTGGCGCGACGGTGTTCGTGCACAGCGCTGCGCATATCCCCCTGCAATGCTGACAGGTCTGCGCCGAGCTGCTGCTTGGAGCGCACCAACCGTTCCGCCGTGCGCCGCTCGATCGCGGCGCGCGAGCCCGCCAGATCGTCCGACTGCTGGAGCGCACGATACAGCTGCGACTCGATGCGACGCTGTTCATTGCTGAGCGCCCGCGTGCGTTGCGCGAGGCGTTCCAGCGACTCGTCGAGCCCTGCGGACTGCGTCGGACTGTCGATCTGGCTGAGCGCACGCCGCAGGTTCTGCCCGGCTTCGGCGGCGGACTGCGCCGACTGCAACTGATCGCCTCCGGCGCGCTCGTTGGCCGCGCGCATATCCTCGAGCGCGCGATTCACTGAGTCGAGCGCCTGCTGCAGCTCGCGACGTTCCCGCTCCCGGCCGGCTTCGCCCGAAGCCGCGCTGCGGCTGCCGGCCGATTCGTCGTCGCCGGATTCCTCCCCGGACCGCTCGCCGGCCGCGCCGCCCTGCGCCTGCGCCGCGGATGAATCGCTCAGCCGCCGCTGCTGCTGTCGATTCACTTCCGCCAAACGTCGGCGCAGATCCTCCGCCTCGCGACGCAGTTGCTCCTGCTTCCAGCGCTGCTCTTCGGCGCGCATCGGCGTGCGACCGGCTTCCTGCGCGAGCCGCTCCTGCCGTTGCGCCAGCTCCTTGAGCTTGCGAATCGTCTCTTCGAGTTCCTGCTGACGATTCTGCATCGATAGCTGTGATTCGCTCTCGTATTGGTTCTTCTCCAAGTCCATCTCGAGCTCAAACATCTCCGTGAAATTGCGCGCCGCCTGCGCGCCGTCCGCCGCGCCGTTCTGTTGCATCGACACCTGCACGTCGCGGAACGCCGATTCGGCGCGCAGCACTTGCTGCAACGCCTGCTGCTCGACCGGAAGGGCCTGCGAGAGCCGGAACTGCCTCAGATGCTTCGCGGCGGGATCCATCGCCTGAGCGGCGCCCTCCAGACTCTCGACAAAAGTCCTGATACGTTGGTCATCGAGCGAAGCGCGCGCGCGTGTGCGCTGTGCGAGCGTCTGCGCCTGCTGAGCGAGTCTCGTCTGCAGCTCGGCAAGCATGCTCGCGCTGTCGCGCAGCTGCTCGCGGCTGCGCGCGTTGCGATCGTCATTGCGCTGCAGATTCCAGGTCGCCAGCAGGATCTCCCGCTGGCGCTCCGAAATGGCGCCCTGCTCGTCGCTCATGCCCCCGGCGCCGGGCGCGCCGCCCTGCGCCTGCCGGAAAGTGCGTTCGAACGGCTGCACCTGCACCATGAACAAGTCCGTCTGCACGGCGCGCCGACGATCGCGCGCCACGGCGTAGTAGGAAACCAGGTCGCCCGGCGAGAGGCGTCCGGCGCCCTCGAGCTGCGCGCCAATCTTCTCGAGCCGCAGCAGCGACTCGCTGTCGCTCCTGGGCGCGCCGCCGCCTACGCGCAGGGCGCGCCAGTCGCCCCCATTCACCGAGTAGCGCAACTCGACGCTGCGCAGCCGGAAATCATCCTGGGCTTCGATGCGCACCGGCACCTCCTCGATGCTCGTTGCGCGCCAGTCGCGCCCCGGTCTGCGGATCTCGATTGAGGGTTTCTCGTCCGGAGTGATTTCAATGGCGTATTCATCGCTCAACGCGACGAACTCGCCCGCCACACGCGCGCCGATCTGATAGCGGCCCGGCTTCGCCACTTCGATCACGCCGACGCTGGCCGCGTTCTCCTGCCGCATGTCGTGTGCGGCGCCGCTGACGATCAGCGCGGGCGCCTGCAGCGGCGCATCTGCGAAGACCTCGACTTTGACTCTGGAGCCTTCGACCGCACGTATGTCGCGCACTGCTTCGTCCTGAACAGGCGCGAGCCCGGTCCACTCAGGATACTCGTACGTCAGGCGCACGCGTTCGATCATCGGCAGATCGACCACCGCCACGCTGTGCTGCGCACTGCGGGCGCCGCCCGCATCGACGTAATAGGAGAGCGGGCCACGCACTGCATAGAGCTTGAAATCGAACTTCGATTGGTCGTCGCGCGCATTCTGCATCGGCGCCCGCTCCCAATCCGCCTGATCGTGGAAGCGCACGAACACCTGTGCTCCTCGAGAACGGAAACCCTCCACGGTCGCGTGAATCGCGAGATCGCTGTTCCGTCGCACTGTCGCGTCGCCCGGCGAAACGACGACGCGACGCACCGGAACGGCTTCGCGCGGCAACTGTGCGCCTAACAGCACGTGGCGACTGGCGAATCCCCAATGCCCAGGCCCGACCGACAGCAAGAGCGCCAGGGCGAGAACCGCGAGCGCGGCGACGGTGGTCGCGAGCGCGATCTTTCGCGCCGGCGCAATGACGTCGAGCGGCGTACGCTCCGCTATGGCGACGGCGTCTTCCGCCAGCAGATCGAGCAGCACGGAAGGCGGACGGCTTGCGTCGCTGTGTGAATCGACTCCGTCCAGATAGGTGCGGATTCGACCGTCCTGTTCCGGCATGCGCTGTTCAAGAACATCCGCCCCGTGGCGGCGGTGCAAACGCCGCAGCGGCGCCCAGAGCAGCAGGCCGGCGACCGCGAGCGCCAAAAACAGCATGAGGATGCGAGCTGCGAGCGTGACGCTCGGATCGAACTCTCGCTGAGCGAGCAGCCAGACCGCCGCACATGTGATCAGCAGAACGCCAAGCAGCAGCGCCGCGAACGCCTGCATGTATATGTGTACGCACAGTCGACGCCGCAGATAATTCAGATGGCTGTCGAGTCTCTCACGCGCGGTCATGGCTTACTCCGAGAGGCTCTTTGCAATTAATGCGCGAAGCGCCTCATTCGCGGCGAACAGCGAGCATCCGATTCGCCAGCAGCAGCTCGGCCAACAGCAAGACCGCGGCGACCGCCAACAGCAGCGGGCCCAGAGAGCGTGGGCCAGCGGACACAGGCGCCGCGCGGGTATGCTCCGCAAGCGCCGGCTCCTCGGCCCGCAACGCCTGCCAACGCTGCACGAACTGCGGCGTCAAAGGCGTGAGATCCGACTCGCGCGCATCGATGTTCACGGCGAGCCAGCGGGCGCCGCTCGCACCGCGGACCTCATAGAACCCAACCGATTGCGGAATGAGCCGCTCGGCTTCATGCGCCTGCGCAAGACTCAGCACACGCTTGCCGTGCGGATCGAATATCTGCCCACCGGATGCGGCGGTCAATCCGGTCATCACGACCGCTCCGGCTGCGTGACTGGTGAGCGCCGCGTCAACGCCGCTCAAGTATCGGCCCGCATCGGCCACGAACTGTACGAACAGCGCATGAATCGCCAAGTCGTTCCACGTGCGGTCAATCGGCGCCGTGAGGATCAGTAAACGCCCGGCTCCCATCGTGCGCTCGACGAGCAGCGGTGAGCCGTCCTCATAAGCGATCAGGACCTTGTCGTCCTCGCCTACTTGTACGCTGCGCTGCCGGAAGAAACGCACGCGTCGCCACTCGGCCGATTCGCGCAGCACCGGATGCGACGCATATATTTCACCAATCCGTGCGCTGCGCTCGCGCGCTGCGCCGACGCGCCAATCAGGCGCCAGCGGGATCTCGGCGCGCTCGACCCGGGCGCCGAGCGTCGCGAGGACGGCGCCGCCCGCTGAGACGTACTCGAGCAAACGGGCTGCGCCCGCACTGGACAGCGAGCCGGCGTCTGGAATCACGACCATCGAGTAATCGGCGAGCGAGCCGCCTTCCAGGGCGCTCGCAGCGCGCTCCTCCACGTTGAGTCGAGGAGAGTCGGAGGCGCCGAGTGCGGCGCTGAAGTAGGTCGCCTCGTCCGTGTTTTCACTTCCCGCGATCAGCAGCGCCTTCGGATCAGCGTGCTCGATGACCGCGTAACGACGATCATCCTCAGGAAGCTGGTCAGCAGGCTCCAACCGCACCTCGATACGATGAGCGCCCGGATCCAGGGCCAGTCCTGTGAAGCTCACGGTCGCAGAGCCGAGCCCCGGCGGATCGGCGCGTGCGGCTTCCTCCGAGGCGACTCCCCCGCCTTCCCCGAGCGTCGGCGAGAACTTGTACGGAACGCCCGGCGCCGCCGGTAATGTCACCGGGCGCCGCGAATGCTCACTTCCATCGACGCTGAGCACCGCCTCGCGCTGCTCAGCCTGCGCTGCCGTGTGACGAATCACGACCCGCAAGGCGCGGCTTTCGCCGGAAATGAGCGCAATGTGATCGATGAACGCATTCGCTGCAGGCTCGCCGGCGACCGCATGCATCTGCAGCCGCGCACCGGACGGCGGCTCCAGATCGGCGAACCGCAGGGGGGCGCCGCTGCGCTGCAGATCGGAGATGAAGTGCACGACGGCGTCCGGTCGCGGCGTTCCCAGCCAGTTGTCGGCGGCGCTCATCGGCAGGCCGAAATCCAGTCGCTCGAAGCCCGGCTGCATATTCTGCAAAGTCGCGCGCAGCGCGCCCGCATCGCCGGCCGTCACCGGCTCGTGCACGACTTCGATGCGCCGCCCGGTCGCGCGCACCAGCATCACGCGGTCCGAACCACGCAGTCCGGCAATGATCGACTCCGCCTCGGCGATCGCGCGCGACCACCGATCGCCGTGGCGCATCGAATACGATGCATCCAGCACGATTGCGTGCAGGCGTGTGTTTGCGTCCGTAGCCGGCAGCATGCGCTGCGCGATCAGCGGTCCCGCAAATGCGAGTGCGAGCGCGACCAGCAGCGCGATACGCAACGCCAGCAGCATCCAGTAGCGGACCGTGCGTCTGGATGTTCGCTGCGACTCGCTCGCCTCCAGGAACATGAGCGAGGCGAACGGCCGGCTGGCCGGATCGGCGCGCGTCATCCGATGCAGCCATAGCGGCGCCGCAATCGCGAGCAGTCCTAGCAGGAACGCTGGCGCCAGAAACATATGGCGGACCCTAGAAGCGCCTGCCCCGCCGGAACGCAAGGTACCGGCGCAGTGCGCCATCGAGCGGCTCGTGAGTCTCGATCAGCATCTGGTGCGCACCTGCACGTGCAGCGCCGGCTCGCAGCGCGTCCAGGTGCGCATCCAGCCGCCGGCGATACTCGGTCTCGACGTATTGCGGTGAGACGTTGAGCTTCTTTCCCGTCTCCACATCTTCAAGCACGACGTTCTCGCGCCACTGCGGCCGCACTTCCTGCGGATCGAGAAGCTGAAAGAGCATCACGTCATGGCCATGGTACGCGAGCGGCCGAACGGCGTTGCTCACAGCCTGCGCATCGCAGTACAGATCCGAAATCACCGCCACCAGCCCGCGCCGCTTCAAGTGCTCGCCGAGAGCCGAGAAGCATCTGGACAGGTCGGTGGCGCCGCCCGGCGTGACTGCATCGATCGCATGGATGACGCCGGCCAGGCTGCCGGGCCGGCTCGCCGGCGCTCGGTACGTGCGGATACGTTCATCAAATACGATGAGTCCGACAGGATCGTGCTGTCGTGCGGCCAACCAGGCGAGCGCCGCCGCGAGAAACTTGCCGTACTGCAGCTTGGTCACCGGCTGCGAGCCGTAACCCATCGACGCGCTCGCATCGAGCAGCACGATCAATCGTGTATTCGTCTCGCCCTCGAAGCGCCGCACGTATGTGCGCTCGGTGCGCGCGTACACGTTCCAGTCGACGAAACGTGGGTCGTCGCCTTCGACGTACGCGCGGTACTCTTTGAACTCCTGGCTGAATCCGTGCCGCGGCGAGCGGTGCAGGCCCGTCAGGAACCCCTCTACGGCGGTGCGCGCGATCAGCTCGAGATTGGCCAGCCGCGCAAGGGTCGCGGGCGGCAGCAATCGCGCGGGCGCCGAAGCATTCATGTCGCAACCACCTCGCACAGCACGTCATCGACGCTCTTGCCCTCGGATTCGGCCTGGTAGTTGGTCAGCACGCGATGGCGCAGTACTGGCGGAATGAGCGCGTGCAGATCCTCCTGCGTCACGTGGTAGCGGCCCTGCATCAATGCGCGCGCCTTCGCTGCAAGGCACAGAAACTGGGTCGCCCGCACACTGGCGCCGTAACGTACGTAGCGTCGCACGACGTCCGGCGCGGAGGATTCGGCAGGCCGCGTCGCGCGCACCAGGTCGACGGCGCGCCGACGCACCTGCGAAGACACCGGAACCTGGCGCACGAGCCACTGGAACTGCAGGATCTCTTCGGCGTTCGTGCAGACCTCGATGTTCGGCGGCGCCATGCGCGTTGTGTTGCGCTCGACCACCTCCATCTCGTGCTCCGGGCTCAGATAGTCGAGCAGCACATTGAACAGAAAGCGATCAAGCTGCGCCTCCGGCAACGGATACGTTCCCTCCAGCTCGATGGGATTCTGAGTCGCAAGCACGAAGAACGGCGGATGCAGCGCGTGCGTGACGCCCCGCACCGTCACGGAATGCTCCTGCATCGCCTCGAGCAGCGCCGCTTGCGTCTTGGGAGGCGTGCGATTCACCTCGTCCGCAAGCAGCACATTCGTGAAGATGGGCCCCGGCACGAACGTCCAGCGTCGCCGGCCTGTGGTGATGTCCTCTTCTATGATGTCGGTTCCTGTCACGTCAGTCGGCATGAGGTCAGGCGTGAACTGGATGCGCTTGAAGGTGAGCCCCAGAGCTTCGGCCAGCGTTCGCACCAGCAGCGTCTTGGCCGTACCGGGCATGCCTGTGATCAGGCAGTGTCCGCCCACCAGCAGGGTCAGCAGCAGGTGGTCGAGAACTTCATCCTGTCCCACGATGATCCTCCGCACCTGCGCGCGAATCGCTGCGATACGGTCATTGAACGTCTGCACCAGCGCGCGCACATCACGTTCGGCGGCGGCGGCCACGGCGTCATTCATTGCGATTCGCCTCTTGGATGATCTGCAACAGGAAGGCTTGCGCCGGCTTGAAATGCGGCGCGACGGCCAGCGCGTCGAGCACACGCCGGCGGCTGGCCTCGCGATCCCCGAGCGCACGCAGGGCGCGCGCGGCGCCGAAGTAGGCAGGCGCCGGATCGTGACCGCTCAACGCCAGCAATACCTGGAACTCGCGCAGCGCGCCTTCGGCGTCGTCGGCCGCCAGCAATCTCTCGCCAAGCTGCGCGTGATGCTCCGCGTTGAGCGGATCAGCGTAGTTGAGCGCGGCCAACACCTCGTCGGCCTCCCGCGCGCGGCCCGCTTCATCCAGCCACCGCCCGAGGTCGCGCAACGCACTCGGCGCCCAGCCTCCGGCTCGCCGGAAATCCTGCAGGGCCGTAATCGCCTCCTCGCGTCGCCCGAGCTTGTCGAGCGCCTGCGCCAGCAGCACGTGCGGGCTGTCCGCCCCCACATGACCCGGATAGAGCTCGGCGGCGCGCCGCGCCGGCCCCACGGCGTCGCTCCAGCGCTCCTGGTCGACCGCCTCGCGGGCGCGCCGGTATTGCTGTTCCCACTCCAGCGTATGGTCCAGAATCGCTGCAAAGCGCAGCCGCGCGAATTCATCGAACTGCTCGTCGAACTTCTTCGGCGAGATCCGCAGGACCGCTTCCACCGCCTGCCCGGTCGAACCCTTGCGGGTGAACTGCTGCAGCAGCGCGGTCAGCTTCTCGAAGCCCCAGCGCTCGTCGATGAACAGGCAGATGAGGCCCGCCTGCATGTAAGACACCTGCACCTGGCCCGGGTAGCTCGGCCGGATGAATCCCGAATCGAGCTCGTCGATCGGCAGGAATCGCTTGTCGCGCAACGCCGCGATCGCGTCCATCGTCACTGCGACGCCCGGGGCCGGTCCGGTGCGCCACTCCTCGAACACAGAAAGCCCTTCGCTCAGCCAGCGCGGCACGCGATGCCCGGTCGCCTCGAGCGTGAAGACGTGGGCCAACTCGTGCCACAACGTGCCGCCCCAGTGAAATTCACCGCTCGGCCGGCCGGACGGGCTATCCATCGCGACCACGTAACCGAATGTCACGCCGAGCAGCCCGATGCCTGGCAAGGCGGCGACGCGTACGGCGAAGTCGTCGTGATCTGGGTACAGCTCGAGGGTCACGGGCTCGTGCAGCGTGAAGCCGTAACGCTGCGAGAACTGCTGGACGCCCTTGCTCGCCAGCTCCATCACGTAAGGCCGCAGCGCCGCCGCTTCGCTGCGGTGCAGGCGCAGCTTCACTTCGAACTGCCGGCCCACGGCGTACACCGGTTCGCTGATGAGCTCGAATTCACCGATGCGATCGAGCAAGCGCAGCGAGTTGACTATCGTGGGGCTGTACGGATCGCCGGAATAGGCCTTGGTGAGATGCGAACGCGCCTGCGCCAGCTCGCCCAGCCGCAGCAGGTTCGATCCGAGCTCCGCGTGCGCGGACCACAGCTCAGGTTGCACCTCGATCGCCCGGCGCAACAGGACGGAGGCCTGCGCGTACCGGCGGCGCATCACCTCGAAATGCGCCAGCTCCTGGAATACCGCGCCGTAGCGCGGGTTGTAGGCGAGCGCGCGGTCGATCCAGGCGTCCGGGCTGCGCTCACGTGAAAGCTCGAGCGCAGCCCGCAGCGAGTAGACTTCGAGCGGCGGCAGCTCGCGCCTGGAGGCGATTCGCGCTGCAGCGTCCAGCGCCTTGTCCGCCTGCTCGAACTGGCCTTCTTCGAGCGCCATGCGCGCAGCGAGCAGCTGCGCGCCAAGGAGCTGATCATCCTGCCCCAGCACTTCCTGCAGCAATGTCTTCGCTTGTCCCTCGAAGCGCTCGGCGAACACTTGCGCCAGGCCCAGCTTGGCGTGCACGTCGTCCGGCGAAATCTCGAGGGCTTCACGAAACAGCTTTATCGCATCCGCATACTGATGCGTCTGCAGGAACAACCGCGCCCACCTGGATCGCGGCTGCACGGCCTGTTCGTCCAGGCGCACGCTGCGCCGTAACAGCTCGTTCGCGGTGCGCAGATCGCCCAGCGCCCAGGCCGCTTCGGCGTGCGTGACGGAATCCTGTGAGCTCAGCAGCAGCGCATAACACTCGCGCGCTTCATTGATGCGCCCTCGATGCATATGCTCGTCGCACGGCCGCAGCTCCTGCGGACGGCGCGGATCGTAGTCGATATCCTGCGCTGCGGCGCCGAGCGTCGCGACCAGCAGGACTGCGGCGGCCACGGATGCGGGCAGGCCTGTCACTGGCCGCCTCCAGAAGCCAGAGCAGCCTGCTGCGCGTCGATCTCGCGCTGCAGCAGCGCGAGTCTCACCAGCACTGCTTCGAGCTGATCGTAATAGTCGTCTGCGCTGAGCGTGGCGCTGCGGTCCTTGACGGCGTTCAGCTCGATCTCGAGCGCGCCGCGTTGCGTGAGCAACGCCGCGACCTGTGGATCGCCGCCCGAGGCGCGCGCTGCGCCGAAGCGCGCCACGGCGAAGCGCTGTGACTCGCCGCCTTCGAGGCGGGCGTGTTCGGTCGCGAGAGCCACGTCGGCCTTGAAGGACGCTTCGACCTGTCGCCTGGCGTACTCGAACGCTTCGCCCGCCGTGACGAGATCGTCCTTGTTCACGTCGGCGGCGCGGGTCGCCGCCGCCTGGGTCCAATGCTGCGCGAAGCGTGTGGCGGTGCGCTCGCCGCCGTTCTTGGTCGCTGTGACGACGATGCGTCCGTCGCGCGGCCAGGTCTCGGCGACGGCGCCGCTCGCACTCGTCGTGTTGACGATGAGCTGTCGCTTGGCGGGCAGCGCGTCGAACAGCACGGCGAGCTCGCCGCCGGTGAGATCCGGACCAGGAATGTTGAAGCGATATTCCTCGCCATCGAAGCTGCCGTGCCCGATCAGCACGATGGTGACCGTGTCGGCGGCGGCGACTCGGCCCGCCAGCTCCCGCAGCGCGCCGCGCACAGCCTTGCGCGTGACGGCCTCGCCGCTCAGCGCGATCACGTGGCTGGCGTCTTCAGCCGCGCCGCGGGCCGCTTCCGCCAGCGTGGCGGCCTGCTCGCGGAAGCGCTGCTCGTATTCCGCTTCGCCTCCAAGGCCGGCCACGATGAACGTGTAGTCGGCGGCGATCACGGGCGCGCAGCCGAGCGCCACGAGCCAGCCGAGCGCCTGCCGCAGTGCGCAACGCTGCAGCGCCCGCATCGCGCCGCCCGCCCGTGCGAGCGCGTGGTCGTCGGCGGCCTCGGTCGTCACAGCCTCCCCCACCGGAGTCTCAGCAGCCACTCGGCGAGCTTCAGCGCCAGCAGCATCAGAAATACGATCGGCAGGTTCCAAAGATCCAAAGTCTGGCGCTCGACGACGCCGGCGCGCGAATAGGGGATGGCCGCAGCAAGGCTGTCGAGCTCATCGAGGGACCAGTAGCGCCCGCCGCTGACGGCCGCAATGCGCTCGAGCACGTCGCGGTGCTGACGCACGCCGAAGTGCTCGGCCACCCCGTCGTTGCGCAGCACATGCGCTATCGCGGCGCCGACGTCCTCGGCGCCGCGGCGAGCGCGCATGTCGATGCGATACAAGCCGGTCGACGCGGCGTCGATCACCGCCGTGTAGCGTCCATCTCCGCGGCCGGAAGATTGCATCGTCTGCAGGAACGCCGGATCGCGCTCGGGCGCCACATGCAGCTCGACATGGGCGTCGTCTATCGGCTCGAAGCGCTCGTCGCGCAACTGCGCCTGCAGGACGACGCTGCGTTCGTCGTCGTACACGATGCGCTCGCTCGCGAGCGTCGCTCGCTGCGGGGCGAGACTCGTCATGGCGTACAGAAGCTGCCGCCAGAACGTCTCGTGGCTGAGGTCCTCCGGGGGCATGCGCATCTGCCACCGAAGCGTGCTCGCTGAGCCCAATACGAACGCGGCGCCGCGACCGTAGTGCTGCCAGACAAGCAGCGGCTCGCGCTTGGGTCCCGAAGCGGCTTCCAACAGCACGACGGCGCCGGGCTTCAGGCGCCCGAGGGTCTGCCAGTCAGCGAGCTGCGGAAGATTCGCCCAGCGCTCGGCGTTGCGCCTTGGGTCGTCATCCAGCTTGGCGATCGCGGACTCCAGACCATAGACGGTGGGCTGGGCGTGCGCGACGCGCTGCACAAACCGTGCGTTCTCGTCTTCCGGAAGCTGCACTGGCAGCGTCTGAGCGAGCGCCGAACGTCCCCATCCACCTGCAGCCAAGCCCTGACGTCCGGCCAGCATCAGCAGCGAGCCGCCGCGCTTGTCGACGAAATCCCTGAGCAGCTCGTGTTGCGCAGGCCGCAAAGTCGCCGCTTCGTAGCTGCCGATAATCACCGCGTCGTAGGCGTACAGCTCCTCGGCAGCGGCGGGAAAACCGTCGATGAGCTCGGCAGGCGACATCACGCCCTGCCGGTAATGCTTATTGGGCGTGGTGCGCACCACGCTTGCAATGCGCAGCGCGCGTTCGCGCTCCGCAGCGCGACGCAGAAATTTGTATTCCCAGCGCGGCTCCCCTTCGAGATACAGGATGTGGCGCCGCGCCGCGGGCGCATCGAGCACCCGCAGTCTCGTGTTATTGATCGTGTTGCGCTCGCCTTCCAGGGGATCCAGAGAGAAGCGCAGCTGATGCGCGCCCGCCGACAGCGGCGGCAAGTCGAGCGTCACGGTAGTCAGGCTCGCTTCCGCGGGAAGCTGCAGCTCGCGCGCGGCGATCAGCGTCTCGCGGTCGTACACGCGCACGCGCGTGGCGGCGGCGCCGTCGTGCCGCACGCTGATCTGCGCCGGAACCCTGGCGCCGGGCGGCGCACTGCCCGGAACGTCCGCTCGCTCGAGCTCCAGATCGCCGGCGGACGTTTCCGGCCCCACGCCTACGGTGTGCACCGGCACGCCGAACGATGCGATCTGCGCGAGCCGTTCCTCGTCGAGCGTGCCGCCGTTCTCCGCACCGTCGCTCACCAGCACCACGCCCGCAAGCGGCGCGCTGCCCGCGCTTTGCAGCACTTGCGTCAGGACCTCGCCGATGCGCGTCTGCGAACCTTCGGGCGCCAGGGCGTCCAGCGAATCCACCGCGTGCGCTGCCTGCGAAAAGCCGAACAGGCGCACTTCGAACGTCTCGGCCATGCGCCCGAGCGGCCCGCTTTGCAGCGCCGCGACCGCCTGCGCCGTTCTGGATCGACCGTCCTCCCCGTAACCCATGCTCGCCGAAGCGTCGAGCGCGATCGCCAGGATGTTCTCGCGGTCGCGAACGCGCTCCACATTGAGCACCGGCCGCCACAGCAAGGCGAGCGCCAGCGCCACAAACGTCGCTTGCAGCGCGCCGAGCGCCAGAAGCTTGCGCCAACCGAGCTCGCGCCTGCGGCTGAGCGTCAAGGCGACGAGCGCGACGCCGAACACAACGGCGCCTGCCAGCGTCCAGCGCGGCCATGCGCTCGCAAAGGCGAACGCGCCGCTGCGATAGGCCCACGCTGGATGGGTGAAAAGCAGCTCGAACACCATCCCCTAATAGAGGAAGGGCGAGCGGATGCGCAAGCGCGGAAAATGCAAGGAAAGGCTCGTGTTGCGAGGCGGTCGGGCGTCTCAGACGCGCGCATCGGCGAGCCGCTTACGCGGGAACCGACAATGGTTGCGCCGCGTAGTCATTCGACGAACACCAGCCGCGGAGTAGTTCATGGCCGGCAGCAGCGCCTCCCTGCACGAAAGCCCCGACAGTCTGAAGCCTGAAACCATCGATCGCCATCGCGCGGTCGTCTCCATCATGGAGGAGCTCGAGGCGGCGGATTGGTACGACCAGCGCATCGACGCGGCGCAGGACGCGGAGCTGCGCGAGATCCTGGCGCACAACCGCGACGAGGAGAAGGAGCACGCCGCGATGACGCTCGAATGGCTGCGCAGGCGCGACGCCAAGTTCGACGAGCATTTGCGCACCTATCTGTTCACCAGCAAATCGATTCTGCAGATCGAGGAGGAAGTCGAGCACGGTGGTGAGTCGGCCGGCGAGCCCGGCGCCTCGGATGGTTGCCTCAATATCGGCAGCTTGCGTTCGCCGTCGCAGTGGGGAAGCCCATGAACGATCTGCTGCGCTCGCAGGCGCCGATCTCTCAGCAAGCCTGGCGCGAAATCGACGCCGAGGCCTCGCGCACGCTCAAGACGCTGCTTGCAGCGCGCAGGCTCGTCGATTTCAACGGACCGCTCGGCTGGGCGGCGGCGGCCATTCCCACCGGGCGCACCGAACCAGTCGGCGCATCCCTGCACGAAGGCGTGAGCGCGAGACTCAGGACGGCGCAACCCCTGCTCGAAATTCGCGCAGAGTTCGAACTGTTGCGCGAGGAGCTCGAAGCGATCGGTCGCGGCGCCCAGGATGCGGATCTCGATCCTGTTCGCAACGCCGCCAAAGCCGCAGCGCTCGCCGAAGACCGCGCCATCTTCAAAGGTTATCCAGCCGCACGCATCGAAGGGTTGGCGTCCGCCTCCGGGTCGCGTGCGCTCGCCATTCCCGAGAGCTACGAGGCCTACCCGGACGTAGTCGCCGAAGCGACGCATCAATTGCGCTGCGAAGGCGTGGATGGACCGTACGGCATCGCACTCGGGCCGCGCTGCTATACCGGCCTGACCCGCAGTACAGACCGCGGGTACCCGATCATCAACCACATCCGCAAGCTCGTGGACGGACCGATAGTCTCAGCGCCCGCGGCGGACGGCGCGGTGGTGATGAGCCTTAGAGGCGGAGACTTCGAGCTGACGGTTGGCCAGGATTTCTCGATCGGCTACCTGGAGCACACGCGCGCCTCGGTGCGGCTCTACATCCAGGAAAGCTTCACGTTTCGTGTACTCACGCCCGAAGCCGCCATCGCCCTGAGGTACGCCATCCGCACTGGCGATTGACTGGTGCGCACAGCCTGTCGATCTGAGGCGTATGTTGCATGCGAAGCGCAAGACTCGCGATTAAGGTAAGTCCAACCCACGAGCCGCGGGCGACTCGTCACACTTCGTGAACGAGTAAGTGCGCCAGGACGAATCGGGACGCTCCAGATGCAAGAACCAGGAATCGAACGCCGCACAGGGCTCGAGCGACGACGCACCACTGCTGCGGCTTTCGTACACGGCGCCCTTCATCCCAGGCGTCGGGCCGGGCGTCGGGTCAGCGACATGCGCTATCCCATCATCGACTGGCACTCGCCGCGCGTACTGGCCGTCGTGCTGGCCATCCTCGGCCTGTGCGTCCTTGATGGTGTGTTCACAGTCTTGCTCATGTCGCACGGAGCGGCGGAGCTGAACCCCTTGATGGCGCGGTTCCTGCCGGACGATCTGGGCTGGTTCGCCGCTGCAAAGCTTTCGCTCACCGCAATCGGGGTGCTGGTCCTCGTGGCGTGCAGCCGCATGCGGCTGTTTCGAGCGGTGCCCGGAGAGATATTCCTGTACGTGGTCCTGAGCGGCTATGCGGCGCTCGTGTTCTACGAGCTGCGGATGCTCGAGATGGCGCCATCGCTGGATGCGCGCATATAGCGGATGCAATAGGGCCTGCAGCGCCTCTCTTCTGACTATCCGCCATCCGCCATTTCGATTCCTTCTTGCTGGCCCACAGTCCAGATCGGCGCTTGCCCGCGCGTCATGCGCGCGTGTCGTAGCCGCCGCTGTACAGGCGTAACGCGAAATACGTCCAGGCCGCGAGCGTGCCGCTCACCACCGCGGTGACGAAGTTCGCAGGATCCAGCAGGCGGGCGGCCGCCACTACCACACCCAGCATGGAAAGCGTCGCCTGGCCCAGGCGCAGCTCCCAACGATCCACGTAGCGAATCAGCGGAGATGCATAGCGCGCGATGCGCGTGCGATGCGGATCGAAGCCGAACACGCGCGAAAGGACCACATAGCTGCCGACCCCCGCCATGCTCCAGAACGCCACGCGCCACAGCTCGAGCGGCCGGCCGGAAAGCGCCCCGAACAATGCCGCGGCGCATGGGAAAAGCACGCAGGCCAAGGCCGCCTGAAGCTTGCGCGAATGCATGGAGACTCCCCAATGAGCCGGCGGGCGTCAGCGCCCGCGGCAGGAAGCAGCGACTTTGCCAGTTCCGGGACCATGCTCCAAGCCTGTCGCTCGCAGCGTACGGCGCCGCCCGCGAGTTCGGCGCGCAATCGTGCAAGAATTGCACGACGCCGTACGGCTTCCAGCCGTCGCGAGTTCCCACCGCCCCTTCGACCGATGAAGACCCCAAGGTCCCGCTCGCCCGTGAACCTAGCCGCCGCCTACGCTCGCCTGCCGCGCAACTCGCGCGGCGCCTTGTGGATGCTCGCATCGGCGCTCTGCTTCACGGTGATGACCATGCTCATCAAGCTCCTCGGCCAGGACTACCCGGCTGCACTGCAGACCTTTTATCGGCAGGCCGCGGGGCTGCTGGTGCTCACGCCGCTCATATTGCGCGACCCGCGTGCGGCCTTTCGCACGACGCGGCCCGGGATTCTGGTCTTCCGCGCGCTGGCCGGCACGGTCGGCCTGATTCTCGCCTTCTACTCGTACCAGATGATGCCGCTTGCGGACGCGAACGCGCTGTCCTTCACACGCACGCTGTGGCTCGCGCCGCTCGCGCTGTTCGTCTTGCAGGAGAACGTGGGTCCGCGGCGCCTGGCCGCGACCGTCGTGGGGTTTCTCGGCACGCTCCTGATGTTGCAGCCCTCGCTGCAGGGGAGCATGGCGTGGCCGGCCGCCGCCGGGCTGGCCTCCTCGCTCCTGTTCGCGCTCACGATCACCGGCATGAAGGTGATGACCCGCGACCACACGACCATGACGCTGATGGCGTGGTCGGCAGCGCTGGGTCTCATACTCGCTGTTCCGCCTGCGCTGTTCGTCTGGCGCTGGCCGACCTTGGGGGATCTCGCACTGCTCGCCGTCATGGGCGTGCTCGGCACGCTCACCCAGGCGTGCTACATCCAGGGGATGGCCGAGGGCGACGCCGCCGCGATGGGTCCCATCGACTACACACGATTGGTCTTCGCAATTCTGCTCGGCTACCTATGGTTCGGCGAGATCCCGACCGCCGTGACGCTCGCCGGCGCCGCCGTGGTCATCGGTTCGACGCTGTACATCACCTGGCGCGAAGCGCACCTCGGCAAACGTGCGCCGCCGACCCGGGAATGAGCCAATGAGGACGGATCTCCCGTTGGTCGCCGGTTGCAGCTGGCTCGTTCACCTGGCAATCCTCTCCAGCGCTGCGGAGCACAGCGGCGACCCCGATTGAAACTCGAAGCCGCCGCTGCAAAGCGTGACCTCAACTGCGCGGCGACTGCATCGACCGCCGCTGAGCGACGCGCATCGAGGCTTTCTCCTCGTGCACGTTCGTCAGCTGCGCGCTATTCACCTGTTCGACGGCGTCGGCCACTGCCTGCTCCTCGCACTCGCGCTGCTGACGCTTCAGCGAGAGGTCGCGAATGTCCACCGGCCCGCACACCGAGCTCGCGACGCGCCTCAGTCGCGCGTACAGCTTGGCTGCATCGGCATGCTTCGATAGGTCGAGGTCCGCATACGAGACGACCTGCGAGCGCGGCTCGGGCTGCGCCTGCGCCCCGATCGAGGCTCCGAGCGCCGCCGTCGTCATTGCAACGAGCGCTGCACGTCGCACGCCGCGCAATCCGACTTTGTGCATGACCATGGCTGATCTCCTGAGAGTGTTGGATTTGGGAAGATGAGCTTCGCGCGCGCAAGAGTTTCGATGCAGCCCGGTTGAAAAAGGTTGCAGCCCGCACGCGGAATGCTTGGAGCGCGCCGCACGCGGTTCGCTCCTTCGCTTCGTCGACGAAAGGCCTCGTTTCGGCGCGGCGCGCGCACAACACCGGGCGCTCGAGTGCACGGGTCGCTGCGCCTGCGGCAAGCTGTGCCCGCGGCGCGACGAGTCGCTGTACGGCGAGGCGCGCCTTGCCTAGAGTGGCGCATTGACGGCGACCCACCGTCTCGAACCGCTGCGTCTCGATGAGCCTTCTCCCTCACAAGAGCAAGCGCGAAGCGCTGTTCTGGTCGCTGCATGCGATTGGCTGGACCGGCTACGGACTGTCCCATTACGTAGGCGCTGTGCTGTACTCAAAGCCGTCCGGCTACACGAAAGTCATCATTGCAGCGTCGGTTGCCGGATTCCTCATCAGCGTTCCGCTGCGGTACGTGGGCCGCCGGCTGTGGAATGCGCCGCCTGCGGGGATCATCGGCGGGGCGCTGGTCGCTGCGTTCGTCATCGGACTCGCATGGCGGCTCGTCGTGAATATCGCCTACGCCGTCTTCATGGCGGACGAGGCGCAGATCACCAGGATTACGGATTACTTCGCCGGCGGCGTGAGCGCGACGTACCTGATGGTGTGCTGGGTCGGGCTGTACTTCGGCTTCCGCTATTACGAATCCATGCAGCTGCAGCGCGAGGCCACGCTGCGCGCCTCGGCGCTCGCCCAGGAGGCGCAACTGAAAATGTTGCGTTACCAACTGAATCCCCACTTCCTTTTCAATACGTTGAACGCGATCTCGACGCTGATCCTCGACAACCGCAACGGCACGGCGAACTCGGCGGTGACTGGGCTGTCGGAGTTCCTGCGCTATACGCTGGATCAGGATCCGATGAAGAAGGTGACTGTGGCCCAGGAGATCGACGCTCTGAATCTCTATCTGGACATCGAGAAGATGCGTTTCGGCGAGCGGCTGACCATCAACTTCGCCATCGACGAGGACGCAAGCGACGTGCTGACGCCAAGCCTGCTGCTGCAGCCGCTGATCGAGAACTCGATCAAGTACGCGATTGCGCCGTGCGAGAGGGGAGGCGCGATCCGCATCGGCGCGCACGTGACAGGCGGCATGTTGCAGCTTGAAGTTTCGGACGACGGGCCCGGAATGGTCGACACGACCCGTGTTTCCAACGGACGCGGCGTCGGCATTCGCAACACGCGCGAGCGCTTGCAAGTACTGTACGGCGATCGCGGCGTAGTCAGCGCAACGAACACCCATCCCGGGTTGCGCGTAGCGCTATCCTTCCCCGCAGAGCGCGCTGCAGCGCCCGCCTGACATCATGCGGAACCCGGAGCCGCCATGAACGAACCGGTTCTGCGAACCATCCTCGTGGATGACGAGGCGCTCGCGCGCCGCGGCGTCGAGCTGCGCCTGTCTGACTGTCCAGACGTGCAGATCGTGGCGCAATGCGAGAACGGGCGCGAAGCGATCGAGGCGGTGCACCGCGAACAGCCGGACTTGATGTTTCTGGACATCCAGATGCCGGGGCTGTCAGGGTTCGACGTGCTGGCGCGCCTGCCTCGGGAATCGACGCCCATGATCATCTTCGTCACGGCGTTCGACCGCTACGCGCTGGAAGCCTTCGATGCGCAGGCGCTCGATTACCTGCTCAAGCCGATCAACGACGTCCGCTTTGCCCGGGCGCTCGAGCGCGTACGCACCAGCTGGCGCCAACGCAACGCGCTCGCGCAACGGGACAAGCTTCTGCGCCTGCTTGCAGCAACACGCGGCGCGGGCGCGGTGGAAGAACAGCTGCTGCGCGAGCACGCCGGCGCTGTCGGGGCGGCGAAATATCCGCAGATCCTCCCTATCCGCGAGAGCCACGGAATCGTGCGCCTCGATGTCTCCAGGGTCGACTGGATCGACGCAGCCGGCGACTACATGTGCGTGCATGCCGAAGGCCGCACGTACGTGCTGCGCGAAACCATGAAATCGCTGGAAGCCGTTCTGGACCCGCAGCTCTTCCAGCGCGTGCACCGTTCCACGATCGTCAACGTTCGCCGCGTACGCCGGCTGCGCCCCCACACCAACGGCGAGTATTTTCTGACGCTCGAGAGCGGGCAGGAGATCAAGCTGAGCCGCTCGTATCGGGACCGGGTGGATCAGCTGTTGCGATCAAGGTGAAGGCCCAATCGCGTCGTGGCGTCGCACGCCGCGACTCTGAACGCTGCGCCCGACTCGGCGGCGCTTCAGTCCACCGCCGAATCGACGTTGGCGGCAGTAAGTCGCGCGCGAGCCGTGCGTTGCGAGATCCACGGATGGGAGAACACTATGAGCAGTAGTATCGCGACGCCGGCGTAGAAGCTCGGGGACAACTCATGCTGCTCGCCAAGCAGGAGAGTCGCCAGCGTGATCGCGTAGACCGGCTCCATGTTGATCGCGAGAGCGATCGAGAAGGCGCTCAGCCGACGCATCGTCGCCAGAGACAATGCAAATGGCAGCAAGGTGCAGCCGAACGCCAGGAAAAGCAGCAGCAGGGCGTCCCTGCCTGAAGGCAGAACGAATACCGGCAAATCGTCAGGCGCCAGCGGGGCCGCCAGCGTGAGCAGCAGCGCACCGGCGGTCATTTCCACGCCCGTGACGGCCAGCACGTCGTGCGATGCGATGTATCGCTTGTTCAGCGAGCCGAACACTGCCGCAAAGAACGCCGACGCGGCGCCGACCGCGACGCCGAGATGCATTTGGCTGGGCGTACCGCCGACCACCAGCATGACGCCGGGAACGCAGGCCAGCCCGAACAGCAATTCTGCGAGCTCGAATCGCCGGCGCGTCACCAACGGCTCCGTGAAGGACATGAACACCGGGATGAGCGCCATGCATGTCGCCGCCACGGATGCGTTGGCGAGCTTGATCGCCCCGTAGAACGTCAGCCAGTGCGCGGCGACGAACACGCCTGTGCCGGCGAAGATCGCCGTCTGCCTCGGCGTCATGCCCGCGAGCCCGGACCAGAAGCGACGCACGAACAGGAGCGCGGCGGCGACCAGCACCATGCGCCACCACACCAGCGGCAGCGCCTTGAGCGAGATCAGCTTGCCCAGTACTGCGGTGCATCCCCACAGCACCACACAGAAGTGAATCTGCAACCAGGCGCGAGTGGTGGTCATGGCGGGAAGCGACTAGCGCCTGTAACTGGTGTAAGTAACTGGCAGAGCCGGACGTCGGCGTCGCGCCACACTCAACCCAAACTCGAAATCCGCACGAGAGGTTCGACTTGCCGCATCTTCCTGCGTAAGGCTCTGATTGACCTGCTGCCCTGACGGTTCAGCCCAAAGAGACGCACGCAAGCGTGTTTCGAGCGGCTCCAGATCACAGGAACAGAATAAATCAGAGATTCCCTAGGCGCTGAACAGGCGTCGTCCGATGAGGCCGCGGCTTCGCACAGCCATCTTCGGACCACTTCCCTCTTGCCCGCTCAGCAGCCCCGGCTCGCTCAGCGCTTGTCTGCTTACGAGTCGCTTTTCAGTACGCCTTGGCCCACACGACTCGTTGCGGACTCGGCTGTCCTGTGAACGGACAGACGCCGGGCTCGCTCTTCTCGAACGGGATACAGCGCACGGTGACGCCCAGATCGCTCTTGATCTGCTCCTCTAGCTTCACGTCGCCGTTGAAGTGCGTAAGCGCGAAGCCGGCGTGAATCGGCGTCGGCGCGTTCTCCTCGACGCGCGGCGCGGTGAAAAAGGCGTAGAACTCGTCCTTGTCATCGATGCGGTGCGTGTGCTGATCACGGAATGCACGGGCGCGCTCGAGCAGGCCGTCCTGAATCGACTGCAGCGTCGCCGTCACGTTGGCGATGAACTCGGCGCGCGCGATGGTCTGCTTGTCCTTGGGCGCCCGATCGCGCCGTCCGACGAACAGCGCGTCCCTCTCGATGTCGCGCGGGCCGATCTCCACACGCAGCGGCACGCCTTTCTTGATCCAGCTCCAGACCTTGTCTCCGCCGCGCTCGTCGCGCTCATCGACGACCACGCCGACGGGCCGGTCGCCGCAGCGCTGCGCGCGCAGCTCGCGCGCAACGCCATGGCAATATTCGAGGACGCGCACTCGGTCCTGTTCGCTGCGAATGATGGGAATGATCGCCACGTGCACGGACGCGAGTTTCGGCGGCAGCACGAAGCCGTCGTCGTCCGAATGCGTCATCAGCAGTGCGCCGATCAGGCGCGTCGAGCAACCCCAGCTCGTCGTCCACGCGTACTGATGCTCGCCATTGCGGTCCAGAAACTGGATCCCGCTCGCGCGCGCGAAGTTCTGTCCCAGGAAGTGGCTGGTGCCCGCTTGCAGCGCCTTGCGATCCTGCATCATCGACTCGATGCAGAACGTCTGATCGGCGCCCGGGAAGCGCTCGCCCGCGGTCTTCTCACCCTTGATGACGGGCATCGCCATCCACTGCTCGGCGAATGTCGCGTAGACGTCGAGCATGCGTCTGGTCTCTTCGAGCGCTTCCTCGCGGGTCGCGTGCGCAGTGTGGCCCTCCTGCCAGAGAAATTCGGCGGTGCGCAGGAACATGCGCGTGCGCATCTCCCAGCGCACCACGTTGGCCCACTGGTTGATCAGCAGCGGCAGGTCGCGATAGCTCTGCACCCAGCGCGCGAACGCATCGCCGATGATGGTCTCGGACGTCGGCCGCACGATGAGCGGCTCCTCGAGCTCTCCCGACGGGACGAGCGCGCCGTCCGGCCCTGCTTCGAGCCGGTGGTGAGTCACGACGGCGCACTCCTTGGCGAAGCCCTCGACGTGCGCAGCCTCCTTCTGCAGGAACGACAGCGGGATGAACAGCGGGAAGTACGCGTTCTGATGTCCCGTGGCCTTGAACATGTCGTCCAGGACGCGCTGCATGTTCTCCCACAGCGAGTAGCCCCAAGGCTTGATGACCATGCAGCCGCGCACCGCCGAGGTCTCGGCGAGATCCGCCGCACGGATCACCTGCTGATACCACTCGGCGTAGTTCTCCTCGCGGGTGGGGGAAATCGCGGTTCGGGGCTTGCTGCTCATCGTCGAAGAGTCTGGACGCTCGCTGTAACGCGGGGTGCGCGATTACAGCAGATTCGCACCCTTCAACCCAAGGGCACGCCGATCAACCGGGCGTGCAGCCAGTGCACGAACAGGAAGTACAGAACCAATCCGCCCACGACGGCTATGACGTCGTTGAAACGTGAGGGCGGCGCCCCTGCAATCGGACGCTGCTCGCGCCGTCTGAACGAGATCCTGTCGGCCACCGCCCACACCAGGAAGCCGCCGAACAACAGAACGTCCGCCAGCGCGCCGTTCGCCAGCAGGTGCGCCAGCGCCCAGAACTTCACCGCCGCCAGCATCGGATGCTTTGCGGCCGCCTTGATGCGTCCGGGGAAATACGTCGCAAGCAGCAGGGGGAACACAGGCAACATCAACACGGCCGCAACCCAACGCGACCAGGGCGGCGGCGCATACAGCACTATGGGATCCATGCGCGCCTGGCCGTAGCCCCAGATCAGCAGCACGAAACCGCTGATGGCGATCAGCGAGTACAGCCCGCGCCAGGGCCGCACCCCGAGGCGCGCCGCGGCGCCGTCCCGCCAGCCGGGCGCCACGATGGCCACCGAGTGCACGCCAAGAAAAGCCAGCAAACCGATTACCAGAGCCGCCATATGATCACCCAGGTCGATGCGGGCCAAGGGACGTCGATGAGAACCGTGCTTTTGCGATCACTTGCATGCCTCCGGGTTTTGCAGCCTACGAGCCCGCACCGTCCGAATTCGACTGTTCTTCGGCGTCATGGCTCTCGAGATACTGGGCCCACTCCTCGTCGGTCATCTGCGCCTGCGAGCAGATCGCCTGCGCACGCATGACCATGGCCGGATGGACCATCACGGAGTAGCCGCGCATCAGGCCGGGCACAGGTTCGTCCGCCTTGATGCGCACCGGCACGGATTCCGAGCGAAGCAGCCCGGCGACGGCTTCCGCGGACACCGGATCTGCATACACCGCCAGCACGCGCCATTCTCCTTCCATCGCGCCATCGTCGGTTGCGCGAGACCATAAAGCAAATTCGAAGCAGCATTCGCGCGAGCGTCATGGATCACTTCGAACGCTGCGCTTCCACGACGACGACCGTTACGTTGTCGCGCGCGCCGTTCTGGAGCGTCGCCGCAATCAGGGCGGCGGCGCACTCGCGCACGTCGCCCCGGCCGAGCAATGCGGCGATCCGATCGTCGTCCAACTCGCGAGTCAAGCCGTCCGAGCACAGCAGATAGCGGTCGCCCGCGCACACGCGCTTGCGGCTGACGTCGAGCAGCAGTGCATATTCGCCGCCCACTGCTCTGGTAATCGCATGATCGGCCCCCTGAGGCGGTTCCTGGATGTTCAGTTCCCCCGCCCAGGTATGATCGCTCGTCAGGCGCTGTAAGCCGCCCCGCCGCAGTCGATACGCCCGGCTGTCGCCCGCCCACAGCACGGCGCAAGACTCGCCCCGTGCGAGCAGGACGACCACGGTGCTGCCGCTCATGACCGGATTGACGGGTCGGATCGACGCCCGATAGAGGCGCGCGTTGACTTCGTTGATGCGCTCCCGAACCGCCGAGACCGCCTCTTCCAGGCTGGACGCCGTGTCCACGCCCGCCAGGGCGTCACACACCATGTGCGCGGCGACATCGCCCTCGCTGTAACCGCCCATGCCGTCCGCGACGACCCATAGCCCGGCGGCTGCGAACTCGCCATAAGCATCCTGATTGCTGGTGCGGAGCCGACCGACGTCGCTCGCGCCGGCCGAAACATATGTATGAGCAGCGTCTCCGCCGAGCGCGTCTTGCATACCGTTCCCCCGTTTCGGGCCCGCTCACGCCCTCGGCGCCTTCGAGCGCAGGCGCTCGAGTTGCTCCTCGTAAGCGCCCGCGAACTCCGGCGCAAACAGCGTGCGAAACGCAGCGTCCGCGTCCCTGATCCAGGCCTCGTACCGTGCCCGGTACATGTCCCAATAGCGCATCCTGGCGGGCGGACCGAGCCCCTGGCTCTGCTCGATCTGCCGGTCGAAATCTTCCTGCATGCGCTGCGGATCGAAATGGGCGAGCGCCGCCTCGAACGCAAGACGCAGCGCCGCGAGCACGTCAGGTTCATGCAGCGGCGGCTGCACGGCGGCCGGCGCAGCAACCGCCGGTGGGCGCGCTTGCCCCTGCAGCGATGCAGACGCGTCCGGCTCGCGCACCTCACGCCCTTGCGTGCTCATCTCGGCTGGCGCAGTCGTCGCCGAACTCGAACGCAGGTCGAGCCATTGGGTGCGCTGCTCCTCCGGCTCCCGGCTCGGCGTGGGCTGCGCCGACGAGTCCTCGCCCGATTGCGACGTTCTGGTCCGCAGGCTCTGTAAGCGCCCGAACGGGTCGTCCGACGCATCCGGCCTGCGGTTTATCATCACGCGAATCTTGTAAGCGTCGATGTAGACCACGTCCCCGTCGGCGAGCGGCTGCGGCTGACCGCGCGCCAAGCGGTTGGTGGGCGTATTGATGTAAACGCCGTTGGTGCTGGCGTCCTCGATGAAGTACCGGCCATTGACGTAGCGGATGAGCGCATGCCGCCCCGACACGTACCGGTCCGGGAACACCCAGTCGTTGTCGGCCAAGCGGCCGATCGTGCCGCCAACCCTATCGAAAGTCTTGCGCGCGGCGCCGCCCAGCGTTTCGGCCTGTTCCCCGATGACTTCGAGCGTCAGAATCATATGGGCCAGATCTTATAGTCGGCTCTGCCGCGCGCAGCATGGCTGCCGAGTCAAGCATCGCAGCAACGGCTGCTGGTCTGCAAGAATACCGTGACGCCCGAGAAGCGGGCCGGCTCGCCGGCGGCCGCAGAGCAAAGCTGAATCGGGCTCAGAGGCTCCTGCCTTGCGACGCAGCAACGCGCCGCCGGCAGTACACCGCGCCTCGGCGTTCCGATGCTGGCCGCTACGGTTGGCGCGCCAAGGCTGATCGTTCGTCAACGAGAACAACGTCTATGGATCGCAACTACATCAAATCCGGGCGCATCGTCGAGCGCTACTTGTCCGGCGACCTTACGGTGCGCGAGGCGCGCGCGTTCGAAAAATATTGCCTGGAGAACCCGGAGTTCCTGCGCTCCATGCCCATCCCGGTGAGGCTCAA
>JAVEVD010000053.1:0-25865 GCA_034005205.1 Steroidobacteraceae bacterium | reverse complement strand
CGAGACGAAACAGAGCGGCTCGAGCAAGAGGAGACAGAGCAAGTCGAGCAAGGCGACCCGCCGAAACAGCAAAGGGCCCGCAATGCGGGCCCTTCATGTTTGGCTGGGGGACTAGGATTCGAACCTAGGTTGACGGAGTCAGAGTCCGTAGTCCTACCGCTAGACGATCCCCCAAGAACTCGTAGCGCTTAGCGCTTGGAGAACTGAGTGCCGCGGCGAGCCTTGCGGAAGCCGACCTTCTTGCGCTCGACTTCGCGCGCATCGCGCGTCACGTAACCGGCGTCCCGAAGCACCTTGCGCAGGGTCTCATCGTAATCGATGAGAGCGCGGGTCAGACCATGACGGATCGCGCCGGCCTGGCCCGTGGTGCCGCCGCCTTTGACCGTAGCTTCGACGTCGAAGTTCTTGTCCAGATTCACGGCCTCGAGAGGCTGGCGCACGATCATGCGGGCAGTCTTGCGGCCGAAGAACTCCTCGAGCGGGCGCCCGTTGATTCTGATGGCGCCGGAGCCCTTACGCAGGAACACGCGGGCGGCGGCGGTCTTGCGGCGGCCGGTGCCGTAATTCGTCGAAATGGCCATGGGGGTTCAGTGTATCCGGTTTGATTTGCGCGGCGTCGCGGTGGGCGCTAGATCTGAAGGCTCTGGGGCTGCTGCGCCGTGTGCGGGTGCTTCGGACCGGCGAACACGTGCAGCTTCTTGAACATCTTGCGACCCAAGGAGTTCTTGGGAAGCATGCCCTTCACCGCGAACTCGATCACCCGCTCCGGACGCTTGTCCAGGAGCTTCTCGAGGCTGATGCTCTTGAGATTGCCGAGATAGCCGGTGTGGTGGTGATAGAACTTGTCGGTCATCTTCCGGCCGGTCACGCGGATCTTCTCGGCGTTGATCACGACGATATGGTCGCCCGTGTCGACGTGCGGCGTATAGGCTGCCTTGTGCTTGCCGCGCAGTCGAAACGCCACCTGCGAGGCCAGTCGGCCCAGGGTCTTGTCCGTGGCGTCCACGACATACCAGTCACGACGCACCGTGGCCGCGTTGGCGAAGACGGTTCTCATTGAAATCTCCGGGAAAATTCCGCCCTGGGGCGAAAAGGCCGGCAAGTCTAAAGGACAGCCCGCGGCATTGCAAACCGTTGCGCGCCCACGCACGCGCGCGCCGCCGCGGCCGCCGGCAAGGCCACATATATAATGTGCTTGATGAATGCGCCTAATGCGCCGTCTACCCGACGCTCCGATGGCCACGCCCCCCATGAAGACGCCCGATGAGCCCTCCCGCCGCCCTGCATCGCCCGCGATGACCGGCCCTCGATCCGATCCGCCGCACGCCGCAGGGCGTCGCTATGACCTGCTCGATCGTCTGATCGCGCCGCTGGACCAGGCGCTGCGCACCGTAACTGGAACATCCCGATCCGCCCGTCCCTACCCCGCGGACGAGATCGCCGAAACGGTGCAGGATCCGACCGACCGACGCCGCGTCGCTGCGCTCATGCGAGTGAATCATGCCGGCGAGATCGCCGCCCAGGCCCTGTATCAGGGACAGGCCTTCGCGGCCCGCTCGAGCGCCACGCGCCAGGCGCTCGAGCGGGCCGCCCGCGAAGAGACGGATCATCTGGCATGGTGCGCCACGCGCATCCGCGAGCTCGGCGGGCGCCGAAGCCTTCTCGATCCCGTGTGGTACGCAGGCTCCTTTGCGATCGGCGCGCTTGCCGGTTTCGCAGGCGACCGCGCCAGCCTAGGCTTCGTAGCGGAGACCGAGCGGCAGGTGGTCGAGCACCTCGAAGGACACTTGCACCGCCTGCCCGTCAACGACGCCCGCACACGCTCCATCATTCAACAAATGAGTGAGGACGAAGCGCGACATGGTCGCGACGCAATGCTCGCTGGCGGTGCGCCGCTCCCGCCGCTCGCCCGAGGCTTGATGAAGCTGACCGCTCGCGTGATGACCGGCGCCGCCTACTGGATGTAAGCGCGCCGCGAAATGCAGCGTGCGGCGCGCAGCGCTGTTGCATGCTTGCAGCAGTGGCGTATCCTGTATTAAAAGGCGCGCAACATAACGACACCGCACGATGCGCGGCATCTGGCAATTAACCCAGAGGTGGATGATGGAAGAAGGGGCAAGGCCTTTGAGCGACATTCCAGCCATTAACCGGTTTCTGAGCTACTGCCGGATTCGCACGGCGCCCTCCAAGACCGTCATCATCCACGCAGGCGATCTCCCCGACGTCCTCTATTACATCGTCAGCGGTTCGGTCGAGGTGATGATCGAGGACGAGGAAGGCAACGAGATGGTGCTCGCCTACCTCAACAAGGGACAGTTCTTCGGCGAGATGGGGCTGTTTTACGAGCAGCCCACGCGCAGCGCCTGGGTGCGCACCCGTCAGCAGTGTGAGCTGGCCGAGATGACCTATCCCCGTTTCCGCCAGCTCGCGAGCGAGAGTCCCGGACTGGTGTTCGAGCTCGCGACACAGCTCGCCACGCGACTGGACCGCACCAACCGCAAACTCGGGGACCTGGCGTTCGTGGACGTCACCGGACGCGTCGCACACGCGATCATGGATCTGTGCAGTGAACCCGACGCAATGACGCATCCGGAAGGAATGCAGATCAAGGTGAGCCGTCAGGAGTTGTCACGTCTGGTCGGCTGCTCGCGCGAGATGGCGGGCCGCGTACTCAAGGTCTTGGAGGATCAAGGTCTGCTGCGAGCCACCGGCAAGACGATCGTCGTATTCGGCGCCCGCCCGAAGATGAAGGTCAAGCCGCCGCTCGCGGCCGCAGCGGGGCGCACCGCACCCCTCCAACGCAGCGCAGCCAATGACTTTGAGGACGACGAGGACTGAGCCGCGGCCGCTCAGTCAAAGGATCTTGCCCCCATCATCACTGAGTCTTGCGCACCATACGCCCCCGCTCGACTGCCTCCCCGCGCCCTCGGGCCACGAGCGCAACGCCCCGACGCCGCGCGCCTTAGACCGCTAGACTGCTATTGCGGCGCGCATCGCAGCGATCGTGCCGCGGTAGTCCTGCGAGCCGAAAATTGCCGATCCCGCGACGAACGTGTCGGCGCCAGCACGCGCGATCGCGCCGATGTTGTCGACCTTCACTCCGCCGTCGATTTCCAGGCGGATCTCGCGGCCGCTGGCGTCTATCCGTTGGCGTGCGGCGCGCAGCTTCGGCAATGCCGAAGGGATGAACGCCTGGCCGCCGAATCCCGGATTGACCGACATGAGCAGGACCATGTCGATCTTCTCGATGACGTGATCGAGCCACGTCAGGGGCGTCGCCGGATTGAACACCAGCCCAGGTCGGCAGCCGTGTTCGCGAATCAACTCGATGGTCCGATCGACGTGTTCACTCGCCTCGGGATGGAATGTGATCCAGCTGGCGCCCGCCGCAGCGAAATCCGGAATGATGCGGTCCACGGGCTTGACCATCAGGTGCACGTCGATGGGCGCGACCACGCCGTGCTTGCGCAGCGCCTCGCACACCAGGGGGCCGATGGTCAGATTGGGCACGTAATGGTTGTCCATCACGTCGAAGTGGATCAGGTCCGCGCCCGCGGCAAGCACGGCGTCAACCTCCTCACCGAGCCGGGCGAAATCCGCCGAAAGGATCGATGGGGCTATCCAGGCGGACGGCGAAGGAGATGTCATGACGCGCTCCGCTTGCACCATTGAAACGCCGACCAGCATACCACCGTCGGGACGCGGCGATGAGACGCTCGCGGCCGTCAACGCATGCTGCGCGCGCGACGAAGCAACTCGTATGCCTCGCGAATGCGGCGCGTCTTCTCTGCGGCGAGTTGCATCATGGATTCGGGCAATCCTTTTGCGTGCAGCTTGTCGGGATGATTCTGGTTCATCAGACGCCGATACGCTTTCGTAACCTCCGCGTCCGAGGCTTCGCTGCTCACCCCCAGCACTGCATAGGCCTGCGCAATCTGTTCGTGCGAACGGCGTCCGGCGCCCGGCGACGCGCTCGGGCGCTGCATGCGCAGCAGCGCCTCCATTTGCACGAGCTCATAAGGGGATACGTCGAGCGCTGCGCACACGCGCGCGAGCACACCGCGTCCCGCCGGATTCAGGCTCTCGCCCCACAACGCCGCCTGCAGCTGGATCTGCACGAACATGCGACGCAGGTCGCTGCGGTTCTGGCAGACCCGACGCAGCTCCTGCAAAGTCTCCTCCAGTGGGAAGTCGGCGCTCTTACCCTGCCTGAACAGCTCCATTGCGAGCCGCGTCTCCCGCTCGCCCAGATGCAGTTCGCTCATGACTGCTCGGGCCGCGCGGATCTCCTGCTCCGAAACGCGGCCATCGGCTTTCGCCAGACGCCCCATCACCTGGAACACGGCGCGAAAATAGGCTTCCTGCACGCGCTGCGCGCTGATCGGCTCGGATTCCGCCCCGGCGCGCCCGGCGCCATCGACCTGCGCGTCGTACAGATGGCCGATGAAGGCGCCGAACAAGGCGCCCACGGGTCCGGCGGCCAATGTGCCGATGAGCGCGCCCAGCGCCTTGCCCTGCCAATTCATTCGAACTTGATGCTCACACTGCCCGCTGCGACAATCGCTGCGCCCGTAATGGTAACAGTGCGCGGCGCTCCCCTGAGACCCGCCTCGTCGGCCCATGGGGCAGCGCATGCAAACGGTTCTCCGCCTCACCCGACGCCCGCGAGCGCCTCATGTCCGAGCCCGAATCCTCGCCGCCGATGTTCGAATCGCGCTTGAGCGGACTGCGGCGCATCCACCAGGGCAAGGTGCGCGACATCTACGAGGTCGATGAGCAGCACATACTCATCGTGACCACGGACCGGCTCAGCGCGTTCGACGTCGTGCTGCCCGATCCAATCCCAGGCAAGGGCGCGGTGCTCACTCGTATTTCGCGCTTCTGGTTCGAGAAGACGCGCCATATCACGCCCAACCACATGTGCGACTACCCGCTCGAGCGCGCCGTGCCCGACGCCGAAGAACGTCGCCATCTCATTGATCGCAGCATGGTCGTCAGGCGCTTGCGAGCGCTGCCTGTCGAAGCGGTGGTGCGCGGTTACCTGATCGGTTCGGGCTGGAAGGATTATCAACGCACCGGGTCAGTATGCGGCGTGGCGTTGCCCGCCGGGCTGCAGCTTGCAGAGCGGCTGCAAGAGCCGATCTTCACGCCCGCCGCCAAAGCCGACGTCGGCGCTCACGACGAGAACATCGATTACCAACAGATGGTCTCGATCCTCGGGCCCGCCGTCGCCGAGCAAGTGCGCGCTACCGCGCTCGCGCTTTACACATACGCGGCAGAGCATGCTCGTGCGCGCGGCATCATCATCGCCGACACCAAGTTCGAATTCGGGCTGGACGAGGCAGGACGCCTGGTGCTCATCGATGAAGCGCTCACGCCGGATTCATCGCGCTTCTGGCCGGTGGACTCCTACCGCCCCGGAGCGAGCCCACCGAGCTTCGATAAGCAGTTCGTACGCGACTACCTGGAGACGCTCGACTGGGACAAGCGGGCTCCGGGTCCGCGGCTGCCGTCGGAGATCATCGAGCGCACCGCCGCGAAGTACGCCGAAGCGCTGCGCAGACTGACTTCCTGACGACCAAGGGCGTCCATGCCGCGGCGAATCGCGCTGATCTATCTGGCCTGCGGCGCGCTGTGGATCTTCTTCACGGACCGCGCGCTGCTGTGGCTCGACCTCTCCCTGGCGCGCATTGCACAACTGCAGACATTCGCGGGCTGGCTGTTCGTGCTTGGTTCGGCTGCGCTCGTCTACTTCCTGCTGCGTCGCTTCGAGCGCAGCAACCAGGCGACCCTCGCGGCGCTGCTCGAATCGCAAACCGAGGCGCGCCGCATGAACCAGGAACTCGAACGCCGCATCGCCGAGCGCACCCGTCAGCTCGAGGCCGCCAACCGGGAGCTGGAATCGTTCGCATACGCCGTCTCGCACGATCTGCGGGCGCCGCTGCGCAGCCTGTCGGGCTTCAGCCAGATCCTGCAGGAAAGCTCCCCGCCCGCTCTCGACGACAAGTCGAAGCATTATCTGCGGCGCATCCAGGACGCCAGCCAACGCATGTCGCGGCTGCTCGAAGATCTGCTCGGCTTGTCGCGCATCAATCGCGGAGAGCTCGCCCTGCGGCCGGTCGATTTGAGCCGAATCTTCACCGAATCGGCTGCGGCGATGCGCGAGCGGTATCCGGACCGTCCCGTGGAAATCGAGATCGCGCCGCAGATGCAGGCGCGCGGCGATGCACGCCTGTTGCGGCTGGCGGCGGACCACCTGCTCGACAACGCATGGAAGTACACCTCGACTCGCGACCAGCCGCGCGTCCAGGTCGGCCTCGAGCAGACCGAGCACGGCCCCGTGTACTTCGTCAGGGACAACGGCGTGGGTTTCGACATGGCTTACGCCGACAAGCTCTTCACGCCCTTTCAGCGCCTGCACGCCGAATCGCAGTTTTCCGGCAGCGGCATCGGATTGGTGACCGTGCAACGCATCCTCGCACGTCACGGAGGACGCATCTGGGCCCACGCCGAGCCCGATCAAGGCGCCGTGTTCTATTTCACTCTGGGCGAATGAGCGGCCGGAGCTGCGTGCTCGCGCTGCACCCGGTTCGCTGCAGCAAACAGGCGAGAGGTGGGGAGCGCTCGGGGATGCGTCTTGCCGCGCTTCGAAGGCCGTGTCAGGCTCGCAGCGCATGATGCAAGCACTGCTCACACGTATCGAGGAGCGGCTGTTCGAACCGCCGGAAGCAGTCGTCGGCGCGCCGCTTGGAAAGCTCCTCGGCGTGCTGCGCTATCCATACGCGTTGCTGCGCGATGTGGGCCGCGGCGATCTGACGCTGCGGGCGATGAGCCTGGTCTACACGACCCTGCTGTCCGTCGTCCCGCTGATCGCGCTGTCGTTCTCCGTCCTCAAGGGGCTCGGCTATCACCGCGAGCTCGAGCCGATGCTGTACAGCTTCCTCGAGCCGCTCGGCGAGCGCGGCTACCAGCTCACGGCCCAGATCATGGAGTTCGTCGACAACGTACGCAGCGGCGTGCTCGGTTCGCTCGGCCTGCTATTCCTGCTTTACACGGTCATCTCGATGGTGCAGAAGGTCGAGGAGAGCTTCAATTTCGTCTGGCGAGTCGACCAGCCGCGCAGCTTCGGCCGCCGCTTCAGCGAGTACCTCAGCGTGATGGTGGTCGGCCCGGCGCTGATCGTGGCGGCTCTCGGGCTGATCGCCGCGCTCGGCAACACCCATGTCATGCGGGCGCTCGCCGCCCAGGAGCCGTTCGGCAGCGCGCTCGTGGCCCTCGGCCATCTCACCCCTTACGTTCTCGTGAGCGGCGTCTTCACGTTCATGTACGGCTTCGTGCCGAACACGCGAGTGCGGTTGCGGGCGGCGCTGATCGGCGGGGTGTTCGCCGGCGGTTTGTGGGCGGCCACCGGACTGATCTTCGCCTCGTTCGTCGCCGGCTCGAGCCGCACGATGGTGATCTACGCCGGCTTCGCCATCGTGATCGTAGCGCTGATCTGGGTGTACATCTCATGGCTCATCCTGCTGCTCGGCGCGCAGCTGGCGTTCTATGTGCAGCATCCGCACTACCTGCGCCCGGGCCGCGGCGAGATCCGGCTGAACTCGAGTCTGCGCGAGCGCATCGCTCTGTCCATCATGTACCTGGTGGTCTGCGATTACCGCGACGCGCAGCGCCGCTGGACGACCAACGCGCTCGCCGAACATCTGGGCGTGCCGGGCGCTGCGCTCAGCCCAATCGTCGCGGCGCTGGAGCAGCGCGGGCTCCTGGCGGCGGCCGAAGACGAGACTTGGCTGCCGGGCCGCGATCCGGACATGATCGAGCTCACGGACATCATCGACGCCGTACGCCACGACACGGCCGGTCCGCGTCTCGGACGCATCCGCGACATCGCGCCTGCGGTGAACGCCGCCCGACAGGCCGAGCAGGCGCTCAAGGACACGATGCGCGGCAAATCGATCAAAGATCTGGCGGAGAGAAGCGGATAGGTTGGCGGGAGAAGCGGATAGCGGCCCGCAATGCATGCTGTGTTGAGCGCCTCGAGATCGCGGAAACAGAGTAAATCAGTTCCTTAGACGCCAGAAGGCGCGCCGCCGTCTCTGACTATCCGCTATCCGCTATCCGCTATCCGCTATCCGCTTCCCCATCAGTCATTCCCCCGCGATCGTCATCCGGTCGACCAGCACCGATCCGGTGCGGATGCCGCCGCGCGCGTCGACGTCGGCGCCCACCGCAACGACGCCGCGATACATGTCCTTCAGATTGCCGGCGATCGTGATCTCGTGCACCGGGTAGGCGATCTGCCCGTTCTCCACCCAGAACCCGGCCGCGCCGCGCGAGTAGTCGCCCGTCACGCCGTTGACGCCCTGCCCCATCAGCTCCGTCACGACCAAACCGCGATCCATGCGCCGCACCAGGGCGTCGAAATCGTCCTGCCCCGGCGAGACGATCAGATTGTGCACGCCGCCCGCATTACCGGTGGTCCGCAAACCGAGCCTGCGTGCGGAGTACGTGCTCAACACGTATCCAGTCAGCACCCCGCGATCGACGAGCTCGCGATCGCGCGTCGCGACGCCCTCGGCGTCGAAAGGCGCGCTGCCCAGTCCCTTGGGGATATGCGGCCGCTCGGAAATCCCCAGCCACGCAGGAAAGATCTGCTCGCCCGCCGCGTCGAGCAGGAAGGAGGCGCGACGATACTGGCTGGCGCCGCGGATGGCGCCGAGGAAATGTCCGAACAGGCCGCGCGCCAACTCCGGAACGAACAGGACAGGCGCCGTCACCGTCTGGAGCTTGCGCGCTTGCAGACGCCGCAGCGCGCGTTCGGCGGCGCGCTGACCAATACGCTCGCCGTCTTCGAGCTCGCGCCAGTCGCGCACGGTGCTGTACCAGTAGTCGCGCTGCATCTCGCCGTTCTGCTGCGCGACCACCACGCAGCTCACGCTGTGCAGACTGCTGCGATAGCCGGCGAGAAAGCCAATCGAGTTGCCCAACACGCGCAGCCCCTGGTGGCTCGACAACGTCGCGCCCTCGGAGTTGCCGATCCTCTTGTCGAAGCGCAGCGCCGCGGCTTCGCATGCGATCGCTCGTTCGCGCGCCTCGTCCGGATCGATCGGCCATGGATGATGCAGATCGAGATCCGGGATCTCGCGCGCGAGGTCCTCGGGATCCGGCAGGCCCGCGCACTCATCTTCGGTCGTATACCCCGCAATGCTGAAAGCCTTCGCCACGGTGTCGCGGATCGCCGTGACGGAAAGATCGCTGGTGCTCGCCGCTCCCTTACGCTTGCCGCGGTACACCGTAACGCCCATGCCGCGATCACGCTGGTACTCCAGCGTCTCGACCTCGCCGAGCCGCGCAGTGACGGACAATCCGGTGTCCACGCTCACCGCGACTTCGGCTTGCGTGGCGCCGCAGCGCCGCGCCTCCTCGAGGGCGAGTGCGACCAGTTCTTGCAGCTCGGCCTGCGTGTGGCTGAGCTGACCGGAAGATGCGGTGGGAGTAAGGTTCGCCATGGGTCGGATTCTAGCAGCCGGGCCCAAACCCGGCGGGTTGCGCCGGACGAATCTCACAGCGCATTCTTGCCCGCGCATCGCAGCACGTCCGCCGGAACATCATGCCGTCAAACAAGCGCATCGAACGCACCCACGAATCCGAGGGAGACGATTTCGAACGGCCCAGCAAGAGCGAGCTCAAGCGCCGCAGCAGCGAGCTGCAGGAGTTGGGCGAAGCGCTCATCGAGTTGTCCGACAGCGAACTGGACGCGCTGCCATTGCCCGATACGCTGCGCGACGCCGTGCTGCTGGCCAGGCGCATCACCAAGCACGGCGGCCTGTACCGTCAGAAGCAGTACATAGGCAAGCTGATGCGCAAGATCGACGCTGAGCCGATCCGGGCGGCGATCGAGGCGCGACGCGAGAGTGAGCGCGCCGCGACGGTGCGGCTGCGCCGCATCGAGGCATGGCGCGATCGCCTGATCCGCGAAGGCTCCGACGCCCTCGAGGCGCTGCGGCTGGAGGCGCCCCGGATCGACGCCGCCCACATTTCGCGGCTCATCGAGCGAGCCCGGGCCGAGCGTGAACGCCGCGCCGCCCCCGCCGCTTCTCGGGAGCTGTTCCGGCTGCTGCGCGGCGCGTTCGAACCCAAGGCGGCGCGCCAGGACTGAAGTCGGTCGCCCCAAGCCCGTATTGCTACAATCGCGGCATGAAAGCACTGGTCGGCATCATCATGGGGTCCCGGTCGGACTGGGAGACGCTGCAGCCCGCGGCCGACACATTGCAGCGCCTCGGCGTGCCGTACGAAACGCGCGTCGTTTCGGCGCACCGCACGCCGGATCTGCTCTTCGAATACGCGAGCACGGCGCGCGCCCGCGGCCTGGAAGTGATCATCGCCGGCGCTGGCGGAGCGGCCCACCTGCCCGGCATGGCCGCGGCGAAAACCACCCTTCCCGTTCTGGGCGTGCCGGTGCAATCGCGCATGCTGAACGGCGTCGACTCGCTGCTGTCGATCGTGCAGATGCCTGCGGGCGTTCCGGTCGGCACGCTCGCGATCGGCGCGGCCGGCGCCGTCAACGCGGCGCTGCTCGCGGCCGCCATCCTGGGCAACAAGCACCCGTCCATCGCTGCGGCGCTCGAAAAATTCCGCACTGAGCAGACCGAGCGCGTGCTCGCCGACCCCGATCCGGCCCAGGCGCCGCCCGCACACGCATGAGAATCGGCGTGATCGGCGCCGGCCAGCTCGGTCGCATGCTGGCCCTGGCCGGCTATCCGCTCGGCCTACGGTTCGTCTTCCTCGACCAAAGCGCCGATGCGCCCGGCGCGCAGGTCGGGCGCATCGTCCGCGGCGCCTTCGACGATCCCGCAGCACTGCGGGAGCTCGCCGAGCATGTCGATGTGGTGACGTTCGACGTCGAGAATGTTCCGGTCGAAGCGGTGCAACCGATCGCTGCGCTGAAACCCTTCCTGCCGCCGGTCGAGGCGCTCGGCGCCTCCCAGGATCGTCTGTACGAGAAGACGCTGTTCCGCGAGCTCGGCGTCCCGACGCCGCCGTTCCAGCCGGTCGACTCGTTGGACGATCTGCAGGCCGCGGTGCGCGGCATCGGATTGCCTGGCGTACTCAAGACGCGCCGCATGGGATATGACGGGCGCGGACAATGTTTCCTGCGCAGCCCGCAGGACGTGACGCCCGCCTGGGAGAAGCTCGGCGCGACGCCGCTCATCTACGAAGGATTCGTCGACTTCAGTCGCGAGGTCTCCATCATCGCCGTACGCAGCACTACAGGCGAAACACGTTTCTATCCGCTGTGCGCGAATACGCATGAATCCGGCATCCTGCGTTATTCGACGGCCCCCTACCGCCATGCGTCGCTGCAGAAACAGGCGGAGACGTACGCTCGCCGTCTGCTGCAGCGCTTTGATTACGCCGGCGTGCTGACCATCGAGTTCTTCGTGCGACGCGGGACGCTCATCGCCAACGAGATGGCGCCGCGCGTGCACAACTCCGGGCACTGGACCATCGAGGGCGCCGAGACCAGTCAGTTCGAGAATCACGTGCGCGCGATTCTCGGCCTGCCGCTCGGCGACACGCGCCCGCTCGGCCATTCGGCGATGGTGAACTTCATCGGCGAGCTGCCGCCGCTCAGGAACATCCTGCAGGTGTCAGGCGTACACTTTCACAGCTACGGAAAAGAACCGCGGCCGAACCGCAAGCTCGGGCACTGCACGATCACTGCGGCCTCGGCCGCCGCGCGGGATCGGGCGCTCGCGCAACTGTTGCGACTGGAGGCTGTGGCGACTGGAGGCGGCCGGAACTTGAGTCAGGCTGAACGGGTGCATCGATGAGACGCCGCAGCTTCGCGATCCTTGTGTTGCGGCCATCGCCGGTGTGCCGGCCGAATGGCCTGCGGGTCCGCACGGCGCGTACTTGGGTGGGCTGATTGGCGGGATCGCATTCTGTTGAATTCTCTCTCTCCGACGCTGCCGCTGCAGGCTCCGGCTGCAGCGGTGTTCGCCGGTATTTTTGTCTCCTCGCCAGTCAGCCCGTACACTTCGACGCTCTCACAGGGGTGCTGGCAGGGATCGTTAGTCAGGGATCGCAGGCGGACCGGCCCCGTCCGCCTCTCGAACCGCTCATCAGGCGCCACGCTTCATGTACCTGGAACTTTTCAAGCTGCACGAGCTGCCATTCCGGCTGACGCCGGACCCGGCGTTCCTGTATCTGTCGAAGCACCATGCACGCGCCAAGGCGTACATGGAATCCACCATCTGGTTCACCGACGGCTTCGTGGTCATCACTGGAGAGATCGGCTCGGGCAAGACGACGCTCATCGAGACCTTTCTCAAGGAACTCGAGAAAGACGTGGTCGTCGCGCAGATCAACCAGACTCAGGTGTCGGCGATCGAATTCCTGCAGAGCGTGCTCGTGCAGTTCGGCTTCCAGCCGTTTCGCATGAGGAAGGCGGAGCTGCTCTCCACGCTCAACGAGTTCCTCATAGAGCAGTACGCCAACGGCCGGCGCGTGCTGCTGATCGTCGATGAGGCGCAGAACCTCTCGAACAAGGTGCTCGAGGAAATCCGGCTGCTGTCGGGCGTGGAAACCACCAAGGAAAAGGTGCTGCGCATCATTCTGGCCGGCCAGCCCGAGCTCAACGACAAGCTGAACTCGCCGTCGCTCGTGCAGCTCGCGCAGCGCATTCGCCTGCGCTTCCATCTCACGGCGCTCTCGAAGACCGATACGGCTGCGTACATCCAGCATCGCCTGGAGGTCGCTGGCTCGCAGGGGCGGCAGATTTTCGATCCTGAGTCTTATCCGTTCATCTTTCGCTACACGGGCGGCGTGCCGCGCTTGATCAACACGCTGTGCGACACCGCGATGATGGCGGCGTTCGCACACGACCGCGACACCGTCACGATGGACGACCTGCGCGCCTCGATCGAGGAGCTGCAGTGGGTGGAATACGCAGAGCGCTCGGTGCGCCTGCACGCGCTCAGCGCAGCCGAGGCGCCCATCGGGGAGCGCCGCATCGTGCTCGGGAGAATTCTCGTCGGGGTGAACGGGCAGACGATCGCCGAGCGTGAGCTGACGCCCGGGCGCTTCATCATCGGCCGCACGCCGGACAACGACCTGCAGATCGACAGCAAGTACATCAGTCGACATCACGCCCAGATCATCACATCGGTGCATACCTCGGTGCTCGAGGATCTGAACAGCACCAACGGCATCTACGTGAGATCCAAGCGCGTACGGCGGCGTATGCTCAACGATGGCGACGTCGTGCAGATCGGGCAGCACGAAATCATGTACTTCGATGAGCGGCTGTCGCGCACCCGCGTTGCGCTCGGGGACTCCGAGGACGATGCAGTCCCGCTGCTGCGGGACGCGGTGCACGGCGATCACGCCGCGACGCACGCGAGCGACGATCACCCCGGCGACCAGGACGTCGGCGATGACGAGGATCAGGATCAGGATCGGGGCGACGTTGCGCCCCTGCGCAAGGATCAGATTGGGTGATTGATCGAGAAGGCCGCCGACCGGCCTTTGCGCTCCTTCATCGAGCGCTCATTCATCGAGCGATCGGCTGTTGTATTGCGCCTGGCGCGTACGATAGTCCTTGCGACGCAGCCACAGCACCAAGCCCGCCATCAGACTGAGCGCCCCCACGACCATGAAGACGCTCGGCAGCGTCTCGACCTCTGTCACCCACGCGGCGGCGAGCAACGCCAATCCCACGGCCATGTACAGATAAGGCAGAAACTCGTAGAAGGGTCGGGGCAACCACATGGCCAGGAAGTTATGTCGCGTACGGCGGAATGCAGTGATTGCATCGTAGCAAAGAAGCGCTTGGCGGTTGGCGGTTAGTTCGGAGAACCTGCAGGGCTCGACTGCCTGCCGGAAAGGCGCCTCGCCCTCATCTCTGACCAACCGCTTCCTCCTCTCACGCGGCCGTGCCGCCCACCGTCAGGCCATCCACCCGCAACGTGGGCTGACCCACCCCGACCGGCACGTCCTGGCCTTCCTTGCCGCAGGTGCCTACGCCCTCGTCGAGCTTCAGGTCGGCGCCCACCATGGACACCCGTCGCAACACATCCGGTCCATTGCCGATGAGGGTGGCGCCGCGCACCGGCCGCGTCACTTTGCCGTCCTCGATCAGGTACGCCTCGCTGGCGGAGAACACGAACTTCCCGGACGTTATGTCGACCTGCCCACCGCCGAAATTCTTGCAGTACAGGCCTTTCTTGACCGAACCGATGATCTCCTCGGGCGAGTAACGGCCCGCCAGCATGTACGTGTTGGTCATGCGCGGCAGGGTCATGTGGGCGAACGACTCGCGACGACCGTTGCCAGTCGGCTGCACGCCCATGAGCCGGGCATTGAGCTTGTCCTGCAGGTAGCCGCGCAGCACGCCGTTCTCGATCAGCGTCGTACACTGCGTGGGCGTGCCCTCGTCATCCACGTTCAGCGAGCCGCGGCGCGAACCGAGCGCGCCGTCGTCCACTACCGTGCACTGATCGGAGGCCACCTGCTCGCCGATACGGCCGGTGAACGCGGAAACGCCCTTGCGATTGAAGTCTCCCTCGAGCCCGTGGCCGATCGCCTCGTGCAGCAATACGCCTGGCCAGCCCGGCCCGAGCACCACGGTCATGGCGCCCGCCGGCGCGGGCGTCGCTTCCAGATTGACCAGGGCGCTGCGCACTGCCTCGTGCACCAGCGCTTTCCAGCGATCGTTCTCCAGAAAGCGCCCGAAGCCATAGCGACCGCCGGCGCCGCAGTAGCCCTGCTCGCGCCGGCCTGCATGCTCGACGATCACCGAGACGTTCATGCGAACCAGCGGACGAACGTCCGCGGCAAGGGTCCCGTCGCTCGCCATGATCAGCACGACCTCGTGCGATGCGGACAAGCTCGCCATCACTTGCTTGACGCGCGGGTCGCGCCGCGCCTCGACATCCACGCGCTCGAGCAGACGGACCTTGTCGTCGTCGCTGAGTCCCTCGAGGGGATCCATCGGCGCGTACAACTGATGGCCGCTCGCGGCCCGCCACGCCTGAAGCGAAGCCCCGGCGCCGCTGCGCGCGATCGCCCGCGCGGCCCGCGAGGCTTCCTGCAACGCCGGCATCACGATCTCGTCCGAATAGGCGAACCCGGTCTTCTCGCCCGCGAGAGCGCGCACGCCCACGCCCTGCTCGATGCTGTGCGCACCGTCTTTGACGATGCCGTCCTCGAGCGACCAGGACTCATCGCGGCCCAGCTGAAAATACAGATCCGCGTAGTCGACGCCATGCCCCATGACGCCGTCCAGCACGCGCACGATGCGCGACTCGTCCAGACCGGAGGGTCCGAGGATCGACTGCCGGGCGACGTCCAGCGGCTGCACCGAGCGATTCGCGAGAGGTGTTTCGAGGTGGAGCGCGTTGCGGACGGCGGCGGCTGTGTCGGACATGAAGTGGACGACTCGCAGTTGGGTGATGAATGCCTGGCGGCGGCGCAACTCGGGAGCCGCGCCGCGGTATGAGATCCGCGCCTACGGCTCGATACGAAACCGCCTGTGACTCAGGGCGGGGAAGCGCTCGCGCAGATCCTGAAGCAGAGTGCGGTCGATTTCGGCGACTGCAAGCCCCGCTCCCGGCTGGCGCACGCAGTCGAGCACCTCGCCCCAGGGGTTCACGATCATGGAGCAACCCCAGGTCTCGCGGCCGTTTTCATGGATCCCGCTCTGCGCGGGAGCGACCACATAGGCCAGATTCTCCACGGCCCGGGCGCGCACCAGCAACTCCCAGTGAGCTCGTCCGGTGGCTGCGGTAAACGCCGACGGTATGGTCAGAATTTCCGCACCCTCAGCGGCGAGGAGACGAAACAGCTCCGGGAAGCGCACGTCGTAGCACACAGCCATGCCTAGCGGACCGAACGGCGTCCAAGCGACCACCGGGCGCACTCCGGGGGCGGTAGTCGCCGATTCCCGGTAGCGCTCCTCCCGTCCGGGGACGTCCACATCGAACAGGTGGATCTTGTCGTAGCGTGCGACGCAGCGACCCTGATCGTCATACAGCACTGAGGCCGCGGCCACACGCTGCGACTGTCCTTCGAGCCGCAGCGGGATCGTGCCCGCCACGATCCACAGGCCGAGCTCCCGGGCGCAGCCGCTGAGGAAGTCCTGTATCGGTCCCTCGCCTGGGCGCTCGGCGACGGCGAGCTTCTGCGCCTCGCGCCGCCCCATGAGGGCGAAATTCTCGGGCAATACAGCCAGCGCCGCGCCCCGGTCCCGGGCCTGCTCCAGCAGCTCCCGCGAGCAGGCGAGATTGGCCTGCACGTCGGCGCCGGAGGTCATTTGTACGGCAGCAGCTTTCATTTGCGGCGATCTGCGTCAGCGGTGCGCTCAGGGTCCGTCCCGGACCGTACGGCGTCAATGCAAGAAGCGGCCGTCGCGCCGCTCACGATTCCGGCGCCTGCGCGCCCTGCCCAGCGGCCGCCGAGGCGTCGATCCTCTCGACCGTAGGATCCTCCCACGGACCAGTGATGCGGTAGTAGCCGCGAGTGATGCCCTTCAGCGGCTCCTTGAAGACTTGCGAGAAGAGCAGCAGCGCGGCGCCGACCGCCGGGCCGCCCGCGAGCGCGCCAGCCACCGGCAAGGATGCGCCGAGGGCGCCCGTGACGACCGCGGTCTGGTCGTAATCGCGCGTTGCGAGCCCGGTGCGACCGGCGATTCCGATTTCGGCGGCTGGTCCGGTGAGCAGCAGGTTGTTCGTGTATGCAGCGCCGTTGCGCAGCTCGAAATCGCCGTGCACGGAATCGAACGTCAATCCCTTGTCCGTAAGGTCGCTGAAATCGAGCGCCAACCTGCGCGGCAAGGCTGCGACGCTGAACAGGCCAAGCATGCGCCCCGCTCCAGGCTGCACGTTCACGAGCTGACCTGACTGCACGCGCAGTGAAATGGCGCCCGAGGCGCGCGCCAGTAGATCCTCATCGAAGCCGCCAGGCCAGGTCAGATCCGCACGGATGTCGCCGCGCTCGGCCTCCATGAACGGCGTGTAGTCGAGGGCGCTCAGTGCGGCTCCAACATCCTCGCTGCTGACGCGCGCCGCCAGCCAGGACTGCGGGCCGTCCGACGTCGCAAGCCATCGTCCGCGCGCCTCGGCGCGCACCGCATCGCCAATGATGGTCACGCTGTCGAAGTGCAGCCCCTGCGGCGCGCGCGACGCCTTGAGATCCACGGCCCCTATGTTTCGCGAGCCCATACGCAGATCAGCCACGTAAACCTCGAGGGCTGGAAGCCTGCGGGGATCGCTCGCAACAGGCTGCGCATTCTCGCGTCCGGGCGCTTTGCGCAGCGTCAGCCGATCGAGCGTGGCTCGCAGCGGCTGCCCGCTGCGCAGGTTCTCGGGCACGATGATCTGTCCCTGCGCGCCCGGCGAGGCGACGTCCACACGCCATCCGCCGGAGGTCGCCTGCAGTACGCCTCGCACGTCTTCGAAGCGATAGCCGAACAGCTCGAACTGGGCGACGCGCACATTGGCCGCCTGCAGGTATTCCGAGAGCGGTCGACCGCCTGAGCCGTCGGTGCGCAGCGCGAGCCACTCATCCAGCGCCAATCGATCGAGCGCACCCTCGATGCGCAGCCTCGGATGATCCGGCAGGGATGGGGCGACGCCGTCGGCGCGCACACCGCCGCGGTCGAAGCGCAGCGCACCCGACGGCGTGCGCTGCATGCGGATCAGCGCGCGCACCTCACCGAACGACGATCGGGCCAACAGGTGGTCGTCGAACTCCAGAGCGACCTGCAGGTTGCGGGGCTCGGCCGCCTCCTTGCCCAGCGGCGCCGGCAGCAGCACCTCGAGTCCGCGGGTATCCGATTCGATGTGCACTACGCGCCGCCTCGACGCGCCGCCGTCCGTTGCGACCAATCGAGTGCTGGCGCGCCAATCCGCCTCGCCCTGGACGAACGGGCTCGCCGCCCCACTCTCGCCAAACGCCGCACCTGCCGGCTGGCCTTCTGCACGTCCGCTCATCAGCGCCGCCAGGCGGCCCCCGTCGGTGCGTCCCTGGACTCTGAGGATCGATGCGTCGCGCCCGTCCGGCTCGACCGAGATGCTGAGCGGTCCGCCCAGCCAGCGGCCTTCGAGGCGCCCAGCGGCGACCAGCGTATTGCGCACGGTGAGAGCGCCGTTCAACTCATGCACCGGCGCAGCCAGGCCCACGAGCCGCGCGCTCGCGTCTTGCACTTGGGCGCTCACCTCGATGTCACGCTCGACCATGCGCTTGATCGGCAGGTCGAGGCGCACATCCGCACGCAGCGGACCCGAGCCGCGCAACCTGGCGAACTGCTCGCCGAGCGCCGTTCCCACAGGGCTGTCTCTGAGAAATTCCAGCGCGGCCCCGAGATCGCCGTGCGCCGCGCCGCGAACCGTCAGCTCAGTCGTCTTGAGATCGGGAATCTCGGCGCGCGCGAAGCCGACGCTCAGCCCTGCGATCCGCGCGCTGCTCGCCGCGATGCGCATGCTCTGATTGCGGAACTCGACTTCGGCCGTGGCGTCGCTCACCACCTCCCAATCCTGGTGATAACTCAACACCGCATTCTCGACCTGCGCGCGCGCCATGAACTCGCCTTCGCCGCCGCGAAACGGAAACGAGCGCGTCGGCCCCTGGTAGATGAGCTTGGCGGTAAGCGCCCGTCCCGCGACGAACGCCTGTTGGAACCACTCCTCGGCGCGCGCCGTCAGCAGACCTACCGGGATGTACTTGCCGGCGGCCGCTACGTTCATATCTGCGCCCTGTCCCGTGAGATCGAGCACGGGCGAACCGCCGTCGCCGGGCGCGAGCGCGCTGAAGCGCGCGACCGCGCGACCATCTTCGTTCTCCAGATGCAGCTGGCCAGAGTCGATGCGCCATCCCTGGCCTTCGCGGCGCCACCCGATCTCGCCCTCCTCGACACGCGCCGCCAGCGGCTCGCGAAACAATCTGGGCAGACGAAACTCGATCTGATTCTCCGCGATGCGCCAGCGCCCCTCCTCGTGCGTGGCGTGCACCTGGCCGCTTAAACCCGTCAGCCCCGGAACACGGCCGACTGGGTCGAAGCCGACATCCCGCAGCCGCGCGCTCAGCTCATATTCGGGCGGCGCGCCGGCGCCGGTGCGCCGGAAGCTGGCCGTCAGATTCTCGATTGCGCCGCGTGCGTCGAGTGCACGCGCATGGGCGAGCCCTTCGCTCTCGGGCAGGTAGGCAAGCAGCGGCCAAAGGGCGCCGAGCACGATCCGATCGGCGTGCAGATGGGCTGAGAACGCCTCACCCGCTTCGCGCATCCAGCGCGCTTCTATCCGCTGCGCCCGCCAAGGAGTCTCTGTACTCGATATGTCGATATCCGTAAGAGCGACGCGCCACTCGCCGTCGCTGCGCTGCGCATCCAGTTTCAGAGCGAAGCGCTCATAAGAAGCCATCCGAGGCGGCGCAGCGGACGACGAAGCGGCCGGCGGCGCATCTCCCGATGCTGCAAGGATCGGCTCCTGGCGATGATCGTCGGACGGCGTTTGAACGCTTTGCTGTGCGCCCGGCCCGGCCTGTGGCGCGACGGGTTGTTGCATGGGATCTGCGACAGGCAGCGGGATGGTCCATGCCGGCGTTGCGGCCGCCACACCGTGCAGATCGACCTGCGCCGAAAGTCGCATCAACGTAGGTCCAAGCATCGTTCCGGTTGCGCGCAGCGAGCCCGCACCAGCCTTGGGCGCCGGCCATTCATCGGGCGCCAGATCCGCCCAGCCCGCCAAATCCAACGCTTCGCCTGCGACGCTGAAAGTGGACACGAGGGTTGCGTATTCCTGCAGGGCGCCCTCGGCATGTGCGCTGAACGTCAGCGCGCGGCCGAGCGAGCGCGGCAGCGAGGCGTCGCCTTTGAGGTCCATGGATCCGGTGCTGCGCGTCAGGATGAAGTTCACGCCGGACAGCGACCAGGGCCCGCGGCCGGTGATCTCGTCGCGGAATGTAACCACGGCGTCGCGCACCACGAACACGCCGGTAGGCAATTGCTCGATGGCGAATGGGCGCGCCTCGGTGCGCTCGGGCAGTGCATTCTGGCCGAGCAACTGAATGCGCCCGTCGCGGGTGCGGATCAGGCCTATCTGCGGGGACTGCAGACGGAAACGACCCGCCATCAACCGCCCCTCGCGCAACGCACGCCACAAATCGAACCCCACGCTGCCGCGGGTCGCGGTGGCCAGTATCCGCGTGCGGTCGGGCGTGCGCAGGACGGCCTGATCGAAGCGCAGCTCCGGACCATAAAGACGCAGTCCCGCGCTCAGCGACTGGAACTCCACCGCCAGTCCCGTCTGCTCGTTCAACCAGTCCTGGACTTGCACCCTGTAGGCCGGCACGCGCGTCACCACGAAGCCGAACGCACCCGCCAGCAGCGCCCCCAGCGCTACGCACACCGCCAGCGCGATGAGAATGTGTTTCAGCGGTTTGCGGGGGCCGAAGGACATGTGGAGCGGCGGTGATCTGCGAACAGTGACCAGTGGCTGGAAAGACGTGGTCGCGCTACTGACGATTGCATCATGCTGAACCAAGCGTGACTGAGGAATGAACGCTGGTCGATACGGCTCATCTAGTCACGAATCGCTGGGCGCATCCTGCTCACTTCCTGCTACATCAGCACCACGTCGTACTGATCCTGCTGATACAGCGCCTCGGTCTGCAGCCGGATCGGCTTGCCGGTATGCACCTCCAGCTCCGCCAGAGCGGCGGATTCTTCATCGAGCAGCCGCTCGATGACGTCCTGATGGGCGAGCACCATCAGTTCCTGGAACTCGAACTGTCGGGCCTGGCGAAGGATCTCGCGGAAGATCTCGTAGCACACTGTCTCCGTCGTCTTGACGAAGCCGCGACCCTCGCAGGTCGGACACGGCATGCACAGCATATGTTCCAGACTTTCGCGGGTGCGCTTGCGCGTCATTTCCACCAGGCCGAGCGGCGACACCGAGGAAATGTGGTTCTTGGCGTGATCGCCGCTCAGCGCCTTCTCGAGCGCTTGCAGGACCTGGCGGCGGTGCTCCTCCTCCTCCATGTCGATGAAGTCGATGATGATGATGCCGCCCAGATTGCGCAGCCGCAGCTGGCGCGCGATGGCCACCGCCGCTTCCAGATTGGTGCGGAAAATCGTCTCCTCGAGCGTGCGATGGCCCACATAGGCCCCCGTGTTCACGTCGATGGTGGTCATCGATTCAGTCTGATCGAAGATCAGGTACCCGCCCGACTTGAGCGGCACCTTGCGCTCGAGCGATTTCTGGATCTCCTCCTCCACGCCGTACAGATCGAAAATCGGCCGGTCGCCGCGATACAGCTCGATGCGCCCGGCCAAGTCCGGCATGAACGTGCGAGCGAACTCGAGCATCCGTTGATATGTGGCCTGATGATCGACGCTGACCTTGTCCACACCGCCGGACACCACGTCGCGCATCACCCGCACCGCCAGAGGAAGGTCCTCGTGCACCAGGCTGCCGGGCCGTGCGCTCGCCGCCTTCTCACTGAGCACCGCCCAAAGCTTCTGCAGGAACAGCATGTCGGCGCGCAGGGCGTCGGGGGTGGCGCCTTCGGCGGCGGTGCGCACGATGTACCCGCCCGGCTCGTCCGGCCGCAGGAACAGGTTGGCGGCTTCACGCAGCCGGTGGCGCTCCTTCTCGTCCTCGATGCGCGCCGAGATGCCTACGCCGCGACCCTTGGGCATATACACGAGGTAACGCGACGGGATGGTGATGAACGTGGTCAACCGCGCGCCTTTGGTGCCGAGCGGATCCTTGAGCACCTGTACGAGGATTTCGCCGCCCTCGCTCACCAATGACTGAATGTCCGCGCTGCGTCCCTCATCGATGGGCTCGTCCGGATGTCCGTTCTCGCCCACGGCGGGATGCACGATGTCCGAAGCGTGCAGGAAGGCGGTGCGCTCCAGACCGATGTCGACGAACGCCGCCTGCATGCCGGGCAGCACGCGCGAGACTCGTCCCTTGTAGATGTTGCTGATCAGCCCGCGACGGTTGGCGCGCTCGAGGAAGATCTCCTGCAGCACGCCGTTCTCGACCAGCGCGGCGCGCACCTCCCGTGGGCTGACGTTCACCAGAATCTCGGCGCTCATCCGTTCACCCGCGCGTCTGTCTGCGCCGCCGGCGCGGCCGGCAGACGCCAGCCGATGGTCTGCAGCAACTGCGCGGTTTCGAACAGCGGCAGCCCCATGATTCCGGAATAGCTGCCGGAGATGCGCTCGATGAACACCGCGGCCAGGCCCTGCACGGCGTACCCGCCCGCCTTGTCGACGGGCTCGCCGGTTCGCCAGTAGGCGGCGCGCTCCTCGGCGCTCAACTCGCGAAACGTCACCTCGCTGACACTGAGGCGGGCGGCGCAGCCGCCCTCGTGTCGCAGCGCCACGGCCGTATACACCTGGTGCGTCCGGCCGGAGAGCAACGCCAGCATGCGCAGCCCATCCGCGGCGTCCGCAGGCTTCTCGAGCACCTGCTCACCCAGCGCCACAGTGGTGTCGGAGCCGAGCACAGCGCGCCGCTCGACGGGACTCAGCTGAGTCCACAGCGTCTCGGCTTTGAGGGCCGCCAGGCGCTCGACGTAGCGGCCCGGGGATTCCTGCGGGAGGCGGGTCTCATCGACGTGGACCGGCCTGACCTCGTGAGCCGCGCAGATCTGCCGCAGGAGCGCGCTGCGGCGTGGCGATGCGGAGGCGAGATATATCAATGGGTTGGAGGAATTATTCATCCCCAAAGAATAGCAGTTACGGGCGAGTAACTAGCGACCGGCGACTCGCGACCGGCTCGGGCCCGCGCCCGACGCCGCCTTCGCGTCGCTCGACCAGCGTTTGAAGGGATTCTCGACGGCCGACTGCGCGTCCGGCCAATCCCAGGGACCGGAAGGAAGAGGCGCATCGGTCGGCTAGACGACGTTGAAGGCCGCGATCCAATGCTCAGTCGGCCAACGCCGAGGCGGCGGCTCGCTTCGAGCCGTGACTAGCCGCCTGGACCCAGGCATAAGCGGCCAGACACGTCGCTCCCATCGCTCTCCTTCACCCAGCGTAGCGCCGCCGCCGGCTCGTCGAACAGCCGCATGCGGATGCGGCAACCAACCGCTTCGCTGATGAGAATGAGAATGTGCCCCATGGCGGCCAGCGCGCCGGGCTTCACGACGGCCGCCCAACGCGCTTGCTTGCGCACCGCGATACGCACGATGTAATCGCGAAAACGCTGGATGTCTGAATAGTCCCAGTCGCCATGCGCGTCGCGGTAATCGGCGATAGCGGGCATGCCGGGAACGTAACGCGGATCGGCGCCCGCGTGCTTCATCAGCTCGATGAGCCCTTCGACAGTCAGCTCACCCCAGACTTTGATTCGTACCAGCTGCTCCTGCGAATCGATCGCGTAGCTCGATTCCGCGTAGGTCCCCCGATACGGATGCGCTTTCCTGGCCCAGACGACGCTCGTCCTGATCATGGCCGGCGTCCTCGCGGCGCGCGGGATCGCGGCGCACGCCGCCAATTCCGGGATCGAACTGTGTGTGTAAAAACCGCGCCCGCAACCGGCGGGACGGCGCCGCCGGGGAGAAGCTTCCGTTGCTGCATGTGTAGCCCATCTATTCGGTCCTGAAGGACGCTTAGCCCGCCGCCATCGCCCGCGGGCCGGCTTATGTCACGTTCAGGTGTGAAGATACGCGAAGGCGTGCGGCTGCGCAGTCGGGCGATTCGTGACACAGTGGAGACCGGGGCGCGGCGAAGCCGCCGTCGCCAACAAGCATCCACACCTACAGGACCATGTCGCCGCTCGATCACACCAAGCGAGCCGCTGCGCGCGGATCGTTCGCGCCGCCGGATTTTCCATGCATTGCGGGCTATCGCTTTCTGCACACGATTGCGCGCTCGCCGCGCTCAGAAGTGCACGTCGCCTACTCCACGGAGCTGGGTCACAACGTCGCCGTGAAGGTGCTGCGCACCAATGGTGCGAGCAGCGCAGCGAGCGGCGATGAACAGCGCTTCGAGCGCGAACGCGAACTGCTGACCAAGATCCGCCATCCCTCGATCGTGGACGTGTACGACTGGGGTCGCGGCGAAGATTTCCGTTACATCGTCACCGAGTATTTTCCGGGCGGCAGCCTCGAGCTGCGCATCCGCAACCTCATGACGGTGCGCGACAGCATCGATATCTTCGTACAGATCGCCGGGGCGCTGGTCAGCGTGCACAGCGCCGGACTGTGTCATCGCGACCTCAAGCCGGCCAACGTGATGATGCGGCCCGATGGGCGCATCGTGCTGATCGACTTCGGGCTCGCACGGCTCATCGAGAGCGAAGGTGAGCTGACCGAGGCCGGCGAAGTGCGCGGTTCACCCTATTACATAAGCCCCGAGCAGGCGGAGGGCGCGCCCGTCGATCAGCGGGCCGATCTGTACAGCCTGGGCGTGATGTTTTACGAAATGCTGACCGGTGAGCGGCCGTTTCGCGGCGCTTCGATCATCGCCATCATTCGCGCGCACCGCGACGATCCCATCCCGCGGCTCGCGGCGCCCCTCGCTCGTTTCCAGCGTTTGCTGGACGGGCTGCTCGCCAAGGACCCCGCTGACCGCTATCCAAGCGCCGCTGCGGCGCTGAGTGAGCTGGCGCGGATGAAGGTGTGAAAGAAAGAAGCGGTTAGCGGTTAGCGGTTAGCGGTTAGTGAAGATTGGCTCGCGCCATACATGAAGCCGTGTGCGCAGGGACTGCAGCGCAAGCAAGCGGTTAGCGGTTCTAGCGGTTGGTGAAGATTGGCTCGCGGCACACACCAAGCCGTGCGCGCAGGGCCTGCAGCGCAGGCAAGCGCTCAGTCGAGCGCCGGGCTGACTAACCGCTAACCGCTGTCCGCTAACCGCTTCAAGCCCTGTGATACGGATGCCCCTTGATAATCGTCACTGCGCGATAGAGCGCCTCGGCGACGACGACGCGCACCAGCGCATGCGGCAGCGTCAGCGCGGAAATCGACCAGCGGAAATCCGCAAGCGCATCGACGGCGCTCGCGAGACCGTCCGGACCACCGATGCAGAAGGCGACGTTGCGCCCCTCGCGTGCGCGTTGCGAGAGAAACTCGGCGAGTTGCTCGCTGGACAGCGAACGGCCGCCGACCTGTAAGGCGACCAGATATGGATTTGGCGGCAGCGCGGCGATCATGCGCCGGCCTTCCTGCTCGATCGCTTGACCGGCGCCTGCGGCGGTGCGCCGACCGAGCGCGATCTCGTGCAACTCGAGGCGATATTCCTGCGTCAGTCGACCGGCGTATTCCTGGCAGGCTTCATTGGCCCAGCGCGGCAGCTTGGTTCCGGCGGCGATGAGAGTGAGACGCATGAGAAGCGGTTAGCGGTTAGCGGCCAGCGGTTAGCGGTTAGCGGGGTTCAGGGTTCAGTCCAGGTACGTCATTTGCAGAACTGTCCCCTTCGAACATGAGATGCATCGATGCGCCGGTGTAAACGATGCACCTGGACTACGGTGCAAACGATGTGCGTGGCTGGACATCAGAGGGGCGCGCAGTTCCTCTTACACTAACCGCTAACCGCTAACCGCTTCTTCTCCATCACACCGCCGCACGCCGGGCGGCGCTCACGTCCCAGAGGCTTTCCAGCCGATAGAACTCGCGCACGCGCGGCAGCATGATGTGCACGATCACATCCTGCAGATCGACCAACACCCATTCGCCGTCGCGCTCGCCTTCCACGCCCATGGGACGAAATCCGGCCTTCTTCGTCTCCTCGAGCAACCGGTCGGCGATCGAGCGCACGTGCCGGTCGGAGTTGCCGCTTGCGATGACCATCGTGTCGGCGACGTCCGTGAGTTTCTGCACGTCGAGAACCTTGACATTGACGGCTTTCATCTCATCGA
>JAVEVD010000052.1:0-25943 GCA_034005205.1 Steroidobacteraceae bacterium | reverse complement strand
GAGAAAACCGGCCGACTGATGCCCGCCGATCGCAAGGGACGTTCGCTGGTCATCCAGTGGTTGATGTTCCAAATAGGCGGCGTGGGCCCAATGATGGGGCAGGCCAACGTCTTCTTCCGATACTTTCCCGAAAAGATTCCACCTGTCATCGCGCGTTATCAAGGCGAAGTGCGACGGTTGTTCGGTGTGCTCGATAGACGGCTGGCGCAGAGCGAATTCCTCGCTGGCGATTACTCGATCGCCGATATCGCCAACTGGGCTTGGGTGCGCGGACACGACTGGTCCGGCGTGAGTATCGCGCCTTTTCCGAATCTGGAGCGGTGGATGCAGCAGCTTGCGGCGCGTCCTGCGTGTCAGCGGGGCGTGAACATTCCGCCGCCTGCTCATCGCATTGATGATCCGCGTGAAGCGGAAAGATTCATTGCCGAGGTGCGCAACATTGTGGAGACGGGGCGCTCGGACGGCGGGGAATCGCAGAGGTGAATCAGACCTTGACCGATCATGCGATTCGTCGGGCGCCAGAGTCGGAGCGCGCCAAATCGCTGTGCAGACGAGGGCGTCCTAGTCCGTCGTGTTTGTCGGACCGGTGTTGGGTGCAGCGGCTTCTCTCAATGTCGAATCGTGCGCCTGTCAAACAGGCCTCAACCGATCTCCTGCGCTAGAAATTCCATGTTCCGCACGGTCTCCTCGAAGCTCGGCGAGCGGCCGACGAGCAGCGTCGTGGCGGGGGAGTTCTTCCAGCGCGCGAGCTTGGCGCGCACATGCTCGCGGGGTCCCGCGAGCGAGAGCGCATCGGCGAGTTCGTCTGGTACGGCGAAGACCGCTTCCTTCTGACGACCAGCGAGCCACAGGTCCTGGATTTTCTGGGCGGCTTCGGCGAAGCCCAAGCGCTCGACGATCCGCCTGTGGAAATTCTCTTCCTTCGCGCCCATTCCGCCGATATAGAGGGCCAAGTGCTGTTTCACGGGCAGGAGCGCCGTGGTGAGATCGTCCTGTATGCTCACGCTCACGGTCGGCAGGACTTCGAAGCCGGGCTTCGCGTGCGCGAGCGCCTCTCCGAACAGATCGAAGCGCTCAGGCGGCATGAGCATCGGGAACCAGCCATCGAACTGGCGCGCAGCCAGTTCGACGTTCTTCGGCCCCTCGGCCCCCAGAAACACAGGAATGTTCCGACGCAGCGGATGCACAATGCTTGTCAGCGGTTTGCCGAGCCCGAGGCTGCCCGGCCCGCGATAAGGCAGCTGGTACTGCCGGCCTTCGAAGCTCACGGGTTGCTCGCGCGCGAGGATCGCGCGGAAGATCGCAAGCCACTCGCGCGTGCGCTCGAGGGGTTTCGCGAACGGTTGTCCATACCAGCCCTCTACTACCTGCGGACCCGACACGCCCACACCAAGGCAGAGCCGGCCGTTTGAGAGGTGATCGAGCGTGATCGCGGTCATCGCCGCGCAAGCCGGCGTGCGGGCCGAGATCTGCATGATCGACGTGCCGAGACGGATGCGCTGCGTGTGCACGGCGATCGCCGCGAGCGGGGTGAATACGTCCGACCCGTAGGCCTCCGCTGCGCACACGATGTCGAAGCCCAGGGCTTCCGCGCGCTGCGCGAGTTCGATGAAGCGGTCGGTGGGCTTCGATCCCCAGTAGCCGAGCTGCAGTCCAAGCTTCACGTGAGGTCTCCGGTAGGGCGCTTCATTATGCTCCGCATGGTTGCATGCTGCGAGTTCAGGGCCTTGATTGTCGAGAGAGATGCTGCGCGGCCGTCCGGGTGTTGCGGGTCACGGAAGTCTGGCGAGAGCAGTTCACACTAATAAGAGCGCACCCTGATGCAAGCCGACGGCGTCGCTTACCGCTGTGCGCGCTGTTGGAGAAGCATCGTGTCCGGATCAAGTCGACGGCTGGCGCACGCAAGTCAACCGCCTTACACGGGGCGGATCTCACGACCGCCAGGCGGGCCAATCAAACGACTGGCGGCTTCGCCTGGACCATCGCTTAGCCTGTATGCTCTCGCCCTCGCCTCAGGCGCCGCCGGCCCGCGCATGGCCGCGTGATATGCGGCGCAGACGGAAAGGACAGAAGCCCTGAAAACCAAGGGTTTCTGTCGTCGCAGCAGTAAACTGATACGAAGTGGGATGCAGTCTTGGTGCCCAGGAGAGGACTCGAACCTCCACGGATCGCTCCACTGGTACCTGAAACCAGCGCGTCTACCAGTTCCGCCACCTGGGCCAGGAAGGGAACGCGTGACCCGGGGCCACGCACAGGGCGCGAAATCTACCTATCGCCTCGAGGGGTGTCAATTCGACGCAGCCAATGAGATTGAAAAAGAAGCACACCAAAGCAAAAAAGCCGGGCTGGCGCAGTTCACAGCGAACAGCGGGCCGCGCCCGAACCGCAAGCGCCACGCGCGGTCTTGATCCCGACTCAATCACGGAGGTCCTGCGCGAGGCGGGTCGCCCGCTCATTCTCGACGAGCTGGCCGAGCGTTTGCGCTGCACGGGATCGGCCGCCCTGCGCCGCCTCACTGAGGAATTGGAGCGTCTGCAGCATGCCGGCGAGATTCTGCGCAACCGTCGGGGCAAGTACTGTCTGCGGGAACGCCTGCCCTTGGTCGTGGGCACGGTGAGCGGCCACAAGGACGGGCATGGCTTTCTCATGCCCGATGATCGCTCCGCCCCGATTTTCCTCTCGCATCGCCAGATGCTCGAGACCATGCACGGAGATCGGGTCGCCGTGCGGGTCAGCGGGACCGACCAGCGCGGGCGTCCCGAAGGCTCGATCATCAAGGTGCTGGAGCGCAACACGCGCGAGATCGTCGGCCGCCTGTACGAGGAATCCGGCATCTGCTTCGTCGTGCCGGACAATCCCCGCATCGGTCATCGAGTGCTCGTGCCGACGGAGCGTCTGGGCGGGGCGCGCGCCGGACAGGTCGTGCTGGTCAAACTGATCGAGCAGCCATCGCGTACGGCCCAGCCGCTCGGCCACATCACGCGCGTGCTCGGCGAGCACGCCGCTCCGGGCATGGAGACAGAGATCGCGATTCACTCCCACGGCCTGCCATTCGAGTTCCCGCGTGAAGCATTGCTGGAAGCAGAGCGCCACGGCGATTCGGTCGGGGCGGCCGCCAAACGCAACCGCGAAGATTTGCGCGAGCTGCCGCTCGTCACCATCGACGGCGAGGATGCGCGCGATTTCGACGACGCGGTGTACTGCGAGCCGGTGCGGGGCGGCTGGCGGCTCATCGTCGCCATCGCGGACGTCGCCTACTACGTCGAGCCGGGCTCCGCGCTCGATGAGGAAGCACGTCATCGAGGCACATCGGTGTACTTCCCGAACCGTGTGTTGCCGATGTTGCCCGAGGCTCTATCGAATGGTCTGTGCTCGCTGAAGCCTCGCGTGGATCGTCTATGCCTCGCCTGCGAGATGCGTGTGACGCGCGAGGGAAATGTCACGCGCTCACGCTTCTTCGAAGCGCTGATGCGCTCGGCCGCTCGCCTGACATACACCGGCGTGGCCGCCTACCTCACCAATCCCTCCGCCGTGCACGATGAGGATGTGCAGGCGGTGGGCGGCCATCTCGAACACCTGCACGCCGTCTTCAAGGCGCTGCATCGCGCCCGTGTGCGGCGCGGCGCACTGGACTTTGACGCGCCGGAGCTCAAAGTGCATTTCGACGAGCATGGCCGCATCGCCGCTTTGGTCGAGCACACGCGCAACGATGCGCATCGGCTCATCGAAGAGTGCATGATCGCCGCGAACGTGCAGGCGGCGCGGTTCTTGAAGAAGCACCGCATCGTGACGCTCTATCGCGTGCACGGCCGGCCGGAAGCCGAGCGGCTGGATTCCCTGCGGCAGTTCCTGCAGGGCTTCGGCATCCACCTGCCGACGGATCGCGACATCGGGCCCAAGGATCTCAGCCAAGTGTTGCAGCAGACCATGGCCTCGGAAGAAGCGCATCTCATCCAGACCGTGGTGGTGCGCTCCATGCCTCAGGCCGTGTATCAGCCCGAGAACATCGGGCACTTCGGTCTCGCGCTTTCGGAGTATGCACATTTCACTTCGCCCATCCGGCGTTATCCGGATCTGCTGGTGCATCGGGGCATCCGCCATGTCTTGCGCAATGGCGGCGCCGACGGATGGGATCTGTCGCCTGTCGCCGCGGTGGGGCTCGGTCAGCAATGCTCGTTTACCGAGCGTCGCGCCGATGAGGCGACCCGTGACGCCTTGTCGTGGCTCAAATGCGAATACATGAGCAACAAGATCGGCGAGGAGTTCGATGCGATCGTGACGGGCGTGGTCGATTTCGGGCTGTTCGTCCAGGCTCGGGGGCTGCAGATCGACGGCCTGGTGCACGTGAGCACGTTGGGTGCGGATTATTTTTCGCGCGACCACTCGGGCTATCGGCTGGTCGGATCGCGCAGCGGTCGCGTTTTCCGCTTGGGCGATCACCTGCGGGTGCGTCTGATCAATGTGGTCATCGACGAGCGCAAGATCGATTTCGAGCTGGCGGACGCGCCGCGCGTCGCGCAGCAGCTGCGCGGGCCATGGGTGCGTAGGCGGGGACGCCGATGAGCCAGAGTGATCATGGGCGCGAGTCGCTGGTGTTCGGCATGCACGCAGTGCGAACGCTCCTGCAAAGGCGTCCCGAGCGTGCGCTGACTCTGATTCTTCAGAAAGGGCGCGAGGATGCGAGGGTCAGCGAGTTAGTGCAGCGCGCGCAGGCCTGCGGCGTGCGCATCGAGTGGCGTGAGGCGCGCGAGCTGGACCGGCTCGCCGGCGGAGAGCGAAGCCAGGGCGCGTGCCTGCAGGTGCGGCCGGCGACCACGCTCGGCGAAGGCGCCCTCGATGACTTGCTCGAACGCGCTGGGCCGCAGCCGCTGTTGCTCGTGCTGGACGGCGTTCAGGATCCGCACAATCTGGGCGCGTGCCTGCGCACCGCCGATGCGGCCGGCGCCTGCGCGGTCATCGCACCGCGTGACCGGGCTGCGGGGCTGTCGGCCACAGTAAGAAAGGTGGCGTCCGGCGCGGCCGAAACCCTGCCCCTGATCCAAGTGGTCAATCTGGCGCGCACACTGCGCTGGCTGAAGGAGCGCGAAATCTGGATCGTGGGAACGGACGATGAGGCGTCCGCGTCGCTTTATGGCGCGAAATTGACTGGGCCCTTGGCCGTGGTGCTCGGCGGTGAGGGTTCGGGGTTGCGCCGGCTCACTCGCGAGGGCTGCGACCTGCTGGTCCGCATCCCTATGAAAGGCGTGGTGGAAAGCCTCAACGTCTCGGTCGCCGCCGGCGTTGTGCTCTACGAGGCGGTCCGGCAACGGGAAGCGGCCCAGTGACTTGGGGGCGGGGTCACTAGTCACCGGTCCCTTCTTCCGATACCATGCGCGACCCCCTGCGGCTAGCCCGCTGGATTCCATTCAATCAACTCCTTGCCGCACCGGCCTTCTCGACCCGGGCGGCGAACCCACAAGGAGCAGCTATGCGACATTACGAGATCGTCTTCCTGGTCCATCCCGACCAGAGCGAGCAGGTTCCGGCGATGCTGGAGCGCTACAAGGGCATGATCGCCGCCGGCGACGGCGTGGTGCATCGCCTGGAGGATTGGGGTCGGCGTCAGCTGGCGTACCCGATCGCCAAGGTGCACAAAGCCCACTATGTCCTCATGAATATCGAGTGTGACAGCAAGACGCTCGCCGAGCTGACCGGAGCGTTCCGCTTCAGCGATGCGGTGTTGCGTCACCTGGTGATCAAGATGGACGCCGCCGTCACCGAGCCCTCGCCGATGGCCAAGGGCGAGGAGGGACGCGACGAGCGCTTCTCGGACGACGGCGACGAGGAGTCGGCTTCACAATCGGCCTGATCCGGGATCCGATCGGGGTCCCGCCAGGGTCGCCGATCAGCCGCTCCTCGAGCTCCGTCCACCTGCATAGATGAGGTTTTGTCATGGCCCGTTTTTTCCGCCGCCGCAAGTTCTGCCGCTTCACCGCCGAAGGCATCGAGCAGATCGATTACAAGGATTTGGGGATCCTCAAGAGCTACATCACCGAGACCGGCAAGATCGTGCCGAGCCGCATCACCGGCACCAAGTCGCACTACCAGCGCCAGCTCGCCACCGCCGTCAAGCGCGCGCGCTTTCTGGCGCTGCTGCCCTACACCGACCAGCACTAACGTGGCGGTGCTGCTGGACAGTCGCATAATGAGCTGACCATCAGTCTCTACCGGCCAAGCCCAGACATTCCTGGCGAAGATTTTCGTTGGAGAAGGTCTTGCGAGCATCGAGTGCTTCCAGCGCAGGGTAGACGACTGTTCGGTTGCGATTCATCGCCTTAGGGTTCGCCGGGCGCGCAGGGGCGCCGGGCAGAGTTGCATGCATCAAGCCATCGCCGCCTGGTTGATCCAGCGATCGTGGCGCGCCGCAGTCGTGAGCGCCGTTTGCGGCGCGTTCGCGCTGCAGATGCCGGCGCCTTTCGCCATTCTGGCCGGCGCCGTCCCCACGCTCATCGCGCTGCGCTTCGGCGTGCAAAGCGGACTCATCGTGGCGGCGGCGGGCGCCGTCGCCGCAACATTCATCGTGCTGTCGGTCGCGGAGTCGGGCTCGTGGCTGTTCGCTGTGGTTGCGCTGATGTTCGCCGCCCCGGTGCTGCTCGCGGCGCTGATGCGGAACACGGGTTCGTTGAACCTCTGTTATCAATCGGCGGCGCTTGCGGCGGCGGCGTTGCTGATCGCGGTGTACCTCGCGTTGCCCGATCCGGTCGCTGTCTGGGCGCCGCTGCTGCATCAGGCGCTCGATTCGATGGCGGCCGCCGGCTTTCAGTTCGAGGCCGACCAGGACGAGATCGTGGCCGTCTGGTCGCTGACGATGTGGGGCGCGATGGCGGCCCTGGCGTTCGCGACAACGTTCGGCGGGTTTCTGCTCGGACGCTGGTGGGATTCGCTGCTAACCTCCCCGGCGGGCCAGTTCGGGGCGGAGTACCGCCGGCTCAGGCTCGGCAAGGCGCTGGGCGGCGCAGCCACCGTGCTCTTCGTGTTGGCGCTGTTCGTGCATTCTTCGCTAGTGGCCTCGCTCGCCTGGGTGGCGTTTGCGGCCCTGGCGTTTCAAGGGCTGGCCGCCGCGCATCGAATGAAGGCGGGCGGACGGCTCAACCGCGGCTGGCTGGCGGTCATTTACGTGCTGCTGTTCATGCCGTTGTCGACTTCGATCACGGTTTTTGTCCTCGCGATCTGGGGATTTGCGGATAATTGGCTACGGCCGCGGGTCGGTCAGGCCTGAGCGGCCTGGGCGGGCGTGGGAACATCGGCGCGAGGCCGGGCAGGCGCAGGCCGCCGCCGCAGCTTCGTTCGCGAATTGAACTGCTTCGTTACAACTTCGGGTGCTCCATGGAAATCATTCTGCTGCAGAAAGTCGCCAACCTCGGAAACATCGGGGATCGCGTCAAGGTGAAATCCGGCTACGGCCGTAACTACCTGCTTCCCCAGGGCAAGGCGGCGCTCGCCACGGCGGAGAACATCGCCAAGTTCGAAGCGCGCCGCGTCGAGCTCGAGAAAGCGGCGCAGGCTGAGCTGGCTGGCGCCCAGGCGCGCGCCGCGAAGCTCGAAGGCTTTACGCTCACGCTCACGGCCAAGACTGGCGGCGAAGGCAAGCTGTTCGGCTCGATCGGTACTTCGGACATCGCCGAAGCCTGCCAGAAGGCCGGGCGCCAGATCGAGCGTTCCGAAGTGCGTCTGCCGCAGGGGCCGATCCGTCAGGCAGGCGAGCACGTCGTGCAGCTGCATCTGCACACCGACGTCACCGTCGATCTGCCGGTGGTGATCTCGCCCGAAGAGTAACAGCGCGCACGCGAGTCATGCCGGACGCCGACGCGAAAGTCTCGATCGTCAGCGCGCGCCGCGCGCGCGAGAAGGCCGCGATCGACGAGATTCGCACGCCGCCGCACTCGGTGGAAGCCGAGCAGGCGGTGCTCGGCGCCCTGATGCTGGACAACCGCACCTGGGACGCGATCGCCGATCGCATCGCCGCGAACGACTTCTACCGGCGCGACCACCAGATCATCTTCGAAGCGATCGCCGAGCTGGCGAGCCGCGGCGAGCCTTGCGACGCCGTCACGCTCTCGGAGTGGCTGGAACGCAAGGGTCTCGCGGAGCAGACCGGCGGGCTCGTCTACCTCGCCGCGCTGGTGCGCGACACGCCCAGTGCTGCGAACGTGCGCGCCTATGCAGATGCGGTCCGCGAGCGCTCGACCCTGCGCCAGCTCATCCATGTGGGCGGCGAGATCGCCGCGAGCGCCTACAACCCCGAGGGGCGCGAAGCCGGTGAAATCCTCGATGAAGCGGAACGGCGCGTGTTTGAGATCGCTGAGGGCCGCAACAAGACCGGCTCCGGGTTCGTCGCGCTCAAGGAGGAGGTCGGCCGCGTCATCGATCACATCGACATGCTGGCGCAGAACCCTGGCGCGCTCACCGGGGTGAGCACGGGATTCAAGAGCCTCGATGAGATGACGGCGGGATTGCAGAAGGGCGATCTGATCATCGTCGCCGGGCGGCCCTCCATGGGCAAGACCACCTTCTGCCTCAACATCGCCGAGAACGCGGCTTTCGGGCCGAAGCAGGCCAGGGTTGGCGTGTTCAGCATGGAAATGTCCCGCGAGCAGCTGGCTTTTCGCATGGTGTCCTCGCTCGGTATGGTCGATCAGAGCCGCTTGCGCACCGGACAACTCGGCGACGAAGACTGGCTGCGCATCAACACCGCCATCAACATGATGAAGTCGTCGCACATCTACATCGACGACACCCCTGCGCTCACGCCCACCGAAGTGCGTGCGCGCGCCCGGCGCCTGAAGCGCGAGCACGGTCTCGACCTGATCGTTCTCGATTACCTGCAGCTCATGCAGGTGGCCGGCAACAAGGAGAACCGGGCTACGGAAATCTCGGAGATCTCGCGTTCGCTGAAGGCGCTCGCGAAGGAGCTGTCGTTGCCGGTCATTGCGCTCTCGCAGCTCAATCGCAGCGTGGAGCAGCGCACCGACAAGAAGCCGGTGATGTCCGACCTGCGCGAGTCGGGCGCCATCGAGCAGGACGCCGACCTGATCATGATGATCTACCGCGAGGAGGTGTACGACCCGAACACCCCGCGCAAAGGCATCGCCGACATCATCATCACCAAGCAGCGCAACGGCCCGGTCGGCGAAGTGCAGCTCACGTTCCTCGGCAAGTACACGAAGTTCGAAAACTACACGCCCGAGCAGGCCTACGGCGACGGGCCATTCGGCTGATGAGGCGGGCGCCAGATGCGTCGCCGATGTTCCACGGCAGACGAGCGCAGACCATCGCAGCAAAGCACTAGAGCCCTGGATTCATCTTGGATTTCCCCAGCGTCACTATCGACCTCGCCGCCCTGCGCAACAATCTTGGCGTAGTGCGGCGGCTCGCCCCCGATTCTCGCTTGCTGGCCGCCGTGAAGGCGGACGGCTACGGTCACGGACTGATCGAGTCGGCCCGTGCGCTGAGCGACGCAGACGCGTTCGGCGTTGCGCGGATCGGCGAGGCGCTGGCGTTGCGCGAGGCGGGCGTTGCACATCCGATTCTGCTGCTCGAAGGTGTGTTCAGCGCGCAGGACCTCGCTGAGGCGGCCGCTTTTCATCTCGACGTGGCCGTATGCTCGTTCGAGCAAGTGGCGATGCTCGAAAGCTTCGCCGCGCCGCGCAGCCTCGCGGTGTGGTTGAAGATCGATACCGGCATGAACCGGCTGGGGATTTCTCCCGATCGCTTCGTGGACGCTCATTCTCGCGTGAGCCGCAGCCCGGCCGTGCGCACGCTGAGAGTGATGACGCATCTGGCGTGCGCCGAACGGCTCGACGACCCGTTTACGTCGCGCCAGTTGGCGGCCTTCGATGAGGCGACCCGCTCGCTGGGGCTGGAGCGCAGCATCGCGAATTCCGCAGGAGTGATCGGCTGGCCGCAGGCGCGGCTCGAATGGGTGCGGCCGGGCATCATGCTGTACGGCGTCTCGCCGATGCCGCATACCAGCGCCGCCGAGTTGGGCTTGCGTCCTGCGATGACGCTGCGCACGCGCGTGATCGCCGTGCGTGCATTGCGCGAGGGCGACAGCGTCGGATATGGGTGCGCCTGGCGCGCCCAGCGCAAGTCTCGTGTTGCGATCGCCGCGATCGGCTACGGCGACGGCTATCCGCGCACGATGCCGAACGGCGGTCCGGTGCTGGTCGGCGGCCGTGAGGCGTCGATCGCCGGGCGTGTGTCCATGGACCTGACCGCGATCGATGTGACGGACCTGCCCGACGTCGCAGTGGGAGAGGAGGTCGTACTATTCGGCGCCGGGCTGCCGGTCGAGCGTGTCGCGGCCAGCGTCGGCACGATCGGTTATGAGTTGCTGTGTCGTGTGACGCCGAGGGTGAGGAGGGAAGTGATTGGCGCCGCCTCGTGAGTTGTGACTAACGACGACTCATGAAGGCTGCAACTTTTGCAGCGTCCTGCTCGATTCCGCCTGGATCGCAGAGCGCGCTCGGAGTCGAGCGGCGTACGGTGAATGTTCCTCGAGCCGCCAGTCCCAGTCGCTAGTAGCCGGTGTCAGCCTTCAAAGAATCCCATCTTCACGCCCGCCAACAGGATCACGTCGTTGTCTTGCAGCTTGCGGGCCTGCTCGCCGATGGCCGCGCCGTTGACCTGCGGGTAATCGTTCGGCTTGCCGCTGTCCACGTGCACGATGAAGAAGCCGTCGGCGCGGCGGGTGATCGCCGCGACCTGCACGCCCGGACGCCCGAGCGTGGTGAGCGCCTTGTTGAGCTCGAGCTCGCGTCCTGCGAATGCGCCGCTCAGCACCTGGAGCTTCGCCTTGGGCGGCGCTACAGGTTGCTCGCCAAGCGCCGCGCCGGTCACGGGAGCGGCGCGCACCGCCGTGGTGGCGCCGGTCGATTCGGATCTTGCCGGCGCGGCGGCTGACGCAATCGCCGAAGCCTTCTCCGCCGCGGCCGCGGCGACCGCCGACCCGGGCGTGATGACCATGGTCTTCTCGAACTCGTCCGGCTCGCTGTCGGCGCTGTGCGTGTCCGAGAAGCGCAGCTGGTGGTGACCCACCGTGACCACGTCGCCGTGCTGCAGGGCGTGCTTCTTGATCAGCTTGCCGTTGACGTAGGTGCCGTTGGTGCTGTTGAGGTCTTCGAGGAACGAGTCATTCAGGATGTTGATGATGAGCGAGTGATGGCCGCTCACCGCCGGGTTGTCGATGCGGATGTCGTTGTCGGGCAGGCGGCCGATCGTGTAACGCTCCTTGTTCATGTTGTACTCGGCCAGCACCTGACCGTCGAGGCTTAGGATCAACCGCGCCATATGCCGTGTCCCCAGTTCACTGCAGCTTAACCGAACCAACGCAAGATTCTGTCAACAACGCCGGTCTTCGCTGCGAACGAGTCGACAACTTGAGCAAGGATTATCGAGACGTTGTCGCGCCCGCCATTGTCATTAGATAGCTGAATCAATTGCTTAGCGGCGGTTTCAAGACTGGCGCCAAAGGTGCTCATAGTCAGGTGAATATCGTCGTCCTCGACCATGTCATTCAGGCCGTCCGAGCACAGGACGAAGGAGTCGCCTTTCTGCACCGGATGCTCGTGCAACTCGACCTCGACGGTCGGTTCGACTCCCAGGGCGCGGGTCACGTAGTTCTTGTTGGTGGCGCGCTGCGCCTCAGCCTGGGAATAGAACCCGCGATCCACCAGCTCCTGCAGCAGGGAATGATCCATGGTCATCTGCTCGAACCGGTTGGCGCGCAGGCGGTACATCCGCGAGTCGCCCACATGTGCGATGGCCACCCGGTTGTCGAAGAACAGGCTGGCGACGATCGTCGTGCCCATGCCCTCGCACTGCGGCTGGCTGCGAGCGGTTTGATAAATGATCTTGTTGGCGCGAGCGATCGCATCGCGCAGCACGATGCTGGGGCGCGCCATGCCAGTCTCAGGGTCCGCGGAGGTCATGTCCTGGCGCTCCATGGCCTCCTTGACCAGGCTCATGACCGTCTTCACCGCGATGCCGCTCGCGACCTCCCCGGCGTTATAGCCGCCCATGCCGTCGGCCAGCACGAACAGCCCGATATCGGCGTCTACTCCAATCGTGTCCTCGTTGTGCTCACGCACGCGTCCGACGTCGCTCACGCCGACGGAGCGGATCTTGCCTCGCATCACCGGTGCGGCCTCCATGGCGGGATAGAGCATGCCATCGGAGTGTTCACGGCAGCAGCCACTCATGCTCCGGCTGCATGGCGCGCGCCGAGGCGCTGGCTCCCAGGAGCCTGCGCAATGCGGCCGCCATCGCCTTGCAGTCGGGGAAGCGCTCGTCAGCGGATTTGCTGAGCGCGCGATCGATGATCGTCGCTACGCCGACTGGCAGGTCGGGGCGGACCTGGTGGATTGGCGTATGCGGTTCGGTTGCGATTTTCTGCATGAGCTTCGGCATCGACTCGGCGCGAAACGGCAGCTGACCGCACAGCAGCTGGTACAGACTCACGGCCAGCGCAAACTGGTCCGAGCGCCCATCGAGCGGGCGGCCTTCCAGCTGTTCCGGAGACATGAACGACGGGGTGCCCAGGACGATTCCGGTTTTGGTTCGGCTGACGTCGGTCAGACGGGCTATCCCGAAATCCGTAATCTTCAACTCATCCGTGTCCGGGTTGAACATTATATTAGCCGGTTTGATATCCCGGTGAACCACGTTCTGGCGATGCGCATAGTCCAGCGCGTCGGCCACTCGCGCGACCAGCAGCATCACGGTCGCAGGCGGAAGGAGCCTGGCCGGATCGGCGTAGTGGCTCAGATGGCGGCCCTGCAGATACTCCATGGCGATGTACGCCAGGCCCTGGTCCTCGCCCGCATCGTAAACGGTGACGATGCCCGGGTGGTTGAGCCGTCCCGCCATCTCCGCCTCGCGGAAGAACCGCGCTCGCGCTTCCTCGAGGTCATCCTCCTCGAACTCCTCGGCGAGGGGAATGGCCTTGATCGCCACTACGCGATTGATGTGCGGGTCGCGGCCCAGGTAGACGACGCCCATGGCGCCCTTGCCGAGCTCGCGTTCGATCTCATAGCGCCCTAGCGTGCGCGAGGCGGCGGCCGTCGGCGTGCGCGGTTCGAAATCTTCCAGCTCGACGCGTGGCGTGGTCCGTTCCGTCGGCGGCGTTCGGCGCGCCTGGCCGGTGTCGGCGAGCGCGCTCTCCCGCACGTGGGCGCGGCGGCTGCGCAGATCGCGGTAGTTCGGGTCGCGCATGGCGATGCGTCGATACGCCGCCTCGGCCTTCTGAAACTGGCGGCGTCGCTCGAAATCCAGGCCGAGCTGATAGAGCAGGTCCATGCTCTCGGCGTCGAGCGGGCAGCGCTGGAAGGACTCGAAGGCGAGATCGAGCTGCCCCTGGCGCTGGAACGTGAGCCCGAGCGTGCGCAAGTTGGGGCCGGGCCCGGCCGCCTGAGACTTTGCATCGCTGCGTCGCTTCAGTTCGGCGAGCGCGTACACGGCGTAGCCCGCCGCGGCCGCCATGGTCGGCAGAGTGAGACGCACCCACAGCTGCGCCGAGCTGAGCAATCCGAATTCGCTGAGAAGCAGCGCCGCCGCAAGAAGAAGCGTCGCCAGCGCGCCCATTGCAATCCCGGCGGCGGGTAATGCGAACGCCGCGAAGGCGATCACTCCGAGCGCTGCGAGCCACTCCAGGGCGCTCGCCAGCATCGGTCGGGCGTATGTGTGACCGGTCAGCATGCTGGAGGTCGCGCTGGCGACGGCGAACGCCGCGGCGGCGTTCTGGCCCGTGGGGCTGGTCGCCATGGCAGCGGGCGTGAGCTGTGGGTCGCTGAAACCGACGATAACGATCTTGTCCTCGATCTCCTGGCGCGAAACCTCGTCCAAAGCTATGCGCCAATAAGGGATGACAGTGAACGCGCTCGCATCGGCGGAGAAGTAGTGCGGTCGGATGCGCAGCTCCTGGTGCAGCGGCGCGACGTGCTCGCCGATGACGAGATGCGCGCCGCCGTCGAACACCAGATCGGACGGCGCGCGCCCGGCGGCGCGCGCGGTGATCGCCGTCGCCATCGAAGGCAGCAACGCATCGCCGACGCGAACGGCGGCGAGATCGGAGCGAACGACTCCGTCCGCATCGCGAGGGAAGCTCATGTGGCCGAGCGCGCCCGCCGCTTCGGTGAGCTCTGGATTCGGCTCCCGCAACAGCCGTGCGGGGGCTGCTTCCAGCAACGCCGCTGGACGGGCGTCGGCGAACGCCGAGTGCGGCGCCTGAGGTCTGCTGACGCTCGTTTCGCCGATCTGCAGCTCTATCGGCAAGATGACGCCGCCGTGTTCGCGCATGGTTCTCTGCAGCCGCGCGTCGGCGTTGCGCCGCGGATCGCCGAGCAGGCTGCGCAATCGCCTCGCCTGAGCGGAGTCGCCGAGCTGCGATGATTCGAGCAGCGCGAGCGCTTCGCGCAACTGCTCCGTATCGCTTGTGCTGCGAGCCGTCTCGAGCGGAATAGTCAACGCAACGACCCGTGCGCCATGCGCGTGCAGCCGTTCCAGCGCATCGGCATGCACTTCGCGCGGCCACGGCCACGGGCCCAGACGGTCGACGCTTTCCTGATCGACGCCGGCGATGACGATCTGGCTGGAAGGGGCGGCGTCGATCGATCGCAGTACGCGGTCGTAGACCGCGAGTTCGAAGGGCGCGGAGGTCGTGGACGACAGCAGGCTCCCGACGGCCGCCACGAGGGCCGCCGCCAGCCCTCCGGATAGCCAGGAAAATCGCGCCAGTTTAACCGCCACGGGAGTACCGCAAGTCAGAGTCGGCGCGAGTATAGACGAGGCCTGTGCGACGATTTGCAGGGGCCGTCACATCGGCGAGCGATGAATCGACGATCGCGGCGCACGGATGAGGCGCGAGTCGCGAAGCGGCGACGCAAGCGCCGCGTGCGGGCGACTGGGCATGCTCTCGAGCCCGCGTGATCCGCGCCCGATTCGCGCGTCCAGGCGGCGCGCCGTTCGAAACTGCTGGCGGCGCGCCGCGTGCTTGCTGCATTCTGCGACTTTCATTCACTCCGGGCGCCCTTGGCGCAAGATCACCACCAAAGCGATGGCCAAGACGCGCGAAATCTTCGTCTGTGACCAGTGCGGCGCCGACAGCCTGCAATGGCAGGGACTGTGCCCCTCGTGCGGCGCCGGCGACACGCTCAAGAGAATGACGCTCGCGAAAGGCAAGTCCGAGCGCAAAGCGCTGGCGCCGGGCTCAGCGCGTCCGCAGCGCCTGTCCGAAGTGACCGAAGCGGACGAGCCGCGCATTGCAACCGGTCTCCAGGAGCTCGACCGCGTGCTGGGCGGCGGACTGGTGCTCGGCTCGGTGACGCTGCTCGGCGGGGATCCGGGCATCGGCAAGTCGACCATGCTTCTGCAGGCGGGCGACGCGCTGAGCCGCGCTACGCCTACGCTCTACGTTACTGGCGAGGAATCGCTCCGCCAGGTGAGCCTGCGGGCGCGCCGGCTGGGCGTAAGCGGCGATTCGCTGACGCTGCTCGCCGAAACTTCCGTCGAGACGATCATCGACAGCGCTCGGCAGGCGGAGGCGCGCGTGCTGGTGATCGATTCCATTCAGACGATGTACGCCTCCGACGTCGAGTCCTCGCCCGGATCGGCGTCGCAAGTGCGCGAGTCCGCGGCGGCGCTGGTCCGCTTCGCGAAATCTTCGGGTGTGTCGGTGCTGATTATCGGACACGTGACCAAGGAAGGCCTGATCGCCGGTCCGCGCATTCTGGAGCACATGGTCGATACGGTGCTCTATTTCGAGAGCGACGCCGGCAGTCGCTTTCGAATGGTGCGCGCGGTGAAGAACCGCTACGGCGCCGCAAACGAAGTCGGTGTGTTCGCGATGACCGAGCAGGGCCTCAAAGAAGTCAAGAACCCCTCTGCGATCTTTCTTTCGCAGCACTCGCAACCGGTCGCGGGCAGCGCCGTGATGGTGGCGCGTGAAGGCAGTCGGCCGATGCTCGTCGAAGTGCAGGCGCTCACCGATGAGTCGCAGGGCATGAATCCGCGCCGGCTTGCGGTCGGTCTGGAAGCCAATCGTCTCGCGTTGCTGCTGGCCGTGCTGCATCGACATGGCGGTGTATCCACGGCCGGGCGCGACGTGTTCGTCAACGTGGTGGGGGGAGTGCGCCTCTCGGAAACCGCGGCGGATCTGGCGGCGGTCCTGGCGACCGTCTCGAGCGCCAGCGATCGTCCGCTTGCGCACCGGCTGGTGTGCTTCGGCGAGCTCGGCCTGGCGGGCGAGGTGCGTCCCGTGCCCTACGGCGAGGAGCGCTTGCGTGAGGCCGCCAAGCACGGCTTTCGCCGCGCCATAGCGCCGGAAGCGAACAAGCCGCGCCGTCCGATCGAGGGGTTGGAGGTGATCGGCGTCGAGCGCCTCGCCGACGCCTTACGCCACGCCTTCTGAGCGTCCCACCGCGCGTCGCCCCTCGCCCGGACGGATGCGCACAGTCTTCACGCCGTTATCGACGATTTGCAGGATCTCGAAGGAAAAATCGCCGAGCGTGAAGCGCTCGCCGGGCTGCGGAATCGTCTCCAGATGTTCGAGGATCAGGCCGTTCAAAGTGCGCGGGCCGTTCGTCGGCAGATTCCAACCGAGCGTGCGGTTGAGCACGCGTGTGTGCACCGATCCGCTGATCACGTAAGCGCCGTCGTTCTCACGGTGAATATCCTTGTGCAGCGCCGCCGGCGCGCTGGTGAAGTCGCCGACGATTTCCTCCAGGATGTCTTCGAGAGTGACCAGACCTTGAATGTCGCCGTATTCGTCGACGACCAGGGCTATGCGTCGCCGGTCGCGCTGGAAGTTCAGCAACTGCACGCTGAGCGGCGTGCCCTCCGGAGTGAAATACGCTTCCCGCTCCGCCGCGAGCGCCGCCAGCCGTTCGCGGCAGAAGTCGCCGCGCGCCAGCGCGTGCGCCGCCTTCTTCATGTGCAGCATGCCTACGATGTTGTCGAGCGCACCGCGGTGTACCGGCAGGCGCGTGTGCGGGGTCGAGCGCAGCACGTCCAGGATCGTGTTCCAGTCGTCTTCCAGGTCGATGCTGGCGATCTCGTTGCGCGGGATCATGATGTCGTCGACCGTCGATGTCTCGAGATCCAGCAGGCGGTTGGTGAGCCGCGAACGCTCGCTTGCAGCGTGCGTGCGCCTGCTGCGCGTTGCGCGCGCCGCTCTGGATCCGAGCCGAAAACCGAATACGCCGGCGAGCAACGCCACGGCGATCAAGGCGAGAGTCGTGAGCAGGACGGCTGTGGCAGGGTCGTTCAAGGGTGTGTTCGCAGTATCAGTGAGGGCGTAAGAAAACGTAAGAATAAAGCGCGTGAGTACGGAAGGGCGGGAGGAGGCGCCAGCTTTTGACGTCCTCCCCTGCCGGGCTCACACCCTCAACTCCAGTGACGTCCGAGGATCGACTCCAGCACGAATTTCGCGCCGAAATAGGCGAGCGCCAGCAGGGCGAACCCGCCGATGGTCCAGTTCGTCGCAATGCGCCCGCGCCAGCCGAACCGCCAACGGCCGAACAGCAGGACGGCGAATACGACCCAGGCGAGACACGACAGCACGGTCTTGTGGAACAGGTGCTGGCCGAACAAATCCTCGACAAAGATGAAGCCGCTGAACAGCGCGAGCGTCAGGATGGCGACGCCAGCGGCGAGCGCGTGGAACGTGGCCGCATCCAACGCTTCAAGCGAGGGCAATACGGCCAGCCAGCCGAGCGGGCGCCGTCGTCGTAATCGCCGGTCGAGCAGCGCAAGGGCGACCGAGAGCACGGCGGCGACGGAAAGCACCGCGTACGCAACGGTCGACAGCACGATGTGGGCGCCCACCTCCCAGTTTTGCCGTTCGAGCGCGTACTCAGCGTGACCGACGCCTCCCGCCAGCGAAGCAGCGCCGGCGATCGCGACGAGCACGGCCGAGAGCGCAGCGAAGCGGGGCCGCAACCAAGCCAACGCCAGTGCGATCAGGCTCACCGCCAGCCCGATCAGCGAAGCTGTCTCGGCCAGCCCCAGCCAGCGGAACGGCGCAGCGAGCGAGCTTCGCCACAGCACCAGCGCATGCAGCAACGCGGCGACGCAGCCCAGGGCGAGCCCAGCGATCCGGCGACCGTGCGCCGCGCTTTCGTCGGCGCGGTGCGCGCCCGACGCGAGCCACGCGGCGCTGGCCAAGTAGCAGGCGAAAACGACGATCGAGAGCACGAAGTAGGCGAGAAGCTACAGAAAACGCTGAGGATACAGGAAGCAAGCGGTGCTGGGCGGGAGCGGTTGTTGAAGCAGTGCTTTGCCTTAAACTTCGCCCTGGAACCCGACTCTTGAGCGGCGGCCCGGCGTGGCCGGGCCGCCGCCTGCTACATGGCGCAGCAGCGCCCTCAACCGATTGATTCGCTGATTATTTTTAATGTTCGACAAACTTACCGAGCGACTTCAGAGCGTCGTCGAAAACCTGCGCGGCCGCGGGCGCCTGACCGACGAGAACATCAACGACACGCTGCGCCAGGTGCGCATGGCCTTGCTCGAGGCGGATGTCGCTCTGCCGGTGGTCAAGACCTTCACGGACGCGGTGCGCTCCAAGGTCATCGGCCGCGAGATCGACAAGAGTCTCACCCCGGGGCAGACGCTCATCCGGGTCATCCACGACGAGTTGATCGCGCTGATGGGCGAGGGCGTACGCCCGCTCAATCTGCGGGCGCAGCCTCCGGTGGTGGTGCTGCTCGCCGGTCTGCAGGGCGCCGGCAAAACCACCTCCGCGGCCAAGCTGGCCAAATGGCTCAAGGAGCACGAGCGCAAGAAAGTGCTGTTGGCCAGCACTGACGTATACCGTCCAGCGGCGATCCTGCAGCTCGAACGCTTGGCGGCCCAACTCGACGTCGGCTTCTATCCGTCCGATCCCTCCAAACCCGCCCTTGCGCTGGCGCGTGAGGCGCTCGAGGAGGCGCGACGCTCCCTCTATGACGTGCTGATCGTCGATACCGCGGGCCGCCTGCACGTCGACGAGGAAATGATGAGCGAAATCCGCGAAATCAGCGCGGCGGTCGCGCCCACTGAAACCCTGTTCGTCGTCGACAGCATGGCGGGCCAGGATGCGGTGAACGCCGCCCGCGCCTTCGGCGCTGCGCTGAACCTGACCGGTGTGGTGCTGACCAAGACCGACGGCGACGCTCGCGGCGGCGCCGCGCTGTCGGTTCGGCAGATCACTGGACAGCCCATCCTGTTCATGGGAACCGGCGAGAAGACCGACGCGCTCGAGCCCTTTCAGGCCGACAGGGTGGCCTCACGCATCCTGGGCATGGGCGACGTGCTCTCGCTCGTCGAGGATGTGCAGCGTACAGTCGATCGCGAACAGGCCGAAAAACTTGCGCGTAAGCTCAAGAAAGGCAAGGACTTCGACCTCGAGGATCTGCACGACCAGCTACAGCAGGTGCAGCGCATGGGCGGCCTCGGCGCGCTCATGGACAAGCTGCCGGCTCAACTTGCCGGCAAGGCGGCCGCCCCCCAGATCGACGACAAGGAGATCCGCCGGCAGGTCGCGGTCATCCGTTCCATGACGCCGGGCGAGCGGCGCTATCCGAAGACCATCGACGCATCCCGCAAGCGGCGTATCGCGGCCGGTTCCGGGGTGCATGTCTCCGAGGTCAACCGTCTGCTCAAGGGCCATCTGCAGATGCAGAAGATGATGAAGCAGATGACCAAGGGCGGAGGGCTGGCCCGGATGATGCGGGCGTTCGGCGGACGTCTGCCCATGTGAGGGAAAGCGGTTAGCCGTTAGTCAGAGTGACGGCGTCCTGCGACCTCGCCGCCAGCCTGTCGCCTGCCGGCGAGCACTTTCTGACTAACCGCCAACCGCCAACCGCTAACCGCTTCTTCTCTTTCCTCCCTCCTTTCAGTATCATCCGCGCCCTTTTCCGGGCAGATTCTCTCTGGCCCGGCATACACGTAGCGATTCCGAGGCCTTAAGCAGCATGGTCACTATCCGGCTCACCCGCCGCGGGGCGAAGAAGCAGCCCTTCTATCACGTCGTCGTCACGGACAGCCGGGCGCGCCAGGGCGGCCCCGCGCTGGAGCATGTCGGCTACTTCAACCCCATCGCGAAGGGCAAGGAGCGCCGCGTGGAGCTGAAGCTCGATCGAATCGACTACTGGGTCGGGCAGGGCGCCAAGCCCTCCGAGCGTGTGGCCGAGCTGGTGAAGAAGCACCGGAAGGCGGCGCTGGCCGCCTGAGCGCGCCAGCTCCGGCCGCCCCGGGCGTGCGGCCGCCGGGCGAGCTTCGCGGCGGTCCTCCCGGACCTCGGCGGATGCGCACATGAGCGAACCGGGCGAAGCTGCGGGCTCGCACAGTCAGCCTGGCGGCTCCGACGCCGAGCGCGTCGTGGTGCTAGGGCGGATCGGCGGCGCTTTCGGCGTGCACGGTTGGGTCAAGGTCGCCTCATACACCGATCCGATCGAGAATATATTGGGTTATGGCGTCTGGCTGGTCGGCGCGCCCGGGCGCTGGCGTCCAATGACGCTGGAAGACGGTCGGACCACGGCCAAGGGCGTGCTCGCCAAGCTGGCGGGCGTCGAGACATCCGAGGAGGCGCGGCTGTACACCGGCTGTGAGGTCGGCGTGCCGCGCAGCGAGCTGCCGCCGGCCGGGCCGGGCGAGTATTACTGGAGCGATCTGGAAGGACTTCAGGCGCTGACGAAGGACGGCGAGCCGCTCGGCAGAGTGGATCACTTCCGCTCGACGCCTTCCGGGGCTGTGGTCGTGGTGCGCGGCGAGCGGGAGCATTGGATTCCGCTGGTCAAGGATCGCATCGTGAGCGTGGATTTGGAGGCCGGGCGCATCGTGTTCGACTGGGGCCTCGACTGGTGATGCGGCTCGGGCGATGCGCATCGAGGTCGTGACGCTGTTCCCGCAGTTCGTCGCAGCAGCCGTACAGTACGGCGTGCTGGGGCGAGCCATCGAGAGATCGCTGGTCGTCGTGCACGCATCGACGCCGCGGGACTTTGCGACGGACGTGCATCGCACCGTGGACGATCGACCGTACGGCGGCGGGCCCGGCATGGTGATGAAGGTCGAGCCGACGCGCAGCGCCATTCGCGCGGCGAAGGCGCGTTTGCCCGAAGGCGCCCGCAGCATCTATATGGCGGCGGACGGCGAGTTGCTGACGCAGGCCAAAGTGCGCGCCCTTGCACAGACGCCGGGGCTGTTGCTGCTCGCCGGACGCTACGAAGGCGTGGACGAGCGCCTGATCGAGAGCGATGTCGACGAGTGCGTGTCGATCGGCGATTACGTGCTCTCGGGCGGAGAGCTGCCGGCCTTGGTGCTGATCGATGCAGTCGTGCGGCTCCTGCCGGGCGCGCTGGGACACGAGGATTCGGCGCAGCAGGATTCGTTTTCCGAAGGCCTGCTCGATTGGCCGCATTACACGCGGCCGGAAGTATTCGAGGGGCGCGCCGTCCCGACGGTGCTGGTGGGCGGCGATCACGCCGCCATCGAGCGCTGGCGGCGCAAGCAGGCGCTCGGACGCACGTGGCTCAGGCGGCCGGACCTGCTGGCCAAGCTGACGCTGACGCCCGAGCAGGAGCGCCTGCTGGAGGAATTCAAGACGGAGCATCGCGCTGGCGAGCGGCCGTCGTAAGGCTAGAACGGATGGGTACTACGATGAACATCATTGAAAAGCTCGAAAGCGAAGCCCTGAACAAGAAGATTCCGGATTTTTCGCCCGGCGACACCGTAGTGGTGGAGGTCAAGGTGAAGGAGGGCGAGCGCGAGCGTTCGCAGGCGTACGAGGGCGTGGTCATCGCACGGCGCAACCGCGGGCTCAACTCCTCGTTCACAGTGCGCAAGATCTCCCACGGCGAGGGCGTCGAGCGCGTGTTCCAGACGTACAGCCCGTCCATCGGCTCGATCACGGTGAAGCGCCGCGGCGCCGTGCGGCGCGCCAAGCTGTATTACCTGCGCGATCTGACCGGCAAGGCGGCGCGCATCGAAGAGAAGGTCTGACGATCGGGAAGCGGTTAGCGGTTGGCTCGCAGGCTCACGCCCTGGACCGTCCGCGAGGCGCCGCGGCGAGCGCAAGCAGCGCTCCCCGCTTTCCGCTATCCGCTTTCTCTTCCCCTCGCAGTACACTGGGCCGCGACCCATTCGAGGGATCGCGCATGCCCCCCACAATTTCCGTCCGCCGTTGCGGCGTCGCCGTACGACGCGAGCTTGCGACGCTGCTGTATTCATCGACAGTGATCAGGCAGCGCTGCTAGCCGCCGAACGTCCCGGCCGGAATCTTCATGAAATCCATCGCTACATTCCTTGCTTTCGTGTGGCGCGGGCTCGATGTGCTGCGCAAGGCCCTGCACCTGATCGTACTGCTGGCGATCTTCCTGGCGGCGACGGCGGTGCTCTCGCCGCGCATTCCGATCGTGCCCCACGGCGCGGCGCTGGTGCTCGCGCCGCAGGGCGTGCTGGTCGAGCAGCTTGCGGGCGATCCGCTCGAGCGCGCGGTCGCCGAGGTCGCCGGTCAGGGACGTGCGGAGACTTTGCTGCGGGATCTGACCGAGGCCGTGCGCACGGCGAAGGACGACCGGCGCATCGAGGTGCTGGTGCTCGATCTGAGCGACATGGTCGGCGGCGGCGTGGCCAAACTCGCTGAGCTCGGGGCCGCGATACGCGAGTTCCGCGAGAGCGGCAAGCGCGTGCTGGTGTACGGCGCCGGCTTCGATCAGGCGCAGTACTACGTCGCGGCGCACGCCGATGAGATCTATCTCGACCCGCATGGTTTGGTGCTGATCGAAGGGTTCGGTCACTACCGCACGTTCCTGAAAGGAGCGATCGACAAACTAGGCGTGGACGTGAACGTATTCCGCGCCGGCGAGTTCAAGTCGTTTACCGATCAGTTCAGCCGCTCGGAGATGTCGCCGGAGGAGCGGCGCGAGAGCCTCGATTGGCTGAACGCGCTCTGGAGGCAGTACCAGGAAGGCGTGGTCGCCGCCCGTGGACTCGAGGCGGACGCCGTGGCCGCGTACGCCAACGAATTCGCCGCCGCGGCGCGCGAGCAGCGCGGCGATCTCGCCGCCGTCGCTCTCGAGCGAGGACTGATCACCGATCTCAAGACGCGGCGCGAGTTCGAAGAGCAGCTCATTGCGCTCGTCGGCGAGGACGAGGATGAGCGCACCTTCCGTGGATTGCCGCACTGGGATTATCTGGCGGCCGTGCGAGCCGGGCAGAGGAAGCTTCACCGCGACGGCGGGCGGGTCGGCGTCGTGGTGGCCGCAGGTGAAATCCTCGACGGGGTGCAGCCGCCCGGCACGATCGGCTCGGAATCGACGGCCAAGTTGCTGCGTCAGGCGCTGCACGATGAGGACATCAAGTCGATCGTGCTGCGCATCGACAGCCCCGGAGGCAGCATGTTCGCCTCGGAAGTCATCCGCCGCGAGATCGATGCGCTGCGCCGCGCGGGCAAACCGGTGATCGCCTCGATGAGCAGCACGGCGGCCTCTGGCGGTTATTACATAGCCATGGGCGCTGATGAAATCTGGGCGAGTCCGTCGACGTTGACTGGCTCGATCGGCGTGTTCGCCGTTTTCCCCACGCTGGAGCGCACGTTGGGCAAGATCGGCGTGACCGTCGACGGCGTCGGCACCACGCCGCTCGCCGGGGCGCTGCGTATCGATCGCACGATGCAGGACAACGCGCGCGAAGTGCTGCAGCTCTCCGTGGAGCACGCTTACCGTGTGTTCGTCGGGCACGTCGCGCAGGCGCGCGAGAAGTCCTTCGAGGAAGCCGACCAAGTCGCGCAAGGCCGCGTCTGGGCAGGCGTGGATGCGGCGCGGCACGGACTGGTGGATCACCTCGGCCTGTATGTCGACGCGCTCGACGCGGCCGCGAAGCGCGCCGGGCTCAGCGAGGATTATGCGGTCGAGTACATCGAGCCGCCGCTCGGCTGGCGGCAGGCGATCGCGCTGCAGACACAGGCGCTGGCCGGGCGCATCATCCGCGCCCTTGCGCCGCCTGATGAGCTGATCGGCGCCGCCCGTCGGCTCCTCGGCCCCGTGGAAGCCGAACTGGGCAGGCTCGCGCGGCTCGCAGATCCGAAACAGCTTTATTACTACTGTTTGTGCAGCGTGAATTAGAAAGAAGCGGATAGCGGATAGCGGATAGTCAGAGGCAGAGGGCAGCCGATGTGCCTGGCTGGGCAGTAGCAGCAGTATTCGAGTGGCAGCAGCTTTAGGGAGCTGTAGAACTCCTCTGACTATCCGCTATCCGCTTCTTTTTTCCCAGTCCATCACCACCTTGGCCGCCTCGCCCTTGCCCATCACGTCGAAGGCGCGCTGATACTCCGTGTAGTGCAGGCGGTGCGTGATGACCGGCCGCACGTCCAGCCCGCTTTGCAGCAGGGCGGCCATCTTGTACCAGGTCTCGAACATCTGGCGGCCATAGATGCCTTTGAGGGTGAGTCCCTTCAGGATCACCTCGCTCCAGTCGATCGCCACCTCGCTCGGTGGGATGCCCAGCATGGCGAGGCTGCCGCCGTGATGAAGGGTGCGCAGCATGTCGCGCAGCGCCGGGGCGGCGCCGGACATCTCCAGTCCGACGTCGAAGCCCTCTTGCATGCCGAGCTGGCGCATGGCGTCGTCCAGGGAGTCGCGTGTGACGTTCAGCGCCAGCGTCGCGCCCATCTTGCGCGCCAGGTCCAGTCGATAATCGTTCACGTCGGTGACGACCACGTTGCGCGCGCCGATGAAGCGCACGATCGCCGCCGCCATGATGCCGATCGGTCCCGCGCCGGTGATCAGCACGTCCTCGCCGACTACGTCGAACGCAAGCGCCGTGTGCACGGCGTTCCCCAGCGGATCGAGGATCGCAGCGATCTCATCGTCGACGCCGTCCGGCAGCTTGAAAGCGTTCAGCGCCGGAATCACCAGGTACTCCGCGAAGCACCCGGGGCGGTTCACGCCCACGCTGACCGTATTGCGGCAAAGGTGTCGCCGTCCGGCGCGACAGTTGCGGCAGTACCCGCAGGTGATGTGCCCTTCGCCAGAAACCCTGTCGCCGGGCGAGAAACCCGCGACCTCTCCACCGACCTCAACGACCTCGCCGCAGTACTCGTGTCCAACGACCATCGGCGTGGGGATCGTTCTCTGCGCCCAGCCGTCCCAATTGTAAATGTGCATATCCGTGCCGCAGATCGCAGTGCGCTTGACACGGATCAGAATGTCGTTGTGACCGGGGCGCGGCGGCTCCACGTCCCTGAGCTCGATGCCGGGTGCGGCGTGTTGTTTGACCAGAGCGTGCATTGAACGGTGTTCCGTGAGAGGAGGAGGGTGGGAAGGGGAAACGGCGGAAAGAGGAATTACGCTGCTTTGCTTCTGTGGCCCTTCAAGCGCTCGAAAAACGATCCATCTCAGGCATTCCTTGACTTGAACCGACAAGGCGGCAGGTTGATCAGAGCGTCCTGAGGGCGTAAGCGCGCACCTTCTTCCGCCCTCTCGACCTCTGCGCACCCTCCCGTTACATCGCTCAACGGCGGGGAATCACGCCCAGTTCTGCTCCGACTGCGACGAACGCCGCTACGGCCTTCTCCAGGTGACGCCGGGTATGCGCAGCCGACATCTGCGTGCGGATGCGAGCCTTGCCATGCGGCACGACAGGGTAGGAGAAGCCGATCACGTAGACGCCGTGCTCCAGGAGCTTCTCGGCGAACTGTGCGGCGAGCTGCGCATCGCCCAGCATGACCGGAATGATTGGATGCTCGCCCGGGACCAGATCGAATCCGGCGGCGGTCATGCGTTCGCGGAAGAAGACTGCGTTGTCGTGCAGATTGCTTCGCAGTTGGTCGTCCGCTTCGAGCAGATCGAGCACGCGTACGCTCGCCGCCGCAATGAACGGCGGGATGCTGTTCGAGAACAAATAAGGCCGCGAGCGCTGCCGCAGCCACT
>JAVEVD010000051.1:0-26187 GCA_034005205.1 Steroidobacteraceae bacterium | reverse complement strand
CAGATCGCCCAGATCAGCTGACCGGCTTGTCCGTGCGGCTCGAGGATGGCCCACGCGAGGAACGCCACATTAGCGAGGACGCAAAGGACGAATGCAACCAGGAACGAGGTCTTCCTCGCCTTGTGCCTGAAGAGCAGTTGAGCGATCCATGCCCCCGGCCAGCCGCCAAGCAGCGCAAGCAAATGCAGCGTGCGCTCGCTTGTGCGCCAACGCCGGTTCATCGAAGCGCTCTTGTCGAACGCGTAGATCGCTATCGAGATGAGGCTTACGCATAAGTAGATCGCGGGCAGGGTCCAGGGTAGGCGCCCTGCGGCTGTGAGTGCGATGAGAGCCGCGAAGAACGCAGCCGCACCAGCAACTGCAATCCACGGTGATGCCCGCTTGCCAACCGGTTGCGCGGCTCTCGCACGGCTATTCGCATCCGCAGGTCTGATGTTCTTTGCTCGTGGGCGTCCCTTCTCGTCGCGGCCGAGCTCGTACGTCACTCGATCGCCAACGATCGGTCGTCGAGATCTCATGGCGAATGCGCTGATATGGCAGAAGACGCGCGCACCTCCACCGGCAGGCTCTAGAAAGCCGAAACCGCGATCGTCATTCCATTCAATAAGAACGCCCTTCATGAGCATGTTCTGGCAGCTCCGTTCATTGGCCAGGCACAGAAGTCTACTTCACGATTGCGATGCAGCCGAGTATCGCGCAGCGCCGCCGCCGTCTGATCTGTCGAGCTGCGCAGCCAGCTCGACCAAATTCCTCTGCGGTGCTTAAGCGCTATGTTGTTATATACAGTCCAGCGTTGTATCATCAACCGGTGCTCTCACCGGAGCACGCGGAATCGCCGCAGAGATTCCGCCGAACCCGAACAGGCAAGAGGACCGTACTCGAACCGAACGTTCTGCAACCACGGAGTCGGCGCCCGACGGTGTTACGAGCACCGCCGAGCGCCTAACCAGCCACCCTAACGGAGAGGATGACATGGCTACCAAGGATCATAGGTCGAAGACCCCGCCGGCAGAAAACCCCAGCGCCGCCGTGCCGGGCGACGCACCGGCCGCCACCCCCACCGACGAGCTTGAGCTGACGCCCGAAGATGCCCTGATCACAGCCGTCGACAAGCAGCGCGCCCGCCACGATGAACGCACGCGTCCACGTCATGCTCACGACCCACTTCCCTCCGTCGAAATGCGCCGCCCCTGCAACCCGCCGGCCCGGCTTGCGCCCGGGTGTCACGTTTTGAGACCGGCGCCTGATGGAATAGCCGCCAGTCGTGCGGGGCGGTCCCGGCGACGACACCTGCAGTACTGCAGCGATGGAGGAAACGATGAGAAAGTCTGGCGTTACGGTGCTTGGGGCAATGCTGTTGCCCGTGTTCATCGCGGGGTGTGGTGGTGGCGGGGGGGATGATGGCGGCTCGAATCCGACGCCGCCGGCGCCTGCGCCAACGGCGGAGGGCGTTTACGGAGGCACGCTGACTGGCAGCACCGGCAGCGCTTTTGAAGCGCTGATTCTGGAGAGCGGCGAGATCTGGGCGCTCTACGGCGATGACGCAGGTTCCATTTTCCAGGTGTATGGGTTCATTCAGGGGCAGGGCACGTCGAACAACGGATCGTTCACCGCTTCGGACGTCAGGGACTTCGGATACTTTCCGCCGGTGTCGGGCACGCTGACCGCGACGTACAACAGTACGGCGAAGACGATCAGCGGCTCGGCGAGCGCGGATGGGATGACGGTTCAGTTCTCGGGAGGCCCGATCCCGGGTTCTCTTTACAACTACAACGCACCCGCGTCGCTGAGCGCGGTCGCCGGCAGCTGGCAGGTCGTCAGCACGACTGCAGAGAGCATCTCCATCAATGTCACTGCCAGCGGTTCTGTGACCACGTCGGGCAGCGGTTGCACGAGCACGGGATCGATCACGCCACGGCCGTCGGGCAAAAACGTGTTCAACGTCTCGCTCACGTTCGGCCCGGCGCCCTGCGTGCTTCCGAATGCAACGGCAAGGGGGATCGCAGTCGCATATCCGCTCTCGACCGGACAGACGCAACTGATTGCAGCAGTCACTGATTCATCGAGAACATTCGGCGTCGCGGTGTTCGGGATTCGGTGAGGCCTGCTCCTCCGGACGCCGATCTGGCCACCGCCGGTGTCCAGATCGGCGCCGCGGCGGAACGAGAATCCATCCCGACTTCAGGGGCATCCTGTCATTCAGGGCATGGCCAATCCAGAACGCCAGCCGGCATACTTCGCCATCGCGACCGAATGCGGATACCGCCGCTCCTGCGAGCCAGAGCAACGTAGGCGCCATTGTCAAGTTCCGGGCCGCACTGTGCGCCAATAGCCGCTGCAAGCGCGAAAATGATGGATACCGGCATGGATCACGACACGCTCGATCGTCTGCGCCAGTCACACCCCGCCTGGCGACTGCTGTGCGCCGAGCACGCGCCGCTCGTGCTGAGCTTCCTGGTCCTCAGCTTCGTGCAGCCGAACCGCCGCTCGGCGCCGGCGCCGGAGCTGACAGCCCACCTGGACGCTTATCTCGATCAGCTGCGTGAGTCGTATCCCGACCGGTATCCCCGGCGGGCGCGTGACTACCTCGAAGACTGGTGCGCCCCTGGCCGCGCGTTCCTGCGCAAGTACTACCCCAGGTCCGGCGATGACGCGGAGTTCGATCTCACGCCGGCGACCGAGCAGGCCATCCAGTGGCTGCAATCGCTTGCACCTCAGCAGTTCGTGGGCACTGAGTCGCGACTCCTCACGCTCTTCCAGATCCTTCGTGATCTCGCGGTGGGCTCGCAGGATGACCCGGCCGCACGAGTGAAGGAGCTTGAACGTCGGCGTGAAGAAATCGACCGCGAGATCGAGCGCGTGCGCTCCGGACGCGCCGCGCCGCTCGACGCTACGCAGGTGAAGGAGCGCTATCTTCAGATTGCCGACCTCGCGCGACGCCTGGTCGCCGACTTCCGCCAGGTCGAGGAGAATTTCCGGACGCTGGATCTGCAGACGCGCGAGCGCATCACGACGAGCACTCAGCCGAAGGGCGAGCTGCTGGATGCGATCTTCGGCGAGACGGATCACATTCATCGCTCGGACCAGGGCAAGAGCTTCGAGGCGTTCTGGGAGTTTCTGATGTCGCCGCAGCGACAGGACGAGCTGCGCGAGTGGCTGCGCGCCGTCCACGCACTGCAGCCCATTCAGGAGCTGCCGCGTGAAGACATCGTGCGCAGCATCCCTTCATTGCTGCTGGATGCAGGGGAGAAGGTACAGGGAACGGTTGCGCAACTGGTGGAGCAGCTGCGCCGTTTCGTGGACGACCAGGCGCACCTTGAAAACCGGCGCATCGTCGATCTGATCAGGGAGATCGAGCAGCATGCCGTGAGACTGAAAGGTGCGGTTCCCTCTGCTGCGGACTTCGCCGGCATCGATGGTCTCGCGCCGGAGATCAGCCTGGCCACGTGCCGCACATTGTTTCAGCCGCCGCGCAATCCCGTGCTCGGCATTGCGAGCGTCGAGACGGGGGAGGCGCAGCTCGATCTCTCGGCGCTGTTCCTGCAGACAACGGTGGACGAGAGACGGCTCCGCTCGCATATCCACGATCTTTTCCGCACGCGCTCGCAAGTGACCCTTGCAGAGGTCATGGAAGCCTATCCGCCGGAGCAGGGTCTCGCTGAAGTCGTCGCATACTTTAGGATCGCCGCGAACGATGGCGCCGCGGTCGATGAATCCGTGCGGGAAACCATCGTCATTCCGGAAGCCGCGCCATCCGCGGGGCCGGGCGCCGGGACACCGCACAACCCTGTGCGGCCTGGGAAGAGAGTCCGCGTGCCCCGAGTCATCTTCGCGAGGTGACGCACGAAATGGAACATGTGTCCCACGATGAGCTGCCGAACGCGCTCATTCCTCTGTTCAAAGGCATTGTGTATGGGGACTCCTCGCCGGATGTGTGGCGCGCGGTCCTCAGCGTTCAGTCCCGCATCCGGGACTACGTCCGCGTGCTCGGGCTCGATCTGATCGTCGACGAGGCAGAAGGATACGCGTTTCTCCGGCAACGCGAGGCGGGCGAGGAGGCGGACGGCGGCGAGCCTGCGCGCCGGCTGATCCCGCGACGCCCGCTCAGCTATCCGGTGAGCCTGCTGCTGGTCTTGCTTCGCAAGCGCCTTGCGCAGCACGATGCAAGCGGCGGCGACACGCGGTTGGTGCTGAGCCGCGAGCAGATCGTCGAGATGCTGCGCGTCTTCCTTGCGGCGGGGCCGAACGAAGCGAAGCTCGAAGATCAGATCGACAGCCACATCAGGCGTGTCGAGGAGCTCGGTTTCCTGCGCGCCATCAAGGAAGAAGATGCTTCACTCTACGAAGTGCGCCGCATCCTGCGCGCGTTCGTGAACGCCGACTGGCTGGCCGATCTGGAGTCAACTTACCGTGAGCACGCGCAGCGAGCCGGTTGAGCTCATGGCGCCGCGCCGGGCGGGATTCCGGCTGGCCCGCTTCGAAGTGTACAACTGGGGCACTTTCCACAAGCGCATCTGGAAGATCGAGCCCGACGGTGAGAATGCGCTCCTGACGGGCGACATCGGCTCGGGCAAGTCCACACTCGTGGACGCCATCACGACGCTGCTCGTCCCGCCCCGCAAGATCACGTACAACCGCGCCGCCGGGGCCGAGTCGAAAGAACGCTCGCTTCACTCCTATGTCCGCGGCGAATTCCGCAGCGTCTCGAATGAGGTGACCGGCTCCGCACAGGCTGAGGCGCTGCGCGATGAATCCTCGTACAGCGTGATCCTGGCGCTTTTCACAGATTCGGCGGCCCAGCGGGATGTCACGCTTGCCACGGTCTTCTGGACCAGGGAAGGCGAGCGCATGCCCGCGCGCTTCTATGTGGTCGCGCCAGCGGCGCTCTCCATCGCCGGGCGCTTCACGGATTTCGGAACGGATATCCAGAATCTGCGCAAGCGCCTGCGCGGCGAGAAGGGTGTGAAGCTCCACGACAGCTTCGAGGAATACTCGGCGCACATGCGCCGGGAGCTCGGTGTGCCTCACGCGCAGGCCCTCGAGCTCTTCTACCAGACGGTCTCCATGAAGTCGGTCGGCAACCTCACCGAGTTTGTCCGGCATCACATGCTGGAGCGGGATGACACCGAGGATCGCATCCGCGCGCTGATCGGCAACTTCGAGAATCTGAACCGGGCGCACGATGCGGTGATTCGTGCGCGCGATCAGATTGCGATGCTGGATCCGCTCGTTGCGGATGGCGAGAAACTGGAGGCGCTCGAGCAGGCCACAGCCGGCCGGCGACGCGCCCGCGACGTGCTCGGCGCCTGGTTCGCCGTGCATCGTATCCGGCTCATCGACCAGGCCGTCGAACGGCACGGCTTCGAGCAGAACAAGGCGCAGCAGCAGCTCGAGGCGCACAGGGCCGAACTGGATCGCCTCACGCGGGAGCGGACAGGCATCGAGATGGCGATCGAGCGCCAGGGCGGAGGTCGCATCCGCGAGCTGGAACAGGCTGTCAGACTTGCCGAAGCCGAGCGCGATCGTCAGCGCGAAACAGACGATCAGTACCGCCGGCTCTGCGCGAATCTCGATTTGCGCCCCGGAACCGCGCTCGAATCGTTCCTCGGCACGTTACGCACGGCCGGCGAGCGGCGTGCGCAGATCGAGGCGGACAAGCAGCGTCTGGACCGCGAGGCAGTCGACAAAGGTATCGAATTCGTCACGAGCAGCGATCGCGAAAAGCAGCTCACTGAGGAAATCCGCTCCCTCGAAGGCCGCGAAAGCAACGTGCCGATCGAGAACCTGCGTATTCGAGAGTCCCTGACGCAGGCTCTCGGCGTCGAGCCGGACGAGCTTCCCTTTGCGGGTGAGCTACTCAGAGTCCGGACCGAAGAGGCGGCATGGGAGGGCGCCGTCGAGCGGCTGCTCCGCAACTTCGCCCTGAGCCTGCTCGTGCCCGAGCGCCTCTACTCGCAGGTCAGCCGCTATGTCGATCAGACGCATCTGCGCGGCCGCCTCGTCTATCTGCGCGTTCGGGATACAACTGCAAGGGCGCCGACGAGAGCCGCGGGGCCCGCCTCAGTGGCGCGCAAGCTGGACATCAAGCCGGACAGCGCGTTCTACAGTTTTCTCGAGCGCGAGCTTGCGGAGCAGTTCGATTACGCGTGCTGCGACTCACTCGAGGAATTCCAGCGTCTGCCTCGCGCGCTTACACGAAGCGGCCAGATCAAGTCGAATGAGCGCCGTCATGAGAAGGACGATCGTCGTTCCATCGACGATCGCTCCCGCTACGTGCTCGGCTGGGACAACAGGGCAAAGCTGAAAGTGCTGCGCGCGGAAAGGGCGGAACTGCAGCGTCGGCTCGTAGCAATAAAGGAGGAGAGGGACAGGATCACCCGCCGGCGCAACGACCAGGACCAGCGCCTTCGCGCCGCCGATTCGCTGCTGGATCTGAAGGACTTCACGCGTATCGACTGGCGCGGAACCGCCGCGGCGATTCAGAAGCTGCTGGATGAGAAGAAGGCGCTGGAGGAGACGGACGACACCTTGAGGACGCTGCGCGAGCAACTCGCCCGGGTGGAGGAAGACCATCGGGCGGCAGACGCGAGGCGTGACGAGGCGACCCGCCATCTCGGCGCCGTGCAGGATCGCATCAGGCAGTTGCACGACGATCGCGAGGCGGCGGTCGGCGAGCAGCAGTCCGTTGCCGAAAGTGAAATCGCCGCAAACGCCCCGACGCTGGAGGATTTGTGCGCGCAGGTTCTTGGCGAGCACGCTCTGGAGCTGCGTTCCCTGCAGTCGCAGCAAAGGAGCATGCGTGACGCACTGCAGGCGAGGATCGATGCGGACGACAAGGCAGCCGCCCGCCTGCGCGAGAATATCGTCGGCCAGATGCAGCGCTACAAGGCCGCTTACCCCGCCGAAACGGCAGAGGCGGACGCGAGCACCAGCGCGCTCCCCGAGTACCGCCGCCAGCTTCGCGGTTTGAAGGATGACGATCTTCCACGTTTCGAGGCGCGCTTCAAGGAGCTGCTCAACAAGGAAACGATCAACAACATGGCCGCGTTCCAGGCGCACCTGCAGCGGCGGCGCGGTGAGATCGAAGCACGTATCGAAATCATCAACTCCTCCCTGACGAGCATCGAATACGACCGTGCGCACGGCACCTACATCGAGCTCGTGAGCCAGGCCACCACCGATGCGGAAGTGCGCAACTTCCAGGCCGACCTGCGCGAATGCATCAGCGGCGGCGGCGAGCGCGGCGAGCTCTACACCGAGCAGAAGTTCCTGCAGGTGAAAACGCTCGTCGAACGCCTGAACGGCCGGGAAGGCCAGACGGAGCTCGACGCGCGCTGGCGCGCGAAAGTGACGGACGTGCGCAAGTGGTTCGAGTTCGCGGCGCAGGAGCGCTGGAGGGCGGACGGCGCGGAGCGCGAGCTGTATCGCGATTCCTCGGGCAAGTCCGGCGGCCAGAAGGAGAAGCTCGCTTACACGATCCTCGCCGCGGCCCTTGCCTATCAGTTCGGGCTCGGCGACACGCAGGGGCGGCAGCGGCATTTCCGCTTCGTGGTGATCGATGAAGCCTTCGGTCGCGGTTCTGATGACAGCACGCGTTATGGGTTAGAGCTTTTCCGCACGCTGGATATGCAGTTGCTCATCGTCACACCGCTGCAGAAAATAGCGGTCATCGAGGACTACATCGCCGCCGTGCACTTCGTGCACAACGAGGGCGGTGCGGATTCAAGAGTGCAGACGCTCACGATCGAGGAGTTTCGCGGGCGCAGGGACGAGTATCTGCTTCATGCCGTCGCCGCGAGCGCATGATCACGCCCGAGGAGATCCGCGAGCGCGCGCGCAGACTGTGGCGGACCGGACGGCCTCTGGTCTCGATGCTTCCCGGCGCGCAACCACTGTTCCCCTTTCCTGTGCCGTTCCGCAAACCCACGGCGCGCCAGTGGCTGGAGGAGTTCGCGCAGCTGCGCTCCGCCACCGAGACGCTCGAGCGCGAGAGCAAGGCTGCCCGCGGCAGCGGCTATTCGATCGAGATCCGCGAAATCGCACATCAGAAGCTGGGCACGCAGCGCGTGCCGGAGCGCATTGTGTTCGAGAGCGCCGAGGACGTCGCGGCGCTTGCGGGTGAGCGCGGCGCGCTCGCGAGATTCCGGACGCTTGCGGCGCAGGTGGAGTCCCATGAGCCGCGGCTGCTGGCATGGTTGAGCGCTCATCCGTTTGCGGCGCTCGACTATGAGGCGGACTTCGCGACCATGCTGGCCGTCGCCGCGCGCTTTCAGTTGCAGCCCCGGCCCGACTGCTTTGCGCGGGAGCTTGGAATTCCGGGTGTCGATGGCAAATTCATCGAGACGCATCGGGGGGTTCTCGCCGAGTGGCTCGACGTGCTACTGCCTGCGGATGCAGTCGACTCCTCCGTGCGCGGGCTATCCGGTCGCGGATTCGAGCGGCGTTATGGGCTACGGTACGAGGAACCCTCGATCCGATTCCGCTGGCTCGATTCACGACGGGAGCTGGCAAGCGGCATCCGAGACGCCACCGTTCCGCTGTCGCAGCTCGTGGCCTACGGGCCGGATTGCGAGCGCGTCATCATCGTCGAAAACAAGGTGAACTTCCTGACGTTGCCGGCGTGTGCGGGTGCGTTGGCCATCTTCGGAAGCGGGTACGCCATCGACTTGCTCGGCGCAGTGGCGTGGCTCGGCCGGCAAGCGTTGCATTATTGGGGCGATCTGGACACACACGGCTTTGCCATCCTCAGCCGCTTGCGGGCGCAGTGGCCGCACGCACAGTCGTTTCTCATGGATCACGACACGCTCGTCGCGCACCGGGAGCTGTGGACACAGGAGGCCACGCAGGATCGATGCCTGCAGGATCTGCCGGGACTCCGGGCGGGAGAGCAGGCGGTCTACGATGATCTTCGGTACGACAGGCTCGGGGAGAGGGTGCGGCTCGAGCAGGAGAAGATTCTGTTTCAGGTGGTAGAAAGGGTGGTGGGGTTGCTGGGCGGCGCGCGGGCAACGCCGGATTAGCAGGGCGCACAGGAGACCTTCGCTCTCGTCGGTTTGATTCGCGCCAGCGCCGGTACGTTGCTGCTCTGCGGGGCTAGTGGAGATCGTGTCTAGAGGTGCTGCTGCGCCGCTCCCGACGAGCGCCTCGCCGCGCGAGTGCGACAACAGCATGTGGAAGGGAATGCAGCGTCACACGTTCGCCGCCGACCCGTACGTTCGGGAACACGGTCCAGTCCGTCGGCGCCTCGGCGCCGGGCGGGGTCTCCACGCGCGGCCGAACGCGCGCGGTGGGTGGCCGACGAGCTGCTCTCGCTGCGCCTGCGTCAGGTCAGGAGGAAAGCTGGCCGGCGAATCCTCTGTGAACGCTGTCGTGACGTACACACCCGCCAAGGATCAGAACGGCCACTACCGAGAGCAACGCCAAACTAAAGATCCTCACTCGGTACATAAGCAACGGCAGTCCGGACTCCCCTGGTAGCTGAACAGTGTCGTTCTCAGTGATGTTGTTGGTGTGATGAAACACTCTACCGCCTCCGAAGCCCGCGCCTTTGCAGACCGATGGTTGCCGGCCTGGAGCGGCAACACTCCAGAATTGCTTGCGAGTTTCTACTCGGATGATGCGTTTTACCTCGATCCGGCCATACCCGGCGGTGTTCGAGGCAAAGCGGCCCTGCTTGCGTACTTCCGCACGTTGCTCCGGTACAACCCAAAATGGGTTTGGTCGTAGACCGAGGGCATCCCGCTCGAGGATGGCTTTCTGAACAAGTGGCGCGCCATGATCCCGGTGGGGAGCAAGACGCTAGAGGCAGTCGGCGTCTGCCTTGTACAGTTCGATGCGGCCGGCAAGATCCGTCGCAATGAGGTCTACTTCGATCGAAGTCAGCTGCTTTCGGAGACTGCCAGCGCCAGAGAAGGGACCTAAAACGCGGCGCGCCTATGGTGCGACGTATCGGTTGCTCCACAGGGTCGCCGCGCCACTGCCTTCGGATTGCACCCACATCGTCAGGACGTTGCCGGCGCCGTCCGCCGCCACTCGAGGGTATGCGTGGCCTTGACCGCTCCCGATGGGTCTCGCGATACCCCATGCCGCGCCGGCGACGTACCGGTTCATCCAGACAGCGTACGGGGCGCCGGTCTCGGCAGACTGTTCCCACACGACCGTGGCGGCGCCGCTGGCGTCCACCGCGATCTGGGGATTCGTCGCGTTGCCCGGGTGAGTCTCGATGAGCTCGGCCGTCCCCCAGCCTGCGCCGGCGACGTAGCGGTTCGCCCAGATGTGGTTGCGCGTTCCATCTGATTGGAACCACACTGCCACGGCGTTGCCCGCGACGTCCAGCGCCACCTGGGGCCCCATCGCGTCCTCGGCGCCGGTCTCGATGAGAGCGGCCCCCTCCCAGCCGGCGCCCGGCGCATAGCGGTTGGCCCAGGCGTTCCATTGGACGCCGTCGAACTGCATCCACACCGCGACGGCGTCGCCCGCTGCATTCGTCGCTACCTGAGGCGCCCCTGGATCCCCGGCGTCGTCGGTCTCGATGAGTTCCGCCGTGCCCCAACCCGAGCCCGGGTAATGGCGATTGGCCCAGACGTTGTAGCGGACGCCGTCGGACTGGCGCCATACCGCGACGGCCTGACCGCCGGCGTCGATGGCCACATGCGGAACAGAGGCGTCGCCAGTATCGTCGCCGACCGGGCCCGAGGTTCCCCAGCCGGCGCCCGCCGTGTAGCGGTTGGCGCGGATGTTGTTCCGGGTTCCGTCGAACTGAGCCCACACGGCTACGGCGTTGCCCGCGGAGTCCATCACCACCCGGGGACGCACGGCGTTTCCAGTGTCGTCGGTTTCGATCAGCTCTGCGGTTCCCCAACCCGAGCCCGGTGTGTAGCGGTTCGCCCAGATGTTCATGCGAGCGCCGCCATCTTGTTGCCACACGGCCACGGCGTTGCCGCTGCCGTCCATCGCCACCTCGGGATAATCGGCGTCGTGTCCCAGGTCTGCCGTGATGTTTTCCGCCGCACTCCAGCCCGCGCCGGCGATATGGCGGCTCGCCCAGATGCTGTAGCGAGCACCGTCGAATCCACGCCACACCGCCACCGCGTCGCCGTTCGCGTCCACCGCCACCCGAGGGAAGTCGATACCGTGACTGGTGTGAACGAGTTCGGCGCCGAGCCAGCCGGCCGCACCATTGCCGTTGCACATGAGCTCGGTCTGCGTGACCTCCCCCGCATCGAGGACGCCGTTCCGGTCGACATCCAGCCCCGTGTCGATGCGCAGCCCACCGTTCGGGCAGTCTACGCTGGCGCCAGCGGCGGTGATCGCGATCAGCGAATCGAAGCCGTCTTCGCCGTGGCATACGACCTCCGACGTGTCCACTTCGTCCGCGTCGAGCACCCCGTTGCTGTTCTCATCGATCCCGGAGTCGACCTGCACGCCTCCGTTGGAGCACGTCGGTCCCGGTGCGATGATGGCCTGCGCCGACACGATGGTGCTGGCGGCCCTCCCTGACAGATCCGTGCTCGGGCCGCCGCCGCCGCTGCTCCCGCAGCCGGCAAGAAGAGCCACGGCAGGCAAGAGCAGCATGCCGGTTGTCGCCTGGTGCGCCTGGTCATGGGTTCGCTTCTTCATGTTGCTCTTCCCGCCTTGTCGGTTCGTGATCCCGTCGCGCCATCCTTACCAGGCCGTCGGCCCTCGCCTGCCGGCTGGCATGCCGTCGCCTGATGCGCACCGGGGCCCGCTGTTTCGGCCAGCCTAACGCGGGGGGCCTTACATGACTCTTACAGGCAGGGACTCTTACAGGCAGGGCGGGCGGGGTGGGCCGCTCTACTCGCTGTTCCCGTCAGGCGGCGGCTGTAACAGCACCCGCGTCTCGGGGCAGGGCTCGACTTGCAGCACCGCGGCGAGCGCCTTGCGGCAGGTGTGATAGGCGGCGGCGACTTCTGCGGGCCGGCCGAGCGCATGGCAGGCGCGCATCCGCCCCTGGTAGAACTCCTCCACCACAGGGTCGATCTCGATGCCGCGCCCGTAACAGGCGGCCGCCTGTTCCCAACGGCCGGCGCTCTCCCAGAATTTGCCGGCGTCGACGATCACGGAGCGGACCTGCTGATGCAGCGCCTCGCGCAGCCGAAACGCCCAGGGTCGGTCGGTCTCGCGCAGAAAACGCCCGCGGTACAGCGACAGCACCGCCTCGACGGACGCCGGCGTCATTTCCGCGGCGGCGGATTTGAGCTTCTCCTGCAGCCGTTCAAGGCGGCGCATGAGCGCCCAGCAGTCGATCCAGACGTAGCGGGGGTCGATGCTCAACCCACCGCTTTCGAGGCGCAGCACCGATGCGCCGCCCAACAACCGGCGCAACCGGTGCAAGGTGGTGTCGAAAGCGCGCCGCGCGCTGTCGCCCTCGGCCTCAGGCCACAGGGTTTCGGCCAGACGCTCCAGGCTCACATCGCGGCCGCCGAGCGCAATCAGAACCTTGAGCAACTCCATCGGTTTGTTGCGGTTGCCGCCGGTCGTGTCCGATGGGCGCCCGTCGACCACGGCCTCGAAGCGGCCCAGCGTGTAGACGCGCACCGCCCAGGGCCAGTCTTCAAGCTCGACCGGAGGCTCGTCGGGCGTCAGATCGCGATGGCGGATCAGCGACCGGACGAATTCCTTCTCGACGCCTGTCTCCAGGGCGCGCAGACAGTGGCGCATCAGTCGTTTGGGGCGCCAGCCGAGGACGTTGTACACACCCTGACGGCTCGCGACGCGCAAGGCCCGCGCGAGCGCCTCCCCGGACTCGGCGTCGCGCCCCCGAGTCGCCAGGATATCGCTCAGCGACAGCAGTGCGCTGATCTCCAGCGGATGACTGCGGGCGCGGCGGGCGAACTCGAGCACTTGAGCAACCTCGCCCAACGCCTCGTCCTCGGCGCCTCGCAGACGCAGACTCTCTGCATATTGGAGCCGCGTCAGGTACAGGCCCCACGTCAGGCCGAGTGGTTTCGTCGCGTGGTGCGCCGTTGCGCATTTCTGCGCGGCGTCTGCATCCGTCCGCCCCCCATCGCCGCGGCACAGTTCCGACCACGCGTCGAGAAACCGGTAATACGCCCGATCGACGGGTCGGGCGCGGGGGAGATCCGCCTGCATGTGCGCGAGCAAGGCCGCCGCGCGGTCGCGTTCGTTGAGGCTCAGGGCCGCGGCGACGCCGAAGCCGCGCAGCATGTGGTCCCAGATGTGGACGCCGCTGGCGTGCGCGAGCTGCACGCCTTCCTCCACCTTCGGCAACGCCCGCCGAGGCGAGCCGACCAGCGTTTCGTACATCGCTTCGGTGCTGATGGCGGTCAGTCGTATCAGCGGGGAAGCGGCGTTGACGTGCGCCGTGGCGCGCAGATTGTCGACGGCGAGGCCGGCCTCGGTATAGCGTCCCGTCCACATCCGGTAGAAGGCCAGGATGTAGCCGGCCGATATGGATAAGGCGGGGTCCGGCGAGCGCAGCGTCACTTCCTCGACGCAGCGCTCCCACCGGCCGATATCCGGATGATCCGGTTGGTGCGCCACCAGGGCTGCGAATAGTGCATAGGCGACGCGCGGTTCCAGCGCCGGCGGCGCCCCTGCATCGATCAGTTCTTGAAATCGGGCGATCCACGGATCGAGCTTGTTCAGGTCGGCGAACTCGAACTGGATTGCGTCCACCGCCGCGCAGCAGGCGGCGAGCATGCCCGATCGGTCGCCGGCCGCACGATGACCCGCAAAGGCTCGCTCCAACGATCCGAGCGCCTCGCCCGGCGCGTACGGCAGGCGCGCGAGGCCGAAGAGCTGCAGCAGCGCGGGGTCCGTGGAAAGCAGCTCGTCCGGCAACCGTCGCAGCCAACGCTCTATCGTCGCGCAGCGCCCCTGGTGAATGAGCGTATGACCGTGGAGACGTATCCGCCGCACGGCCTCTTCCACCTCGTCGGCTTCCAGCAAGAGCTCGGTAGCCTCCTCGACGCGGTCGGCCGCATCGAGCACCGCGGCGGCCTGCCGTTTCAGGTCGCGCAGCGCGTCGGCGTCGAATTCCTGCTGCGCCCGAGCGAGCAGGAATTCGCGGAAGAGCGGATGGTACTGGTAGGCCGAACGCCGCCGCGCCAGGCGCTCCACGAAGAAGTGGCGACGATTCAGCTCGTGCAACAGACCATGCGCCGACCGCCCGGTCAGGCGCTTGGCCGCCGCCGCGTCCACGTCGGGCAGCCACGCGGTCCGCATCAAGAGATGTCGGGAGGGTGCATCGAGCCGGTCAACGATCTCCGCGGCAAAGTAATCGAACAGCGCCTGCGTCGTCGTCGCCCCCCGATCCGTCATGCGCCCCACCTCGGTTGCACCCCGCTGTTCCAGCAGCAGAATCAACCCGGCGACCCAGCCGCCTGCCCGCGCATGCAGCGCCGCGCGGCGCTGTTCGGTCGGCGGCCGGCCCTCTTGCAGCCCGACGATGGCCTCGGTCTCCTCCTCAGTGAGGCGCAGATCCTCCCAGCCCAGCAGGCCCAGGAGCCGATTCGCACGCAGCCGCGCGAAGGCCGAAGACGGCGGCTCGCGACTGAGCACGACGATGTTCCGTCCCGCCGGGATCTCCTCGGCAATCGCCGCGAGCAACCCGTGCAGCGCCGCGTCCGTCGGCAGGTCCTGATAATTGTCGAGCACCAGCAGGCCGCGCCGCCGCACAAAGAGAGCGCGAAAAAAATTGAGCGAAAACACCTCGAGTCCCGCGGCGTACTCCGGTGCGAACCGGGGCGGCGCTCTTCGCCGTCCGCTCGCCGCCGCGAGGTGGTGAAAGAAACTCCCGATATCCCTGTCGCTGCGATCGATCCGGTACCACAGATGGGCGCCGGCGCCATGTTCGAGATAGCTCGCGAGCAGCGTCGTCTTGCCGGCGCCCGGCGGCCCGGTGACCCAGATCAAAGGGTGATCACATAACCGGTCCAGCGCCTGGAACAGGCGCGCGCGCGACAACACCTCAGGCAGTCGGGGGCGGGTGATCTTTCCGGACAACGCCACCCGGTCAGACTACGCAACGCCGCCGAGGGTCACAAGCCGCCCACTCATATCGTTCTGCACGTCGCAGGGAGATGGCGGCGCAGAATCCCATGCAGGCAGGGGGGTCGCCGTGAGAATATTCTTCAGGAGAACGCCCCGGCCTCCCCCGATATCGCACACACTCTTGGAATGTGCTGTTGGCTCATGAGCTGTTCCCGCCGAACGCTCATTGCGCACAGTGGCGCTCGGCCGAAAGAACTATCTGTTCGCCGGCTCTGATGCCGGCGGTGAGCGCGCCGCCGCGGTCTACTCACTGCTCGGCGCCGCCAAACTCAACGGGCTCGACCCGGACGCCTATCTGCGCTACGTGTTTACGCACATCGCCGAGCATCCGATCAATCGCATCGAGGAGCTACTGCCATGGCGCGTCGCCGATCAACTCAACGGCACAGAGCGCCGCGCCGCCTGAGTCCACCTGCGCCCGCCTGCCCATGGCCGCAGCTACAAGAGCTGATCGCCAGCGGCGGCACGATCAGCATCGGAGCGATCCATCCCATCCCCTGCGCTGCAATCGCAAATGACGAGCACAACATGCTCGCAGCGCTGGTTCGGCGCGACAAAGAATCCTTGGTTGATATGCTGAAACGCCTGGATGGCGCCGTCGGTAAGGCCCTTGAGCATGACGAGTTCACGGATGAAATCAATCCGCCCCCATCGTCAACATGGCCCTGACCGGACGCTTACTAGCGACCGCTGCGCCCACGGCTACCTAACGATCGTCCGGCCGCCTCAAGCATCGCCGCCTTGCGCGCCGTGGCCTGCAATCCGGGCGCGACAATCTCCCCGACGCCCTGCGTGTTCTACCGACACGTCGTCGCCGCCCGTTGCGTTTTGCCGAGCTTGTCTTCGCTATCCGTCGGCAGAGAATGGCTGCATGAACGCGCAGCATTCGCCAGGCACGCCGGCGAGCAATACGCGCTACCGCGCGCGGCGTGCGTTACACCTGCTTGTCTTGGGATTGTCGGCGACCGGGTTGCAGGCGGCGGCCCAGGAGCAGACCGAGGCGGTCTGGAAGGAGCAGGAAATCAGCTTCCAGTACAGGAGCTTCAACGCGATCTACTCATGCAGCTCACTGCAGCAAAGGGTCGTTTCGATCCTGCGCGCGGTCGGCGCGCGGGACGATCTCGAGGTGACGCTCCAGGACTGCGACGGACATTTCATGTCCGACTTCATGTCCGACGATCCCATGGACGCCAGACGCGCGGATCCTTCGGACACCTGGCGCTCGCCGTCGAGCCGCTCATGGAACGATCCGACCTGGGGCTCTCGCACCGATAGATTCAATCGACGCTCGCGACGCGAGCAATCGGTTCAAGTGCGCGCACGGGTGAAGACGCCCACCGAGGCGACGCCGGAAGCGCTCGCCCAGGCGAAAAAGGAGAAGAGCCGGCGCGAGCTGATCGCGCGCGTGAGCGGCAACCCGGCGCCGCTGCTCGAGAGCGCAGACCCGTTCCCTGCGCAGCGCATGCAAGTCACGCTGTCTCGCAAGACCATAGGCATCGAGCCCGAGGAATGCCAATTGCTCGAGCAGATGTCCGATAGCGTTTTCCGCAAGCTCGACGTCGATATCGTCAGTCGGAGCATGTCGTGCGACCCGAGGTCGCCGTCACGCATCCATCCGAAGCTTACCGTCGAAGCGCTCGTCCCGCTGGCCGTTGGCGCGACGGCGCTTCCGCAAATACCGGCGGCGGGCCAAGGCGAGTCTACGCGGGACGGCTCCGGCGGTTCCGGGTCCTCGCAAGCTCCGCAGCAAACACGGGAATCCGAAACTCCTTCCGATCCGGAGTGAGCACGCTGAGGCGACTGCTCGATTGAAAGGACGGCCAGCGGCGCGTCGGTCTTGATGGAACAAGAGAACACGCAGTGTAAGATTCTCGACCGTCACTGCGCAGCGAGCCGCTCTTGATGGAAATGACGCTCCCACCGATCGTGCGTCGCGCTGAGGCGTCCGACGCTGCAGCGCTCGCAAAACTTGCGGCGACGACATTCACTGAAACCTTCGGGCGCCTGTATTCGCCCGAAGATCTCACTGCATTCCTTGCGACCGCGCGTTCCGAGGAGAGATATCGGCGAATGTTCTCGGAGCCGCGAACGGCCTTATGGGTGGCTGCGGAACGCAACGGCGAACTGATCGGTTACGTGCTCGCCGGCCTCTGCAAGCTGCCGGTGCAGAATCTCGCCCCGCAAGCCGGAGAGATCAAGGAGCTGTACCTGCTATCGGCCCATCAGGGTCGGCAGATCGGCACGCGCTTGCTTACCACAGCGCTCGAATGGCTCGAAGCCGAGGAGTTCTCCCCGCTTTACCTCGGGGTCTGGTCCGAGAACCTGGGCGCTCAGCGCCTTTACGGCCGGTTCGGGTTCAACAAGATGGGTGAGTACGACTTCCCCGTCGGCAAACACGTCGATCGTGAGTTCATCTTGATCAGGCGCTGATTCTGGCGAGGCTCATCGAGCCTGATCAGGATCACGATTGCATGTTCGGCCCGATCAGTGGAAGGCGGACGCCCGGCGAAGCTGGGCGTCCGTCTTTCGCAATCGCGCGTCCTCAAATGAAGCGCCTTGGGACGCCGGATCCGATCAGGCGCCGAGCGTCACGACCGGCGCGAATCCGCCGTAGATCATCCGCACGCCGTCGAACGGCATGGGGTTGGTTTCGGGGTTCATGCGCGGATCGCTCTTCATGAGATCTCCCATCTTCGACATGGCGGTGTCCCGGGTCTTCTTGTCCGGCCATTCGATCCACGAGAACACGACTGCTTCGTCGTCCTTCGCCTGCACGGCGCGGCGAAAGTCGGTCACTCTGCCGTCGGGCACGTCGTCGCCCCAGCATTCCAGGACCCGCGTCGCGCCGAGCTCCATGAATACGCTGTCGCCGCTTTTGGCGTGCTCCGTAAACTTTTCCTTGTTGCTCTTCGGGACTGCGATGATGAATCCGTCTACGTAAGCCATAGTGGTGCTCCTGTCGGGTGTTTGCAGGATCAGGGCTGTTCGTTTCGTCCCGCCCGCTGCGCATTGAGGCCAGCGGTGTGGCCTGGCGCGACTCGAACGTTTTCACGCGGATGAGAGTTTCCTTTTCTTTGACGAACGGCAGGCTCGCAGCCGCCGCGGTCGTCGCGTCTTGCGCCGACGCGACCTCGGATTGCGCTGGGTCCTTGTGCAGCGTGGTTCCGACGGCCCGCAATGATCCGGTCCGACCGAATCGAACGAGTTAACGTAGCAGCGCTCTTCCCGCAGAATGACCACGGCAGCCGGCGAAACAGGCCCTGCGAGGGCGCGCTGGCCGGAGTTGGAACGAACAACACCGACGGAGGAGCGAACATGAGCGTGATCCTGTCCTGGCTGATCTTGTCCTTTGCAGTGTGGCTGACCGACGCGCTGCTGCCCGGCTTCCATGTAAAAGGCGCCAAGAGCGCCCTGATCGTCGCGGCGATCTTCGGCGTGCTCAATTTTCTGCTTGGCTGGCTGCTGTTCGCGATCTTCACGGTAGCGACGCTGGGGCTCGCTTGGCTGCTCGCCTTCATTACGCGCTGGATCATCAACGCGATTCTGCTCGTCCTGACCGACAAGCTGACCGATCACCTGAAGATCGACAGCTTCGGTTGGGCGCTGGGCGGCGCGGCCATGATGTCGGCGATCGGCACGTTGGGCGAGTGGCTGGTCCGCTCGATCTTCTGAGGAAGGACAAATGTAAGGTCTTGCAAGTGTGTTTATCCGAAACGCCGCGTTGTGCGCCCGCGCTGCGTTGACCTATATGTGTTGACTTACTCAACCAGTTTCATTCTGCTTGATCTTGTCGCTTGATCCCCGCTTGCTCAGGCCCATCGCCACTTCCCACGTGATCGATTGACTGGCGGCCTGAACGTTCATTACGGGAGACTATGGCCATGTCGAAATCCACGACCGACCGCTCCACGCTGAGCACCGGCGCCCCGGCGTCGAGTGACCGCAATTCGCTCACAATCGGTTCTGACGGTCCTATTCTTTTGCATGACGTGCATTTTCTGGAGCAGATGGCTCACTTCAATCGGGAAAAGGTTCCGGAGCGTCAGCCACACGCGAAGGGATCGGGCGCCTTCGGCGTGTTCGAGACCACGGCTGACGTTTCGGCGTACACCAGAGCTGCACTCTTTCAGAAGGGAGCCTCGACCGAGATGCTGGCGCGCTTTTCCACTGTGGCGGGCGAGGCAGGGAGCCCGGACACCTGGCGCGACGTACGCGGCTTTTCGCTGAAGTTCTATACCAGCGAAGGCAACTACGATCTGGTAGGAAACAACACGCCCATCTTTTTCGTACGGGACCCGATGAAGTTTCCGCACTTCATCCGCAGTCAGAAGCGACTGCCCGATTCCGGTTTGCGCGATAACCACATGCAGTGGGACTTCTGGACGAGCAATCCGGAAACCGCGCACCAAGTGACGTATCTGATGGGTGTGCGAGGCCTGCCGCGTACTTGGCGACACATGAACGGCTATGGCTCCCACACCTACATGTGGGTGAATGCACAGGGCGAGAAGTTCTGGGTCAAGTACCACTTCCACACCCAGCAGGGCATGGCGTTCTTCAGCAACGCGGAGGCGGCCGCCGTGGCCGGCGCCGATGCAGACTTCCATCGTCGCGACTTGTTCGAGGCTATTGCACGAGGCGAGTACCCGAAGTGGACGCTGTCCGTCCAGGTCATGCCCTATCCCGAGGCCAAGACCTATCGGATCAATCCCTTCGACCTCACCAAGACCTGGCCGCACAAGGACTACCCGCTCTTCGAGGTCGGCACGATGACCTTGAACCGCAATCCGGAGAACTTTTTCGCTGAGATCGAGCAGGCCGCCTTTTCGCCGGGCGCCACCGTGCCCGGCATTGGTCTGTCGCCCGATAAGATGTTGCTGGGGCGCGCCTTCGCCTACAACGACGCCCAGCGCAACCGCATCGGGACGAACTTCCACCAGCTTCCGGTGAACCAGCCGAAGGTGAAGGTCAACACGTACATGTTCGACGGCCAGATGGCCTATCTTCATAGCGGCGCCGCACCCACTTACGCGCCGAACAGCGGCGACCGGCCCTGGGCCGATGCAACAGGACCGGTCCCCGATGGATGGGAGTCGGACGGCGACATGGTGCGCAGCGCCTACACCCTTCGCCCCGACGACGATGATTTCACACAGCCGGGGATTCTGGTCCGCGAGGTGTTCGATGACGCCCAGCGTGCAGCGTTGGTCGATCAGGTGGCCGGCAGCCTGCTCGGCGGCGTCCGTTCACCGGTCCTGGAACGCGCCTTCGAGTACTGGAAGTCGATCGATCCAGAGGTCGGCGGTCGTATAGAGCAGAAGGTCAGAGCGGGGAGCGGCGCCAAGCCCGCCGAAGGCATGGGCGAACGCTAACGACCGATGAAGTCCCTACACCGGCGCGGCCTGAATGTGGTGTTGCGCAGCCTTGGGCTTCCGTGGTATCAAGCACCCATGCAATCGAGCTTCCGCCGCTACTGGTTCTACTTTTACTTTGGGCGTCCGAACCTTCTGGCGGAAGGACTGAACTCGACCTGACGATCCGTTTCCCGAGTCACCCAAAAAACCGCCAGACCACTGGCGGTTTTTTTTTGCCGCCGACGGATGGCCCACTGGAGCCGAAGATAAATGAACATCCGCACCGACGACTTGCGCATATGTAACATCAGGGAGCTGGTTACGCCCGAGCAGGTGATGCACGAGCATCCGATCACGGAGCGCGCCTCGACGAGCGTCGACCAGGGAAGGCGGGCGATGCAGGAGATTCTTCACGGGCGGGACGACCGCCTGGCGGTCGTCATCGGACCATGCTCGATCCACGATCCGGAAGCGGCGCTCGAGTATGCGCATCGTCTGCAGGCGCAGCGCGAACGCTTCAGCAGCGATCTGGAAATCATCATGCGGGTGTACTTCGAGAAGCCGCGCACCACCGTCGGCTGGAAGGGGCTTATCAACGATCCGGATCTGAACGGCAGCTTCAACATCAACAAGGGCCTGCGCATCGCGCGCCGCCTGCTGTGCGACATCAACGAGCTGGGTTTGCCGGCCGGATGCGAGTTCCTCGACATGACCGTGCCGCAATACATGACCGAGCTCGTCGCCTGGGGCGCAATCGGCGCTCGCACCACCGAGAGCCAGGTGCACCGCGAGCTGGCTTCGGGCTTGTCGTGCCCCGTCGGCTTCAAGAACGGTACGGACGGGAACGTGAAGATCGCCATCGACGCCGTGCAGGCGGCGGCGCATCCACACCATTTCCTGGCCGTGACCAAGCAGGGCCGCAGTGCGATCGCCGCCACCGCAGGCAACGCCGATTGCCACGTGATACTGCGCGGCGGCAGGACGCCCAACTACGATGCGGCGAGCGTCGATGATGCTTGCAAGGCCCTGGCGGCGGCGCGCCTGCAGCCGTGCGTCATGATCGACCTCAGTCATGGCAACAGCAGCAAGCGCCCGGAGAACCAGCCGATCGTCGCCGCCGACATCGCGCGGCGCCTGGAAGCCGGCGAACGACGCATCACAGGCGTGATGGTCGAAAGCCACTTGAAGGCCGGTCGACAGGACTTGGTCGCTGGTCAGCCGCTCACTTACGGCCAGAGCATCACGGATGGTTGCATCGATTGGGAGAGCTCGGTCAACTTGCTCGAGCAGCTGGCGCGCGCCGTGCAGCGGCGACGCCTCGGTGGGGGCAAGACGTCTGTCAGTGAGGGTGAATTGGCCGCTGTTTCTTGACAGCGATTCGAGGTCGCCTTTGGCTGCGACGGCTCATCGTTTACGGCGGTCGATACGGATTGTGATGCTGGCGCTCAGTCGGCGCTCGGTCTGAGAGCGGGGGTGCTCTGAAGCCGGTATGGAAGGCGCGGACGCTTTTCCGCGCCTTCCGCAGCGGTCAGCGATCGTTACGCAGCTGAACCGAGTTCGTCACTTTGCGCACACCTTCGACGTTGCGCGCGACCTGCGTGGCGCGCGTGCGCGCCTCGGCGTCGTCTACGAAACCGCTCAGTTGCACGGTTCCTTCGAAAGTCTCGACTTCGATCTGGTGAGCCTTGGTCACGGGGTCCGCAATCAGCGCCGATTTCACTTTCGCCGTGATCACGCTGTCGTCCACCACGCGTCCCGCCTCGGCGGCGCTGCGCTCCACCGGTCCACCGTCTTCCTGGGTCGAGCTGCATGCGGCGACTCCGCCAGCAGCCAGCGCAACCAGGAATGCTGTAGCAACTTTGCTCGTCATCATGAAACTCCTGCAACGATCGAACTCGTTGTCATTGCCTACATGATAAAAAGCGTTCTGGCCCTGGAAGTTCCTCGATCGATCCGAGTGACGCCATCTGCAGACAGTGCAGGCGCTTCGATACGCAATTTCTACGGACGCGATCGAAGGCGGGTCAAGCAGGCTGCGTTCGGAGGTGTGGATCACATGCAGGGGCGCAGTAGTCGAGTGCGCCCGTAGAATGCAAAAGCGGCGCGGTGGTCAAGCCACCGCGCCGCTTCCGTTTTCGGAGATCAACCGCAGTTGATCAGAGTGGTCGCGCCAAGTGTGTAACGGCGGGGCTCGCCTCCTGCCACATGGCTAACACGCGCTCGGTCGCGCGCGTGCTGACATCCGATGATGAGGACTCAACGGCGACGCTCGTCCGCGCCTCGGGGGCGTCGGTGCGTACGTTCTGCGAGAACGCCGAACCGAGAACCAGGAGCGCGCCGGCTGCGATCAGGAGTTGCTTTTTCATGGTGTTCAGAATCTCTCGTGAATCAGGCGACGGCGACGAGCGGGCGCTTCATGTGCGTAATGCCGTCGGCGAGCAGCGGGCGCTTCATGTGCGTGATGCCGTCGGCAAGCAGCGGGCGCTTCATGTGCGTAATGCCGTCGGCAAGCAGCGGGCGCTTCATGTGCGTAATGCCGTCGGCCAGCAGCGGGCGCTTCATGTGCGTAATGCCGTCGGCCAGCAGCGGGCGCTTCATGTGCGTGATGCCGTCCGCGAGCAGCGGGCGCTTCATGTGCGTGATGCCATCCGCGAGCAGCGGCCGCTTCATGTGCGTGATGCCGTCCGCGAGCAGTGGGCGCTTCATGTGCGTGATGCCGTCGGCGAGCAGCGGGCGCTTCATGTGCGTGATGCCATCCGCGAGCAGCGGCCGCTTCATGTGAGTAATTCCGTCGGCGGCGGCGATATTGCACAGCAGAGCGCTCGCGGCGGCGACGGAGGCGATGAGAAACCTACGCATCTGTTCTTCTCCCCTGAGGACGACTTCTTCCGGTCATTGACATAACCAAAGCTAACTGTGATGCGCGTCACAATCAACTACTTATGTCGAGTAAATGAGGGGGATAAGGAGGATCAGACGGTCAGGGAAAACCCTTACATAGGCCCCGCCGATCTCGCCTGAGGGCCCCCGTGCGGCGCCCAGAGTGGAGGCTGCTTCTCAGGAATTTTGCAAAAACACGTGCAGAATGTGAGGCAAGTAACTGTGCCTGCGGCTTAACCCTGTCCCCGGGGCAGTCTCGGGGGAGGGTGATCGGCCGCTTCGAGAGGGACTCGGAAGGGGGAAATCAGGTTCCGGCGGCCCGTAGTTAACATAAGAATGGCTGTAACGTCCGACAACCTTGCCCGGAACCGACCGCTCACCCGCACGCTGGGGACGTCCCTGCGCGCGGAGAGCTTTCCGGAGGGACGAGAGCTCATCGGCCGGGTAATCGCCAATTACCGGCTTGTGGAGGTGCTGGGCCGAGGCGGCAGCGGGGCCGTCTACCTGGCGGAGCGCGCCGACCAGCAGTTCTCCGGCAAGGCCGCTGTCAAAGTCATCGATCGAACCGCTTTGTTCGATCTGGGTCTGCGCTTCCGCGCCGAGCGTCAGATCCTGGCGACGCTGAACCACCCCAACATCGCGCGCCTGCTGGACGCCGGCGAAACCGAAGACGGTCAGCCTTACCTGGTGATGGAGTACGTCGAGGGCCAGAGCCTCGATCGCTACTGTGACGAGCGGCGCCTCGATCTGACGCAGCGCCTGCGGCTGTTCATCGAAATCTGTGCAGCCGTGCAGTATGCGCACCAGAACCTGATCATCCATCGCGACATCAAGCCGGCGAACGTTCTCATTACCGCGGACGGCGCGCCCAAGCTGCTGGATTTCGGCATTGCGAAGCTGCTGCATACCGGCGTGGATCTGGGTCGCACGGCCGAGTTGACCCGCATGAACGATCGCGTGCTCACGCCCGAGTACGCGAGCCCGGAACAGATCACAGGCGGCGCGATCACGACCGCCAGCGACGTCTACTCGCTCGGCGTCGTGCTGTATCGGCTGCTCACCGGCCTGCGTCCCTACGACCTTCCTGATTCATCGAACCAGCTCGAGCTCGAGCGCGCGATCTGCGTGATCGACGCGCCGCGACCTAGCGCCGCAGTGCACCGCGCCATGCACGCGCCTCGCAGTCCGGCCGCGCCGGACTTCGCTGAAAACGCCGCGTTACGGCGCCTGACTCCCGAGAAGCTGCGCCGCAGGCTGATCGGCGATCTCGACGCCATCGTCATGCGCGCGCTGCGCAAGGAGCCCGAACACCGCTACAGCTCGGTCGAGCGGCTGGTCGCGGACATTCGCGCTCACCTGTCTAACGAGCCGGTGCAGGCTCGCCAGGGCAATTGGATCTACTTCACGCAGAGGTTTGTGCGCCGCCACACCGTGGCTGTGGCGGCGAGCGCCGGCTTCCTGGTGTTTCTGGCCGGCGTCGCGATCGTGATGTCCATCCAGCGACAGAACATCGCGGCGGCTCTCGAGCAGGCGATGCACGACCGCGAGCGAGCCGAGAAGGTTTCGCAGTTCATGCTGAACATCTTCAGCGCGGCCGATCCTTTCACGAACTTCGGACGCGAGCCCACTGCGCGCATTCTGCTCGACCAGGCCGCGCGTGACATTCAGAACGATCTTACTCAGCAGCCGGACGTGCGCGCGCGCCTGCTCGAAGCGATCGGGCGTTCCTACCGGCGCATGGGGCAGCCCGACCGCGCTGTCGTCTACTTGCAGGAAGCGCTGGAGATCAAGCGCAAGGATACGCATGAGGCCGCCGGCGTCGCCTCCATCGTGACCGAGCTGGCCATCGCCCTGCGCGAGGAGGGGCGGATCGATGAGTCCGATCGCTATTTCAGCGAAGCTCAGGCGATCTCGGCGAGGCTCCAGGAAGATCGCTCCGAAGCGCACGCTGAGCTGCTGGTGGATCTCGCCCGGCTGGAGAAAGTGCGTGGTCACACGCCGCAGGCGCTCGAGTACGCCGCTCAGGCTCTCGAGCTGATGCGCGCCCTCAAAGGGCCTTCCGAGCCTGCGATCGGCGCGATCCTCGCTGAAATGGCCAACATCATGGTGTGGGCCGACGACCTTGCGGGGGCCGAGCGCGCGGCTCGCGAAGCGGTCGAGATCTACCAGTCGGTTCCTGACCACCATCCCGACCGCGTCATGGCCGATTATGTGCTTGGCGACATTCTCTTCTACCGCGGCCGGATCGACGACGCGGCGGTGCTGTTCGAGCGCGCCCTGGCGGCTCAGAGGCGCTTGTACGGATCGGTCAACAACACCGTCGCGGACACGCTTGCGTCGCTTGCGCAGGTGCGCATCGCGCAGAACAAATTTACCGATGCAAGCGAGTTGATCAGCGAGGCTCTGGAGGCGCACCGGGCGTCCCAGAGCACCGCGTACCTGAAGATCGGCTACCTGCAGACCATGCTGGCCACGCTGTGGATGAAGAAATCGAGATTCGCTGAAGCCGAGCAACTACTGCGCGATACGCTCGATCTGTACGCGCAGCACGTTCCGCCCGACCACCAATACGTCGCGTCTAGCGAACACTATCTGGGCGAGGCTTACCTCGCGCAGCGAAAATTCGCCGCAGCCAGTGAAGTGCTCGGCGCGGCCGCACAGCGCTGGACGCGCGCCGGGGCGCCCGCATGGCGTTCGGCCCGTTCCGCCAGCGCGCTGGGTGAGGCGTTGTACGAGCTGGGCCGCATGGAAGAGGCCGAGCAGCACCTTGTGAGCAGCTATCGTGAGCTGCGCGCCGAAGTCGCCGCCGACAGCGAGAGCAAGCGCGTCGCGCGGGAGCGCATCACCAGGTTCTATGAAGCGACCGGTGAGCGAGGCAAGCTGGAGGCGCTGCTGCGCGAAACGCGCGGCTGATCGC
>JAVEVD010000050.1:0-26911 GCA_034005205.1 Steroidobacteraceae bacterium | reverse complement strand
GGGGGTGAACGACGTGAACGTTTCCGGTTCGAACGGGCTCTGGTTATCCATCAACGGCGTCAGGAAGTTCACGAATTCCACGTCGTTGTATCCGCCGCGCCGTTCGCGGCTGTAGCGCCCGCCGACGACCAGATTGACTTTGTCGGTGAAGTCGTAATTCGCCTCGCCGAAGACTGCACTCGCCTCGGTCGTGGCCCGTCCGTTCAGGCGCAGCTTGCAGCAGGGGATCGGCAGGCCGAACATGTCCTGGACGAACGGGAACTCGTACTCGTTGCGCACATGGTTCGTCTCGTCGAAGTAGTACACGCCGAGGAGCCACTCGAAACTGCGGCCCTGCGGCGAGACGATCTGCAGCTCCTGGCTGAACTGCCTGTGGTCCTCCGTGCTCGCGCACGCTTCATTGCAGTGAACGACGTGAGCAACCGCGGCGACCGCAGCGCGCACTGCATCGCCCCACAGCGCGGACCGATGACCGCTAGCCGCGACTAAAAATTCATCCGCAGCTGTACGCCGTAAGTGCGCGGCGTGTTCGTCAGGTATCCGACGCGCGCCCGGAAGCCGCGCTCCCGGTCCAGCGACAGAAATGTGCGCTCGTCCCACAGGTTGTTGACGAAGGCGGCCGCTTCCCAGGATGCAGAGCGCACGCCAAAGCGCAGATTCCCGATTTCGTAGGACGGCAGCTTCGGGTCGAAGGTGAAGCTGTCGATCGTCGGATCGCCGAACGGGAAGAACGCTGCGCCGCCGATCGTGCCGACGCCCGGCTCCTGATCGGCGAGCTGCGTGTATGAGGAGCCCACATGCTGCACTGTGAAGTTGACGAAGCCGTCCATCGCGGTGGAGAACGGCCAGTTGTAGGTCACGCTGGCCGCCGCCTGCAGCTCCGGCGAGGTGGGCAAGCGATTGCCGTCGCGGATGCCCGCGATCGGATTGCCAAAAGCGTCGAGCCGCGTCTCGGTGATCTCCGCCTTCACGTAAGTCGCCGACAGCGCGAAATCCCAATTGTCTGTCGGGCGCGCGAACAGCTCGAACTCCGCGCCGATCGACTCCGCCTGCGCGTTCAGCACGATGCGCGAAGAGCACGAGCCTGCATCGGCGATCACCTGCAAGTCATCGATATCCGAGAAGAACGCGGCCGCGTTGAACGTGACGCGCCCGCCCGCCCATTGCGTCTTGGCGCCGATCTCGTAGTTCAGCACCTTCTCGTCATCGAACGTCGGCTGACCATCGTAAGTCACCAAGTCCTCCGGCGTGCACAGCGTCACGTTGAGCGGATCGTTGATGCCGCCCAGACGGAAGCCGCGCGCCACCTGCGCAGTGAGCAGCACGGAATCGCTCGGCTCGTAGGCAAGGATCACGCGGGGCGAGAAGCCGTCTGAGCTTGTGGCGCCGGGCTGATTGACATACCCGACGTCGGCGAACACCCCTGCAAACGTGAGTGTGCGCTCTTCGTCGAAATCGTAGTAGCGCAGACCGGCCGTGAGGCTCCATTGCTCCGTGAACCGGTAGGTGGCTTCGCCGAACAGCGCGAACTGCTCCAAAGTGAACGGCACTTCGGAGTGATAGGGCGTGTCGGGCGGCGCGTTGAACGCCGAGCTCGGCGGCAGGCCCAGCCTGGCCAGAAGCGCGTCGTAGCCGGGCGTAGGCAGGTTCTGGCCGTACTCGCGGTCGATGTCCTGGTAGAACGCGCCAATGAGCCACTCGAACGCTCCGCCGCCGGCCGATGCGAGGCGCAGCTCCTGACTGAACATCTCGAGCTGGGTCGTATCGTACAACGGCGAATTCAGGCGCACCTCCTCGGACGTCACGGGCACTCCCGTCACCGCGCCCAAGGTCAAGGTCACGCTGCCGCTCAGCTGCGAGGCGTCGCGCAGCACGACCACGTCGCGGTCCGTGTACGAGGTGACGGACGTAAGGGTCGCCCCGCCGAACGTCCAGTCGATCGTCAGATCGGCGAGCAGAAACTCATCGTCGATGCCCTCGCGCAGTTGCGTCACCTGGCCGCGCTTGCCCGGATCGACCGGCGGCTCGGTCGTAGTGAACGGATTGCCCAGCACGTTGTACACGTCGATGCGCGGATAGCCGTCCGTCTCGAGCTGCTGGTAGACCAGGCGCGGCGTGATCGACAGATTCTCGTGCGGTCGGATGAGCAGTGTGGCCCGACCGCCGTACTTCTCGCCGCTGTCGACGTCCTCGCGCACCCCTCGGCCCGGATACACGGAGTCGATGAAGCCCGCGATCTCGTTGTAGTAGCCGACCAGGCGCAGCGCGGTGATCTCGCCCATCGGCAGATTCACCGCCCCGCGCAGCGACCCGCCCCAGTCGGCGTCCGTCCCGGTGTAGCCGCCCACTTCGGCCGCGCCCTCGAATGCGCCGAGCACCGGCTGGCGGGTGATGTAGCGCACCGTGCCCGCCGCTGAGCCGGCGCCGAACAGCGTGCCCTGCGGACCGCGCAGCACTTCGAAGCGCTCGAGATCGAACAAGTCGAGATCCGGAGTGAACAACGCCTGTGAGATCGCGGACTCGTCGAGATACACACCGACCGATTCCTTCACCCCGCCCACCAGGTCGCGCACTACCTGCCCGGCGCTCACCCCACGAATCGCCACCTGACTCTGGCCGGGCCCGAGATCCGTGATCGTCAGGCCGGCGAAATTGCGCGCCAGCTCGGCGATATTGGTCGAGCCCGTATCGCGAATCTGCTGCTCGGTCGCCGCAGCGACCGAAAACGGCACGTCCTGCAGCGCCGTCGCTCGCTTCTGCGCGGTGACGATGATGCTGGCGATGATGTCCTGGTCGGTTGGTTGCGCCGCGAAGCCAAAAGTGGGAATGGCTGCAGCGGCAAGGATCGTTTTTCTCATCACGTCGACTCCTTTCTTATCGTGGCTCTTGTCGTGTCTCGTCGTGAACGCTCGCGCTCAGAACGTGATGGCCGCGCGCGCGTGAATGAAGCGCCCGGAAATCGGGTACAGCGTGCCGTCGAAGCTGTTCAAATCGCAGCTCCGGCATGGCGGCGGGTCCTCATCCAGCAGGTTGTTCACGCCCAGCGCGAACTCGGCGCGCTCGCCGAACAACGAGGGCGACCAGCTCACGCGCAGATCCGTATAGAGGCGATCATCCATCTCATTGAAGCCGTTCACCGGATCCGAGCACAGCGACTCCACGCCGAAGTCGTACAGCACGCCCGGGCACTGCTCGGTGAGGTCGCTCAGGTAACGCAGCGTGAGCGAAGTGGTCCACTCGCCTATCGTCCAATCCGTCGCAAGCGTCGACTTGTAGCGCACGTAGCCGCGCGTCGGCGAGCCGATCTCCGTGCCGGCGCGCTCGACGCCGACCAGCCCCGTCGGCCCTGGCGTGAACTCCTTGTAGCCCGCCAGGTAGGTGTTCGCCCATTGGAAGCGCAGCGCGCCGAAGCGAAACGGCGCAGTCGACAGATTGATCGTCCAGTCGAAGCCGTCCGTCTCGATGCGACCGATGTTGGTGAGCTGATTGGCGAAGGCGATGATCGAGCCGCCCGGCGCGCGCACGATCCCGGAGCAGAACAGCGGATCGAGCGTGGCCACGCAGCTGTCGAGCTGATCCTGCGCAGAGAGCGCCTGAATCGCGTCCTCCAGCTCGATATTGTAGTAATTGGCGTCGATCGTGAACTCATCAAGCCAATCGACCGCCTCCGCCCAGCCGGCTCTGTACGCGAAGCCGATCGTGTAAGTCTCGGAGGTCTCGGGCTCGAGCTCCGGATTGCCGCCGGTCTGCACGCTGATCTGCGTATTGATCTGCTGGAACGCGCCCGGCACTCCCAGCGCCATGCACGCGGCTTGCGTGGCTGCGTCTTTCGTCAGGAAGTTCGAGCACGGATCATTGAGCGCGCTGTCGAAACGTGAGCCGGTGTTGAACAGCTCGCCGATATTCGGCGCCCGGAATCCCTCCCCGTAGCTGGCGCGCACCGAGAAATCGTCGGTCACCCGCCAATACACGCCGCCTTCGAACACCTCGTCGCGGCCGATGCGGTCATAGTCCGAGGAACGCACCGCCGCCGAAAGCTCCAGCCGATTCACCGCCGGCAAATCGCCGAGCACCGGCGCGCGCAACTCCAGGTAGGCCTCACGCACCCGGATCTCGCCCTCCGTGGGCGCAGCCGGCACGTCTGCGGTCTCACCAGCCTGCACTGTGGCGTCCGGAGTGAACGATCCGGACTCCTTGCGGTACTCGTAGCCGAGCGCGTAGCCGAACGCCCCGCCGGGCAGATCGAACAGCTCGCCCGAGACGTTGGCCACGATGTCATTGAGCTCCTGCTCGCTCTGATCGTTCTGCGTGAACGTGGTGAACGCCAGCATCTCCGGCGTGATGCTGCCCTCGCCGTTCGGACCTTGCCCGCCGAACAGGTTGAACGGGACGCAGCCCGGCACAGCCAGACATTGCGCCGGTGGTCCGAGCGCGAGCGCCAGTCTGCGCGCGTTGAATATGTTGCGGCCCTCCTGCGAGGCGTTGTTACGCCCCCAGTTCAGGCTCACATCCCAGAACAGGGGGCGTTCGCCGAAACGCAGCTCGCCGTCGAGCCCGGTCGACAGGATCCAAGTGTCGACGGTCTGCTGAAACTGACGCGGCCCTGCTTCGATCGGCCGGCGGCCGATGAGAATCAGGTTGTCCGCGCCGCTCAGGTCGAAGCCGAACGGGTTGTACGGCTGATCGGCCGGAATGAAGATGTTGTCCAGATAGAAACCTGAGCCCGCATCCGAGCCGAGAAACAGCGGATTGGGCGCCGCCTGATTGCGCGAGCGACGGTGCGTGTACGCAGCCGTGAACTGCAGACTCACCGCGTCGCTCAATTCATGTGTCGCTTTGCCGAACAGGTTCACACGTCGGTTTGGCGTGACCAGGTAGTTGTAAGGCTGGAAGTTGAACCGGTCGGGCGTGGCGAACGCATGAAAATCTCCGCCGGTGGGATTGTTCGGGTCGAAGATCGGAAGGGTGACGCCGTCGTTCAGCGCGTCGGCGTTCAGCGTGACGTCGACCACGTCTGGCTCGCCATCGCCGTCCACGTCTCCGCGCGGATCGAGGAAGATGAAGCGACCCTGCGGCGTGCCGGAGCTTCCGCCGACGCCCGGTCCGCCGCGGAACACCACCTCCTCCGACAGCTCGCGATCGTCGGCGAACACGTCGTCCTGACGCGTATAAGCGGCCGTCAGGAACACCCGCGTGCGCTCGCTGTTGGCGCCGAAGGAGATGCTGTAGTCCTGCGTATACCCGTCGCCCTCGTCGTACGCGGCCTGGTTGGTCTCCAGCTGAATGCCGTCGAACTGCGTGCGCGTGATGATATTCACCACGCCGGCGATCGCGTCCGAACCGTAGATCGCCGAAGCGCCGTCCTGGAGCACCTCGATGCGCTCGATCGCCGAGGTAGGAACCGTGTTGAGGTCCACGGCGCCCGAGACGCCGCTCGCCGACGAACCGCGCACCCAGCGCTTGCCGTCGACCAGCACCAGCACCCGCTTGGACGTGAGATAGCGCAAATCGATTTCGCTGGCCCCCGCGCCTATGCCGCCGCCGTCCGGCGGAAATCCCAGGTTGCCGCTGGAGTTGTTGGTTCGATTGATGGCCGACCCCGAAATTGGCAAGCGCTGCAGGTAGTCGGCGACCGTCACCTCGCCGCTGCGATCGATGTCCTGCGCGGTAGCGATCTGGACCGGAGCAGTACGCTCGACCGGACTTTGCCGGATGCGCGATCCGGTGACGATGATCTCCTCGGGCGCCTGGGCCATCGCATCCTGCACATGTGTTGCCTGCACAACACAGGCGGCGATCGCCGCAGTCAAAGCGCGTCCACTTGCAAGCTCGAGTCTCTTTCGATGATCCATGACCGACCTCCCTAGGCAAGCGCCCATCGAGCCCGCAAGCTGCTGAGCCGCCAGCATCGCGGCAGCGACAGTGAAGCTTCGGTTGTCAACGACGGCGCTCGTCCAGCATTCGCCGAGCCGACGGCGTGAACGCTAGCACCGGATGTGGCGGCGACAATACGCTCATATACCAATCGAGCAAGTCTCGAGTTGATTGAGCAATGCTGGATGGGAGGGGAAGCCGCCAAACGCGACTATGGTCCGGCGCCTTCACATGGCGCAGCGCAGCAATTCAATGCCTGCAGCTTGAAGCTCGTTGCGGACAGAGCCTGGCGCAGAATTTCGTGGGAATCGCGAGATGCGCGGAACCTTCGACGCCGGGCGCGCGTCTTCGTGCCGGAAGCAGCAAAGTTATCAGTGCAGCGGTTACGAGAACGTCGTCATCGATGTTTTCTAATGGCGAAGCTGAAATCCGAGCTCTTCCAACGCTTCGTTCCCGCCCCGAATCAAGTAGGGGTTCTTCGGATTAAAGCGGCGCGAAGCACGAAGCCCCGCCTCTTCGACGGGGCTTCGCTTTTTCTGCGCCTCAGAAAAAACTCCTGAACAACCCCTGGTAGGCCTGAGGCGTGGTGAGCGCGACGAAAGCGAGGCCAGTGAGGGCGCCGCCAAGATGCGCGTCGTGATTGATCCGCCCGTGCGGATGCTTGGCCGCGTACCAGGAGTATGCGAGATAGCCGACGGCGAACAGCGGCGCCGGAATCGGCACGGGAATCGGGATGATGAACAGTGAGTGGTGGGGGAAGTACACAATCGCAGCGAACAGCACGGCCGAGATCGCGCCCGACGCCCCTAGGCTCGCGTACTCTGGGTCATGGCGCTGCTTGAACCACGTGCCGGCATGACTCACGAGCAACCCCGCGAAGTACAGCATCACAAACCGCGCCGGACCGATGTACCGCTCGAGCGGGAAGGCGAAGAAATAGAACGTCACCATGTTGAAGATCAGGTGCATGAGATCCGCATGCACGAAGCCGCTGGTGACGACCGTGTCGTACTCCTTGCGTCGCAGCAGCCAGTACGGCCGGAACAGGCAGCGGTCGATGATCTTGGGCGACCGGTACAACCCGAGCAAGCTGACGATGAGAGTGATCAGGAAGATTGCGAGGGCGGCGGAGATCGGTGCGGGCACTTACGGTCCTGTTTGCGGCTGGATAGACGCACATGGTAGCCGAGCGGAAGCGAGTAGTGACCGGACGCGGCGGCCCCGCTGGGACCCCGGCCGACTTGGGTTTGCAGGCGGCCGGATCCATGTCCTGAGTGGGCGATGATCAAGTCGACGGGCTGCTGAGCCGGCAGAGTGGCAGCGGTCGTCGCGGATCCAGCGCCCTGTCCGCGCTGGCGATCACGAGCGCGTTTCCACGGTGGCCGACGCCGGTCGTTTCTGAAACCATCGACAAGCGCCGCTCGGCGCCTGCTCGCCGCCTCTCCCATGCACGAGCCCACCCCCGGTACGCAGCGCATCGAGTTGCTCGACGTGACGCGCGGCGTCGCCGTGCTCGGCATCCTGCTCATGAACGTCATCGGTTTCGGCCTGCCGAACGCCTACGACGACCCGACCAACTGGGGTGGCGCCGAGGGCGCAAATCTCGTCGTGTGGCGAATGATGAGCGTGTCGGTCGAAGGAACCATGCGCGGGCTGTTCTCACTGCTGTTCGGGGCCGGAATGCTGCTGTTCCTGGATGGTCCCGCGGGGACCGGGCGCGAAGCTCGCCCGACCCGCCTCTACACTCGGCGCGTCTTGTGGCTCCTCTTGTTCGGATTGCTCAACGCGTATGTACTGCTCTGGGACGGCGACATCCTGTTCGCCTACGGCGTCACCGGCCTGCTGCTGCTCGCCTTCCGGCGGCTCCCTGCGCCCTGGCTGATGGCCTGCGCCTTTGCGGCGCTGGCCCTGCAAACCACAATCTCGACGTTCACGTGGCTGGACTATCGCGAACTGCAGAGGAGTGCGCAGGTTGCGCACGTCCTGCAGGCCGCCGGACGACCGCCGCCGGCGGAGCTGCGAGCGGCCGCCGACCAGTACGCCGCGACGAATGAGCAATACAAGCCTTCACGCGCAGCGCAGGAGGAAATCATCGCATTCATGCGCGGCAGCTATGCAAGCGCGGCGAACGTCGTGAGAGATCGCGCCAGATACACGCAGACAACCGCCTTCCTGCGGCACGGATTGCTGGATTTTCTCGGGATGATGCTGCTCGGCATGGCGCTGCTCAGGCTCGGGATCATCACAGGCCGGGCGCCGACGCACGTTTATGCCGCCTTGCTCATCGCGGGCTACGGAATCGGCCTCAGCGTGAACCTGCTCGAGACCAGGGCGATCGAGTCCTCTGGATTCGCGGTGCACTCCATCGTACGCTCCTACCTGACTTACGACCTGGGTCGCGTCGCGATGACGCTCGGCCATCTGGCGCTCATCGCTCTGCTGCATCGCGCCCCCACGGTGAAAGCGATGCGCCCGCTCGCCGCGGTCGGCCGCCTGGCGCTCACCAACTATCTCGCGCAAAGCTTGATCGGCCTGTTTGTCTTCACGGGCGCGGGCCTCGCCCTGTTCGGACAGCTCGAGCGTCATCAGCTCTACTATGTGGTGTTGGCCGTATGGATGGCCCAGCTTCTGTGGAGCTCGGCATGGCTGCGCAGCTTCCGCTTCGGCCCGGCTGAATGGCTGTGGCGCTCATTGACATACTGGCGCCTGCAGCCGATGAAGACGACTGGATGGACGCTGTCGAAGTACTGGAATCAATGAGACTGAAGAAATGGACGCCGCTGTTATGGCTGCTGATCCTGGCGCTGATCGGCTGGTTGCTCGCCGATCGACTGAGGCAGGTGGAGCTGGAGGAGGTGCTGGAGCAGCTTCGCGCGCTGCCGCCGCACATCGTGCTCGCGGGCGTGTTGTGCAGCGCAGGCGTGTATGCGGCCGTAGGCCTCTACGAAGGTCTGGCGGTGCGCATGGCGACTGGCCGGCGCAGCATTCTGCATCCCTTGCGCACGGCGCTGGTCGCCAATCCAATCGGACGCGCGGTGGGCGCAGCGATGGTCAGCGGCGGCGCACTGCGCTATCGGATGTACACGGCGGCCGGACTGTCTGCAAAGCAGATCGCGGCGGTCATCGTGCTCGCCGCCATGCCTTATGTGCTCGCGGTCGGCTGGCTGGTCGATCTGTCGCTGGTGCTCAACTCGCAGCAAGCCAGTCGCACGCTGCACGTTTCGGCGACGCTGCTGACCGCGCTGGGCGTGGTAGGCCTGTTCAAGGACGTCGGCTGGCTGATCTTCGTGGCCAAGCGCACAGCGCCGATCTATATCCGCGGCCTCAGGCTGCATCTACCCACGCTGCGTGATTCTTTCGTTCAGATCGCCTTCGGTCTCGCGGAGATCAGCCTGATGACGGCGATCCTTTACCTGTTCATGCCCCCGGAGCTCGGCATGAGCTGGCCGTCGTTCATCGGGATCTACTGCATCGCGTTCATCGCCGGACAGATCAGCAACATCCCTGCAGGGATCGGCGTGCTCGAAGCCGCGCTGCTGCTGATGCTGCCGCACGTGCCGCCCGGGAAACTGCTCGGGGCGGTGCTCGCATATCGTGCGGTCTACGAGCTCCTGCCCTTGCTGCTCGCAGTTCTGCTGCTGCTGACTTACGAGACCACGCATCCCGCCGGCGTTCTGCGCCGGCGCAGCTGAGATCTCTGATTTATTCTGTTCTGTGATCCGGAGTCGCTCGAAACACGCTGCATTGCGGGCGTTTCTTTGAGCTGAGCCGTCAGGGTAGTAGGTTAATCAGAGCTTCCCCTGGATCCCTCCGCCGAGCTTCTGAGCTATCCGCTATCCGCTTCTCTCATACACATGCGCGCCATGACTTTGACGTCGAGCACGCTTGACGCGCTCGGTGAGACGATAGAGATACGTGTACAGCACAGGAACGATCAGCAGCGTCAGCAGAGTCGAGGTGATCACGCCGCCGATGACCGCGCGGCCCATCGGCGCGAGAATCTCGCCGCCTTCGCCTACGCCGAGCGCCATGGGCAGCATGCCGAAGATCATGGCGAACGTGGTCATGAGAATCGGGCGCAACCGCACCTGTCCGGCCTCCAGGACCGCCTCGCGCAGACTCTTGCCGGCGCGTAGCGCGTGGTTGGTGAAGTCCACGAGCAGGATGGCGTTCTTCGTGACCAGTCCCATCAGCATGATAAAGCCGATGATCGAGAAAATATTGAGCGTGGTGCCCGTAACGAGCAGCGCGAGCAGCACACCGATCAGCGACAGCGGCAACGACATCATGATGGCGATCGGCTGTGTGAAGCTGCCGAACTGCGAAGCAAGCACCAGGTAGATGAAGATCACTGCAAGCCCGAGCGAGGCGACCGCCGCGGAGAAGGTTTCATTCATCTCCTGCTGGCCGCCGCCGATTTCGATCCGGTAACCCTGCGGCAGCTCCATGGCCGTCGCGATTCTCTGCGCATCCGAACCCACGTCGCCCGAAGCGCGTCCTTCGGCGTTGGCGTAAATCGAGATACGTCGCTGCAGGTTGAGCCGCTTGATCTGCTGCGGGCTGCTCGTTTCGACGAACTCGGCCACCTGTCGCAACGGGACTAGAATCGGCGCGCCCGACTCATCGAGGCGCGTGCTGGTGACGTACAGCTCGGCCAAATCAGCGGTGATCCCGCGGCGGTCCTTCGGAAGCTGCACGATGACGTCATAGTCCTGCCCGTCCGGCCCCAGCCAGGTGCTGATCTGGTCGCCCGCGATCAACGGCCGGAGCGCTGCGCCGATGCGCGCGTTACTCAACCCCAGATCGCTTGCGAGCTCGTTGTTGATCCTCACGGCGACGGTCGGATTGGCGCCTTTCTCGCTGCTCTCGAGATCGACGATGCCAGGGATTTGCGCGAGCTGCGCCATCAGCTGCTGCGACAGCTCGGTGAGCTTGCGGCTGTCCGGACCGAGAATCGAGATGAACACCGGCTGATTGTCGCTGCCGATGGCGAACTCGAGCCCCGCCACGCGGGCCAGTCGCTCGCGGATTTCCTTCTCGATCTCCTGCTGCGAGCGCCGATCAGCCTTCTTGCGATCCACGAGCGCCATGCGGATGCGTGCGTAATTGCGGCCCTCGTCCGTGCCCACCATGGCCATGATGGCGTCGACGCCGTCGATCTCGCGCAACACGGCCTCCACATCGCGGATCTTCGCGTCCGTGTACTCCAGGCTCGAGCCGATAGGCGCGTTCAGACGGATGAAGACCCGACCCTCGTCCTCCTCGGGCATGAACTCGACGCCGATGAGCGGCACCAGCGCGAAGCTGCCGAAGAAAGCGAATGCGGCCAGCACCAACAGCAGCATGCGCGGGCTGGCGCTCGCCCAACGCGACGCCGCTCGCCCGCCGCGCCGCCTGGCTTGCGCAACTCGCCAGGCGGCGAGCTGGGCGAGCCCCGGAACAGCGTAACGGCGATCGCTCATCGCCCAGCGCAACAGCTTGTCGTACACCTGGTGCGCACGATCGACGACCTGCTCGACTTTCACCATCACGCGCTCGAGCCACGGCGCGCGGCGGAAGCGCCCTTCCTTCGGATCGGGCCAGATCGACGAGAGCATCGGATCGAGCGTGAAGCTCACGAACAGCGAGACGAGCACGGCCACCGACACGGTGATGCCGAACTGCAGGAAGAATTGGCCGATGACGCCGCTCATGAACGCGACCGGTACGAACACCGCCAGGATGGCGAACGTGGTCGCCATGACCGCCAATCCGATCTCCTGCGTGCCTTCGAGCGCAGCGGCGCGGTGACTCTTGCCCATCTCGGCATGCCGCACGATGTTCTCGCGCACCACGATCGCGTCATCGATCAGCAGGCCGATGCACAACGACAGCGCCATCAGCGTCATGAAATTCAGCGTGAAGCCGAAGGCGTACAGCGCGATGAACGTGGCGATGACCGATATGGGCAGCGTCAAACCCGTGATGATGGTCGAGCGCCAGGAATGCAGGAACAGGAACACGATCAGGATCGTGAGGAGCGCGCCTTCCATGATCGTGGCCTTCACGCGGTCGAGTGAGCCTTCGATGAACTCGGCGCTCGACCACACCGTGCGGATTCTGACGTCCGGCAGCCGTTCGGTCAGCTCCTCGATCGCCTCTTCGACGCTCTTGCCGACCTCGACGATGTTGGCCTGCTGGACTTTGAAGATCTCCAGCGTCACCGAGCGACGCCCGTCGACGCGGGCGATCGACTGCTCCTCGGCCTCCCCATCGACCACATCGGCGACCTGGTGCAGATACACCGGCGCGCCGCCTTGCTGCGCCACGATGATGCGCTCGAACCCGCGCGCGTCGCGAATCTTGCCTTCCACGCGCACCAGCCGCTCCTGCGCGCCTTGCGAGATGCTGCCCGCCGGCAAATCCTGGTTGGCCGCCTGAATCGCGGCGATCACCTGGTCCACGCCGACCCGATAGCTCTGCAGCGCCTCTGGGCGCAGGAACACCTGCACCTGCCGCTCGACGGCGCCGCTCACGATGATGTTGCCGACGCCGTAGGCGTTCTGCAGGCGCTTGACGATCTGCTGATCAACGATCGTCGAGACTTCGCGTAAGCTGCGCGTATCGGAATACGCCACCAGGCTCATCACGGGCTCCGACGAGCTGTCGTTGCTCGCACGGGAGATTGTCGGCTCCTTCACCTCGCGCGGCATGCCGGCCCGGATCTGCGCCACCTTGTCGCGCACTTCCTGCGTCGCGCTCGCGACATCCACTTCCATGCGGAACTCGATCTGCATGAACGCCCCGCCTTCACGGGCCGTCGAGTAGATGTTCTTCACGCCCTCGACGGTGTTGACGACGTTCTCGATAGGCTTGATGACATCGTTCTCGATCGCCTGAGGAGAGGCGCCGGGATACTGCACCGTGACGAAAGCGTACGGAACCACAATCTCCGGCATCTGCTCCACCGGCAGCAGCTTGTACGAGAACAGCCCGAGCACGACCAGGGCGAGCATCACCATGGTCGCGAAGACCGGTTGATTGATGCTGGTGCGGGTAATCCACATGGGAGTAGACGTGGTTAGCGGTTAGGGAACCTCTGACTTACCTACCACCCTGATGATGCAAGTCGAAGAAGCGCCAGTAATGCAAGGGCTCGAGTTGCATCGACATCACGGAAGCAAGAGTTGATCAGAGGCTCGTTAGCGGTTGGCGAAAGAAGAGGATGGCGGATCGCGGATGGTCAGAGGATCGGTGATGCGGGGAAACGTTGCTCGTGCGCGGCCGTCCGGATCAGGTGTCCGCGGCGGGCGTCGGGGTGAAAGGCGTCGCCGGGGCGGTCGGGTCGCGCACCACGGCCCGCATCCCGACCTTGTCGTCGCCGATCTCCACGAGGATGACGCGGTCGCCGGCGCTCAAGCCGCCGCGCACCTCGACGTACGATGCGCCGTCGATCGACGAACCGAGCGTCACGCTCGTGCGCACGATCTGCCCGTCGCGCAGTATGTACACGTATTTCCCGCCTGCTTCCTCGCGAACGGCGCGCTGCGCCACCGCAAGGACAGGCTGCGTCGCATCGAGCACCAGCTCGCCCTGTGCGAACATGCCGCCCTTCAGTGCGCCGTCCTCGTTGGGCACGGCGATGTAGACGGCGATGGCGCGCGAGCCGTCGGTCGTAACGGGATTGATGCGCTGAACTTCGCCCTCGAACTGCCGGGCGCCGAAGCCGCTGACCGTGAAACGCGCCTTCTGGCCGATTCTGACGGAAGGAATGTCTGCAGCCGGCAAGGCGGCTTCGAGCACCATCTGCCGCAGATCGACGATAGAGACGATGGGGGAGTCGGTCGAAGCGTTCTCGCCAGGATGCACCATGCGACGGGCGATCGTTCCGGAGAAGGGAGCGCGCACCAACGCGTCCTCGAGATTGATCTGCGCGACGCGCGCCTGCGCCTGGGCGAGCTTGTAGCTCGCTAGGCTTGCGGCGTAGGCGCTCTCGGTCTGCTCGAAAGTGTTCCGGGAAATGAACTTCTGCTCGAGCAAGGTGCGGTTCTTGTCGCGGTTGAGCTGCGCGAGCTCCAGGTCGGCCCGCGCCTTCTCCACGGCCGCGAGCTCGCGATCGTACTGCGCCTGCAGGTTGCGGGCGTCGATGCGCGCGATGATCTGGCCGGCTTCCACGTTCTGGCCTTCGCGCACCGTGACCTGCTCGACCTCACCGCTCACTTTGGATTTCACCAAGGCCTGAACGAAAGGAGCAATCGAGCCGGACAGCGGCAACAGCCGCGTCAGCACGCGCGGCTCGACGACGGCGACATCCATCGCGGCAAGCTCGAGGGGCGCAACGCTCGCGCCGGCGACTGCCGCGGGGGGCGAGCCGGCGTCGCGCGTCGCATACCAGGCGACGACGACGGCGATCGCCAGCAGTGCAGTCCACTTCCACATCGGCTTGCTTTTCCTGTCTTGCTCGGCGGCGTTGCGATCGGCATGCGGGCGGCGGCGCGGGAAATCGGTTACGCGAGGGTCCGGCGAGGCGAAATGGCTCGCATTGTCGGACACATCGCAAGGCGCCTCGTGCGCAGCAGGCGCCGATGCGGTCGACGCCTGGTCCTCGGCCTGCTGGGCGTCCTCAGCACGGATCTGCCGCCCGGCATTGTTGTGCATCATCCACTCCTCCGCGAGCATTGGCGCCGAATGTCATCCTTCGACGTAGCCAAACTGCAAAAGGTTACAGACCTGCGGAAGTTTTTTATGTGACCGCGGTGCATCAGCGGGGTGAGGCTGCGGATCGGGTTGGCGGCGCATGTATACAGTCACGGTCCACGGCGCCGCCTAGCGGTGAACGATGAAAGTCGGGCGGCGGGTCGGCGCGCCGCTCGGCATTCAGCGATCAGGGTCGTTGCGCGCACCGCCAGGCCGGACAATCGGACGCGCAGCGGGACCGATGCTTACATGGGAGCGTTTCGTGGTGCATGCACGAGCGGTGCAAAGCGCAATGACGGGCCGGGCGCGCTCGGGGCCGTTGCGGGCCGCCGCGTTGCTGGGGCTCCTCGTGCAGCTCTCGGCTTGCTCCTCGACCGGCCCGTGCCAGGACTCCGTTGCGCGCGATGCGCTCTCTATATATGTGGTGCAACGCGGCTGGCACACCGGCGTCGCCGTGCCCATCGACCTCTGGCCGAATCGCGACTGGCCGCTGCTCGAGGAGTTCGAGGGCGCCGACTACCTGGAGTTCGGTTGGGGCGATCTGCGCTTCTACCAGGCCGAGCGGAATACGTTTTGGCTCGGAGTCAGGGCGGCGCTCTGGCCAACCGACAGCGCGATCCATGTCATCGCGCTGAACGAACCTCTTGCTCAGCGCGCTCACGCCGAGGGCATGGTCGAGGTCCGGATCTCGGCGCAGGGCCTGAAGCGCCTTACGGCGGGAATCGAGCAGGAATTCGCCGGTTCGCAGCCGCGGCCGACCGGGGCGAGCACGGCGGCGGCGCCCCGGCCGAACCGCTTCTATCACGGCGAGCGCCGCTTCTACTTCCCGCGCATGTGCAACTGGTGGGTGGCGGCGCGCCTGCGGGAGGCCGGCTGTCCCATCTCACCCTGGACGATCATCACGGCCTCGCAACTCATGCGCGCATCAAGCGCGTTCGCCGTCGACGACCCTCGCACCGAACCGTCGGATCTCCCGCCGCGCCGCAGCCGGTGAGCCTGGTATACAGCAACGCCGGATGATTAACCTGGACCGCATGACAATCCTGGACGGGGCGACCTTCGATAGACCCGTCCCCCTCCGCCAGCGGTCGGCTCCCAGAGCTGGACGCCCCGCACGAGGCGCTTGTCGATCGATTGACGCGCCATTCATTCTGCGTATCGTGGCGTGCACGCCTGGACTATGGAAATCTGCCGATGCGCATCCCTTTATCGATTCGCCGACTGCCAGCGACGCTGATGCTGTTGTTCGCGGCGCTCACTGATGTGAACGCAACCGATTCGGAGCTCGAGCAGCAAGTACGCGAGGCCGAGCAGTCGTTCGCCGACGCCATGGCCGAGCGCGATCATGGCGCATTCGCCGAGCACGTCTCGGAAGAAGCCGTGTTCTTCAACGGCGAGAAGGCGATCCGCGGCAAGGCCGCCGTATTGGCTGCGTGGAGCGCATTTTTCGAGCCCGAGGTCGCACCCTTCTCGTGGCGCCCCGAGACGGTTCAGGTGCTCGATTCAGGCGCTCTGGCGCATAGCAGCGGACCGGTGCTGGACGAACACGGCAAGCGCATCGCCACCTTCAACTCCGTCTGGCGGAAAGAGCCGGACGGCAAGTGGCGCGTGGTGTTCGACAAAGGATGCAGCGCCTGCGAATGCCGCGGAGACAGGACCGGCGGCTCTTAGGGCGCCTCTGATTTACTCCGTATCTGCCGGGCGCTCGGCGCCGTGCATTTCAGGCATTTCCATGACATGACCGCCAGGGCGGTAGGTCCATCCGAGCTTCCTTGGCGCACGACTCGCAGTCATGGTGGGCTCGCGACCGGGCGCGTCGCCGACTCGCTCGAGTCGGTCGCTTCGGCGGGCTCACAGGCGCCGCCGAAGCCGCTCCAAAGCTCGGCGTTCTGAATGCCCAGCCGTCGCGGATCGAAGACTGGATCCACACCCGCGCGCTTCTGCGCCTCGTAATCGCGCAGCGCGACGAGCGCCGGCTTGTGCAAGACAAGGATGGCCACGATGTTCAGCCACGCCATGAGCCCCACGCCGATATCGCCCAGCGCCCAGGCGGCGTTGGCGCTGCGCACCGCACCGTACGTGACCGAGACCATGATGGCGACCTTGAGCAGAAACGTCGCCCAGCCGCGCTGCATATGGCGGCTGACGTACTGCACGTTGGTGTCCGCCATGTAGTAGTACGCGACGATCGTGGTGAAGGCGAAGAACATCAGCGCCAGCGCCACGAAGCTCGCCCCGAAGCCGGGCATCACCCCTTCGACCGCCGCCTGGGTGTAGGCGGGGCCGGTCTCCGCACCTGGCAGCCCAGTTACGATCATGGACCCGTCCGGGCGCCTCACGTTGTAGGCGCCGGTGGACAGAATCATGAAGGCGGTCGCCGAGCACACCAGCAGCGTATCCACGTAAATCGAGAACGCCTGCACCAGCCCCTGCTTGGCCGGATGTGAAACCTCGGCCGCCGCCGCGGCGTGCGGCCCCGTGCCCTGCCCCGCCTCGTTCGAGTACACGCCGCGTTTGACGCCCCATTCCACCGCCAAGCCGAGGACGGCGCCGAACGCCGCCTCGGCGCCGAATGCGCTGCGCACGATCAGCGCGAAAATTGCGGGGATCTGCTCGATGTTGATCAGCATGATCACGAGCGCGGTCAGAATGTACGCGAGCGCCATGAACGGCACGACGATCTGCGCGAACGCCGCGATGCGCTTCACTCCACCGAAGATGATCGCGCCGAGCGCAATCACGATCAGCGCGGCGCTCACGGTCGTCGGCACGCCCCAGGCGTTGTGCACGCTCACCGCGATTCCGTTCGCCTGTACGCCAGGCAGCAGCAGCCCGGTAGCCAGCACGGTCGTGAGAGCGAAAATGATCGCGTACCACTTCCGCCCCATCGCCTTCTCGATGTAGTAGGCCGGACCTCCGCGGTACTGCCCGTTAGCGTCCTTCTCCTTGTATATCTGGGCAAGCGTCGATTCGACGTACGCCGTCGAGGCGCCGAGGAACGCCACCACCCACATCCACAGGATCGCGCCCGGTCCGCCGAAGGTGATCGCGGTGGCGACGCCGGCGATGTTGCCGATGCCGATCCGACCGGACAGCGACATGGCGAGCGCCTGGAAGGAGGAGACGCCCGCCTCGGACTGCTTGCCGGACAACGTGAGTCGGAGCATGTCGCGGAAGGCGCGCACCTGCACGAATCGGGTGCGGATGGAAAAATACAGGCCGGCGCCCAGGCAGAGATAAATCAGCGCCTTGCTCCAGACGAATCCGTTCACAAAGTCGATTGCTTCAGTCACGCACCCTCCTCTGGACAGCGCCCCGGCTCCGCTTCGGTCCGGCGAGCTTCACTTCGATCATGGGACCATTGGCCCGCAGAGCGGCGAGAACGTGCAGGTCGAAGGCGTCGACCCCAGGCGCGGGCGGGTGTGAAGAGCGGACATGCGTCGCCAAGATAACGATGCAGACGCGCGGCCGCCAGTCCTGCGCCAAGATTTAGGGAATCTCTGATTTACTCTGTTTCTGCGATCTCGACCCGCTCGAAACGGCTTGCATTGCGGGCATTTCTTTGGCCTGAATCGTCGGGGCAGTAGGTTGATCAGAGCTTCCTTAGGATGCGCTCTGGCGCTCGCGCTGCCAGCGCCGCAGAAGCTTGCTCAACTCACGCAGCCACAACACCGAACTGCCGACTGCAGTGCAAGTCAACCAATCGCCCGCGCTCAAAGGGACGGTCGAGAACGCCTGCTGCAGGACGGGGACATAGACGACCGCCGCTTGCAGCAGCAACGACAGACCGACAGCTCCCCACAGCCACTTGTTCGAAAACAGTCCGACGAACGCACTTCGCTCGTCGGACCGCGCATTGAACACGGTGAACAGCGAAAAGAGCACCAGCGTGGTGAACGCCATGGTCTGTGCGTAGCGCATATCGCCCACCCCTTCGATCAGCCCGCCAGGCAGGCTGGCGTCGAGCACCAGCAGCGTCCCCGTCGCCATGATCGCCCCGACGTACAGAATGCCGAACCACATGGCGCGAGTGATCACCCCCTCGTGGCGAGGTCGCGGAGGTTGCTTCATTACGGCGGGGTCGACGGGATCGATCCCAAGCGCGAGCGCCGGCGCCCCGTCGGTCACCATATTGATCCACAGAATCTGCGTGGCGAGCAGCGGCAGCACCAAGGCGCCGTCTCCGGCAGGCGTCAAGCCGATGAAGTCCGCCAGCAGCACGCCGAGGAACATGGTCACGACTTCACCGATGTTCGAGGACAGCAGGTAGCGCAGGAACTTGCGGATGTTCGAGAAGATCGAACGGCCATCCTCGATGGCCGCAACGATCGAAGCGAAATTGTCGTCCGCCAGCACGATATCGGCGGCTTCCTTGGCGACATCCGTGCCGGCGAGCCCCATCGCCACGCCTATGTCTGCGGTTTTCAGCGCCGGCGCATCGTTTACTCCATCTCCGGTCATGGCGACGATCGCGCCCTCGTGCTGCAGGGCCCTGACGATTCGCAGCTTGTGATTCGGATTCACTCGCGCATAGACGGAGACTTCCTGCGCGGTGCGCCGCAGCGCTTCGTCCGACATCTCGTCCAGCTCGGCGCCCGTCACGGCTCGCCCGTCGCCCGCCAGCCCCAGTTCGGCTGCGATGACTGCGGCGGTCACCGGATGATCGCCGGTAATCATGACCGGACGGACGCCCGCTGCTTTTGCACGCGCCACAGCATCTGCGGCCTCGGCGCGCGGCGGATCGATCATGCCGATCAGACCCAGGAAGACGAGATCCTGCTCCAGGCTGTCGTCGAATTCATTTCGCGCGAATGAGTCTTTCGGCAATAACCGCAGGGCGACGGCGAGCGTCCTCAGGGCTTCGCCTGCGAGCGCTTCGTTGACTTCGAGGATCTGCGCACGGCGCTCCTGCGTGAGCGGTCTTCGTTCGTCGCCGACCTGCTCGTGCGAACAGCGCGCCAGCAACACATCCGGCGCGCCCTTGGTGAAAGCGAGCAGATGCTGTCCGCGCTTCGCGTCACTGTGAATCGTGCTCATCAGCTTGCGTTCCGAGGAGAACGGCACTTCCCCCAGCCGCTCGAAACGTGCATCGAGCACCTCATCTTCGAGCCCCGCCTTGCGCGCCGCCACGATCAAGGCGCCCTCGGTGGGATCGCCCTGCACCGTCCAGCGCCCGCCGTGCTCCTGCAGAACCGCATTGTTGGCGCGGTCTGCAGCGGCGAGCGCGCGCGTGAACTCGGAACGCAACGCCCCATCGATCACACCTCCGCCTGCACGTTGCGCCTCGCCTTTCGGCGCATAGCCCAGGCCGCTGAAATTCACCCGACCGCTGGCGGTTACGACTGTCCGCACGGTCATTTCATTCTTGGTCAGAGTGCCGGTCTTGTCCGACGCGATGACGCTCGCCGCGCCCAGAGTTTCTACCGATGCGAGACGCCGCACGATGGCGTTGCGCTTCGCCATACGCTGCACGCCGAGCGCCAGCACCGCGGTCACCACGGCCGGCAAACCCTCCGGCACGGCCGCGACCGCCAACGCCACGCCGAGAATGAGCACATCGAACAGTGCGGCGAAGCCATGCACCTCCTCCACAAGGAGGATCGTCGCAATCATCACCAGCGCAACGCTGACCACGATCAGACCGAGCAGACGACCGACGCGGGCCAGCTCTTTCTGCAGCGGCGTGACTTCCTGCGGCGTCTCCTTCAGCACGCCGGCGATGCTGCCCATCTGCGTGTGCATGCCGGTCGCCGTGACCACCGCCTTGCCGCGCCCGTAGGTCGCGGCCGTGCCGCTGAAGACCATGTTGTGTTGCTCGCCGAGCGGCGCCTCTTGCGTGATCACGGCCGCATCTTTCGCCACGGGGAGGCTCTCGCCGGTGAGAGACGCCTCGGCCGTGTGCAACGCCGTCGACTCGATCAGACGTGCGTCGGCGGGGATCGTGTCGCCTTCCTCGATGATGATGATGTCGCCGGGCGCCAGCTCCGCCGCCGGAATGCGCCGCCGCTCGCCGTCGCGAATGACGTTTGCATGTGCGGCCGACATCTGGCGCAGCGCCGTAACCGCCTGTTCCGCGCGCGACTGCTGCACATGACTCATGATCGCGTTCAGCAGCACGACCGCGAAGATCGCGATCGCTTCATAAGGCGCCGCAGTATCGCGCTCTATCAGCCACAAAGCAGCCGAGATCGCCGTAGCAATGAGCAGCAGGATGACCAGCACATCCTGAAACTGGGCGAGAAATTTGCGCCACGCAGGAACTGGCTGTTCCGCCGTCAGCTCGTTCCTGCCGCAGCGTTGCAATCGCGCACGCGCCTCTTCCTCGCGCAGGCCCAGATCGGCGTCGGATGCGAGCGCCGCGAGCACCTCCTCGACCGGCGTCCTATACGCGGGGGCGCTTTCGGCGGCTCCTGAGTTGTTCATGTGCGAGCTCGTTTCGTTAGCCACTGCCGGAACGACGTTCCCGCTTGATCGTCAGCAGGGTCCGCAAAGTCAGTTCGGCGCCGAGGCGCTTTGGTTCGGGCGGGTCATTGTAGACGCTGCCGCAGAAGCGTAGACCCTGCGCAGAAGCGGTCGTCGATGGGCGCAGAGCGCCGCGCGGACCCAAACCGACGCAGATCGTCCCGACATGCGCCCGGGCGCTCACTGCGGCTGGCGCGTATACATGCCCGCTAACCCCTGATTCACGGCGCCGCAAGGCCGCCACAACATGCGGATTCAATGCGCATCACGAGCTGGCACACCATCCCCTTTCTTGCGGCGCTCAGCTTGGTGCTGACGCTGGCCGAGATTCCCCGCGCAGACTGGTTCACGACGGCGGCTCTAAGTCTTGCGGCCGGGGTGGCGGCGCTCTCGATGATGGGCGCCGCCGCGCTGCTGGGCGGCCGCTGGCGACTCGTCGAGGCGTTGTTCGGCGGGCTCGATCGCGTGTATCTGACGCACAAATGGCTGGGCGTCTGGGCGCTCGCCTTTGCATCGTTTCATCTGGTGTTCAAGGCCGGCATGCAGAGCTGGGACGTCGCCTCGATCATGGAGCTGCCGCCGTATTACACGCGCCTTGTGCGGCAGCTGAGTTTCGTCGCGCTGATGCTGATCGTCATGCTTGCGCTCAACCGCGCGATCCCTTACAGCGTCTGGCGCTGGTGGCACAAGCTGTCGGGGCCTCTCTTCCTGATCGTGATCCTGCACTGGCTCAGTTTCAAATCACCCATCGCCATCAGTGATCCTGCGGGCGTCTGGCTTGCGATCATCTCCACACTCGGCGTCGCGGCCGCAGCTTACAAGCTGCTGCTTTTTCCGTTTCTCTCGAGCCATGGCGAGTACCGGGTGGCGGCCGTTTCCGCCGGCGGCGGCGCCATCCATCTGGAGATGGAGCCGGTCCAGCGACCTCTTCCGTTCACGCCCGGGCAGTTTGCATTCATCTCGATGAAGCACGATGGTCTCAGAGAGCCGCACCCCTTCACGATCGCCAGCGGCGACGACGCAAGCGACCGCGTGCATTTCGTGATCCGCGGTCTCGGCGATTACACGCAGAAACTCATCAGGGAAGCCAAGGTAGGCATGTACGCCGACATCTATGCGCCATGGGGACGATTCAAGCGGTCTTTGACAGCGAAGCGTCAGATCTGGATCGCGGGCGGAGTAGGCGTCTCACCATTCATCGCCTGGCTGACCGATCCATCTGCGGTCGGGCTCGACCGGGTCACGCTGTTCTATTTCTTCACGCCGGGCCGCGAATTTCCGCCCGTCGACGTATTGAGCAAGATGGCTCACGAGCGCGGCGCGGAGTTCGTCCCCATACCGGATGGACCGGACAGCCCGAAGTTCAACGAGAGATTCAGTGAGATCGTGCGCGCCGCAGGCGCCGAGTCAGTCGAGATCAGCTTCTGCGGGCCCAAAGGTCTGTTGAAGTTCGTTCGCGCCCGGATGCGGGAGCATGGCATACCGATGGCCAACCTGAGGCACGAGTTCTTCGAGTTCCGATGAGCTCAGCACACCGTCCTGAGCTGATTCATCCGCCCTTGTCGTCGTTGAACGAGCGGCGCGGACGCCCTCGAGGGGAACGCACCGCCGCGCGGCGCCCACGGTCATCCGGCGGCGCTCCCGTTGAAAGCGGCCGAAAAACGCTCGGGCAGGCGTAGCCGGCTTTGCCAACAGGAAGTCTCGCCGCCCTCGAGCAGCTCCCTTGGCCTTCGGCCGCGCCCCGACAGTCCGGATTGTGGATTCCGACTGCGTCAGACTACTTATCGCGTCCGGAATCTGTTCCGGTAGCCTACCGCGAGCCAGTTGTTTCATTCCGACCCGCGACTTCTGCGAGGTGGAGACCATGGCTGCTCGATTCGCCCACAGGTCAGGTTTTGGTCGCACGCCGGTAGTTGCAACGCTCGCGATCATCGGTTTCTGCGTGCAGGCCGATGAAGCGCCCGACATGTCAGGGTCCGAGCTGTATCGAATCTTCTGCGCGACTTGCCACGGCGCGCAGGGGCGCGGCGACGGTCCGGTCGCGGAGACATTGAAGACGACAGTTCCAGATCTCACGCGCATCGCCGCCCGCCGCGGCGGCGCATTTCCCGCGGAGCGGGTGCGCGAAACCATCGATGGCCAAAACCTGCCTCGCGCGCACGGCGCGCGCGAGATGCCGGTATGGGGCTGGGACTTCTACGCCATCAACAGGCCGGACCCGGCGCGACGTGAACGTGCGAATGAACTGATCGGTCGGCTCGTCGACTATCTTGCATCCATTCAAGAGGAGTAGCGAAGATCCTCTGACTCATGAAGGCGGCTTGTACACCGGCCCGGGGGTTTGCGGTTTATTCCGTGCACAGCACGACAACCCGGCGGTAATCCACATTCCATCCGAACGGCGACAGCCGCCCCCACCTACCATACGTACTGCAGCTGCACCCAGAACTTGGTCGTGTCGGTGAACAGATCATCCGCGTCATAGTCGGCGTATTTCACGATCCCTGTGAAACGCTTCCACTTCGCCTGTAGTTGCGCGTTCACCTCTGAGCCGTAATCGATGGAGGTCCGTTCCGCTTCATAGACATGATAGCTCGCGAGCGCGGAAAGCACCTCGATCGGGCCCACACCTTTGAAAGTGACGCCCGCGTTCACGTACCGATCCTCGACGCCGTTCGGCGGCGTCGCCAGGAACTTGTCGGCCCAGCCCTGGAACTTGTGCAGCGTCGCGAGCGGCGTCGTGAAGCCTTTGCGCCCGTCGCCTTCGAGCACTTCGTATCCGGCTCCAATGCTGTACGCTTGAAACGACAGGGTCGCCTCGGCGAGGTAGTAGTCGAGATCGAATGTCAGCGGATTATCCGCGTGCTCGCTCTGTGTTGCGTACGACGCCGCATAACCGATTTTCACCGCGCCAAGCGGCTGCTCGCCTTGGAATCGCAAGCCGAATGTCTGGGATGAATCCTGGGCGGCGGCGGGAACACCTGCGATAGGCTCGAAATCGAGCCAGTAGCCGAAGCCGGTGAGCTTGCCCGCCGGAAACCGATAAGACACGTTGGCGAGCACGCTGTCGCCTTCATAACGCCCCTGCAACGAGTCTTTGCCGAAGACGCGATTCACCTGGGAAACGTACGACACGTCAAACGTCGTATTCGGCAAAGAAGTGTTCACTACGCGTAGCGAATCGAACGTCTGGTCGTTTTGTCGCCAACCGACGTCGCCGACGAACCGATGATCGTCGAGTGTGATGCGTTGCCGGCCGACGGTCACGACCGTCATCGGGATGGACGTATTGGTGAGCTGCAGACGATTGACCTCGTATGTCTCGGGGTCCGCCACCACCGGATACGCCGTTCTGCCATTGGTCGTGCTGTTGTAGTCGGTGGTGAGCGGCCAGATGAAATCGCCTTCGGCCAGCAGCGAGGTGTTCCAGAGCTTTCCGGTTTCGAAACCGAGCCGCGCGCGCCAAGTCAGCGCCTCTGCGTCGTTTGGAAGGCCATCCTGATCCACGCCTTCAAAGCGAAGCCGCGTATCCAGGAGCAGTCTGGTCGCGGCCAACGCATCAGACGCCGAAGCGGCCTCCTGTGCGGCCGATGTCGCGCACACGGCGCACGCCAGCAGCGCCGTGGACGCACGTAGCAAGTCGAGGGGCATATTCATTTGGAGATCCTCAGCCGCGCTTTTGCTATTCGTCTATGTAGCAATTGTGCGAATGGGCGCCGCCTGATCGCCACGGGAAAACCCGATGATATCTACGAGGTGGCCCTGAAGGGGGCGACCCTAGCCTCATCCCACCGTGCGTCCAACACCCTGGCGCGAGTGCGAAAATTCCAGCACAGGCGTGAGATCTGCGCCGCTGCGAACGGAGAAGACCGACCCGTTCGATACGCTGCGGCTACGCGCACCGGCGGCTGAGTTCACCTGTAGCGTCCGGCACACAGGCCGACTGCGCGTCGGGCAAGGGGCGTTGGTCCAACAAGCGCGCTTGCGCCGGTCGCGTTGTCTGTACGTTCGCATTGAAGGCGCTGATGGCTGCGAGCACGCGGGTCGATTGCTCGCGCAGCTGAGCGACCACGCCGATCACGCGCTGCGCCATGGCGGCGTCCTCCTGGGTCATGCGATCCATGTCGGCGACCGCCTGGTTGATCTGCTCGATGCCAATCGACTGCTCGCGGCTCGAGGCCATGATCTCGTTCACGAACTGCGTAACATGCTCTACGGACATCACGACCTCCTGCATGGCCGCACCGGCTTCCTCGGCCAGGTGCGAACCGCGCTCGACCCGTTGCAGGGATTGGTCGACCAACTGCCGAATCTCCTTTGCGGAGGTGGAGGAGCGCAGTGCGAGCGCGCGAACTTCCTGCGCCACCACGGCGAAGCCGCGACCCTGCTCACCGGCGCGGGCCGCCTCGACTGCAGCGTTGAGCGCCAGCAGATTGGTCTGGAAGGCGATGGAATCGACCATCGTCACGATGTCCGCGATCTCACGCGAAGCAGCGTCGATGCCGCTCATGGTCTGCACCAGATCATGCACGACCGTCTGGCCACGCTGCGTGATGCTGGACGCTCGCTGGGTCAACGTGTTGGCCTGCTTGGCGCTTTCGGCGTTTTGCTGCACCGAGGCGGTCATCTCCTCCATGGAGGCCGCCATCTCTTCCAGACCTGCCGCATGTGCGTTGGCCCTTCGCGCAAGATCTTCATTGGCGCTGAGAATCTCAACGACTTCCGCCTGCACGGCGTCGACCCCGACGCGCGTGTCCTTGAGGACGCCGAGCAGCTTGGAGTTCATCTGGTTGAGCAGGCGCACCAGCCGTCGCGTATCCTGGTCGCTGGACTCAGGGAACTCGCAGTTGACCTCCCCGCCGATGATCCGCACGGCAGTCTCGGCGGCGACGCGCATCGGCGTCGCCACACGACGGCTCACATAGACGGCGTTGAGACCCGCTACCAGCATGCCGAGCAGACATGCTCCCCAAATGGCCGGGGACTGCGGCGATGCAGCGCCTGCCAACTCGAGAATCATGATGGTCGCAAACAGCGCCATGATGGAGCCGAGCACGAGCCACGTACCGCCGATCAGGGGTGGGCGCAGCCACGCAGCGATGCGGCCCGACCAACTGGTGTCGCGGATCTCGCCCTCGACCAGGCGAATGTGCCCGGCCCGCCCCTCGCGCATGGCGCGATATAAAGCATCGGCCGCGGCAATCTCCTGCGCGGTGGGTTTCACGCGCACCGACATGTAACCAATCGTGCGCCCCCCTTCCATCATGGGGGTGACGTTGGCGCGCACCCAATAGAAGCCGCCGCTCTTGCGTCGATTCTTCACCATGCCGCTCCAGGCTTGCCCGCGGCGGATGGTGCGCCACAGATCCGCGAAAGCCGCGCGCGGCATATCCGGATGGCGCACGATGTTCTGCGGCTGGCCCACGCATTCCTCCAGCGTGAATTCGCTAGCGGTCACGAAGGCCTGGTTGGCGTACGTGATCCGGCCGTGTACATCCGTACGAGTGATGATCACCTCGCCTTCGGGCAACACATACTCGTCGTTGGTAACCGGCTCGTTGACACGCATGGAAGAGGCTCCACGATTCACCTATGTGCAATCTATGTGCGGCAGGCAAGCGCAGAACGCAGCGACCGCAGCGACCGCGTCGAACCCGCGACACGCGTAAAGGACGTCTGGCCACGAGACGTCATGGACGACTGAGGGTTCGATGCAAGGGAGCGGGCTGCACGGAACGGCAGCCGACCGGACAGGCCGTGCGGTCAAAGCGGTTGAGCGGTGCAGTCACCCCACGTCATATAACGGCATTGGCCGGGCAAGCTTGAACCGGGACGACAAGGACTGTGAGCCAGTACCTCATCGGGGCATTGACTTCTATGGGCCGCCGCGGGGACTGGG
>JAVEVD010000007.1:44382-104062 GCA_034005205.1 Steroidobacteraceae bacterium | reverse complement strand
GCTCGTCGCGCCGCCGATGAGTTGCTGGCAAGCATCGAGACGTTGCGGCGCGAAGCGGGCCTGGAGAGCGGCGACAGGCCGCCGCGCTAAGTCTGCCGAACTGGAGAGCGACCATGGGTTCGATGATTGCGAAGACGGCCTTCCGACGCTTGTGCTCAGGTATGCGTGGCGGCGCGCTGCAATTTGCGGCCGTAGGCTTGCTGACGGCGGCGCTCGCCGGCTGCAGCGCCATGCCCGAAACCATCGAAGAGCTCGAAACCGCACGCGCTCTGGTGCCGCAGGTAGAGGCTTCGCCGCGCGCCGGCGTCGCGGCGACCTACGTATCTGACGCTCGCAAGTCGCTCGAGCGCGCCAATCGCCTCAGCGAGGAAGGCGGCGATGTGGACGAAGTGCGTTACGAGGCGCAGATCGCCGCGCTGAATGCGCAGATCGCCAATGAAAAGATCCTCACGGCGCAGGCGCGCGATCAGATCGAGGAAGCCAAGGCCGAGCGGCAGGCGGTGTTGATCGAAGCACGCGAGCGCGAGGCGCAGCGCCGCGCGCAGCAGGCGGAGCAGGCGGAGGCGAAAGCGAACGAAGCGACCGAGCGCGCGGGTACGCTCGAGCAGGAGCTCGAGGCGCTGCGCGCCAAGCCCAGCCCCCGCGGGATGGTGCTCACGCTCGGTGAAGTGCTGTTCGACCTTGACCAGGCGACGCTCAAGCCCGGCGCCTATCGCACGATGGATCGCCTCGCCAAAGCGCTGCAACACGAGCCCGATCAGGTCGTGATGATCGAAGGCCACACAGACAGCACGGGGGCGGAGGAGTACAACCAACAGCTCTCCCAACGCCGCGCCGACGCCGTTCGTACGGCGCTCATCGAGCGGGGAGTGCGCGCCGATCAGATCGAGACCGTCGGCAAGGGCGAAGCTTTTCCGGTCGCGAGCAATGAGAACGCGGCGGGCAGGCAGCAGAACCGTCGCGTCGAGATGATCTTCGCCGGCGCCGGCCCGCAGGTCGCCACCGATGAAAATTGAAGGGATGACAGTCGAAGCCCGGTCGCAGATTGATCCGCGGCGCGTCGGGCACGGACGAGTGACTCAGACCTGCGCAATCCAGGCCAATCCGATCGTGGCGATCTCGATGTCGCTCTTGCGGGGTTTCACCGCGACACGCTCGATCGTGATTCCCGAGGGATCGTAGCGCGACTGTAACGCGGCGATCTCGCCTTGCAGCTCGTCCTGAAGCTCCTCCATCTTCTGCAGCAACGCTTCGTGCGTCTGTCGCGCGCGCGTGACGTCGTCGCTCTCTCGCCCGATGCGCCCGGCGCTGCGCGCAGCCGAGCCCAGGCGCCCCGCAGTCGTCGCGCCGATCTTGCGGCGGCCAAGCAACGCTCCCAGCAAAGACGAGCCGACCGAGATCGCGGTCTGCAGCTTCTGATGCGAGAGCTGCGACTGCTCGCGATCGATGCGCTCCTGCGCACGGCGGATCTGATCCTGCAGAGAAGCGAGACGCGAGGCGTAACGAGCACGGAGTTTGTCGATGTCGGCGTCGCGCTTCTCGCGCAACGCCAATGCGGCGGCCGCTCGAAACTCGCCTTCCGAAGCGCCCGGCGCGGCGGTCGTCCCGAGCAGCGGACAGCGCAGGAGCGTGAATTCCGCCGTTTCGTATGCATGTGCGGCGAGGCTCTTGCGCCAGGAGCGGTAGCTCGCCGCGCGCAACAGCGCCGAGGGCGTTTCGCCGTATTCGGCGCCTGCGGGCGCCATGCTGGTGAGCTGATCCTTTAGCTCGCCCTCGACTATCGCACCGGCCCAGTCCGGCTCGTCCGAGTCCTTATCGAGGGACGCCAGCCATGAGCGCGTCTCCCACACGTCGAGGCCTGCGCTCTTGTTCACGAAGTGCAGGCGCGCCGAAGCCAGGACGCGCGGCTCGTAGCGCGTCGCCGTCGTGCTCGTCAGGTAGTACTCCGGGACGCCTGCGGGCGCGATCGGTTTGAACGTGGAGGCGCGCGTGCGGACGGCGGGCGCTTCGGACGGCGCCGGTTGCGCAGGCGCGTCGGCATGTTCGCGGGCCGGCGGCGGCGTGCTCTGCAGGCGTGTGATCTCCCGCAGCGTGAGCGGTCCGCGCAGATAGGACAGCGCCCAGCGCGTGCGGAACAGCGTCGGCGCATCTTCGTGGACGTTGCGCATGAGGAACATGCGACTGCCGAGGTTGGCGAGCAGCGCTTCGATGCGCGCCCGGTCAGGCGCCGCGCCGGCGGCGCTCAACAGCCCGTCGATGACGCGCGCCTTGTCGCGCTCGGTCTGCAGGCGGCCGATGAACCACGTGCCGGCGTTCGACAGGCCCTTGTAGTCCAGGTCCACCGGGTTCTGCGTCGCCAGCACCACGCCCAGCCCGAAGGCGCGCGCCTGCTTCATGAGAGTGAGCAGCGGCGGCTTGGAGGGCGGCATGGCGCTCGGCGGGAAATAGCCGAAGATCTCGTCCATGTAGAGCAGAGCGCGCAGGCTGCTCGCGCCGGATTGACGGCGCATCCACGCGACGATTTCGCCGAGCAGCAGCGTGACGATGAACATGCGCTCTGCATCGTTCAGGTGGGCGATCGAAATGATCGATACGCGCGGCTTGCCTTCCGGCGTGTAGAGCAAGCGCTGCACATCGAGCGACTCGCCGTGCGTCCATGCGGCGAAGCCGGGCGAGGCGATCAGGTTGTTGAGCGTCATCGCGAGCCGCAGACGATCGCCTGCCGGGTAGAACGTCTCGAGATCGAACACGCCGATCTTGTCGAACGGAGGCTTGCTTACGGCCTGGATCAGGCCGGGCAGGTCCAGGTCGACGCCGGCGCGCCAAGCCTGGTCGAGCACGGTCGAGAGCAGGATGTACTCGCGACTGTTGATGGGATCTGCATCGACGCCGACCAGCCCGAGCAGTCCGGACACGGTCGCGCCGATGCGTTCGCGAAGGGCGCCAGCATCCACGCGCAGCTCTGGCGCAGGCGCGGCGAACGAGTGCAGGATCGACAGCGGCCGGCCAGCGTCGCTCCCGGGCGTGTAGATTGCGATGTCCGCCGCTTCTCGCAGGCGGCGGATGCGCTCGCCATCCTGATCCCACTCGCTGAGGCCTGTTCGCCACGCCTGCGCCGTGGCCGCAGCGAGCTCCTCGGGGCGCAGCCCCTTGCGCGCCGCCTCGCCCGGGTCCACCCATGGCGCGAAGTCCTCGGGCCGCAGCTCTGGAAACGTAAGCAGCAGGTTGCCTAGATCCCCTTTGGGATCGATAGCGATCGCCGGCACGCCGTCGATCGCCGCCTCCTCCAGCAGCGCAACACACAGCCCGGTCTTGCCGCTGCCGGTCATGCCCACGCACACGGCGTGGGTCGTCAGATCCCGCGAGTCGTACAGCAGCAGGTCCGGCCGGTCGGCCCCGGTCGTCGGGTCGACTTCGCGGCCGAGATAGAAGGAGCCGAGCTTCTCGTAATGCATGGCGCGACCGTGAGTCCCGGAACGACTCTGAAGGATACCGCCGGCCGGTTGTAACCGCTTTGTGACCGCGCCAATACCGACGCGGCGACCAGAACGTCGGTAAGCTCCCCGACCCTATGTCCATCACGCTCGACCAGATCACCAAGCGCTACCAAGGCGCTCCCGTCGTCAACGACGTCTCGCTGGAGGTTGCGCAGGGCGAATTCTTCGTACTGCTCGGGCCGAGCGGCAGCGGCAAGAGCACCCTGCTGCGGGCCATCGCCGGCCTGACGGGCGTCGACCACGGGCGCATCGCCCTGCACGGTCAGGACGTCACTCATGTGTCCGCGCGCCGGCGCGGCGTCGGGCTGGTGTTCCAGAATTACGCGCTGTTTCGCCACATGACCGTGGGCGAGAACATCGAGTTCGCGTTGCGGGTGCGCCGCATGAAGGCCGCCGAGCGGCGCGCCCGCCGGCAGGAGCTGCTGCGCCTGGTTGCACTCGAAGGCATGGATGACCGGCTCCCTACGCAACTCTCCGGCGGCCAGCAGCAACGCGTGGCCGTGGCGCGCGCGCTGGCGCACAAGCCGCACGTGTTGTTGCTCGATGAGCCTTTTGGCGCTCTGGACGCCAAGATTCGCGAAGAGCTGCGCCGCACCATCCGGGAAGTCCAGCGCGAGCTGAACATCACCACGGTGCTGGTCACTCACGACCAGGAAGAGGCGTTCGCGATGGCTGACCGCATCGGCGTCATGAACCTGGGCCGGCTCCTGGAGTGCGGCAAGCCGGACGAGCTGTACGCCCGACCAGCGACGAGGTTCGTGGCCACGTTCCTGGGCGCGGCGAATCTGCTGCTCGCGAACCAGACGGCGCAGGGAATCCGCTTCGGCGCCACGCCGGTGCACGCCAGGCGCATCGAGCGCATCGATGCAGGACGCGAACACGAAGTCGTCGCGGTGCTGCGTCCGGAGGAGATGGAGCTGGCGCCCACCCGTGACGCGCTGCGCACCAACTACATCGCGAGCGGCCATGTCGAGGAGGTCGTGTCCACAGGCGCCCTGGAGCGTCTGCGCATTCGTCTGACCGGGGGCGTCAGCAACGCTCACCTGGCGGCGCACAATCCTGACGGGACCTCCGGATGCGCACTGCTCGAGGTCACTCGCACGCAGCATGAGCAACGCGCATTCCCGGTGACGCTCGGTCAGCTCGTCGCGATCGGCGTGCGCCGCATCCACGTGCTGCCCACGCCGCTGTCGAGCTATACCGCGTGCGGCGCGAGCGATGCGGACGCCGAAGCCCTGGCGCGCAATCCCTTCCTGGTCGAGCTGGCGAGCCGAATGAAGACCCGCATCGCACCGCGGGTCGACCCGGCGCTCGGCGCCGAAGAGGCTTCGAGCAAGGGGCGTGTGGCCGGCGTCGCAGTGATTGCAGCGCGAGAGAACGCCGGGGCGGACGTGCTGTGGCTGCTGCGCAATGGCGCCGCAGAGGTGCTGGTCTTGCCCGAGACGAGCACGCCGCGGCGAGTGCTCATTCACTGGAGCGATGACGCCGCAAGGCGCTCCACCTTGGCGGTCGCCGCGAGCGTGTTGCGGCACGTTCCGGCCGAGGCGGTGTACGTCGGCATTCTTCCCGAGGGCGGGGGCGATGCACAGCGTCCGCTGGGCGTGCGCACGCTCCTCGATGCGCGCTCCGAGGCGCAAGCAGTTCACGGTCTGGAGATGCGCACCGAGCTGCGGTTCGGCGCCGCCTCCGGTGAGCTGAAACGTCAACTCCACGAGTCCCCGGATCAGATGCTGATTCTCGGCGTCTCGGACCTGACGCAGCTTCGCGACTCGTTCGGCGAGCTGCTGAGGGCGCCTGCGCATCCGATCATGGTCGTCTATCGCCCGCTGCCCGAAGTCGCCGGGGCCGTGGCGTGAGCCTGGCGTACTCACCGCGCGGCGCCGCCGTGCGCGCGGCGCGAGCAGTCGCAGCATGCATTGCTGTTCTTGCGCTGAGCGCCTGCGGCTTTTCGGATCGCGCGGACGAGATCACGCTGCTCAACGTGAGCTACGATCCGACGCGGGAGCTTTATCGCGAGTTCAACGAAGACTTCGCGCGCCTGTGGGCCGAACGCACTGGACAGCAGGTCAAGATTCGTCAGTCGCACGGCGGATCGGGCAGCCAGGCGCGCGCGGTCATCGACGGCTTGGCCGCAGACGTGGTCACGCTGGCGCTTGCGTATGACATCGACTCCATTCAGCGCAAGGGCAAGCGTCTGGGCGCCAACTGGCAGACCCGGTTTCCGCACAACAGCTCGCCATACACCTCGACGATCGTGTTCCTGGTGCGCGCCGGCAATCCGAAAGAGATATTCGACTGGCCGGACCTGATCCGTCCGGGCGTCGAAGTGGTCGCTGCGAATCCGAAGACCTCGGGCGGCGCCCGCTGGAACTATCTGGCGGCCTGGGGCGCCGTGTTGTATCGCGAGCTGGGCGCAGATTGGTCGCGGCTCGATGATCCACAAGCCGCTCAGCAGGTGGCCGCCGCGCGCGCCGCGGCCGAGAGGTTCGTCGCGGCGCTTTACGGCGCAGCGCCCGTACTGGACAGCGGCGCCCGCGCCTCCACGAACACCTTCGTGCAGCGAGAGATCGGGGACGTGCTCGTGACCTGGGAGAACGAGGCTTTGCTCGCCCTCCATGCGCTCGGCCCTGACAAGGTGCAGATCGTGACGCCGCCCGTCAGCATTCTGGCCGAGCCCCCCGTCGCAGTAGTCGACACCGTGGTCGATCGGCGCGGCACGCGCCAGGTCGCCGAGAGCTACCTGCAGCATTTGTATAGTCCAGAGGGGCAGATGATCGCGGCGAAGCACTACTTCCGCCCGCACGAGGCGCATGCACTGGAGCGCTACCGGGAGCAGTTCCCGCCGCTCGAGCTGTTCACGATCGATGAGGCGTTCGGCGGATGGGCGCGCGCCCACGAGGAGCATTTCGCCGACGGCGCCGTCTTCGACCGCATCACCGGAGTGCGGCGTCCATGAGCCAGCGGACGCCTTCCATCCTGCCGGGTTTCGGCCTGACGCTCGGCTTCTCCACGTTCTTCGTCGGCGCAGTCGTGCTCGTGCCGCTCGCAGCGCTGGTCATGGAGACGGCGAGCATGGGCTGGCGTGAATTCCTCGACGTGCTGCTCGATCCCCGCGCCGTCGCTTCGTATCGCCTGAGCTTCGGCGCCTCTCTGCTCGCGGCGCTCGTGAATGGAGTGTTCGGCTTCGTGATCGCCTGGACGTTGGTGCGTTACGAATTCCCCGGCCGCAAGCTGATCGACGCGCTGATCGACATGCCGTTCGCATTGCCGACCGCGGTGTCCGGCATCGCGCTCACCGCGGTATTTTCCCAGAATGGGCCGATCGGCCAGTATCTCGCGCAGTACGGCGTGCAGGTCGCCTACACGCCGATCGGCATCGTGCTGGCGCTCACATTGATCGGACTGCCGTTCGTGGTGCGCTCGGTGCAACCTGCACTGCTCGAGGTGCAGCGCGACCTGGAGGATGCGGCCGAAACGCTCGGGGCCGGGCGCCTGACGATCTTCCGCCGCATCATCTTTCCCGCGGTGGCGCCTGCGCTCGCGACCGGCTTCACCATGGCGTTCGCCCGAGGCGTCGGTGAATACGGATCGGTGATCTTCATCGCCGGCAACCTGCCGATGCGCACCGAGATCACGCCGCTGCTGATCGTGATCAAGCTCGAGCAGTTCGAGTACGCGGCCGCGGCGGCGCTCGGCTTCATCATGCTCGTCATGTCGTTCATCATGCTGCTGTCCATCAATCTTCTGCAGGCCTGGGGACGGCGACGCGTAGTCGCCGCGGCGCGCTGATGGCCGGGGGTCCCTCGAAAGCCGTGCTGGCGGAGCTGGCGAGCCGGCCCGGACGCACGTTCGCCAGTTCGCTGGCGAAGAGCGCGTTCATCGCGGTCTCCCTCATCTTCCTCGCGGCCCTGCTGTTCGCTCCGCTGGTCACCGTGTTCGCCACCGCGCTGGAGAAAGGTGTGGCGCTCTATTTCGAGAGCTTTCGCGATGCGGATACGCTCGCGGCGGTGCGGCTGACGCTCACCGTTGCGGCGATCGTCGTGCCCATCAACACCATATTCGGCGTGGCCGCCGCCTGGGCGATCGCCAAATTCGAGTTCCGCGGCAAGAGCGTGCTGATTACGTTCATCGACCTGCCGATCGCCGTCTCGCCGGTGGTCTCTGGCATGATCTACGTGCTGCTGTTCGGCGTGCAGGGCTGGTTCGGACTGTGGCTGCAGGAGCATGATCTGAGCATCATCTTCGCGCTGCCCGGCATCGTCCTGGCCACGATGTTCGTCACCTTCCCGTACGTGGCGCGCGAGCTGATACCGCTCATGCAGCAGCTCGGCAATGACGAGGAGGAGGCCGCGATCACTCTGGGCGCCGGCGGGGTGATGACCTTCTTCCACGTCACGCTGCCGAAGATTCGCTGGGGCCTGGTCTATGGCGTGATTCTCTGCAACGCCCGCGCCATGGGAGAGTTCGGCGCCGTCTCGGTGGTGTCGGGGCATATCCGCGGACTGACGACCACGATGCCGCTGCACGTCGAGATCCTTTATAACGAGTACAACTTCGTGGGCGCTTTCGCGGCGGCCTCGCTCCTGACGCTGCTGGCCGTAGCAACGCTGGTGATCAAGACGGCGGTTGAATGGCGGACGGGATACACAAGGCATTGAAGCGGTTAGCGGTTAGCAGTTGGCGGATACACTGGTTCTTCCCGTAGTCACACCCGTGCAGCAAGCGTCCTGAAGTTTTCTCCGACTATCCGCTATCCGCTTCTTTTCTTACATGCTCGAACGCCTGCAGCAACTCACAGATCGCCTGCATCTCGATCCTTCCCGGGCGAGCCTGGGGGCGTGGATCGCGGCCATCAACGTCGCCATCGTGGTGCTGGTGGTCGGCGGCATCTCGCTTTCGGCCATCGGCTCTTTGCGCCATCTGGCGGACGAGCAGGGCAGGTCGCGCGTGCAACTCGCCGGCGCATTGGCGCGCGAGGAGCTGCGCCGCTTCGGCGAGGACGCGCTGATTCACGCCAGGAGCGTCGCCGACCGGCAGACGCTGCAGCGCCTGCTGGCGGACGGCCGTGCGGCGGCGATAGGGCCCTACCTGCGGCGCTCCTGCAATACCGACAGCATCACCGCGTGCGCGGTGTTCGAGCGCGGCGCGCTGGTCGCGCTGGCCGGCGTGCAGCTCCCGTGGAAAGAAATCGCCGAGACGGCGGCCGAGCAGGGTGAGCGTTTCCTTGCCGCGCCGTCGGAGGCGTCGAGCCCGGTGATCGGCGCCTCGGCGCAGATCGGCGGCGCCAGGGAGCGCCGGGTGTACGTGGCGCGACTGTTTGACGAGAAGCTGGCTGCGACGCTGAGTGAGCGCGTCGGCGTCGAAGTCCGTCTGGTCGACTACCGTCGCTTCGTGGGGGGCGTCGGCGGCGACGCGCTCGCCCGCTTGCATTCGGCCGGACTCTCGGACGCCACGTCTGCGGTGGCGCGCATCGGGAGCGAGAATCTTTACGCCGCCAGCTTTCCGGTTTTCGCCTCGACCGGGGAAGCGGTGGCGCTGCTCGAAGCTCGACTGCCGTCCGCGCAGCTCGATGCGTCCGTAGGTCAGCTCATCAAGCGGCTGCTGCTCACGGCCATCGTGCTGGCGGCGCTCGCAGTGCTGGCGGGCGTCATCCTTGGTCAGCAGGTGACCGGACCGGTGAGCGCGCTCACTCAGGCCGCCGAACGTCTCGGTCGCGGCGATTTCTCCACCTCCATCCCGGTCGGCGGCACGAAAGAAGTGGGACGGCTGGCGCACACGATGGAGGACATGCGCAACAACCTCATCGAGCTGACCGGCGCGCTGCGCAGGCGGGAAGCGGAAGCCCAGGCGGTCCTGGGCGGCATCATCGAGGGCGTGTACGCCGTCGACCGCTCACGTGTGATCCGCTATCTCAATCCGCAGGCCGCCAAGCTGCTCGGAATCGATCCACAGCAGGCGATCGGCCGTTTCTGCGGCGACGTGCTCAAGCCCGCCCTGCGGGACGGTCGACGTCCGTGCGAGACGAACTGTCCGATCGTGCAGGCCCGCACCGAAGGCAGTGCGCGCTCCAGCGAGCAGCTCAACCTGGTCGAGGGCGCGCCGCGCACCACCATCATCACCAGCGCCGCGCCGGTCGACGAGCTCCAGGTGCAGGTGATCCGCGACGAGACAGAGCTCGAGGGCGTGCGACGCGCCCGCGATTCTGTGCTGGCGAATATCTCGCACGAGTTCCGCACGCCGCTCGCGGCGCAGCTCGCATCGATCGAGTTGCTGCGCGAGGGGCTGGATTCCATGCCGCCGGAGCAGCAGAAAGAGCTGGTGTTGTCGCTCGAGCGCGGCGCTGTGCGCCTGACGCGGCTCATCGATAATCTGCTCGAGAGCGTGCACATCGAGTCCGGGCGCCTCGCGATCCGCAGGCAGAGCATCGCCATCGAAGAAGTCGTCCAGGATGCTGATGCGCTGATCGGCGCGCTGATGCAGCAGAGGCGGCAGCGTCTGGAGCTGGAGATTCCCGAGGATTTGCCGCTCGTCGATGGCGATGGTCCGCGACTTACCCAGGTGTTCGTCAACCTGCTGGCGAACGCCAGCAAGTTCGCCCCGGAGGACAGCGTCGTGCGCGTTGGCGCAACGCATGGCGAAGGGCGCGTTGTCGTATGGGTCGAAGATGAAGGCCCCGGCGTGCCGCAGATCGAGAGCGGCTCGGTGTTCGATCGCTTCTATCGCGGTCCGGAGCAGGAGCCGGAACCTGGCGGATTGGGCCTCGGCCTGTGGATCGTCAAGTCGATCATCGAACGCCACGGCGGCCAGGTGAGTGCGAGGCGCACGCCTGAGGGCCGGACGCGATTCGAAGTTACGCTGCGCGCCTGCGATGAGAGCGAGGTGGCCGAGTGAAGCTGTTGGTGGCGGACGACGACCGGGACCTGCTGGCGCTGATCGCATTCACGCTGTCGCAGGCCGGTTACCTGGTGGTGCAGGCGAGCGACGGTCCCAGCGCGATTCAGGCGTTTCGCGCCGAAGGTCCGGATCTGGTGATACTGGACATCAACATGCCGGGCGCCAGCGGTTTCCAGGTGTGTGAGGCGATCCGCGCGGAATCGCGCACTCCGGTCATGATGCTCACCGTGCGCGGCGAGGAGGAGGATCTGGTGCGCGCCCTGGATCTCGGCGCGGACGACTACCTGACCAAACCCTTCAGTCCGCGCACGCTGCTCGCGCGCGTCAAGGCGCTGTTGCGGCGCGCCGGCATGGATGCGGCTGCGCCGCCGCTTGCGGCAGGTCGGTTGCGGCTCGACATCGAAGAGCACACGCTGCAGGTCGGAGCGAAGCCGCCGGTGCGCTTGACCAAGCTGGAGATGCGGTTGCTTCAGATGTTGATCGCGAACGCGGGGCACACGGTAAGTTCCGACCGGCTGCTGATGCAGGTGTGGGGACGCAAGGGCGCCGGGGATCGACAGCTCTTGAAGCAGCTCGTGCACCGCTTGCGCCAGAAGGTCGAGGTGGACCCGGCCATGCCGCAGATACTGCAGACTGCGCCGGGCGCTGGGTACAAGGTGGTCGTCGAGTAACCTGCGGCCCCGCGCCAGGCGCAGGCGGACCCCGTCGGTCCGCCTGATCCATCAACGGTGCATTCTCAGCCTCCGCCGCTGCGCTCCTGAAGCTTGGCGGCCACGCGGTTGCGGACCTCTACATCAGAGGCCATCGTCTCGACGATGCGATTGAACTCGTCGACCTGCAGCCCGTTGCGCTCGACTGCTGCGATCATGTCGCTCTCCGCAGTGGCGCGCACTTTCTCCGCATCGGTCGGATTCTCCGTGGACTCCATATCCGCCGCAGCTTTCTGCTGGATGCTCTGCACCTCCATGTAGGCGTCGGCGAACTGGTCCAGCGTGCCGTCGTCGATGGCTTGGCCGGCCGTCTGGGCTGGCGCGGTCGCGGGCGCTGGTTCGCCGAGTGCGTCGTTGGCCGATTCCGACTCCGATTGCTGCTGCGCCGGCGGCGGCTCCGCCTCCTGCGCCCATATGGGCGCCGCGAGCCAGCCCAGAGCGGCGGCGCCGACGATCACCGTGCGATGGGTGAATCTCATGATCTCGATCCTCGTGTGTGCGAGTGACAAGACCGCAATCCACCAGTGGCGAGGCGGTTCCGCAAATGCGCAGTTTCCTGCGGTCGGCGTCGCTCGGTTGCGACGCTTACCAGCGAAATGTACTGCAGGAACTACGAAGCGCGAGAGATCGCCTCACAGTCCATCACCAAAGCACGCCGCGCTTCTTTGAGCTATCGTCATCCGCTTCTTTGTCTGTTCGCTAATCGGCGTCTTGCTGAGTTCGACGCCGATTTGATCGCGCAACTTGCGATTCTGCAGTGAGCCGCGCGGCCTCGCGCCACAGGTGCATCGCGGCGTAGCCGCGCCACGGGCGCCAGGCGTCGGCGCGCGCTTCCAGTTGGCGCGACGTGAGCACATCTCCATCACCGGCCATGCGCCGCAGGACCAGATCGCCCGCCGGGAATGCATCGGAATCGCCGAGCGCCCGCAAGGCGACGTATTGCGCCGTCCATGCACCGAAACCGGGCAACGCAACGAGCTTGCGAACGAACTCCGCGACGCTCTCGGAGAAGTCGACCAAGCCCTCCTGTACCGCGCGCGCGAGCGAGCGCAGCGCCGCTATGCGCGCACTCGTGATTCCCAGGCCGTCGAGATCGACGCTCGCCAACGCGGCGGGCGTGGGGAACACGTGAGTCAAGCCATCCAACGGCTCGTCAAGACGCTCGCCGGCGCGCGCCACGACGCGCGCCGTGAGCGTGCGCGCCGCGGCCACGCTGACTTGCTGACCCAGCACGGCGCGCACGGCGCACTCGAACGGATCCCACGCGCCAGGAATTCGCAGACCCGGTCGCCGTCTGACGAGAGCGGCGAGCCGTTCGTCCGCGGCCAATGCTGCGGCGACGCGTTGCGGATCGCAGGCGAGATCGAAAACGCGCCTTGCAACAGCGGAAATGTGCAGCAGGTCGGTTGAAGCGGCGCCTCGCACACGAAGCTGCAGCGCGGGTTCATGGTCGATAGGTCGCACGCATATCGACGCGTGGCCGCCGGGCGCCGCGACGGTGCGTGCGTAGCCGCCCTCGTCTGTGCGCTCCACGTTTGGAATCGCGCGCGTCGCCAGGAAGTCGTGTACGTGATCCCAGTCGTAAGGCGGCTGATACGTCAGTCTGACAACGACTTCCGCTGCTTCGCCCGATGCGCAGCGCGGCGCGTCACATGCGGTGTGAACGATCGCGTCCTTCAAGTCGACGCCGCGGTCGGCTGTTCGCTGCGCTTGCACAACGGCGCCGAGACGTTTGGCGGCGCCGCGCCGCGCCAACGACGCACGATGCGCTGGAAGAACAGGTTGTTCGGCACTTGCAGGACGCAGCCTGCTTCGCCGTCGGCCGAAGCTTCCTTCAGCGATGTGTAGATCAGGTTGATGTCGATGACCTGGCCGCGCAAGCCGGGTTTGTCGCCGCCTTCCAGCACTTCGATGTGATCGTGCAGCCGGAATGGACGAGTCGCGACGATCAGGAACGTGCAGAAGATGTTCGACAGCACGCTCCAGGCCGCGAAGAACGCCACAGCTGCGACGGCCACGAAGCCGGTGAGCGCCGTCCACATGACTGCGGGCGAAACGCCGAGCGTCTGCAGCACGAGCAGCAGCGCCGTGAACGTGATCAGAACCGACGCCGTACGCCTGAGGCCCAGGACGAGCTCGGTCGGCACGATGGAGCGCGCGCCCAGTTGCGCGATCGTGGCTCGCACGATCTTGCGCAGCACCCACGCGCCGAGGAGGATCAGCAGCACCTTGCCGGCCGGGCCCACCAGGGCCATCCAGTCCTGAATCGATTGCAGCAACTTTTCCGACATGGCGTAAAGGACGAAGCAGCGCGCCGTGCGGCGGGAAGCGCACGATCCGCGCAGCGCCTGGAGTCATGGCGGGTCGTTCGTGCGTTGGAGCTGCATTCTCGTCGATTTTAAGGCGCAGCGGCAGTCCCGATCTTGAGCAAGCGCTGATCGAGTCCGCAGGCTGCCGAGGGAGCCGGATGGAAGTGGTCGCAAGGGCTTGCGAAGCTGCTGTCTTGATCGGCGGCGCTTGTGCTTACCTTGAGCAGTGCGCTGGTTTCGCGGCCTCGGTCCGTTGCAGGCCAGCAGTGAAACGGTTTTCGTGCGACAGTCTCGACTGCAGAGGTCGGAACTCGCCAGGCGCGCCGTGGTCTGGCTTCATAGGGCGCCGCCGAGGGCGTCGCGTACACGAGGCAAGCGAATGCAGTTCGATCAGGAGCGTCCGAGACTACAGTATCGCGGCGGAGTCAAGCCGCGTGCACAGGCGTTTCTCGCCAGGGCGCTGGCTGCGACCGGCGCGATCGTGGTGCTCCTCGGCGCGGTGGCCGTTTCGATCGTGCTGTTCGTGATCGCGTTGTCGGCCGCACTCGTGCTCGGCGCTTACCTGTGGTGGAAGACTCGGGACCTGCGTCGACAAATGCGCTCGCATCTGGCCGCCGACTCCGATGTGATCGAAGGCGTCGTCATACGCGAGGTTTCCACGCGGCGCACGGAGCGTTGAACAGGATCGCTCCGCCTGCGGATCAGGCGAACTCGCGCCAGTCCACGAGCACCGACGCGCTGCACTTCTTCTCCAGCCAGCGGCGATTCAGTCGGTGCAGCTCAATCGTCTGATCGTATCTGTTGAGCACGATGGTGGTGGGCAGCGCGCCGATGCACTCGAGCGTCAGGCGGATGCTGTTGAGCGATCCCAGAACGGCGTCAGCGACCAGCAAGATCTCATCGACTTCCAGCCGGCGCAGTAGATCGATGCTGTCGCCATCATGCGCGAGGGGCGAGCGGGCGCCGCCCACTGTCTCCACCAGGCCTACGTCGACGTCGGGGGGCCAGCGGATTTCTTCCAGCAGCTCATCCATCAGGATCGCCTTTCGGCCGAGAACGTCGGCGGCCATGGGCGGCGCGAGAGGTATGGGATAGCAGCGATGCGCGGGGCAGACGTCGTTCGCCGATTCGCTGCTCGCTGCAGCGAGCAGCGCTGCATCCGTGTCATCGGCGCCGGGCTTGAATGACTGAACGGGCTTGCGCGCGGCGACCCGCAGCCCACGCGAGCGCAGCATCGAGAGGATCCTGGCGCTGACCCATGTCTTGCCGACTTCCGTGTTCGTGCCAAGGACGCCGACCAGCCGCGCGGGTCTAGGTAAGCGCTGGCCGAGCCCGCAGGCTACTGGTCGATCAGAATGGCGGTGATCGTAAGACACGGGTTGGCGAAACTGCTGTGCTCAATCGGATAGCGCTTGCGCGGCGCTAGCATAGGTAAGCGCTGGTCGAGCCCGCAGGCTACTGGTCGATCAGAATGGCGGTGGTCGTAAGACACGGGTTGGCGAAGCGCTGCAGTTCCTGTCATGACGACGCTCATGCGAACGACGCCGCCGACTCGCACAAGGGCAGCGAATCGAGCGCCTCGCGAAGGCGCTGCACCATTGACGGCGTGTGACTCGCCGACAGCGCAATGCGCAGCCGAGAGGTTCCGGGCGCGACCGTCGGAGGGCGGATGGCGGGAACGTGTATGCCTTGCTGCAGCAAGTGCTGCGCGGCTTGCAACGCTGCGGCCTCGGCGCCGATGATCACTGGAATGATCGCTGTTCCGTGTCCGGGGCGCAGCAAGTCGATCAGCTCGCCGAGCCGGGCGCGCAGCCTGGCGCCTTCTTCGCCGGTGACGATTTCCAGCGCGGCGAGCGCCGCCGCGGCGTCTGCGGGCGATAAGCCCGTGGTGAAAATGAACGTCCGGGCGCGATTCACCAGCAGGTCGATCAGCGCCTTCGGGCCTGCAACGAATCCCCCGAGGGCGCCGAGGGTTTTCGAGAGTGTTCCCACACGCAGAATCTCGACGTCGTGCGCGTCGCAATCCCCCAGCGCGTCGTGAGCTTCATCGAGCACCAGCAGCGCTGCATGTTCCTTGCATAGCTCGGCGAGCTGGTCGATCGGCGCACGGTCGCCGTCCATCGAGAATACGCTTTCGGTCGCCACGATCTTGCGGCCGCGCGTCGCGCCCATCAGGGCTGCGAGATGCGCCACGTCGTTATGCCGGTAGACCTGGGTGCGCGCGCGGGCGAGTCGGCAGCCGTCGATGATCGAGGCGTGATTCAGGGCGTCGCTGAACACCGTGACGTCGGCTGCGCCGAGCGTCGACAGCACGCCGACATTGGTTGCGAATCCGGAGGAGAACACCAGCGCGCTTTCGCATGATTTCCAACGGGCGAGCGCCGCCTCGAGCTCATGGTGCAATGAGCGCGTGCCGACTATGAGCCGCGAGGCCATCGCGCCGGCGCCATAGCGATCGATCGCAGCGTGCGCCGCGGCGCGCACGCGCGGGTGCGAGGCAAGGCCGAGATAGTCGTTCGAAGCGAACGAAATGATGCTGCGACCCGCCACTACCCCCCGCGGACCATCGCCGTCGAAAGCCACGGTGCGGCGCAATCGGTCGATAGTCTCCAGGCTGCGCAGCTCCTGCGCGGCCCATTCCGTCCAGCTCATGACGCCGCCTCTTGCAGTGATGCGGTAAGCGCCGCGACGATGCGTTCGATTTCCGCGCTCGTGATGGTCAGCGGCGGGACCAGAGTCACCGTCGGCCCCATCGAGCGCGTCAGCACGCCGCGCCTGACCATCGCTGCACTCACGCGCCTGGGCAGGAGGGGATCGCGGCTCGCATCGAGCTCGACTGCGCCCATCAATCCTGCGAGCCGGATGTCCTTCACGGTTGCATGCGGACGAACATGCTGGTCGAGTTCCTTTCGCAGCTGCGCGGAGCGCGCGCGCACGTTCGTTAGTACGTCCGAGGACAGCAGCAGCTGCAGGTGACGCAGCGCCACGGCCGCCGCGAGCGCGTTGCCGCCGTAGGAATGCCCGTGATACAGGGTGCGCGCGCTCAGATCCGGCCCCAGGAAAGCGTCGAAGACGCGCTGATTCGCCACAGTGGCGGACATCGGCAGATAGCCGCCGGTGATTCCCTTGCCGAGACACAGCAGATCCGGCTGCAGATTGCACTGTTCGGAAGCGAACAGCGTGCCGGTGCGTCCGAAACCCGTCGCAACTTCGTCGCAGATCAACAATACGCCTGTGTCGCGGCAGGCGCGCGCCAGCAGCTCGAACTCCGCTGCAGGCGCCAAGAGCATGCCCGCTGCGCCCTGTACGAGCGGCTCGACTACCACGGCGGCCAGGCGCTCGCGGTGCTCGCGCACCAGATCGGCCGCCCGCCGCAAGGCGTCCGGCTCCGAGAACGACGGCGCCCGGATGACCTGGAATCTCAGCGGATCGAACACATGCGTTCCGAACCCGCCGCCGCCCAGCGACAGCGAGCCGATCGTATCGCCGTGGTACGCATCGCCAAACGCCAGATAAGTGGTGCGATTATCGACGCCCTGATTCGTCCAGAACTGGAAGGCGATCTTGAGCGCCTGCTCGACGGCGCAGGCGCCGTCAGAAGCGAACAGAATGTGCGGCCGATCGAGGGGCGCAACGCCGGCGAGCGCCTCCGCAAACTCGATCACGACACGATTGCCGTTGCCGAGCATCGTCGAGTGCGCGACGCGCTCGAGCTGCTCGCGCAGCGCCTGGTCGAGCTCGGGGACGCGGTGGCCCAGCGTCGTCACCCACAGCGAGGAAATTGCGTCGAGGTAGCGCTTGCCGTCGACGTCGATCAGCTCGCGGCCTTCCGCACGCTCGACGATGATGGGCGCGTTGTCCGCGTAGCAGCGCATTTGCGTGAAGCCATGCCAGACGACGGCCGCGTCGCGTTCAATCCAGTTAACCAAGTCGATACTCCAAGGTTGACTGGCGAAGTGTAGCAGGGCGGGGGAAGGCAGGAGGAAGAGAGGGCGAGGACTGAAAGGAGGGAGGGCGAGAGAGCGCGGCCCCCGTCCTACCTTCCTCCCGTCGCGCCTCGTCCTGTCCTCACTCCTCCCCTCTCGCGCCCACGAACTCCTCCATCACGGCTTTCTCGAGCAGGTCGAAAGGCAGCAGACCCTGGCCGATGATGAAGTCGTGGTACGCGCGCTCATCGAGTCGCTCCGCCAGTGCGATTTCGACCTTGGTGCGCAGCGCGTTCAGTTTCGAGTAGCCGTAGAAGTAGGAAGTCGCCTGTCCCGGAGCGCGGAAGCTGTAGCGGTCCACTTCCTGCTTGGCCATCGGCTCGGAGAGGATGATCTCCTCCATCAGAAAGCGCTGCGCCTGCGCGGGCTCGATCAGGCCGAGGTTGATCATCGGATCGAGGAAGGCGCGCGCCTCGCGCATCATGCGCATCTGCAGGACGCCGATCTGACCCTCCAGCGGCAAGTGCTCCTTCATCTGCGCCTCGGCATACAGCGCCCAGCCTTCGACGTTGGCGCTGTTGAAAGCGAACACGACGCGCGCCGTGGAGACGCCGCGCTCCAGCATGGCGGCGAACTGCAGCTCATGGCCCGGACGCGCCTCGTGCGCGGTGAGCGTCCAGGAAATGGCGTGATTGGTGAAGTCGTCCATTTCGGCGCCAGGCCGGGCGTTCGGATTGCTCATCGGCAGGACGAACTCCGCGGGCTCGCCGGTGTTGCCGACGAGCCGCGGCGGATCCACGTGCGGGGCGGGGATCGCCGCGGACTCTGCTTCAGTGGCCAACCGGATTACCGCATCGCGCTCGGGCAACGTGACCAGGTGCTCGCGCCGTACGATCGATTCGATAGCCGCGAGCCGCTCACGGTATGTGGCCAGCAACTGCTCGTCCGGGATGCGGTCCTTCTTCAGTACGCGCAGTACGTCCCGGTAATCGTGCGAGCTCAACTTGCGCTCCTGTGCGATGAGGCGGCTCAGAGTCTGCATCTCGCTGCGGGTCTGCACGTAACTCGCCGAAGCACGCTCGATCAGCTCGCGTGGATCCATCTCCACGCCGAAGGACTTCAGGTTGTCGGCATAGATCTCGGCAGGTAGCTGACTGCTCTTGCGGGCGCGCGGCAGCACCGTCGAGCGCACCCATTCGCCGTATTCGTCCAACTGTTGGCGAAGCATGCGCATGTCCGCCTCCCAGCCCTGCAGTCCACTCTTGCGAAGCAGCTCCTCGATTCCATCCATGAAACGCTGCTGGTTGTCCAGATACTGCTGCGCCTCGACAATCCAGGGACCAATCAGCTCAGGATTCGCCGCCGCTTCCTCGTAGCGTGCGCGCGCCAGTTGCGTGATCGGCTGGCAGCCTTTCTCGGCGCCGGCGTAGCGCTTCAGCCGCTGCACGGCCGCCTTCTGGCGTCGCTTGGGGATGCGCTCGTCGATCAGATTCTGAAACCCGGAATACACCGTTTGCCCCAGATCGAAGAACGGGATCATGCGCCTGCGGTTGAGCTCCGAGGTGCGACGCTGGTCGCGCGCAGCGTCGATGAGGATGTCCAGATCCTGCCGCACGCGAAGATCGGTCGTCTGTGCGCGCGCCGCCTCGAGCTGACGTGCGGCCTGCTCCAGGTCCTGCTCCTGGCGCTGCGCGTACTGCGATTCGAGATCCAGAACCTCCGCGTCGTAGCCTTCTATGCCGAGCATCGTGGCGTACTCGGGGAGGTAGCGGCCGGTCACGTCCAGCAGCACCTCGGCGTGTTTGTTGCTCTGTGCTATCCAGTCGGTTTGAGCCGCGCCGGCGTTGAAGTGCAGCGCCAGCAGGACGAGCGGCAGACAGCGAATCATGTGAGTAGTCCTTGACGAGCGTTGAGCGAGTGTCTCCGGAGCGGCGACGTCGGCGCAACATCGTCGCCGCGAAAGGCGCTCCATGCGCCGGTTGTATACGCTTGCTGTATGCAATCGCCGAGCCGCGTCCTCAGCGATACCCTTTCGCCTGCAGCGAAAACAAATGCGCGTAGTGGCCGTCGAGCCTCATGAGCTCCTCATGCGAGCCGCGCTCGATGATGCGTCCTTCCTGGAGCACCACGATCTGATCCGCCATGCGCACCGTAGAGAAGCGGTGTGAGATGAGGATGGCGATGCGGCCTTGCGTCAGCGCGCGGAAGTGCTCGAACACCTGCGCCTCGGCGGCGGCGTCCATCGCCGCAGTCGGCTCGTCGAGCACGAGTATGTCGGCGCGCGAGCGCATGAAGGCGCGCGATAGGGCGATCTTCTGCCATTGTCCGCCCGACAGCTCCCGGCCCTCGTTGAACCACTTGCCGAGCGGCGTGCGATAGCCTTGCGGCAGCGAGGCGACGATCGGCGCCGCCATGCCTTTCTCGCCCGCATCTCGCCAACGCGCTTCGTCGTCGAAGTGCCGCACGTCGCCCGCGCCGATGTTCTCGCCCAGCATGAGCTGATAGCGGGTGAAGTCCTGGAAGATGACGCCGATGCGATCGCGCAGCGCCGTTTCATCCCATTCGTTGAGGTCCTGGCCGTCGAGCAAAATGCGTCCCGAGGTCGGCGTGTACAACCGCGTCAGCAGCTTGATGAGAGTGGTCTTGCCCGAGCCGTTTTCACCGACCAGCGCCAGCGACTCGCCAGGCCGGATGTGCAGGCTCACGTCGATCAGCGTGGGTTGCTCGGCGTCCGGATATTGGAACGTGACGTTCTCGAAACGGATCCCGTCCTCCGGATGCGGCCCGTGCACGGCGACGCCGCGACGGGCGCCCGCCGGCGTTTCGAGGTATTCGTAGAGCGTCGAGAGGTACAGATTGTCCTCGTACATTCCGCCGATCGCGGCGAGCATTGCAGAGACGGCCGACTGTCCCTGGCGGAACAGCATCAGGTACATCGTCATTTGTCCGAGCGTGATGCGCGTTGCTATCGCCGACAGCGCGATCCAGGCGTACGCGCCGTACAACGTCGCGGTAGCGATCAGCCCGAGGAAGAAGCCCCACACGTCGCGCCGGATGGTGAGGTCGCGATCCTCCTTGTACAGCTTGCGGAAAATGCTGCGATAGCGCTCCAGGAACAGCGGCCCGAGGCCGAACAGCTTGACCTCCTTGACGTGATCCTCGCGCGCCAGCACCGTTTCGAGATACATCTGCATGCGGGTCTCGGGCGAGCGCCACAGAAAGAGGCGGAACTTGTCGCCGGAGAATTTCGCCTCCGCCAGGAACGCCGGCAGACCCGCGAGAATCAGCAGCGCCACCGCCCAGGGCGAGAACGCTACGAGCAGCGCCGCATAGCTAAGCAGCGACACCGCGTTCTGGCCGAGGCCGAAGGTGCGCATCACCAGCGAGAGCGGGCGACTCGAGGCTTCGCGGCGGGCGCGGGTCAGCTTGTCGTAGAACTCGGAGTTCTCGAAATGCGTCAGGTCGAGCGTGAGCGCCTTCTCCAGGATCATCACGTTGACCCGCTGTCCAAGCTGCGCCCGCAGCAACGATTGGCATAGCGAGATGCCGCGCTGTGCGCCGGCGATCGCGGCGACCAGCGCGCCTTCGGCGGCGACCAGGAGCAGCGCCTGCCGGGCAAGGCCGCTGCGCGCCGCGTCCTGCGCCTGGATGGCGGCCACTACGGCGTCCACGATCAGCGCGCCCACGTAAGCCGCCGCCGCCGGCAATGCGCCGGCAAGCAACGTCAGCGCGGCGAATGCGAACGTGAGCGGGCGGCTCGTCGTCCAGACGAGCTCGACGGCGCGGCGGCTGTAGCCGAAGACGCCGAGGAAGCCGCGCGCCAGCTCGGGTTCCGTGCGCGTCGGCGCCTTGCGCCGCGGCTTCAAGAGCGGAATTCAGTGCCCATGGAGGCAGGCGAGTGTGGGGGCGAGCCGTGCGCTGTGCAAGGCTGCGCCCCCAGCCGGTGGGCGGCGCTCAGCGCGCGGAGATCTGATCGAAGATTCCGCCATCGGCGAAGTGCGTCTTTTGCGCCTGAGCCCAGCCGCCGAAGTCGTCGATCGTGACCAACTCGAGCGCGGGGAATTGCTTCTGATACTTGCGCATCGCCTGCGGATCGCGCGGCCGGTAGAAATGCTTGGCGATGAGCTCCTGCGCCTCGGGCGAGTACAGATGGGTCAGGTATTCCGTCGCGAGCTCGCGCGAGCCCTTGCGCAGCACCACCTTGTCGACCATCGCAACCGGCGGTTCGGCCAGGATGCTGAGCGAAGGAACCACGATCTCCACCTTGCCCGGTCCGAGCGCGCGCTGCGACAGGAAGGCCTCGTTCTCCCAGGCGAGCAGTACGTCGCCCAAACCGCGCTGTACGAAGGTCATCGTGGCGCCGCGTGCGCCGGTGTCGAGCACCGGCACGTTGCTGAACAGCTTGCGCACGTACTCGAGGGCGCTCTGTGGCGAACCGCCCGGCTGCCTGAGCGCCCAGGCCCAGGCGGCCAGATAGTTCCAACGCGCGCCGCCGGAGGTCTTTGGATTCGGCGTGATCACTTGTACGCCGGGCTTGATCAGATCGCCCCAGTCCCGAATGTTCTTCGGATTTCCCTTGCGCACCAGGAACACGATCGTCGAAGTGTACGGTGCGCTGTTGTGCGGCAGGCGCGATTGCCAGTTCGCAGGCAGAACGCCTTTCGCCGCAATCGCGTCGATGTCGCCCGCCAGCGCGAGCGTCACCACGTCCGCCGCCAAGCCGTCGATCACGGTGCGGGCCTGCTTGCCCGAGCCGCCGTGCGATTGACGTATCGAGACGTCTTGGCCCGTCTTCTCCTTCCAGTGGCGTGCGAATTCCTTGTTGTACGCCTCGTAGAGCTCCCGCGTCGGATCATACGAGACGTTGAGCAGCGTTTGCGCTGCGTGCGCGGGGGCCGCCAGGAATGCAGCGGTCAACGTGCAGGCGGCGAGTGCGCCGCGAAATCGAGACGAAGTCATGAAAGTTGAAATCATTGAACGTGCTCCGTTACTGGGATTTGTATGAGGCCCTTCAGAACCCGATGGCGAACCGAGTGAGGATGGCTTTCGAGTCGTCGCGATCGGCGCCGTCCGCGGCGCCGCCTCGATACGAGACGTGCTCGTAGTTGATCTGCCACTTGACGTTCTCGTTGAGGCGCCAGTTCAAGCCAACCGTGTATGCGGCGGCTTTGCGCGGCTGCGTGGCGGGGTCGGCGAAGGACGCAGCTCCCCCGGCGAACGCCTGGGCGTCGATCTCGAGCTCCTGGTAGCGCGCGACGAGTTCGAATGCGCCCCAGCTTTCGCCGTTTGGTCGGAACGTGCTGCCGGGCGTGAAGCCCTTGAACTGCGCCTGCTCCCCGGTGAGGAAGTACGACAGTTGTACCTGCCAAGCGGTGTTCTCCAGGTCGGCGTTGCGTATCCCGTTGGCTGTCGCCCGGCTCACTTCCTGCCGGACGCTTACGTACTCCCCGAGCACGCCAAACGGACCGGCGTAGTAATACGCCTGCGGCGTCAGCCGTACGCGCCTGCCGTTCAGGAAGGTTGCTTCGTTGATGGCCGATGTCGCCGAATCGTCGCCGCGCCAGCGGAAGAACGTCTGCTGATCGGGGTTGCGAAGCGACGAGAGCGACGGAGTTTGCGGCGCGCCGTCCACGTCGCTGTAGGTAGCCGCGACGCCGAATCCCAGGCCGCGCAGCGCGAAGCGCTCGGATGTGCGGAACGGCTGAACGAACAGGCGCGCGGCGTAGTCGCGCGCTCCGTCGATCTCTGTGTCGCCCTGTGCATCGCTGGAGCTTCCGTCGACGACGCCGTTGTAGACGCCCAGCGAATATTGCAAGCGCTGGCCGAGCGCTTCGCCTGCGAGCTGCAGGCCCAGATCGCGGTTGGGAACGAGCGAAGTCGGAAACCCGCGCTCTATGAATCGCATATCATCGGCGGAGACGAGACGCTCGAGGCCGACAGGAACCTTGAACTTGCCCACGGTGAGCGTCGCCCACGGCCGCAGCCGAACGGCGCCGTAAGCATCGAGTATGATCGCCCGGCCGCCGGCGAAATCGGGCGTCAGCCTGAAATCGAACGTGTCGTATAGAACGCCTTCGATCGTCGGCCGTACGCGGCGCAGCAGCCAAGTGTCCGCTGTGTCGGGCGCGACATCGTCGAGATGATGGCGCCCGTCGAAATGCAGCAAGCCGCGAAGCTTGAGTTGGTGGCCGCCGTCCGCCGAGGTGATGCTGAAACCTTTGCCGCCAGTCGCGGCGCGGCCCGCCGATGTTGATTGCGCAGGCTGAGCGCCGCTCTCGAAGCGGCGCTCAAGGCTGCGGATTCTTGCTTCCTGATCTTCGATTCGATGTTCGAGCTGTGATGCGTCGACCTGTGATGCGCTGAGGCCGGCGACGCTGAGGCTCACAAAGAGCGCGTGCGAGGCCGTTCGTGTCCGCACGATCGTTCGGACGGTTCTTGCGAGATGCATATGTCTCCCGAATTTGGCGATGCGGCGCGCAACTGCGCCGACGCATCGGGAGCATAGGGAGCGTCTCATAAGCAAGCAGTCGAGCCGCAGTGACAAAGCGGTCGAAAGCGAGCGCGGCCGGTTCGAGATTCGTTTCGATAGCTTGGGTCGGCGGGGCGGGCGCGACAAAGAACCTCCTGCGCTCATCCGCAGGAGGCCAGTTGCTTGCGGCGTCTTCGGTCGACGGGGGTGCTCGCCGAAGATCGTTGTTGTTATGCCGGAAACGCATCATCGGGCGGGAGGCACGGCGCCCGATGCGCAGTATGCGTTCCACCCCCAATCTGTCGTCAGGTTGGCCAGGGCGGTGCGGCCCGCCGGTCTCCTTCTAAGTCTGCTTTCGTGGGGAAAGTCGGTACTGTCGCCGCGCCGGCGCACGCTTGACGCCCCTCGGTCGGGCGGTAATACTCCTGCGCATGTATACGCCGCACATAATTCCCCGCCGTTGGCGCCTCCGCCGCTCATAACGGAGACGGCGCCTGGAATTTTCGCGTAAGCCCTGATTTGACGAATCCAGAAGAACCCATCTCCGAACACGGTCCGGAGATGGGTTTTTTGTCGACGCCTCGCCGGGCCGGGTACGATCCACCGACGAGGAGCCCTGTTTGAAACCGCCGTTCGATATCGCCGCCGACCTGGACACGCCGGTGTCGGCCTACCTCAAGCTCAAGCCGTTTCGCCCACGCTTCCTGCTGGAGAGCGTCGAGGGTGGAGAGCGGCTTGCCCGCTACTCCTTCATCGGCTTCGGCGATTGCCTGGAAGTGCGGCTCGATGAGCGCGGGCTGACCGTCGATGGCCGCACCTCGTCCGCGCCCGCCTCGCAGGGTGAGCTGCTCGATGCGCTGCGGAGCGCGCTCGCCAAGGCGCCGCAGCCGAGTCCGCACATTCCGGGCGTGCCGCTGCTCGGCGGATTGGTGGGGGTGGCCGGCTATGACCTGGTCAGACGCTTCGAGCGGCTCACTCCGCGCGTCGCACCGGCCGAGCCCACGCCCGAAGCGCATTACCTCGCCCCGAGATCGCTCCTGGTTTTCGATCACCTGACGCGCGGGGTTGCGCTGCTGCATGCGGGCGATGAGCCCGAGCGCGCCGCGCTGCGCAAGCAGGTGATCGCGGCTTTGCGCGGCCCGGTTCCCGCCAACGGCAAGCGCGTGCGCTACTCCCCGCCGATCGGCAGCCTCAGCGAGGCGCAGTTCGTGCATGGAGTGCATCGCACGAAGGAGTACATCGCGGCGGGCGACGTGTATCAGCTCGTGCTCTCGGTGCGCTTCGCCGGTGAGTGCGATCTCGATCCCTTCGAGACGTATCGCGCCTTGCGGTTGTTGAACCCGTCGCCTTACATGTATTACTGCGACCTGGGCGACTGCGTGGTGGTGGGCTCGTCGCCCGAGGCGCTGGTGAAGCTCTCGGACGGTCGCGCGCAGATGCGGCCGATCGCGGGCACGCGTCCGCGTGGCGAGGACGCGGCGCACGATGCGCGGCTGGCGGCGGAGCTGCTCGCCGATCCCAAGGAGAACGCCGAGCACGTGATGCTGGTCGACTTGGCGCGCAACGATCTCGGGCGCGTGGCCCGCGCGGGGACCGTGACCGTCGATCCCTACCGCAGCATCGAGCGCTACAGCCATGTGATGCACATCGTCAGCGGCGTGAACGGCGAGCTCGCCGCGGGCCGCGACGCTTTCGATTTGTTCGCCGCGGCCTTCCCCGCTGGAACCTTGGTGGGCGCGCCGAAAGTGCGCGCGATGCAGATCATCGACGAACTGGAGCCGGTGCGGCGCGGCTTCTACGGGGGCACGGTGGGTTATTTCGGCAACGGCGGTTCGATGGATCACGCGATCACGATTCGCACCATGGTGTTCCGCGGAGATACATACAGCTTCCAGGCGGGCGCCGGCATCGTCGCCGACAGTTCGCCGGCCGCGGAGTACCAGGAAGTTCTGGCCAAGAGCGCAATTCTTCGTCGTGCGCTGGCGACTGCGGAGGAAGGGCTATGAACGTCGTCCGTTCGGGCGTTCCGCGCCTGCTGCTGATCGATAACTACGACTCGTTCACCTACAACCTCGTACAGGCGTTCATGGTGCTCGGCGCCGACGTGCTGGTGTATCGCAATGACCAGATCACGCCTGCAGCCGCGCGCGAGCTCGAGCCCACGCACTTGTGCATCTCGCCTGGGCCGGGCACGCCGCGCGAGGCCGGCGTCTCGATGAGCATGATCGAGGAGTTTGCCGGCGTCGTTCCGATTCTCGGTGTGTGCCTCGGTCACCAATCGCTGGTGGAAGTGTTCGGCGGCAAAGTGGTGCGAGCAGGCAGGCTGATGCATGGCAAGACGTCCATGGTGCATCACGACGGGTGCGGCGTCCTGCACGGCATGCCCGACCCTTTCGAGGCGGGCCGCTATCACTCGCTCATCGCGCAGCCGGATTCACTGCCCGATGTGTTGCAAGTGACGGCGCGCACCGAAGAGGGTGAGATCATGGGCGTGCGTCACCGCACGCTGGCCATCGAAGGCGTGCAGTTTCATCCCGAGAGCGTGCTCACGCCGCAGGGGCCGGTGCTGATGGCGACGTTCCTGCGGCAGGCGGATCCGGCGAGGCGAGCGGCATGACGTTGCGCGACAGTCTGGAACAGCTTCTCGAGGCGCGCGATCTGAGCGAAGAGCAGGCCGCGCAGTTGCTCAACGACCTGACCGACCCGACCCTGCCGCCGGCAATGGGCGGCGCGCTGCTGGCGGCGTTGCGCGCGAAGGGAGTGACTGCGGATGAGCTTCGCGGATTCGCACGCAGCATGCGCAAGCTCGCGCGCCGGCCGCAAATTCCGAGCGGAAGCCCGTTGGTCGACATGGTGGGCACCGGCGGCGACGGTTCGGGCAGCTTCAATCTTTCCACCGGCGCCGCGCTGCTGGTCGCCGCTCTGGGCGAGCGCGTCGCCAAGCACGGCACGAGCTCGGTTTCGAGCCGCAGCGGCAGCGCTGACGTGATCCGCGCGCTCGGACTGAACCTGCCGCTCGAGGAACAGGCGGCCGGCGCTTGCCTGGAGCAGACTGGATTCACGTTCCTGTTCGCGCCGCATTATCACCCGGCGATGAAGGCCGTGATGCCGGTGCGACAGGCGTTGGGCGTGCGCACCGTGTTCAACATACTCGGGCCGCTGTCCAATCCTGCAGAGCCGCCGTTCCACCTGCTCGGCGCCTACCATGTGGACATTGCGGCGCTGATGGCCGACGCCATGGCCGGCATGCCCATCGAGCGCGCCTATGTAGTGCACGGCGAGGGCGGCTGGGATGAAGCCACGCCGGTCGGGCCTTTCACCTTGTTCGACGTCCGTCCCGGGAAGGTGGTCCGTACAATCCGCAGCGCCCAGGAGTTCAATCTGCCTCCCTGTCGGGCCGAAGATCTACGGGGCGGAGACGCGGCTTACAACGCGCATCACCTGCGCGAAGTGCTGCTCGGCCGTGACCGCGGCCCGCATCGCGACGCCATCGTGCTGCAGGCGGCGCTCGTGCTCGAGCTCATGGGGCGCGCCGACTCGCCGGTCGCCGCGGCGCGAATGGCGTCGGAGGGTATCGATTCGGGCGCTGCGGGCGACATGTTGCGGCGGTTGGAAGCGTTTGGCCGAGGAGCGGTCAGCGGCTAGCGGTTGGACGGAGGTCCAGATGCATCTGTCACGATCCTCATATACTTCATGCAACCTTGCATCACCATCTGCGTCGACAGGTTCGTTCGCACTGCGTCGTTTCACTGACCGCTTCATGCAACTTCCGGCGCCGCCGTCTGCACCGATGTTCGCATGCGTCAACCAACCGCTTACCGCTTCATGCAACCGTTCAGCACTACCATCTGCACGACGTTCATACTGCGTCAACTCCGCTAACCGCTAACCGCTAACCGCTTCTCTCCTATGTCCGGCCTCCTCCACCAGATGACCCAATCGAGTCTCGCGAGACTCGAGCAGGCTCGCGCCCGCGAATCCGAGCAGGCGCTCTGGGCGCGCGTCTCGGATGCGCCGCCGGCGCCGCGGCTGAAACTCTCGCCCGAAGGCTTCGACATCATCGCCGAGTGCAAGCTGCATTCACCGTCGGCGGGCGATCTGTCCTCGCACACCACCGACGTGGAGAGCCGGGTGAAGGCTTATGCGCAGGGCGGCGCCTGCGCCGTCTCGGTGCTGACGGAGACCACGCGCTTCGGCGGTTCGCTCGATCATTTGGCGCAAGCGGCCGCTGCGCTCGCGCCTTACGACACGCCTGTGATGCGCAAGGATTTCCTGGTCGATCCTTACCAGGTGATGGAAGGTCGCGCCGCCGGCGCCGGCGGCGTGCTGGTGATCATTCGCATGCTCGATCGCAGCCGCATCACGGCGTTGCTCGACTGCGCCTGCATGCTCAAGATGTTCGTGCTGCTGGAAGCGTTCGACGCGGCCGACCTGAAAGTGGCGCGCGAAGTGCTCGCGGCGCGCAAAGGGCACAGCGAGCAGATCCTCGTAGGCGTCAACTGCCGCGATCTAGACCAGCTCACGGTCGACCTTGGACGACTCGATGAGCTTGCCGAGCATCTGCCGGCGAACTGTACGCACGTGGCCGAGAGCGGTGTGAGCTCGCTCGAAGACGTGCGCAAAGTAGTGGATATCGGTTACCACGTGGCTCTCGTCGGAACGACTCTGATGCACTCCGACGAGCCGCGTGATCTCCTCGGGCGAATGCTGGCCACCGGGCGCGAGCGCGCCATGGCGGTGCGCACCCGCAAGATCGTGATCGACGGCGAATGAGCGGCGGAGCGTATTCGATTCGCTGCATGGATGCGCGCAGCGCGCTGCACGCGCGCCGACGATGAGTCTGTGGATCAAGATTTGCGGGCTCACGACGCCGGAGGGCGTGCAAGCCGCGGTCGATGCGGGAGTCGATGCGATCGGCTTCGTCTTCGCGTCTTCCAGGCGGCAGGTGAGCGCACGACGGGCGCTCGACCTGGCGCGTTGTGCGCCGTCGCACACTGCGCGCGTCGCGGTGATGCTGCATCCGCCGCAGTCGCTGCTCGATGAGGTGTGGTCCGTTTTCCGGCCGGATGTGCTGCAAACGGACATCGAAGATCTTGCATCGCTCGAGATACCGCAGGGTTTGCAGGTCACCCCCGTGGTGCGTGCGAGCATGAGCGAGCCGCCGCCGCGCCTGCTGTTCGAGGGCCCGGTGAGCGGCGTCGGCGAGACTGCGGACTGGCGCGTCGCCGCGCAGCTGGCTCGCGCCACTCAGCTGGTGCTGGCCGGCGGCTTGAACGCCGCCAACGTGGCCGACGCCATCGCAGCGGTGCGGCCGTTCGGCGTGGATGTGAGCAGCGGCGTGGAGTGTGCGCCCGGTATCAAGGATCCGCGCAAGATTCACGACTTCGTGCGCAACGCGCGCGCGGGAGCCAACCAATGAACCCTTTGCCGAGTGCGAGCGAAAGCGAGACGCTGCTCGCCAACCTACTGAGCGACGCCTATCCCGACGAGCGCGGCCGTTATGGGCCGTTCGGCGGGCGCTATGTCCCGGAGACGCTGGTCCCTGCGCTGGACAGGCTGCAGGCCGGGGTGGACAGGTACTTGCGTGACGAAGAGTTCCTCGCCGAGCTGCACGCCGAGCTGCGCGACTGGGTCGGCCGTCCCACTGCGCTGACGCATGCGCGCACGCTGTCGGTGCGCTGGGGCGCGCAGGTCTGGCTCAAGCGCGAGGATCTCGCGCACACTGGCGCGCACAAGATCAACAACTCCATCGGTCAGGTGTTGCTCGCGAAGAAGCTCGGCGCGCGTCGCGTGATCGCCGAGACCGGCGCCGGTCAGCACGGCGTGGCCTCCGCCGCCGCGTGTGCGCGCCTGGGAATGCCCTGCACCGTTTACATGGGCTCGATCGACATGGAGCGGCAGGCGCCGAACGTCGGCCGCATGAAGCTGCTCGGGGCGACAGTCGTGCCCGTGAAGAGCGGCGATCAGACGTTGCGCGCCGCGGTCGATGAAGCGCTGCGCGACTGGGTGTCCGATCCCAACGGTACGTACTACTGCCTCGGTTCGGCGATCGGGCCCCATCCCTATCCCTATATCGTGCGCGAGCTGCAATCGGTCATCGGCCGGGAGGCTCGCGAGCAGATTCTCGCCGCCAGCGGTCGGCTTCCCGACCTGGTCGTCGCCTGCGTAGGCGGCGGCTCGAACGCTATCGGGCTGTTCCACCCGTTCATCAAGGACCGTAGCGTCGAGATGCTGGGACTGGAAGCCGGCGGTTGTGGTGGAGGACTTGGCGAGAATGCAGCGTCGCTCGCGTACGGAACGCCAGGCGTGCTGCAGGGCTGCTACTCCTTGCTGCTGCAGGACGAGAATGGTCAGGTGCAGGAGACGCATTCGGTTTCCGCCGGCCTCGATTATCCCGGCGTCGGCCCGGAACACGCGTTGCTCATGAGCGCGGGCCGCGTGCGCTATGAAGCCGTCGACGACGACGAAGCGCTGGACGCGCTTACCGAATGCTGCGCGGCCGAAGGTATTCTGCCGGCCGTGGAGTCCGCGCATGCTCTTGCGGGCGCTCGCCGCTATGCGCGGAAGAATCCCGGCAAGCATATTCTCATCGGCCTTTCGGGCCGAGGCGACAAGGACATGCCGACTCTGCAGCGCACCGTGCTGAAGGATGTTCTGTAATGGCGGCGCACGACTCGGTCAGTGCGGCGATCCGGGCCGCTAACGCCAAAGGACGTCCCGCGCTCGTGGCCTACATCACGGCCGGCTTTCCGCGACGCGAGACATTCCTCGAGCAGCTCGCCGCCGTAGCGAGCGTCGCGGACGTCGTCGAGGTGGGCGTGCCGTTCACCGATCCCATGGCGGACGGCGCGACCATTCAGCGCTCGAGCCGCGCCGCGCTCGAGCAGGGCGTGTCGCTCACCTGGATCCTCGCGCAACTGGAGCAGCGGGAGCGCGGCGGTGCGCCGGTGCTGCTGATGAGCTACCTGAACCCGTTGCTGGCCTTCGGCCTCGAGAAGCTGCCGCGCGCGGCGGCGCGCGCTGGAGTGTGCGGCTTCATCGTTCCGGATCTACCCCTGGAAGAATGCGCGGACCTGCGGGCCGCGCTGGAAGCGGAGGGGCTGGCGCTCGTGCAGTTCGTGACGCCGGTGACGCCGCTGGAGCGTATGCGCATGCTGTGCGACAGCGGCGGCGGCTTCGTCTACGCCGTGACCATGACGGGCACTACAGGCAAGAACGTCGCCGCGCCGCGCGAAGTGCTGGATTATTTCGACCGCGTACGTTCGCTGTCACGCTTGCCTGTGTGTGCGGGTTTTGGCATCCGCTCGCGGGAACAGATCGAGCAGCTCGCGCCGCACGTAGACGGCGTCATCGTCGGATCGGCGCTCATCGAGGCGATCGAGCGTGGCGAGGACCCGGGCGCATTCCTGCGCTCGCTGCGCGGTTGAACGACGTCGGCGGCTTCTCGACCGCAGGCTGGCGCGCGTCGTGCGGCCAACCGTGCGGGCGCGCGCCGTGCACGTTCGGCGTCTGCACGGGCGTCCTCGCGAGAAGGCCGACTTCTTAGCCAGCCCGACCGCGTAAGAGGAGTGCATGCGAACCGTCTGCGTGTTCTGTGGCGCGAACCTGGGCAATCGGCCGGAGTATTCGGCGCTGGCCCGTCGCGTGGGCGCGGCGCTGGCCAAGCGCGGCCTCGCGCTGGTCTACGGCGGCGGACGCGTCGGCCTCATGGGCGTGCTGGCGGACGCTGCACTCGAGGCTGGCGGACGCGTGATCGGCGTGATTCCGCAGATGCTCATCGAGCGCGAGGCCGGGCACACTGGCCTCAGTGAGCTGCATGTCGTCACGACGATGGCCGAGCGCAAGTTGCGCATGGGCGAGATGTCCGAGGCGTTCCTCGCGTTGCCGGGCGGCATCGGCACGATGGACGAGCTCTTCGAAGTGTGGACGTGGACGCAGCTCGGGCTGCACCAGAAGCCCTGCGGCCTGCTTGACTACGACGGTTACTACAGCGGGTTGCTCGAGTTCATCAGTCAAGCCGAGCGTGAGGGTTTCTTGCGACCACGGCATCGCGCCGCGCTGCTTGTGGAGCGCGATGCGGACCGGCTGCTCGACCGGCTGCTCGCCGCCGCGCCGCAGGGCGACCCTTGACTTTGGCGATCTCCGGCCGGCAGCCTTGCGGCCCGTTCACGTCTCGACCGCGCCCATGGAACTCATAGGCTGGTTCATCGACTTCGTCCTGCATCTGGACCGGCATCTCACCGAGCTGGTGGCGGATTACCGCCTGTGGGTGTACGCGATCCTGTTCGCGATCATCTATTGCGAAACAGGTCTGGTGGTTACGCCTTTTCTGCCTGGGGATTCGCTGTTGTTCGCGGTCGGCGCGCTGGCGGCCGTCGATGCAACAGGTACGTTGAACGCCACGCTCATCTGGCTGCTGCTGATAACGGCGGCGGTCCTCGGCGACGAGACCAATTTCCGCATCGGTCGCGCCGTCGGGCCTCGCGCGTTCAACGGCGGCATCCGGTGGTTGAAGCAAGAGCACCTGGCGCGCACCGCAGCGTTCTACGAGCGCCATGGCGGCAAGACCATCGTGCTTGCGCGCTTCGTGCCCATCATCCGCACGTATGCGCCGTTCGTGGCCGGCGTCGGCGCCATGCGGCGCCGGCGCTTCTCCACTTACAACATCAGCGGCGGCGTCCTGTGGGTGACGACCTTCATCTGGGGCGGATATCTGTTCGGCAATGCGCCGCTCATCAAGAACAACTTCGGCCTGATCACCATCGCCATCATCGTGATCTCGGTGATTCCCGTCGCTTGGGGCATGCTGCGGCCGGCGCGGCCCGCATCGAGCAGCAGTTAGCGCTCGACCGTTCTTCTCACCGTCGCAGCGCAATCGATACGACCAGCGAGGCGGCGCCGGCCAGGATGAGCGCCACGCCTATCCATGCGGGCTCGATCTTGGCGGCGACCCAGATGATTCCGCCCAGAGCGCCCAGCGAGCAGACCGTGACCACGTCGCGGCGGCGTGCGCTTTCGCGGATCTCTTTGCGCAGCAGATCGTTGTGGTGATCGATTTGCGTGGTGAGTCGCCCGTCGGCGGCGCGCTGAATCGCGTTCTCCAGCAGCGGCGGGAGCTGACGCAAAGCTTGCAGGAGATCGGGCGCCTGTTCGCGCACGTCCTTCGCGATCGAGCGCATGCTCCAGCGCTCACGCAACCATTGGCGCAGCAGCGGCTGCGCGGTCTTCCACAGGTCGAGCTCGGGATAGAGCTGGCGGCCCACGCCTTCGATCTGCAGCAGCGTCTTCTGGATCAGCATGAGCTGCGGCTGCATCTGAGCGTCGAAACGCTGCGCCGCCTCGAAAAGGCTGATCAGCACCTGGCCGAAGGAGATCTCCCGCAGCGGTTTGTTGGCGATCGGCTCGCAAACCGTGCGCACTGCGGACTCCAACTCGTCGATGCGCACATGCGCCGGGATCCAGCCGGAATCGATGTGCAGTTGAGCGATGCGGCGATAGTCGCGCTCGAAGAACGCCAGGAAGTTCTCGGCCAGGTAATGCTGATCGCGCGGATCGAGCGTGCCGACGATGCCGAAGTCCACCGCCGCGTAGCGGGGCCGCTCGGGATCATCCAGCAGCACGAAGATGTTGCCGGGGTGCATGTCGGCGTGGAAGAAGTTGTGGCGGAACGCCTGTGTGAAGAAGATTTCCACGCCGTTTTCCGCCAGACGCTGAATATTCGCGCCGCGCCGCTCGAGCTCCGCCGTGTCGCTGATGAGCACGCCGTGCACTCGCTCCATCACCATGACGTTGCGGCGGCAGTAATCCCAATGGACTTCAGGGACGTAGAGCAGCTGCGAATCGGCGAAGTTGCGCCGTAGCTGCGCCGCATTGGCCGCTTCGCGCCTGAGGTCCAGCTCATCGAGAATGGTCTTCTCGTACTCGCGCACGAGCTCCACCGGGCGCAAGCGATGCGCATCCGCCCAGTAACGATTCGCCAGGTGGGCGAGCGCGTAGAGCACTTCGATGTCGCGCTTGATCAGATTGCGGATGCCGGGCCGTACGATCTTTACGACCACTTCCTGCCCGTTACGCAGCTGCGCGGTATGTACCTGGGCGATGGTGGCCGCGGCGAGGGGCGTTTCGTCGAAGCGCGCAAATACCTCGCTCAGGGGGCGTCCGTACGCTTCGGCGGCCAGGCGCTGCGCCTGCGCGCCCGGAAACGGCGGCACGCGATCCTGCAGTCTCTCGAGCTCATCGGCGATGTCGCGCGGCAGCAGATCGCGGCGGGTCGAGAGCATCTGTCCGAACTTCATGAAGATCGGTCCCAGCTCTTCGAGCGCGAGCCGCAGGCGCTCGCCGCGCGTGGCGGCCTGCTTGCGTCGAAACCAGGCCTCGGGTGAGAGGATGAAAGCGAAGCGCAGCGGACGGAACAGATGGGTGGCGCTGATGATCTCGTCCAGCCTGCGGCGCACGAGCACGCGGTGAATTTGCAGGAGACGAGAGAGGACGCGCAGACGCATGGTGATCATTGGAAGCGGATGGCGGATAGCGGATAGTTTCGAAGGGTCTCTACTAGCTGCCTTGACTATCCGCTATCCGCCATCTGCTTCTCGAGTCCTTTGAGGCGGGCTTCGAACCGATCCACATCGTCGCGCAACGCGTCCACGTTTGCTGCGAACTCCTCGGCTTCCGTGCGGCTCGGGACGTCGCGGCCTTCCTCCTGGAGATACTCCGATACATTCTGCGTGAAGGTGTCGGCCGCCTTCCGGGCGAAGCCCAGCGCGGAGCGCGCAATCGCGCCGATCTGGTGAGCCGGCACGTCGCCGATGATGCGCGCCAGCTCCTCTTCGAGATCCGGCTGCGCCTGCCTGAGCAACTCGCTGAACGCCTGGGCGGCCTCGGCGTCGCCCTCGATTCGCACCGACCCTGAGCGCAGCGCCGATTCCGGCGTGGGTCCGGCGAGGCGCAACAGCGCGAACGGCGAGCCGGACAGAGCGGCGCTGGCCGGGGCCTCGCTGTGCGTGTCGATCGTCAGTGTGTCGCCTTGCACCGTGAAGTACAGACTCAGCGATGCACCGGTCACATGGAGGGCGAGCACTTTGCCGTCCATCCGCTTGCATGTGGCGCGCGCGGCCGCAGACGCGGCGATATTGCGATTGAGCAGGGATTCCAGAGCCGTCAGTCGCATGCCGGCGCGTTGCTCACAACCGCCAGCCGCGGTGCAGCGCCACGATGCCGCCGCTCAGATTGTGGTGGCGGCAGTTCTCGAGCCCGGCTTCGCGCATCATCGCGAGCAGCTCCTCCTGTCGCGGGAAGCGGCGGATCGACTCGGCTAGATAGCGATAGCTGGCTTCGTCCCCGGCGACCACTTTGCCGAGCCAGGGCAGCACGCTGAAAGAATAGGCGTCGTAGACGGGCTTGAGTCCGGGCAAGACGGGATGCGAAAACTCGAGCACCAGAAGCTGTCCGCCCGGCCGGAGCACACGCGCCATCGAGCGCAGCGCCGCCGCCTTGTCGGTGACGTTGCGCAGCCCGAAGCCGATCGTCACGCAATCGAAGCTGGAGTCGGCGAACGGCAGCCGCTCGGCGTTGGCGATGGCGTAGCGGACATTGCTCACGAGGCCGCGATCGGTGAGCGCATCACGCCCTTCGCTGAGCATGGCCGCGTTGATGTCGCTCAAGATCACCAGGCCGTGCGGTCCGACCTGTTTGGCCATGCCGGCGGCCAGATCGCCCGTGCCGCCGGCCACGTCGAGCGCTCGCTGTCCGGGACGCAGCCCAGTCTGCGAAAGCGCAAAACGCTTCCACAGACGGTGCGCGCCGCCCGACATGAGATCGTTCATCAGGTCGTACTTGCTCGCCACGGACTCGAAGACCGCGCGCACGCGCGCCGCTTTCTCCGCGACCGGCACCTGCTGATAGCCGAAATCGGTCGTGGCGGTCTTGTCGTGCGGTTCGGTCATTGCGGCGACATTGTAAAGCGGTTAACGGTCAGCGGTCAGCGGTTAGTTCAGAGGACGCGCGGCGCCCATGCAGCGCTGGCCTCTCTGGACTGACCGATCACCGCCAGCCGTTAACCGCTTTTTCCCGTGGTCGGATAAGGAATGCCGAGCTCGGCGAGGCGCTCGAGATAGCGGCGCCATTTCGCTTCGCGGTCGCGGCCCAGCTCGTACAGATACGTCCAGCTGTACAGCCCGGAGCCGTGGCCGTCGTCGAACAGCAGTCGCACTGCGTACGCGCCTACCGGTTCGATGCGCGTGACGCCCACCTCGTGCTTGCCGATCTGCAGCGTTTCCTGGCCCGGACCATGACCGCGGACTTCGGCGGATGGTGAATAAACACGCAGATACTCGAACGGCAGCTCGAATCGTGAGCCGTCGTCGAAGGCGATCTCCAGAAGACGTGAGCGTGTGCGCAGCTTGAGAGAAGTCGGTCGCGGCGGTGCAGACATGGATCTCATCACAGGATGTAGCGGGTCAGGTCCTCGTCCTTCACCAGTTCGCCCAGATGCTGGTCCACGTACTGCGCGTCGACCGTGACGCTGAAGCCGGTGCGATCGGCGGCTTCGAAGGAGAGCGTCTCGAGCAGGCGCTCGAGCACGGTGTGCAGGCGCCTGGCGCCGATGTTCTCGGTGCGCTCGTTCACCTGCCACGCCACCTCGGCGATGCGGCGCACGCCGCTTTCCGCGAATTCGAGGGTTACGCCTTCCGTTTGCAGCAGCGCGCGGTATTGCGTGCACAGCGAGGCGTCAGGTTCGGTGAGAATGCGGATGAAGTCCTCCACCGTGAGCGCATCGAGCTCGACCCGGATCGGAAAGCGCCCTTGCAGCTCCGGAATCAGATCCGACGGGCGCGACATGTGGAAAGCGCCGGAGGCGATGAACAGGATGTGGTCGGTCTTCACCATGCCGTGCTTGGTGCTGACGGTGCTGCCTTCGACCAGCGGCAGCAGATCGCGCTGCACGCCTTCGCGGGAGACGTCGGCGCCGTGTGTATCCTGGCGGCGCGCGATCTTGTCTATTTCATCGAGGAAGACGATGCCGTTCTGCTCGGCGTTGGCGAGCGCCCGCAGCTTGAGGTCCTCCTCGTTGATCATCTTGGCGGCCTCCTCATCGGTGAGCAGCTTGAACGCCTCGCGCACCTTCACCTTGCGGGTCTTGGTGCGCGATCCGCCGAGATTCGAGAACATGCTCTGCAGTTGCTGCGTGAGGTCTTCCATGCCTGCGGGGGCCATGATCTCCACGCCCATGGGCAGCGCGCGCACTTCGATCTCGATCTCGCGCTCATCGAGCTGCCCTTCGCGCAGCATCTTGCGGAACTTCTGCCGCGTCTCTGCGTCGCGTCCGCTGGGCTCTGGCTCGGCGGCGAAGCCGACCGATCGGGGTCGGGGCAGCAACGCATCGAGCACGCGCTCCTCGGCGGCGTCCATCGCGCGATGGCGCACTTTGCCCATCTCCTCCTCGCGCGTCATCTTCACCGCGACGTCCATCAGATCCTTGATGATCGAGTCCACTTCCCGCCCCACGTAGCCCACTTCGGTGAACTTGGTCGCCTCGACCTTGACGAACGGCGCGCGCGCGAGCCGCGCGAGACGCCGTGCGATCTCGGTCTTGCCGACGCCGGTCGGGCCGATCATGAGGATGTTCTTCGGCGTGATCTCCGCGCGCAGCGACTCATCGACCTGCATGCGCCGCCAGCGATTGCGCAAGGCGATCGCCACGGCGCGCTTGGCCGCGCTCTGCCCGACGATGTGCTTGTCGAGCTCCTGGACGATTTCTCGTGGGGTCATGGACATGGAAGAAGAAGGAAGCGGATGGCGAGTGGCGGATAGCGAATACTCAGAATGCGCATCGCCAGATTTCTGGCTGCCGCTGACCGCTAGCCGCTTCTGAGCTCCTCGATGGTCAGATTCCGGTTCGTGTAAATGCAGATGTCGGCGGCGATGTTCAAGGACTTTTCCACGATGCTGCGCGCATCGAGGTCGGTGTTCTGCAACAGCGCCCGGGCCGCGGCCTGCGCGTAGGCGCCGCCCGAGCCGATCGCCATCACGTCGTCTTCCGGCTCGATCACGTCGCCGTTGCCGGAAATCACGAATGAGGATCTCGCATCCGCCACGCACAGCAGCGCCTCGAGACGTCGGAGGCTGCGATCCGTGCGCCAGTCTTTCGCCAGCTCGATGGCGGCGCGCGTCAGATTGCCGTACTGCTGCAGCTTCGCCTCGAAGCGCTCGAACAGCGTGAACGCATCGGCAGTGCCGCCGGCGAAACCGGCGAGCACCGCGCCGTTGTAGAGCGGGCGCACCTTCCGGGCGTTGCCCTTCATCACCGTGGAGCCGACCGATACCTGACCGTCGCCGCCGACCACGACCGCGCCGTTGCGTCGTACCGAGAGAATGGTGGTGCCTTCAAACTGCTGCACTTCGGTCTACCGCTGGAATTCCGGGGAGCGACCGGACGAGAAGCCCGGGCGTGGACGTGGCCGTGAGAGAGTACACACTGCGTTTGGCTATATAAACAGGGAATCGTTCGATAGGCCCGCCGGCGGCGCTGACGGCTGCAACTGCTGCGTCGCGCGCGTTCAGCGTCGCCGGCGTGCGCGCGGATGCGCGGCGTCGTACACGCGTGCGAGGTGCTGGAAGTCCAGGTGAGTATAGACCTGCGTGGTGGAGATGTTCGCGTGGCCGAGCAGTTCCTGCACGCCGCGCAGATCCTGGCTCGACTCGAGCAGGTGCGTAGCGAACGAATGCCGGAACATGTGCGGATGAACATGAGTCCCGAGGCCCTGGCGTTGCGCCCACTGCGCAATACGCAGCTGCACCGCTCGCGGCGTCAGGCGTCTGCCGCGATTGCTGACGAACAACGCCGGCTCATCGGGCGCGGCTGCGGCGGGGCGCTCTGCGAGCCAGCGCGCCACCGCCTGCGCCGCCAAGCGGCCCACCGGGACGATGCGCATTCGCGATCCCTTGCCCGTGATGCGCGCCGTACGGTCGTTCAGGTCGATATCCGAGACGTCGAGCGCGATCAGCTCCGCGAGGCGCAGACCCGACGAGTAGAACAGCTCCATGATCGCCTTGTCGCGTACGCTGAGCTGATCGTCCGCGCGGAACTCCAACAAGCGCGTCATCTGATCGACGTCGATGGTGTGCGGCAGGCGCTTTTTCGCCTTGGGCGGACGCACATCGTTGGCGGGGTTGGCGGACAGCTCGCCTTCGCGAATCAGGTACTCGAAGAAGCTGCGCAGCGCGCTCAGTCGTCGGGCGATAGTGCGCGCCGCAGCGCCCCGCCGGAACTCGGCCGCGGCGAAGCTGCGTACGTGGCCGCTGTCCAGCACGGCCCACTCCTGAAGCCGCTCGCGCGCGCACCAGGCGGCGAACCGCTCGAGATCCCGCCGGTAGTTCGAGTCGGTGTGCGGTGAAAGACGCCGCTCGGTGCGTAGATGAATCAGGAATCGCCGGATGCAGTCGAGCGCTTCGGGAGACATGGTCCGATGGGCGCTGTGTGCGCAAGCGCAGTGTGCGCTCAGGCGTCGTATGGCGCAGAGACCGATTCGCTGACCAGATCGCCGATGCGCGCCAGGAAATCGGTGCTCATCGCCGGATGGAAGCGCTCGGCGTCGGGACTGCCGATGGCGAGCAGGCCGTCGCCATAGCTGCGGCCGAGCGGCGCGAGCGCCACGGACCCGATCTCCACGGCGCTCGAGTCGCCGAACAGGAAGTCGCGTTGGCTGTCGCGGATCTGTCCGCAGCGCGGCTTGGCGGATTCGAACAGCGTCTCGAACATTTTCCATTCCGGCGCATGCGCCTCCATCAGCCGCAGGTGACGGCTCACCAGGCCGCGCAGTGCGCTGTCCGCCGCCGGCGTGAGCAGCAGCAGCCATTCCGAGGCGCCGAAATCCTCGCGCAGCGACGTTTCGAGTCCGTCGAGCAGCGCGCCCGCGGTGCGCGCACGGATGAGCCGGCAGGCGAGCCGGTGAATCTTGACGGCGAGCACGTCGTTGCCGCGCGCCACCTCGATCAGTTCACGCAGCCTCGATTCGAGCGACTGGTTCTTCTCACGCAAGGCGAGCACCTGCCGCTCGATGAGCGATACGGCGGCGCCGCGATTGTGCGGCAGCTTGAGCTTGGTGAGCAGCGTCGCGTGGCGCTCGAAGAAATCCGGATTGGCGTGCAGGTAGTCGGCGATCGCTTCTTCCGGGACGTCCGTCGGCTCGGCGCCGCGGACCGTGTGCTTGCTCATACGCCCCTCGTCGTTGTAGTCGTCATCGCCCGGTTGCGCTGGGGCGTGGCGGCCGGGCGCGTATGTTCATGCCCGGGGCGCCGTCTCGTCCACTTCGACCGTGCCTTCGAATACGCTGACCGCCGGCCCGATCAGCCACAGATGCTGTCCGGGACCGCGCCAGCGCACCAGCATGCGCCCGCCGGGCGCCTGCACTTCGACTTCCTCATCCAGAAGCCCGCGCCTGCGCCCCACGGCTACGGCGGCGCATGCGCCCGTGCCGCACGCCTGAGTCTCACCCACCCCGCGCTCGAAGACGCGCAGGCGGATGTGGCGCGGATCCACCACCTCCATGAATCCCACGTTGGTGCGTTCCGGAAAGCGCGCGTGATTTTCTATGGCGGGACCGAGCGTGTCCACGGGCGCTTCGTCGACGTTCGGCACTTGCAGCACGGCGTGCGGATTGCCCATCGACACGACGCCGATCTGCAGCTCCGTTTCGCCGATGCGCAGTGGATAGACGTCCGCTTCGCGCGAGGCCTCGAACGGCAGCGCCGCCGGGTCGAAATTTGGCGCGCCCATATCCACCGCGACCGAGCCGTCCTCGAGGATTGTCGCGTTCACCACTCCGCCCGGACTCGCCATCCGCACCTTGCTGCGCTTGAGCCGCTGCGCAACCAGACTTGCGATGCAGCGGGCGCCGTTGCCGCATTGCTGAACTTCGGAGCCATCGGCGTTGTACACGCGGTAGTAGACGTCGACGCCCCCGCCGCTGCGCAGCGGCTCGAGCACGAGCGCCTGATCGAAGCCGACGCCGGTGCGCCGGTCGGCGAGCCGACGGATCGCGGCCGGGCTGGGCGCGACCTTCTCGCTGGGCGCTTCGAACACGATGAAATCGTTGCCGAGGCCGTGCATCTTGGTGAATGCGAGGCGCATGACGCGAGGATATATGGGGGGCGTGAGGGGGGGAAGCAGAAGAGGGGCAAGCGGAAAGAAGGGAAGAAGGTAAGGAGGATGGAGGGAAGACGTGCGTTCCGGCGTCCTCCCGCTCCTCACCCCTCCCCCTCACTCCTCTCCTTCCATCCGCGAGCGCTCGATCTTTATGCACCGGTTCATCACTACGTCCAGGCCGGCCGCCTGCGCGCGCTCGGCCGCCGCTTCGTCCACGACCCCCAGCTGCAGCCAGATCGCCGGCATGCCGAGCCGGATGCAATCCTCCACCACCTGCGCCACGTGCTGCGGCTGGCGAAAGACGTTCACGATGTCCACTTGCTCTTCCTCGCCGAGCACGTCTTGCACGTGGTCCAGGTCCGGCACGGCGCGCTCGCCCTCCCACGACTCGAGACTCGGATTCACCGGAATGACCCGATAGCCGTAGCCGCGCAACGCGGTGGCGACCTCATGGCTGGAGCGTTGCGGGTTGTCGGACAGCCCCACCACGGCAATGGTCTTCGCCCTGCGCAGCAGCGCTGCGATGGCGCTTCGGGAAGGATTCGCGAACGGCATTGAAGGCACTCCCACGCGCCCGCTGTGCGGGCGTCAGTTCGAGTCGTGACATTTACACGGCTGCACTTTAAGTTAGCAGCGCAGCAAAGCGGGCAGTTCGACCTCGATAAGGATGGTCAAGCGTCCGCCGCGCGCGTCGGCCGGCGCTCGAGCCCGGCCGCGAGGGCGTGGACGGGCCGAAAAGCGAGGCTTTCATGCGCCATGTGATGGTTATGAACTCGAAAGGCGGCTGCGGCAAGAGCACCATCGCCACCAATGTGGCGGTGTGGTTCGCGCGCCAGGGCTACAAGACCGCCATCGCCGACTACGATCCCCAGCGCACCAGCCTCGACTGGCTGGCGATGCGGCCGGACGATCTGCCGCGAATCGCCGGCGTGCCGGCCTACGATGAGGGGCTGCGGCCGACGCCGCGCGACACGGAGGTGCTGGTCATCGACGCCCCGGCGCGCACTCATGGCGCCGAGATGAAAGAGCTCGTGCGCCGCGCCGAAACCATACTGGCGCCGGTGTTGCCTTCGCCGATCGACATGCGCGCCTGCGAGCATTTCATGAAGGAGCTGCTGGCGCTGGGCAAAGTGCAGCGCCAGCAGGCCCGGCTCGCCGTGATCGCCAACCGGGTGCGCGAGAACACTCTGGTGTACGAAGAGCTGGACAAGTATCTCGGTGGGCTCGAGGTTACGTACCTGGCGTCGCTCCGCCAGTCCACGAATTACCTGCGGGCCTTTCAGCGTGGGATGGGGTTGTTCGAGCTGCCGGAGTACCTCGCCTGGCCGGATTGGGAGCAATGGACGCCCATCGGCAAATGGCTGGGCGGCAAGCGCAGTCAGCCCGCCTGAGGCGCTCTGCCTGCGCCTTGCGTTTGTTGTTCGGCGAGGCTGGCGCGCAATCCCTCTTCCACGTCGCCGTAGCGCAAAGACGCCCCCAGATCCCTGATCATGCGTTGATTGCTTACGCGCCGCGATTCGCCGAGGAAGGAGAGGCGCTCGGCCGAGAATGTGAGCTGCGCCTCCTCCAGCGAAACGTGCGGCGGCGGCGCCAGTCCCGCCAGCCGCGCGAGCAATTCCATGAAAGCCGTGGTCGAGATCGGCGCGCCGTCGCTGATCGGATATATGCCGCGCGCCTCCGGGTTGTCCACAGCCGCGAGACAGGCCGCGACCAGGTCGTCCACGTGGATGCGATTGCCGGGACCTGCATCTTCGGGGCGCAATACGGCTTCGCCGCGCCTGAGCCGCGCCAAGGGCAGGCGTCCGGGGCCGTAGACGCCCGGTGCGCGCAGCACCACGCGCCGCACACAGCGTTCCGTACACCACACGCGCGTCATCTCTTCTGCGCTCACCCGGCGGCGCGCCCGGGCGGTGCGCGGCGCGAGCGGGCTTGTCTCGTCGACCAGCCCGCCTGCTGCGTCGCCGTAAACGCCGGTCGTGCTCATGTAGACGAACACGCTCGGCGCCTGCGCGATCAGCTGTAGGAAGCGGCCGATCCGCAGGTCGCTCTCTCCAACGGGCGGCGGCGGCGCGAGATAGACGATGGCGGCGCGTTCCTCTGGCCCGGGCAGCCGCGCGCCGTCGATCTCACCGTCGAGGTCGAGCGCCGCCGCATCCACGCCCATGGCCGCGAGCGAACGTGCGCTGTGCGCAGTGCGAACTACGGCGCTCACTTGATAGCGGCCCTGCATTCGTCGTGCGAGTCGCCGGCCGACGTAGCCGCAGCCGGCGATCAGCACGTTCGTGGTCGAGGCGTGTGGCGCAGCCGCGTTCAAGCGTCGCTCGCAGGCGCCGAGTGCATCTTCTCGAGCACATCGGACGCGTAATCGAAGAAGTGGAAGAACCGTTGATCCGCCGGCATCGTCTCGCCGTGTTCTACGCTGAGCGACTGGCCGGAGGGGAGCGTCAGGCGGGTGTACATGGCGGATTGGAAGCGGATAGCGGATAGCGGATAGCGGATAGCGGATAGTCAGAGCGTCGCCTTCATGCGACGCGCCGGAGTTGGGAAGCGTCACAGCGCCTCCCTTCTGAACTATCCGCTATCCGCTATCCGCTATCCGCTTCTTTCCCCGGCTATCCGCCATCCGCTTCGACATCAGTTTCTCCTCCGATCTCCGACGCGCCTTTCAAGCCAGCGGCGCGTGCGCACCTGGAGCTTCGCCTTGCGGCCCAGCGCCAGCGTGAGTGCGTCGTTCAGCGCCTGCATCGCGCGGTCACGCTCGCCGAGTTGATCCAGCAGCGTCGCCAGGAGCTGGTACGCCTCCAAGCGCGGACGAACCGCAATGCTCGTCTCGAGATAACTGCGGGCCTTGCCATAGAGTTCGGCGCGCGCTGCGAGCTGAGCGCAGGTGAGCAGCAGCGTCGGATCCTCCGGGCGGCTCGCCAGCCAGCCTTCGGCGCGCTCCAACGTGCGAAACGGCTCATCGGACTCCAACTCGCCAAACGCGAGGACGGCCGCTTCGTCCCACTCCCGATCGATGCACTCGCCAAGTACATCCGCGGCCTCGCCGTGCTTGCCGCACGCCATCGCCGCGCGCGCGTAGGCGACCGCAAAGGGGGCGCGCTGGGCCAGGGACTTGGGTGCATCCTTCCACGCGGCGCGCAGCTCGGATGCGTCGCGCGCCGCGCCGGCGGCCTTGATGCGGTCAATGTGGATCTGGGCCACGGTTTCGGCGGCGAGCGAGACGGGCACGCCGCGCGTGCTGCGCAGCCGCGGCTCGAGTTCCTGCAGGCGGCGCCACTCCGCCAACTGCCGGTAGGCGCGAGCGAGCAGCGCGAGGCCGCGGGCGTTCAGCCCGCCGCTCGCATCGAGCTGTTCGAGCACGGTGACGGCGGCCTGCGTCTGCTTGTGCTTGAGATGCATCTCCGCCTGCAGAATCAGCGGCGCAGTGCGATTCTCCCCTGCGCACTCCAGCGCCCGGGCCAGCCACTCCTCGCGCCGCTGCGCCGCGCCCTGCAACTCGGCGGCGCGCGCTGCGACGAGGTAGTGCGCGGTGGGATGCTCGGATTCACGGGCATGGCGCGTCAGGGTGACTTCCGCGGTTTCCCAGTCGCCTTCGGACAGCTCGATCAGCCCGCGTGCGAGACTGCGCCGCGCGCGCTCTTCGCGACGGGTGCGCTGCATGTTCTTCCACGATCTGCGGGCGTTGATCACGCGCAGCAGCGCGCGGACGACGAAGTACGCCGCGAACAGCGCGATCGCGAAGGTGACTGCCGACATCTCCACCAGCCGCCCGGCGAAACGCAGCGCCACGTAGCCTGGATCGGCCAGCAGAAGATTCGCGAGCATGGCGCCGCCGAGCAGCGCGGCGGCGAAGTACAGTCCTGTCTTCATGACGACGCGCTCACCTCGGTAAACGCTGAGAGGGCCCTGCGAGCATCGAGCTATTCAAGTCAGGGTAGTCGACTTGTCTGGCTGCGGTTGGTCGGCCCAGCCTGCGGCGTGGGAGTCAGACGCTGCAGCTCGCGCAGCGAACCCGATACGTCGGGCGTCGGCGGGTCGACGTCGATCGGCTCGAGCGCCTGGATCTCCCGCAGCAGCGCCTGCGCAGTCGCTCCGGACAAATCGAAGAATTCACCGAGCCAGCGCCGCGCGCCGGCGAGCGCTCTGCGGTACTCGGCGCCGTCGTGGCGCGCGGCCGCGGTGCGCGCCGCGAACAGCAACAGCTGCAGGTGCTGGCGGCGAAGCAGCGCTTCGTGCTCTGTGACCAATCGCCCGGCGTCCTGGTCCACGCGGCGTATCACCACGAGATTGGCGAGCGCACGACGCGTCACGGCCCAGGCGCGCGCCAGAGGGCCGTCTGGCAGGTCAGTGTGATCGACCGCCTCGCGCTGCGCGGTCACGACGCCTTTTACCGGCGCACGCATGGCGTGCTCTTCGGCGGCCCCGAGCCGCGCCATGATGCTCGTGACATCCGGGCCGCGCACGCTGCGCAGCGCCTGCAACTCGCGGGCGATCTGCCGCCGGACCTGCTCGAAAGAAGAGTCGCGCAGCGCCGCAAGCCGCGCATCGGCCGACTCGAGAGCGACGATTGCAGTCTCCACATCGCGTTCGAGCGCCAGCCGTCGTTGTGCGAGCTCGAGCAGGAACAACGCTTCCGCGCGCGACCACGCCCGTTCCGGCCCTTGCGTGCGGCCGCGCAGCTCTTCGACCGATGACGCGAGCTCCTGTAGCTGCCGCGGCGTCTCGCCAAGCGCGTCTACGCGGCGGGCCAGATCGCGGCGGCTTTGCCGGCTGTCCGTCGCAAGCGCCTGCAGCTCCGCTTCGAGCGCTGCGCGTCCGCTTTGCAGCTCGAGGGTTGCGTCGCTGACCGCCTCCAGGCGATCACGCGTTGCATCCAGGCGCCACAGCGCGTACGCCGCGATGGCGAGAGCGAGCACGGCGACGGCGGTGGTCAGGCGGCTGTATGTGTGCGCACGCCGCGGCGCGCTGGAGTCGACGGCGCGCGCCGGAGTGTGCGCGCTGTCCGGTCCGTTTTCGGCCATGATGCAAAGGGGAGGGTTGGTAAGCGTTGATCAGGCCCGCAGGCTGCGGACCCACCCGTATGGAGGCGATCGTAAGACAGAGCTTGCGAAGCTGCAGTTGCGCAGCGACGCTCCGCCTGCCTGGCGGTCGCCCCGGCTGGGCGCGAGTATCGTAGCACGCGGATCTGTACGCCTCAGGCGCGTGCGCGAGCGTTCCAGTTCGCGAGTGCGCCGATGATGGCTGCGTCGTCGGCGCCGGGTGCAAGAATGAACGGACCTTCCAGGCCGGCGGCCGCGGCGGCGTTCATGATGCGCCGACTGGCGAGCACGAGCGGCGTGCGATGCAACAGCGTGCGTCCGCGCTCGCTGAGCAAGCTCAGCAGGTTGTGCAGCGTCTGTACGCTCGTGATCGTCACCACGTCGACGCCGTCTTGCGCCCACTTCGTCTCCAACTCGGCGAGGCGCTCCGGGGCGACCAGCGGCCGCGCACGGCGGTACACCTCACAGATCTCGACCGTGGCGCCGCGTGCAATGAAAGTGTCTCGCAGCAAATTGCGGCCGCCGTCGCCGCGCACGATCAGGACGCGCGCAGCTTCGGGCAGCGTCAAATCGGGGTGCGCGAGCAGGGCTTCGCTGTCGAAACCGGCGTCCGGGACGATGTCGGCCGGTAGGCCCGCTGCGGCGAGCGCGGCGGCGGTCGCCTTGCCGACCGCAGCGATGCGCAGCGAAGCCGTACGTCGTATGAGGTGTGCGCCATGCTCTACCGCGTTGACGCTTACGAACACCGCCAGATCGCACTCCGAGGGCGGCGCTGATTCGATTGGCGCGATCTCGATCACCGGAAAGGCGAGCGCTGCGCCGCCGCGATGCTCGATCTCGGCGCACAGCGGCCCGCATTGCGCGGCGGGTCGCGTGACCAGCACTGTGAGGTCTGTAAGGGGTGGAATGATTTTCGGAATCATGGCGCCGCGCCTCGCAGCTTCTCGAGGAGCCGGCCCGCTCCGGCCGACAGCAGCCGTTCGGCGAGCGCCACGCCAATCTTCCCTGCTTCCGCCACAGGGCCCGTTACGGCGTCCCGATACAGCTCACTGCCGTCGGGTAGGCCGACCACGCCTTGCAGACGCAGTTCGTCATCGGCGATCTCGGCGTAGCCGGCGATCGGCGACTGGCAGCTTCCCTGCAGGCGCTGCGCGAACGCGCGCTCGGCCTCGCAGCAACGCCCCGTCAGTGGATCGTGCAGCGCGCTCAGCAGCCGCAGGCTGCGGGCGTCGTCGGCGCGGCATTCGACGCCCACCACGCCCTGACCGACCGCCGGGAGCGACAGATCGACGTCGAAGAAATGCGTGATGCGCTTGCTCAGGCCGAGACGGATCAGCCCAGCGGCGGCGAGCACGATGGCGTCGAACTGGCCTTCCTCGAGCTTGCGCAGGCGCGTGTCGACGTTGCCGCGCAACGTGATCAGCTCGAGGTCCGGTCGGGCGTGGCGCAACTGGCTCTGGCGGCGCAGGCTCGATGTGCCGACTCGCGCGCCTTCGGGCAGGCTGGCGAAGTTGGCGTAATGCAGGGACACGAATGCATCGCGCGGATCCGCGCGCGGCAGCATGGCCGCGAGCGCCATGCCGGGCGGGAGCTCGCCCGGCACGTCTTTCATGGAATGCACCGCGATGTCGGCGCGGTGCTCCGCGATCGCGACTTCCAGCTCCTTGATGAACAGGCCCTTGCCGCCGATTTGCGCGAGCGAGCGATCCAGGATGCGATCGCCTTGCGTGGTCATCGGTACGAGTCTCACAGACAAACCAGGGTGCGTCGCACGCAGCCGCTCGGCTACGTGCTCGGCCTGCCAGAGCGCCAGGCGGCTTTGGCGAGTGGCGATGCGCAGTACTGCGCTGAGGTCTTCGGCGGGAAATTCGGTGGTCATGGGCGTGGGCGGTGTTTAAGTCGAGCCGCTCGGGGGCGCGGGCTTGACGAGCGCGGCGGCTTCGGCGCGGCGGATCTCCAGCATGAAACGAATGAGCGCGATGCTCAACGCCAGCACGACCGGCCCGAGGAACAAGCCAATGGCGCCGAACGCGGCGATGCCGCCGAGCACGCCGATGAACACCGTCAGCGTGCCTACCGCCGCGCGTCCCGAGACCAGCAGCGGCCGCACCACGTTGTCCACCAGCGAAACCAGCAGCGTGCCCCAGATGAACATGAAGATGGCCGCGCCCCAGCGCCCCTGGGCGGCGAGCACGATGGTCGCCGGAACCCATACCAAAGCGGTGCCGCCCACGGGCAGGAGCGAGGCGATCGCCGCGATTACGCCGAACACGACGGGCGAGGCGAGGCCGACGAGCGCAAACGAAAGACCGACCAGCAGGCCCTGCAGCAGCGCGGTGAGGCCCGTTCCGTACACCATCGCGCGCGTGACGTCCGCCAGATGATCGAACAGCCGCGCCTTGTGCGGACCGGACATCGGGATCAATTCACGCAGCGTGGCGAACATCTCCTCGCCGTCGCGGATGAAGAAGAACAGCATGAACACCATCAACACGAAGCCGACGACCGTACCGACGGCGCCGAGGAATACCTTGCCGCCGAGCGAGGCGAGCGACTGCAGAACGGTGCGCGTCCCTTCGAAGATCCAACCGCGCACCTGCGCGACGTTGACGCCGAACGCGGCGTCCAGCCAGCCGATCGTCTGCGAAATCCACGGGACTTCGGTCAGGCTGGGGACGTTGGCGCGCGCCTGGCCGGCGACTGTGGATTGTGCGTACTGCAGCAGGTCGCCGACCTGTGCGGCGAAGGCGGCGCTCAGAGCGGTGAGCGGACCGAGCACGATGAAGAGCGTCAGGACGGTGAGCAGCAGTGCGGAGGTGTGCGGGCGGCGCTTGTAGCGCCTGGTGAGGCGCACGTGCAGCGGGTGCAGCAGGAACGCTATGAACATCGCCCACAGCAACGGCCCCAGGAATGGTTGCACGATCCTGAAGAATGCATAGCCGAGCAGGAGCGCCGTCGCCAGCGCGAACGACCGCGCGTAGAAGCGATCACGCACCGGAACGGCGCGAGTCAGGGGCTCCATGGGTTCCGCTCCGATCACAGAGGAGTGCAATGCTAGCATCGCGCCGAACCCACTATTGCATCCGGACGTAATAGCGGCTCCAATCGTCGGCGACGCAAGCAAAATGGAATCCGAGGAAGCCGATCATGAGCACGCAAGTGAACACCGATCAATTGGTGGCCGACCTCAAGGCGGTCGTGAACGATGCGGAGGCGCTGCTCAAGGCCACCTCCAACCAGACCGGTGAGCGCATTCAGGAAGTGCGCGCCCGCGCGGAGGCGTCGCTCAACCAGGCGCGAGACCGGCTGAGCGAGATCGAAGAACAGGCGCGCCGTGCGGCGCGCGAGATGGCGGACGCCACCGAAGGCTACGTGCGCGACAATCCGTGGCAGTCGGTGGGCGTAGCCGCCGGCATCGGGCTGCTGCTCGGGCTGCTGCTCGGCCGCCGCTGAACCGCCATGCCGTCCAACACGCCGGCGTATGAGCGCTCCGGACCCGCCGGATCGCTGTTCGATTCGCTGAGTCGTCTCGGCGGCACGTTGCTGGCCGCTGCGCACACTCGGCTCGAGCTGTTGACCACGGAGCTGCAGGAGGAGGTTCGGCAAGTCGGGGCGATTCTGCTGTGGGCGTTCGTCGCCGCCTTTGCTGCGCTGATGGCGCTGTTCCTGGGCGCGCTGGCCGTCATCTTCGTCTTCTGGGACTCGTATCGAGGGCTCGCTTCGCTCGCCATGATCGCGATCTTCGTGGGCGTGGCGGTCGCGGCGGCGCTGATGCTGCGCAGGAAGCTCAACGACAAGCCGCCGCTGCTGCACGATACGCTGGCCGAGCTGGCCAAGGATCGGGATCAGCTGCGCCTGGGCTCCTGATGTACGTTCCACGGTCGCCAGCATGAGCAAGCGCTTCGATCAGCTCACGGCCCGTCATCGGGAGCTTCGCCAGCGCGTGGCGCTGCAGCGCGGAGATCTCGCGCTGGCCGCGCAAGACGTGCGCCGCCGTTTGCACACTGTCGATCGCGGAGTGAACGCGCTGCGCTCGCTGGCCCGCAACCCGCTCGTCATCGCCGCTGGCCTGGCCGCCGTCGCGCTCATCGGCCCGCGCCGTATGGTCCGCTGGGCGTCGCACGGCGCGCTGCTCGCTTCGACCGCGCAGCGACTGCTGAAATCGCGTTAGCGGGGGCCGTGACACATCAACGTTCGCCGCGGATGCGGCGCAGGAGCTCGCCCGCGTGCCGGCGGCTCACGTCCAGAACGTCGCCGCACTCGCGGATGCGCACCACGTACTGCCCGGTATCCGTGCGCTCTACCGCCGATATCTGCTTCTCGGCCACCAGCGCGTTGCGGTGGATGCGCACGAAGTCGGGGGCGAATTCCTCGCCGAGCGACTTGAGCGACTCGTCGATGAGACTTTCGCCGCTCTTGTGCTTGACCGTGACGTATTTCTGATCGGCGAGAAAATAATAGATGTCGCCGACCGGGATCAGCCGAAGCTGCTCGCCCAACCGCGCACAGATCTGCTCGCGGCGATGCTCGATGCGCGCCGATTCGGCCAGCTTCACCAGGCGGCTCGGCGAGATCCGCGATGCGTGCCTCAGGGCGTGCGCCAGCTTCTCCTTGCGGACGGGCTTGAGCAGGTAGCCCACGGCCTCGGTTTCGAACGCTTCGACTGCGTATTGGTCGTACGCGGTGGTGAAGATCACTGCAGGCGGGTCCTCGAGAGTGTCGATGTGCCGCGCTACCTGTATGCCTGTCAGTCCGGGCATGCGCACATCGAGCAGCACTACGTCGGGTTGCAACTCGCCGCAACGGTCGAGCGCCTCTTCTCCGGCGCCTGCTTCGCCGACCACTTGGCAGTCCTCCATCTCCGAGAGCAGCCGTCGTAATCGCTCGCGGGCCGGAGGCTCGTCATCGACGATCAGGATCTTCATGAGAGACAGTGAGCGCATGGCCGAAGGCGGATAGTAGGAAAGCGCGCTGGCGATCTCCAGCTATCGAAAAAGCGCATGGCGGATAACGTATGGTCGGAGAGCGCCTTGTCAGGGCGGCGGGCGGCCGATCCCATCAGCCTTTGGCCAGTGCGGACGCGAGCTTACGCTGAGATCCTGCACGCGGCTCGAAGGGAAACACCAGGCGCGCGCGAAATTCTCCGGGGAGCTGCTCGGTCTCGATGCGGGCGCGGCCGGGCCAGGCGAGCTCGAGACGCTGGCGAATGTTCTCGAGGGCGATGCGGTTGCCTTCACGCTCCCCGTAGCCGGCCTGCGGCGGAATCGGGTTGCGCACCTCGATGTTCAGCAGGTCGCCCGTACGCCAGCCGCGAATCGAGATTGCGCCGCCGCCAGGCAGCGCCTCCACGCCGTGATGGACTGCATTCTCCAGCAGCGGTTGCACGATGAGACTGGGGGTCAGCGCGTCCGTCGGCAATTGGTCGACGTCCCAGTGGACCTGCAAGCGCTCGCCGAGGCGGAGTTGCTCGATACGCTGGTGCGTGCGCGCTATCTCGAATTCCTCGCCGAGCGTGATGCGTATGCTCGCTTCGCTCAGACTGGCGCGAAACAGGTCGGCGAGATCCTCGACGGCCTGCTCGGCGCGTTCCGGACTGGAGCGCGTCAACGAGGCGATCGCATTCATGCTGTTGAAGAGAAAATGCGGGCGAATGCGCGCCTGCAATGCGTGCAGCCGCGCCAGCGCCTGCATTTCGATGCTGCGCTTCCATTCGGCGCTGACATAGAAGTAGCGCAGCGCGAGCGCGCTCACGATGAATCCCACTGCGAGGTTGCGCAGCAGAAAGCCGGCGTGATCGGTGGGGAACAGGCCGCCGGCCCCGCCCAGCCCAGCCCCGGATATGCGCCCGACTTGATATACGACCTCTGAGACTACTCCGACCGTGGCGACGATCAGCGCGAGCGCGCTGGAAACCGCGCGCACGCTCGGCTGTCTTTGCAGCCAGGGGCGCGCCCGGCACAACACAGCGGCGCAGGTCAGCCCGACCCACAACAAGAACAGCGAGGCGCCCGCCAGATCGAGCCAGAAATTACTGTGCAACGCCTGACGCGATATCGCCACGACGAGCGCGACCAGTTCGACGATGAGCACCACCGCGAGTACGGCGCGCGGGCCGCAGAAGTCGGGCAGGTAGAGGGTCGGCGTCGGTGCGCGAGCGTCGGAACGAGACGCGGCCATGGCGGGCGGGTCAACCGTCCCGGTGGGAAGGGCTCGAATCGGTGGGCGCGCCGCGTGCGGCGGCGAACAGCGCGTCCTTCAGCCTGAATAGCGTCGAGATGTCCTCATCGCCGTGACCCTGCTCGATGAGCCGGCGGTAGTGCACCAGCGTCATCTCGATCAGGGGCAGCTGTACGCCGTGGCGTGCGGCCATGGCGCGGCAGATTTGCAGGTCCTTCTCATGAAGCCTTACGCGGAAGCCGGCCGGATAACTGTCGCGCAGGATGTTCGGCGCGCGGTTCACGAAGTACCAGCTCGAGCCTGCGCCTTTGCCGAGCGTTTCGATGAGCTTGTCGAGCGGCAGCTCCTCGGATTTGGCGAAGGCCATGGCTTCGGCGACCGCCTGAATGATTCCGGCGCACATGATCTGGTTGGTGGCTTTGGCGGCCTGTCCGGCGCCGCTTGGGCCGAAGTGGGCGATGGTGCGGCCCATCGCCTGCAGTATGGGCAGCGCCTGGGCGTAGGCCTGGTCGTCGCCTCCGACCATGATCGCGAGCGTCGCATCGCGTGCGCCTTCCACGCCGCCGCTCACAGGCGCATCGAGGAAGTGGGCGCCGCGCTCGCGCAGTCGATGGGCGGCCGAGCGCGCGGTGTCCGCACTGACGGTCGAGCAGTCGATGACGATGGTCGCGGGACGCACGGCGGGCGCCAGCGCGTCGACCGTTTCCAGCACGTCGGCGTCGGCCGAGACGCACAGTACGATGGCGTCGGTCAGCGGGGCGAGATCGGCCGCCCGGGCGACGTTGATGCAGCCGGTTTCCTGAGCGAGCGCGCGGGCCTTTTCGGCGGTGCGGTTCCACACGGCGCTCAGCAGCCCGTGCTTGTGCAGACTGCGCGCCATGCCCAAGCCCATGGCGCCCAGGCCTATGAAACCCACGCGCGGGTTCACTGACACATTACATCCATGCTCGCCTTGGCGGAGGCGCGCGCGGCGTCCAGTTCTTCACTGCTCAGATAGCGGCGCTCGCCATTCGGCAGCTGCTCGTAGAGCTTCTGCGAACTCATGTACGCATCGTAACGCTGGCGAGCCTTGGCGCAGCGCTCCGCTTTGTCCTGCGCGCTGAGTTGCGCAGCTTGCCGCTGCTCGCCGCGCTGCGCACGCTCGTCGTCGAATGCCTGAGCGTTGCGCTGCATGCGCTCCTGATCGGCCGCGCTTCGCGCCTGCGCATCAACCAGGTCCGTTCGGCGCGATTGTACGTTCAGGCGTTCGGCCGGCAGCGTGCTCGGCTTGTCGGTGTAAAGAACGTTGCCCTTCTCATCGGTGTACTTGTAGACGTCGGCCGTCGCACAAGGCGCGTGCAGCGCAAACGCCAGAGTCAGCGCCTGTGCGGCCAGCAATGCGGCCGCAGGGAATGCGACGAACGGGGATCGCAGCATGGTGGGTCTCCAACTCACTGCCCGAGCGCTGGGGCTGAGCGCCAGCGGCGGCAGTGTAGCAGCGGCCCGTCTGGGCGGGATTAAGACAGTCCCTAAAGACCCCCTGGAATGTGCGCTGGATCACGCTGCCGGCGCCGCCCACGCCTGGCGAGGCCCTTCGTTCTTTGCGAGCCGGCTGCGGCGACGTTCGCCGCAGCCGGCTGGGAGTCACAGGTTGTAGCCGCGCTCGTCGTGCAGCGACAGATCGAGTCCTTCTTCTTCCTGGTCGTGTGTGACCCGCAATCCGATCACCACATCCACGATCTTGAGCAGGATGTAGCTCAGCACGCCCGTGTAGACGACCGTAAACAGCACGCTCTGGGTCTGGATCCAGACTTGGCCGGCGATGGTGGCGCCCTCGCCAGGCGCCCACACCCCGCCCAGCGTCGGGAAGGCGAACACGCCGGTGAGCACGGCGCCCACGACGCCGCCCACCGCGTGCACGCCGAAGACGTCCAGCGAGTCGTCGTAGCCGAGCGCGCGCTTCATCTTGGTGGAGGCGAGGAAGCACAGTACGCCGGCGACCGCGCCGATGGCCAGGGCCCCCGCCGGACCGACCATGCCTGAGGCGGGCGTGATCGCCACCAGTCCCGCAATCGCGCCAGAGACGATGCCGAGCAGCGAAGGCTTGCCGTGCGACAGCCACTCGCTGGACATCCATGCGAGCGCCGCCGTGCCCGTGCAGATCTGCGTCACCAGCATCGCCATGCCCGCCGAGGCGCCCGCCGACACCGCGCTGCCTGCGTTGAACCCGAACCAGCCGACCCACAGCATCGCCGCGCCCACCAGCGTGAGCGTCAGGTTGTGCGGCGCCATGATGAGCGACCCGTACCCGCGCCGAGGACCGAGCACCAGCGCCGCGATCAGTCCGGCCACGCCCGCATTGATGTGCACTACGGTGCCGCCCGCGAAGTCGAGCACGCCCCAGTCCCACATGAGCGCGCCGTCGCCGCTCCACACCATGTGCGTCATCGGCGCGTAACAGATCGTGAACCACAGCGCCATGAACACCAGCATGGCGGAGAACTTCATGCGCTCGGCGAAGGCGCCGACGATCAGCGCCGGTGTGATGATCGCGAACGTCATCTGAAAGGTGGCGAACACCGATTCAGGAATCGTTCCGACCAGCGAATCGAGCGTGAGACCGGCGAAGAACGCCTTGTCCAGTCCGCCGACGAACGAGTTGAAGCTCAATACGCCGGCTTGCATGCCTGTCGTGTCGAACGCCAGGCTGTAACCGTACACCGTCCACAACACCGTCATCAGACCGGTGATCGCGAAACACTGCATCAGCACGGACAGAATGTTCTTCGAGCGCACCATGCCGCCGTAGAACAGCGACAGGCCTGGAATGGTCATGAACAACACCAGGACGGTCGCAGTGAGCATCCACGCCGTATCGCCGCTGTCGAGCGCCGGCGCTTCTTCGGCCGCGCCGCCGGTTTGCGTCATTTCCGAGGCGGCGGATTCTGCCGACGCGAGCTCGGCGTGCGCCGGCGCAAGCTCGCTCGCCTCCTGCGCAAGGGACATGGGCGCTGCGATGAGCGCCAGTGCGCAAAGCACGGCGCTCCACAGATATGTGAGCACGCGGCTCGTCTCCAAAGGTTCTCTCACTTGTGTTTCTCCTGCCAGGAAGAGTGGATCGCTCGTCGTGTGTGTTGCAGTGGATGAAGGCTCGAGCAAGCGCTGATCAAGCCCGCAGGCCGCGATCGAGCAGAATGGAACTGGTCGTAAGACAAGGGTCGGCGAAGCTGCGGTTGTCATCGGATCGCACTTGCTCGGCGGTTACAGGAAGAAACTGCGCTGCGCCTCACATGGCTTCGACGCCGGTCTCACCCGTGCGCACGCGGACCGCCTGCGCGAGATCGACGACGAAGACCTTGCCGTCCCCGATCTTTCCGGTGCGCGCCACGTTGCAGATCGCTTCGACGACTTGCTCGGCGATCGAGTCGTCGACCGCCAGCTCGATCCTGGTCTTCGGCAGAAAATCGATGCGGTACTCTGCGCCGCGATACAGTTCGGCGTGACCGCGCTGACGCCCGAAGCCCTGCACCTCGGTGACGGTGACGCCCTGCACGCCGATATCCGCAACGGCTTGGCGAACCTCATCGAGCTTGAAAGGTTTGATGATTGCGGTGATCAGCTTCATGAGCGTGTTGCTCCGGCTCGTGAATGAAGGCGGCGATGCGCGCCACATCGGAAATGCATCTTCTGTGCCACGAGGTGACGCGCCGAAATTGGGTGGACGTGCTTGCTCAGGCGCCGCTGATGCGCACTGTGCTGGTGCGTTCTATTCGCGAGACTGCTTCAGGACGGGGCGTAGGGCGGACGGCGTCTTGCCACGATCTGAAGCGCCGCCTACAGTTCCGCAGACCGTCGTGTGCGTCCGCGCAATCGCCATGCGCATCCCGACGTGGCGCGCTTGCGATTGCATGCACGCATCCCTGTCCACCCCTCGCTGATCGACGCCGCCATGGACCCTCGCTTCATCGACGATCTCGCCCGCCGCCTGTCTGCGGCGGTTCCTCCCAGCGTCGCAGCGCTGCGCCGCGACCTGGAAGAGAACTTCAAAGCCGTGCTGCAGTCCGCGCTGACCCGCCTCGACCTGGTGTCCCGCCAGGAGTTCGACGTGCAGTCGGGCGTGCTGCTGCGCACGCGTGAGAAGCTCGAAGCGCTCGAAGCGCGGCTCGCACAGCTCGAGTCCGCGCGGGCGCCCGCGCCCCAGGCAGAGGAAGAAAGTCCGCAGAAACAGGACTGACGTCGACTTTTTCGGCCGCCGCGCGCACGCGGCGCAGCTACAGTTCTGCGCGGCGCCACAGGAATGGCGCACGCGCCCGCCGCCTGGGCGGACCGAGTCAAGAAACCAAGGAACATCAAGTCGGAGGCGTCGCCGACGCGGAGGCGAGCGCCGCAGGACGCAGGGAGGCGAGATGGGCATCGCAATCGTGCTGAGTCGCGCTCAGCAGGGCATGGCGGCGCCGCGGGTGCGGGTGGAAGTGGACATCGGCGCCGGCTTGCCGAGATTCACCATCGTCGGCTTGCCCGAAGCGGTGGTGAAGGAGAGCAAGGACCGCGTGCGTGCGGCGATCACCAACAGCGGCTTCTCGTTCCCGGACGGGCGCGTGACGGTCAATCTTTCGCCCGCCGAGCTGCCCAAGGAAGGCGGGCGCTTCGACTTGCCGATCGCTCTGGCGATGCTGCTCGCTTCGGAGCAGCTGCGCGGCGTAGACCTCGGCGGCTGCGAGTTCTACGGCGAGCTCTCGCTCACCGGCGAGCTGCGGCCGATGCGCGGCGCGCTGCTGGTCGCCGCCGCAGCGGTGCGCGCTGACGCGCCGATCATTGCGCCGCTGGAGAATGCATTCGAGCTTGGGCTGGTGGCCAACTGCCGGTATGCAGTGGCCTCACGTCTTCTGGACGTGGCGGCGCATGTCAGCGGAAACCAGCCGCTCGAATTCCTGAGCGGCGCTCCGCCGCCGCCGGCCGTCGGCGCATACGCCGATCTGAATGAGGTGCGTGGGCAGACGCAGGCCAAGCGGGCGCTCGAGGTTGCGGCCGCTGGTGAACACAGCCTGCTGATGATCGGTCCGCCCGGCGCAGGCAAGAGCATGCTGGCGCAGCGCTTGCCCGGCTTGCTGCCGCTCATGAGCGAAGCGGAGGCGCTTGAAGCGGCGGCCGTGCGCAGCGCCGCCGGGCTGAGCATCGATCCCGCCCTCTGGCGCGTCAGGCCCTTTCGCAGCCCGCATCACAGCGCATCCGCCGTGGCGCTGGTCGGCGGCGGCTCTCATCCGCGTCCCGGCGAGATCTCGCTCGCGCACCAGGGCGTGCTGTTCCTAGATGAATTGCCGGAATTCGATCGCCGGGCGCTGGAAGCGCTGCGCGAGCCGCTGGAAACGGGGATCGTCACTGTGTCCCGCGCAGCGCGACAGGCGGAGTTTCCCGCCTGCTTTCAGCTCATCGCCGCCATGAATCCATGTCCGTGCGGGTATCTGGGCGACGGGCGGCGCTGCAAGTGCACCTCGGAGGCGGTGGCTCGCTATCGCTCGCGCCTGTCCGGTCCGTTGCTCGATCGGTTGGACCTGCACATCGAGGCGCCGCGGCTGGCGATCGAGACGCTCAGCAAGCGGGATTCGCCTGAAGCCGAGCCAAGCGCCGCAGTCGCGCGGCGCGTCATCGCCGCCCGGACGGTGCAGTACGCCCGTCAAGGAGCAGCGAATGCGCGGCTCAACAACAGGGAAGTGGAACGGTATTGCCAGCCGACGCGCGCGGGCCTGGCCTTGCTAGAACGGGCGTCGGGTGCGCTCGGCCTGTCGGCTCGCGCCTTTCACCGCGTGCTGAAGGTGGCCCGCACCATCGCGGATCTCGGCGGCGCGGAGGCGATCGACGTCGCGCATGTCGGCGAGGCGATGGCGTTGCGTCGCCTCGACCGTCTGGAGGGATAGGCCGGAATCAGATAAAGAAGGCGGGATCAGCCGGCTGCGGCGAAATCGGTCGCTTCGCTCAGCGTCACTTCGATCCGGCCACCATATATTCCACGGCGTTGATCACCGACCCATCGGACAAGTCCGTGCGCCCGCCCTTGGGCGGCATGAAACCCGTGTCGCCCTGGAATCCTTCGAGGGCGTGTTTATTCAGCGTCGCCATGCCCTTGGCGATGCGCGGCGCCCAGCTCGCCGCATCTCCGTGCTTCGGCGCGCCGGCGACGCCGGCGCCGTGGCAGGCTACGCAAGCCATGTTGTAGACCTGCTCGCCGGAGAGATCGGCGGCCGCAGCCGCCGGAGCAGGCTCCGGCTCCGGCGCGAGCGCGGAATTATCCTCACCGGCGACCGCGACCCTCGCTACCGGCTTGATGCGTTCGGCGACCGCAGCTTTCAGAGCCGGATCGGCCTGCATGTATTGCTCCTGTGTATTGGCCCCGATTACTCGCGACAGCACATACAGCAGCCCGGCGATGGCGATCAGGACGCCCAGAACGAGCATGAAAGTGTCGAAGAACTTACGGTCGTGCGCAGCGCTCACAGCGGCTCCAGTCGTCGAATCCCCGTCGGACGAATCCACGGGCGGGAAAGTGGCGCGCAAGTATAGCCACGTGGCTTGTGGGGATAAACCGAAGCGCGGCCGGCGGCGTCAGGGCGCGCCACGTCGGTCCGCAGACCCCGGCGGCTGCACGCATGGTGCGGTGGACATCTAGGTAGGCTGGCGCGCCCGACAGGATTCGAACCTGTGACCTACGGCTTCGGAAACCGTCACTCTATCCAACTGAGCTACGGGCGCGTCGTGCGGGGCCGGCGATCAAGAACGACGCAGGCGGAGCAGATGATATCCCGGCTCGGTCCTGACCCCAAGGCGAACCGTGCGGCGCCCGGGGACCAGGAAGGCCGAGACCAGCCGTCGGAGCGGCCGAGCGCCAGTCGCTAGTGAGTTGGCCGTCGTCCGTATACTGCCACGCGTGAAAACGCTGAATGGGCGTCGCCCGATGAGAACCGCAGCTCTGGAAATCCTTATCTTGCGACCGCCGTCGTTCTGCTCAGTCAGCAGGTTGCGAGCCTGATCAGCGCTTGCCTATGTTTCCGGAGGAGGCGTCCGTGCGCACTGCTGCGCGCCGCCGATCCGTCGCGGCGCTACGAACTCCGCCATGGTCGATAATCTGAACCCGCTGACGCGCAGCCACACGATGCGCCAGGTCCGCTCTCGGGACACCACGCCGGAGATGCGGGTGCGCGGCTTGCTGCGCGAACTCGGTCATGGAGGCTATCGCCTGCACAGGCGCGATTTGCCGGGCGCGCCGGATGTGGCCTGGATCGGCAAGCGGCGGGCGCTGTTCGTGCATGGATGCTTCTGGCACGGTCACGATTGCCAACGTGGCCGGCGCATGCCCGCCACGAATCGCACTTACTGGTCTGCGAAGATCGCCCGCAATCGGGCGCGCGACTCGCGGATGCGGGCCGAGCTGGACCGGCGCGGTTGGGACGTCATCGTCGTCTGGGAATGTGAGCTGCGCGACCCAGAGCGGCTGCGCCAGCGGTTGGACGCGCGCCTGCGACGGGCCGCAGTCCGC
>JAVEVD010000007.1:40235-44282 GCA_034005205.1 Steroidobacteraceae bacterium | reverse complement strand
CGCCCGACGCCGAATTCCGCCAAGTGCGTCGCGCACACGTTCGCCTGTTCATAGAGCGGCGCCACCAGCCCATAGGTGCTGTTGCGGTGCTGCACGCATTCTCCGACGGCGTATACGGCTGGGTCGAAGGTCTGCATCGTGTCGTTGACCAGCACGCCGCGCTCGCAGCGCAGGCCCGCGGCGCGCGCCAGATCGATGTTCGGACGGATCCCGACAGCCATGACGACAAGATCCGCTTCGAGCTGCGAGCCGTCCTCGAACCGAACAGCGGCGACGCGCGGCGCGGACGGCTGCTCGCACCCTATCAGCGCGGCGGTCTTCGCCGGCATGCGGAAGCGAAGGCCGCGCTTTTCCAGTGAGTCCTGCAGGAGCGCAGCAGCCGCCGGGTCGAGCTGGCGCTCCATCAACGTGTCGCACAGGTGCGCCACCGTGACGCTCATTCCCTGCCTGAGCAATCCGTCGGCCGCTTCGAGCCCGAGCAATCCGCCGCCGATCACCACGGCCTTCTGGTGAGTGCGCGCGGCAGCAAGCATTGCATCGACGTCCTGCAGATCGCGGAACGTGACCACTCCCGGCAGATCGGCGCCGGGTACGGGCAATACGATCGGCTTCGACCCGGTCGCCAGCAGCAGCCGATCATAGGGCGCCTCGACGCCGCTCGCCGAGCGAACCAATCGGCGCTTGCGATCGATCTCGACGACCGGATCGCCCGTATGCAGCACGACGCCATTGCGGCGATACCACTCGAGTGGATGGAGAATGATGTCCTCGAGGCGCTTCTCGCCGGCCAACACCGGCGAGAGCAGGATGCGGTTGTAGTTGGGATGTGGTTCGGCGCCGAAGACCGTGATGTGGTACGCGGCGGGCGCGAGCTCGAGAAGCTGCTCGACGGCCTTCATGCCGGCCATGCCGTTGCCGACGACCACCAGGCGCCTGGGGCGTGCGACCGGGCGCAGAGGCTTGCTGCGCACCCAAATCCCACCGTCGTGAACGCGGGCGGGGTAGACGCGTACGGACCGCGACGGGTCCTCGATGCAGCGTCCGGTCGCCAGATTGAAATGATGCTTGTAGACGGGCGAGGCGACCACCGGTTCGCCATGCAGGTCGCCGACTACGCCGCGCGAGAGGACGTTCGCGTCGCTGTTTGGATCGTGGTTGTCGAGTGCGTATATCTGATCGTGGACTCGAAAGATGGCGATCTGTCTGCCGTCGATCAGCGCGGCCACGCCTGCGTCCGGAAGCAGTTCTTCCAGCGCGCAGACGTAAGTCCATGGAGATGTGGCGCTCATGCGGTCTGCTTACCTCGGCGTTCGCGCTCCCCCGGCGTGGCCGGGCGGATCTGGCCGCGTTCCTCGATGAAGACGATGTTGTCGTCGAGCCGCTCGCTGTTCACGAAATGACGGAAGCGGCGCAACGTCAGCGGATCGCCGATCGCCTTCTTCCACTCGCATTCGTAGGCGCCGATGAGCCGCGCCATGTCGTCCTCGAGCGCGGCGGCGAGGCCGAGCGCGTCGTCCACGACGACCGCCTTCAGGTAATCGAGCCCGCCTTCGAGAGCGTCCAGCCACACCGAGGTGCGCTGCAGGCGATCCGCGGTGCGGATGTAGAACATCAAGAACCGGTCGACATACCTGATCAGCGTCTCGCGATCGAGATCCGAAGCCAGCAGATCAGCATGGCGAGGCCTCATGCCGCCGTTGCCGCAGACGTACAGATTCCAGCCCTTCTCCGTGGCGATGACGCCGACATCCTTGCTCTGCGCCTCGGCGCACTCTCGCGTGCAACCGGAGACCGCGAACTTGAGTTTGTGCGGCGCCCTGAGTCCTTTGTAGCGATTCTCGAGCTCGATGGCGAAGCTCATGCTGTCTTGCACGCCGTAGCGGCACCAGGTCGAGCCCACGCAGGATTTCACCGTGCGAACAGCCTTGCCGTACGCGTGGCCGGATTCGAAGCCGGCGTTGATCAGCTCTCGCCAGATCAGGGGCAGCTGGTGCACGCGCGCGCCGAACAGGTCGATGCGCTGTCCGCCGGTGATTTTTGTGTACAGGCCGAACTTTTTCGCTACGACGCCGATGGCGATGAGCTTGTCCGGAGTGATCTCGCCGGCGGGTATGCGCGGGACCACCGAGTACGTGCCGTCCTTCTGCAGGTTGGCGAGGAAATAATCGTTCGTGTCTTGCAGCGCCGCCTTGTCTGGCTGCAAGACGAACTCGTTCCAGCAGGAGGCCAGGATCGAGGCGATCGTCGGCTTGCAGACATCGCAGCCGCGGCCGCGGCCGTATGCTTGCAGCACGGCGCCGAAGGACTTCAGCCCGCCCACGCGCACAAGGTGATAGAGCTGCTGGCGTGAATACGAGAAGTGTTCGCAAAGGTGGTTGTCGACCACGACGCCGCGACGCGCCAGCTCGGACTCGAGCAGCTGCTTGACGAGCGAGCTGCATCCGCCGCAGCTTGTGGCGACCCGGGTGGCCGTCTTGAGCGCCGCGATCGTGGTGCATCCGGCTTCGATCGCCGAGCGCAGCGCGCCCTTGCTGACGTTGTTGCAGGAACAAATCTGCGCCGAGTCGGGCATGGCCGCAACGCCTCTGCCGGGCGCCGCCGCGCCCTGCTCGCCGGGCGGAGGCGCACCGGCGGCGATCAGCGGCCGTTCGTGTGTATTCGTCTCGAATGTCGTGCTCATGCTGCTCTAACCGGTCATGTCCACATCCGGCGCAGCACTCAGTGCAAGCCATGTGCCATGGCTCGCTTCAGTGACTTACGTGTGTTTGCGGCGTGCTGGTGCGCACGAACGGTGCACGTGCGCCCTTGCGAGGCTCAACGCAGTGCGTCGCCGCTCTTGTGGCGACCCGCATGCAGCAATGAGATCGTCCGGCGGATATCGCGGCTACTGCGGTTCGAGCCGCTCGCCTTCGGGCGGCGGGAACTGACTGCACACCTCGTGCAGCCAGTCGCGGAAGCGAAGGACTTTCGGCAGGTCGAAGTTGTGCGGCGGAGCGACGAAGTAATACGAGTGACGCTGGCGCACGCTTTGCGTCGATGGGCGGACCAACCGGCCGGCAGCCAGGTCGCCGGCGACCAGCGACCACCGGGCGAGCGCCAGACCTTGACCTTGCTCCGCGGCGGCGAGCAGGGACGCGGAATCGTCCAGCACCGGGCCCCGTTCGGCGCGAGTCGTGTCGCCGCCCACGCGGCGCAGCCAATCCACCCACGACTCGCTCGCGCTGTGCAGGAGCGGGTACTTGTTCAGATCGGCGATGGTCTCGATTGGCCCGAGTCGGGCGTGCAGCTCCGGGCTTGCGACGGGAAAAACCCAGTCGTCGAGCATACGATCAGCGCGCAGGTTGGGCCATTCGCCGCTCCCGTAGCAAACCGCGGCGTGAAAGTCCGATTGCATGAAATCGACCAGCTCGCGGCTGGCGCCGAAGCGCAGGTCGATCTGCGGATGCCTCTGATAGAAATCGCCGAGGCGCGGCAGCAGCCACTTCTGCAAGAACGAACCGAGCAGACTGATGTTGAGCAGCCCTGTCGATCGGTCCTGCTTGAGTTGCTCGACGGCGCGAGTGAGCTCGGCGAGCCCTCTCTGCACTCCGGGCAGCAGGCGGGCGCCTTGCGGGGTGAGCCGCACTGAACGGCTGTGGCGCACGAACAGCGGCGTCTCCAGATACGACTCCAGCGACTTGATATGTGAGCTGACGGCGGCGGTCGTGACGTTCAGCGCTTGTGCGGCGTCTGTGAAGCTCAAATGCGCCGCCACGGCTGCGAATGCGCGCAGCGCATTGAGAGGGAGCTTCGGCGCTTCGGTCATCGTTCAGTATATTTATATATAAAGGCCGGAGAACACACGAAGGCGATGCAAAAGTATATCGCTTGGCTTAACGGTGCAAGGTATGCTCGCCAGCAGCTGCGGGGCTGCGCCGGAGAACGCGTTCAATGAATGTTCGAATCGAACCAGCTACAGCCGCCGACGTGCCGACGATTCTGAATCTGATCCGCGAGCTCGCCGAGTTCGAGCGTCTGCTGGATCAGGTGAGTGCGACCGAGGAAGGC
>JAVEVD010000007.1:0-40135 GCA_034005205.1 Steroidobacteraceae bacterium | reverse complement strand
CGGACCCTTCAGCTCGACCACGTTCCCATCGGGATCGCTGATGTAGATCGAAGGGCCCAAGCCCTGCGCGCCATAACGGGTTTCCACCGGTCCCGGCTCCACGCCGTGCGCTCGCAGGAACGCAGTGATCGCCTGAGCATCGAACGGATCCACACGCAGGCACACGTGGTCCATGTTGCGCGCCGCGTTGGCGGAACTGCCGTCGATGTCGTCGCGCACCGCCAGCAGGTCGATCAGCGAGCGTCCGGCGCGCAGCTGAGTGAGGCCGATGTGCGGCTGCACCTTCTCGACCGTGCACCCAAGCAGGTCGCAGTAGAATTTTTGCAGACGGCCCGCATCGCGCGTGCGCAGCACCACGTGATCGATGTCTCGCGGGCGAATCGGCGCGCTCATCGTCGTCCTCCGGTCAAACTCAGCGGGTCAGCGCCTGATCCAGATCGGCGATCAGATCCTCGACGTTTTCCAGCCCAACCGAAATGCGCAGCAGATTCGGCGGCGTGACCGAATGCGGCCCTTCGATGGAGGCACGGTGTTCGATCAGCGACTCCACGCCGCCCAGGCTGGTGGCGCGGGTGAAAAGTCGCATGCGCGCGGCGACGGCGAACGCCTCCTCGCGTCCGCCCTCGACGCAGAACGACAGCATCGCTCCGAAACCGCCGGGCATCTGGCGCGCGGCCAGCTCGTGGCCCGGATGGGTCGCGAGTCCCGGGTAGAAAACGCGCTCGACGCCGGCGCGTCGGCTCAGGAACTCGGCGATGCGCGCCGCATTGGCGGTGTGCGCCCGCATGCGGCATACCAGAGTGGTCAGGCTGCGGCGAATCAACCAGCAATCGAAAGGCGAGGGCGCCGCGCCCGCCGTTTCCTGGTAATCACGCAACCGCCGCGCCTCTTCGCCGGACTCGCGGGCGACGACGGCTCCACCCATGACGTCGCTATGCCCGCCGAAGTACTTGGTGCTCGAGTGCATCACAAGATCGGCGCCGAGCTCGAAGGGTCGCTGCAACACCGGCGTTGCGAACGTGTTGTCGCAGCACACGAGTGCGCCCCGCTCGTGCGCAGCCGCGGCTATCGCGGCGATGTCGCTGAGGTTCAGCATTGGATTCGAAGGCGTTTCGACCCATACCAGGCGCGTGCGGGGACCGATCGCGGCGCGCACCGCGTCGGTCCGCGTCATGTCCACGAACGTGTGCTCTACGCCCATCGGAGCGAGCAGGTCGCGAATCTGCTTGGCTGTCCCATGGTACGACTCGATCGGCGCGACGAGGTGGTCGCCGGGCCGCAGCAAGCTGAAGACCGCAAGCGAGGCCGCTGAGCCGGACGCGTACGTGATCGCTTCACGGCCGCCCTCGAGTGCTGCGATGCACTGCTCCAACGCCGCTCGCCCGGGATTATGTGCGCGCGCGTAGGAATAACCTCTGGAAAATTGACCGTCGGCGTCGCGCTCGAAAGTCGTACTGAGGTGTATCGGCGGAGCCACCGCGCCTGTGGTCGGTTCGACCTCACGTCCTACATGCACGGATATGGTTTCGATATTCACGTCCTACGCTCCGCCTGTCAGGTCTGTCGCATATGCAGTGTAATGGCTCGGGCGCGCCATTAGACCTACGATTCAGTTTCGGTCTTATTCAAGCGCCGTCTGGGCGTCCCGATACTGCGGATGAAGCCTGATGAAGGCTATAGACGGGAGTCGACATGCACGGGCGTTTCACTGAGCAACTCATGACCGTGGAAGAGGCGCAGCGCCTTTCCGATCCTCATACCAGCCGCGAAGCAAACGAGCAGCGCCGCAGGATCTGGGCTTGGCAGAGCGTGGCCGGCGCGATGGCGCAGACGGTCACCGACGAGCAAATCGAGCAGATGGAGAAGTGCGGCCGCTGAGCTCCACGAGCTGAAAGGGCCCGCAGCGACGCGGAGCGCGCCGCTGCTACGGCGCGGCGCTCATCGAGTCCCTCTCCGGGGCGTCGTTTTCGAGGCCGCGCATCGACGCTCACCACCTGAGCAGCTCAACTCGCCGTCGCGGTCTGCGGCCGCAACCCGCCGTTCGCGGCGTCCGCCTCAGATTCTGTCGTCGGCTCGATGCTCGGCGGAATGAGCTTGTACATCACGGGCGTGACGATCCGCGCAACCAGCGTGGAGGAGATGAGCCCGCCGATGATCACCCATGCGAGCGGCGAGTACATGCCGACGTTCTGCACGGCCAGCGGCAGCAGGCCGCCGATGGCCGTTGCACTGGTGAGCAGAATGGGCAGAAAACGGATCTCGCCGGCGCGCTCGATCGCCTCATCGAGCGGCGCGCCGGCGGCGCGCAGCTGATTGGTGAAGTCCACCAGAAGAATCGAGTTCTTGGTCTCGATGCCGATCAGCGCGATGAACCCGATCGTGGCGGTGAAGGATATGGAGTAGCCAGTCAGCGCGAGCGCGATCACCCCGCCAGCGACGCCGAACGGGATCACCCCGAGCACGATCAGCGTGCTTCTGAAGCTGCCGAACTCGAGCACCAGCACGGCGATGACCCCGAGCAGCGCGATGATCATCGCAGCCTGCAAGCCGTCGAAGCTTTCGATGCGCATTTCGAGCTCGCCTCCGGGTACGTAGGAGTAGCCCCGAGGCCATTGCAGTCGATCGAGCCGCTCGAGCACATCCGCCGTAACGCGATCCGTGTTGTAGCCGTTTGCGACCTCCGCATCGATCGTCACTGCTCGCGCGCGGTTGTAGCGGTCGATCTGTGTGGGCGCAGCGCCGAACTCCACGGAGGCGAGTTGGCTGAGCGGCAGCGTCTGTCCGCCGAGCGTGGCGATGCGCACTTGCTCGAGCGCGCTCATGTCGGCTCGGCCGTCCATCGGCGCGCGCACCATGATGTCGTACTGCTCGCCGTCAGTTTCCTTGTAGCGGCCGGCCGGAATCCCGGCGACCGCGAGCCGCACCGCACGATCGAACTCGCTCATCTGCACGCCGAGCAAAGCCGCTTTCTGTGAGTCCACTTGCAGCTTCAGGTTGGTGCGCTGCATGCGCGCCGGGTTCTCGACGTCGCGCACGCCCGGCGTTTCCTTCATCACCTGCTCCACGCGGGCGGCGAGTTCATACAGCGTATCGAGCTGTGGACCGACCACTCGAATCGCGATCGGGGCGCTGATCGCCCGGCCGTTCTGGAACTCCTTCACGTAGATGCGCGCATTCGGATAGGGTCGCAATCGCTCGCGTAGATCTTCGAGCACCCGGGGCGTGGCGCGGGAATCGTATTCGCGGAGCTTCACGAAGATGTCGCCGTAGTTGCTTTCGCCCTCCGAGCTGATCACGTTGTAGTAGATCTTGGGGTTGCCGTGTCCCAGGTTGGTGAAATAGGACTCGACCTCGGGAGTGGCGGCAAGCTGCGCTTCGACGAAGCGCAGAGCATGATCCGTCTGCGCCAGGCTGCTGCCGTCCGGCGTATTCACCTCGATCATGAAGTTCGGCGTGTCGGCCTTGGGGAAGAGACTGAAGCCTATGGCGCCGCCGATGGCGAACATCAACAGGAAGCAGGCGCTCAGGGAGCCCCATACCGTCCTGTGCGGACGGGCCAGTGCGCGGTGCAGCAGCGGCTGGTAGAACCGGTGGATGTTGCGCGTGATCCATTGCAGCAGGCGATTGCCTTGTGGCGCTTCGCGCCTGCTCAGCATGCGGCTCGCGAGGAAGGGAATGATCGTCAGGGCGATCAGCAACGAGGCGCCCACTGTGCCGAGCACTGCGGTCGGCAGCACGCGAATGAATTTGCCGGCGTCGCCCGAGATCATCATCAGCGGCAGGAAGGCGAGCATCACGGTGGCCGTGCATCCGATGATGGCCTGGAAGATCTGTCGGGTGGCGAGGATTGCGGCCCGCGTGCGCGCGTATCCAGCGCGCAGGAAGCGCGCGATGTTCTCCACGACCACTATTGAGTCGTCCACCAGCAGACCCAGCGCTACGACGAATCCGGCGATCGAGATCTGATTCAGCGAGAAACCCAGCAGGTGGAGCACGGACACGCCGATCGCGAGCGACAGAGGGATCGAGATCATCACTACGCCGGCGGCCCGCAACCCGAGCGGCAGCAGCGTGACGGCGACCAGTGCGATGGCGATCATGAAGTCAGTGCTCAGCCGCCCGAGCCGCGCCGCCACATTCTCGGACTGATCGAACCCCAGCTCGAGCGAGATACGCTTGGGTAGTTGTTCGCGGAAGCGCTCAGCAGTCTGCAGAATTCGGTCGCGGACCTGGAAGATGTTGTAACCGTCCTTCTGGTTGGCCGTGACGAACACGGCGCGCCGGCCGTTGAAGCGGCCGAGATGGGTATGTTCCTTGGTCTCCCAGCTCACCTCCGCCACGTCGCGCACCCGTACGCTTCTGCCGTTCATGGAGGCGACGACTGTGTCGCGAACCTGCTCGAGCGACTGGTAGCTGCCGGAGGTCTTGATGCTGAAGCTGCGTGCGCCTACGTCGATGGAGCCGCCGGGAACGACCGCGTTCTCGTCTTGCAGCGCCTGTACGACCTGTTGCGGGACGAGCTTCAGCTGCGCCATGCGCGGCAAGTCGAGGGCGACGCGCAGCTCGCGCGCCGGGTACGCCCAGGTTTCGGCTGTACGCACGCCGTCGAGGGTCTTGATCGCATCCTTCAGCTCGCGCGCGTAGTCCTCGAGCTCACGCCAGGTCGCCTCGTCCGAGACCAGCGCGAACTGCACGATGTTGACCAGTCCGGGATTCATCTTGCGCACGTCGATCTCGACCAGCTCGGCGGGCAGACTCGGACGCAGCGCGCTGATTTCGCGCACGACTTCGTCGTACTTCTGCTCCGCGTCCACGGATCCATAGAATTCCGGCACGATCATCGCCAGACCGTCGTTGCTGAAGGATTCGATTTTCTTCAGATCATCGATTTCGCTCAGGCGATCCTCCACGGGCTTGACCACCAAGCGCTCCACGTCGTACGCGTCGGCGCCGGGATACACGACGACGATCTGGAACGCCGATATGGTGAAGTACGGATCTTCCTGCCGCGGGATATTCAGGAAGGATGTCACGCCGAGGGCGACCAGCAACGCGAACGCCACCAGCGTGAACTGCCAGCGCCGGATCGGAAACTCGAGGATGCTCATGGTCCGCTCCGTATGGCGCCGATCATTCAGCGGCGCGTGAGATGAGCGGTGTGGAGACCGTCACCGCCTGGCCGTCCTCGAGGTATGGAGCGCCGTCCGTCACGACCTGTTCGCCGGGCGCCAGGCCGAAGGCCAGCGCGACGCGCTCTCCTTCGATGAACGCGACTTCCACCTCGCGACGTCGCGCCACCTGCCGGTCGATGACGAACACCCGGGCGGTGCGTCCGTCGCCTTCGACGATCGATTCGATCGGCACGTAAACGCGTGAGCCTGCGCGCGCTGAGCTCGGCGAGAGCGTGAGCTTGGCGACCAGTCCGCTCTTCAGGGGTAGATCGGTTGCGTCGACGGCGATCTCGACGAGGAACATGCCGCTGGCCGGGTCGGCGGCGCTCGCCACCTCCGACAGACGGCCGTGCAGGAGCGTGCCGGGCAGGGCGTCGAGCCTGATCTGTGCGGGGTCGCCGAGCTGCACCTGCACGATCTCGCGATCGGACAGCCCGGCTCGCACGACGTAGCCAGCCTCGCGCGCACCGATCACCAGCACTGGCTCACCGGCCGCGACCAGCTCGCGCTGCTCCGCGAGTCGTCGCTGTACGACGCCGTCTTGTGGAGCTTCGATGACGGCGTGGCTGCGATTGAAGCGCGCGGATTCGAGCGCCGCCTGCGCGACCGCAGCTTGTGTGCGCAGATCCTGGAGTTGCTCGAGACTGATGACGCTGTCGGCGTGCAGCCGCTCGCCTCGCTGTACGTCGCGTTGCGCTTTCTCGAACGCCTGAAGCGCCTGCTCCACCTGTGCGTCGATCTCGGTCTGATCGATCTCCGCCAGGCGCTGTCCGCGGCGCACGCGTTCGCCTTCGCGCACGGCGATATTGCGGATCACGCCGCCCACTTTGAAGGAAAGGCGGATTTGATCCTTGCTCACCAGCAATCCACTGGTGCGGATCGCCGGCGCGGCTGGACCCGCAACGGCGGCGGCGACGCCGACCGGCGTCGGCGCCGGGACGGATTCTTCGATCTGCGGCGCGCAGCCGCTCAGGGCGACGGCGCCGAAGACGACAGCGGTATGGAGCAGGCGCATGACGGAGCTACCTTGATGCTAGACGCCCGGCGTGAGCGGCAGGTCGCCTGATGATGTGGCGTACTCGAGTTCGGCGCGGCGTGCGAGCACGTCGAAGCGCGTGATGTTCAGGTTCAGTTCGGCGCCGGTCAGCGTGCTGCGCGCGTCGATGAACTCCACCTGACTGATCACGCCCTCGTCGCGCTTGCGACTGGCGATGCGAAACGCAGCGCGCGCCGCCTCGGCGCGCGCCGTCGCCGTCGCAAGCGAGGCGCGCGCGGTGGCCAGGCGATCGAACGCCTGTTGAACCTCGAGCCTGATCTGCTGTGCGGTCTCTTCCCGACGAAGCACCAGCTGGCGCTCGGCGATGCGCGCCTGGCGTTCGCGAGCACGGTCGGCGCCGCCGTCGAAGAGGCGCCAGGTGAACACCAGCGACACGGTGGCGAAGTTGTAGGCTTCGCCGGTTCCGAAGTCTTCGCCTTGCACGCCGCCGTCGAGCGCCAGAGACAACGTCGGCCATCTGTTGGTCTCGGCGATGCGCGCGTGCTCGCGGCTCGCGCGCTGCAGTTGCTGGATGTGAGCCACTTCCGGGCGGCGATCCAGCGCGAGCGCCCACAGCTGCTCGATCGCAGCGCCTTCGTATTCGAGCCCGGCCGGCGGCTCTGCTGCTGCGATGTCCGTTTGCAGGTCGCGGTTGAGCAGGAAATTGAAGTAGCTGCGCGCTTGTCGAGCGAGATCTTCCGTCTCGCGCTGCTGCTGTTGTACTTCGAACAGCTCCGCTTTGGCTCTGAGCACTTGATCTTCCGTAACGCGGCCGGCCTCGAACAGCGACTGGTTGACGCGCAGGTTCTCGCGGAGCAGCGCTTCGCTGGCGGCGACGATTTCGATGGAATTGCGCGCCGTCAGCCAATCGACGTACGCGATCGTGATGTTCCGCCGCAGCGCACGGGCGAGAGCCATCCGATTGAAGTTCGCCGCATCCAGCAGCGCGCGCTGGGCGCGCACGGCGGCGGGAATCGCCGGTGCGTACAGAGGCTGGACAGCCATGATCCGGGTGTCCTGCTCCTCCCGTCTGAGGAAATGCAGCGTCGTATCCGAGAGCTGCGGGAACTGCGCCGCTTTGCCATGCGCCGCGAGCAGCTCATTCAGCGTCGCGTAAGCCGGGTTGAGCGCCGAGCCGAGCGGAATCCCTATCTCACGTCCGCCGTCGGCGCGCGTGTAGCGCGCCTGCAGCGAGACCTCAGGCAGGAATCGTGCACGCGCCTCGGCGAGCGCGTGCGCCGCGCGCTCCACTTCCAGCGACTCGTTCTGCAGCGCCAGGTTGGAGCGCAGCCCTTCCTGCACGTATTGCTCGAGGAGGGTCTGAAAGGAGTCCGGTCCTTGCGCCTGCGCCCGCGAAACGCAGCCGAGTATTGCGAGCAGAGCGGCCGCCCAGAAGCGGCGGGCCGAGTCTGCACGAGAGCCGGCCTGGAGCCGCCGCACGGAGCGATTCGCGCTTGCGGCGTAATTCGCCTGCTCCAGACAGGCCGCGAGCTTAGTCACATGTACATTCATTAGACACGTGTCAAAAATTGCTCAAAAAAATCGCCGGCGTCAGCCCTTGCGCGGTCCTTCGAGCATGTAACGGATCAGTGAAATGGCCTGCTGTGTGAGCTGCGATACGCTGATGCCCTGCTGGGCCAGCGGCTCGCTCTTGGTGATCGCGATTTGGATGAGGCCGTGTGTGAAGCCCCACAGCACGCGGGAGGTGACGACAAGGTCGCCGAGTTCGCGGCGAATCGTGCCGTCGCGCTGGCCGGTTTGCAGGGCCGCAACGACCACGTCGTGGACCTGCTTGCCGGTTTCCATGCAGGTGCGTTCCTGCGGTGTGAGCGGTCCGCCGTCGGCTGCCGGCGCGTGCAGCTCGAGGCGTGCGCAGGCGTCAAAATAATGTGGAAATTCCTGGGCGTAGGCTACATAGGCGCGTCCAATCGCCTCGACCTTGTCGATCCCGGACTTGCAGCGGGCGCTGACTTCTTCGAAGCGCGTGCGCAAGGTCTCCAGCGCGCGCTCGGCGATAGCAAAGTGCAGGTCGCGCTTGTCCTTGAAGTAGACGTAGACCAGAGCCCGGCTGAGCCGCGCGCTCCTGGCTACGCTGTCCATCGTCACCGCGTCCCAGCCGAGCTCGCGGTAGAGTGTCTCGGCCGCGTCCACGATTTCGCCGCGGCGGCGATCCTTCTCTTCCCGGCGGCGTTCAGCGATATAGGACATGGCGGCGGACGCTACGCCCGCATTGACACAGTGTCAATCGATACACACGTGTCAAAAAGGAAATCGCAACCGCCGCACGCCGGCGCGCTCTACTGGCGAGCCAAGAGGAAGCGCAGGCCTCGATGGTTCAGCACGGCGCCGTCCGGGGTGATCCGCTCGAGCCGGGGGCCCTCCTGCAGGGCCTGGCCTTCAACGTATTTCCTCATATTCACAAAGACGAAGCGCTCGGCCGGGTTGGGCGAATGCACGTGGATGTCCAGATGCATGTCCGGCAGGCTGGTTCCGCTCGCCACCAGGTCGGCGTGGGTCGGGAGCACCTCCTCTTCCTCGGTTCGTTCGGGGAGGCGCGGCGCGTAGGTCGCCGCGCCCGGATCGATCTGGCGGACTTTCGGCGGCCCCTCCGGCACTGCGGCTGCAATTGCGTGCGGCGGCGCATCTTCGAAGCGCCATGAAGCGGCGTCCGCTTCGTCCGCGAGCGAACGCACGGCCGGGCTGCCGGTCGGCCTTGGCGTGGTTGCTGGCGCGGGATTCGAGTTCGAAGCTACGTGCGGCGCAGCCGCCTCTGCAGCTGTGGAGGGGGCTGGGTCGGACGTGACGGTCGCCGTCGTCTGCGCCCGCCCTGTGTAAGCCGGGCTTTGCGACGCCGTCTCGCGCGCCGCAGCATTCCTGTCGCCGCGGGTGAGCACGACCGCAGCGAGCACAACGAGGTTCAGGACCAGCAGGCCTACGACTGCCGCGATCCACCAGGGCCGCTCGGCGCCGCGCGGTCGCACCGGCGCGTCGGCGAGGGACGGACCGATCCGTCGCTGACGGGCGTCTTCCGACTTTTTCAATGCATCCAGAATGAAGCTCATTGATCGACTCTGCGAAGCTCTGATTCACCTACCACGCTGAACGGTTCAGCCTGAAGATCTCCCGATGCAAGATGTGTTCGAGCGTCCATCCAGGCGCCTGGCCGCCGCCGCCCGCGTCCGACGCCGAAGGCCGGCTTATCCCTCGCCCGTCTGGGCGACCAGCAGCGGGGCGCCCGCTTGGTTCGTGAGGGTGTCCAGGACCATTTGCGTTTGCACGCCGGCCACGCCGTCGACGCGCAGCCGGTGGCGGCGCTGAAAGTCCTCGACCATGCGCACCAGTTCCTCGTCGTAGTAGTCGCTCGCGGCCTGCGACGCGTCGCCGCGCCCCTCCACGGCCTGCAGCGAGCTGCGCAGCCAGCGCACGCCTTCACCCTGCATGCCCGCGTACAGCGCGCGCGGCGCCGGAATCTGGGGACGCCACAGCACGAGATAGTCGCCGTACCACAGGCGCGAGATCGATGCGATCGGCACGTCGTGGACGGAGTCGGACAACGTGATGCGCGCCTGATCCGACGCCAGTCCGGACACCACGACCTGATGGGCGCTGCCGTCGTCGTCGATGAGCGTCAGGATCGCCGGGCGGTTCAACATGCGCAGCTGGCCCCAGGACCCCTGTTGATATACGCACTGCAAGCCTTGTTGCAGGGCCTGATCGCAAGGGCGTCCCGCAGCCGGGTCGAACGCGCCGCCCCAGAGCGCAAAAAGTTGCTGGAAGGCAGTTTCGGTGTTCGTCTGTCCAACGTAAGCCTCCAGGATCTGAGCGATGTCCACGGCGGCCGGAGCTGGAGCAGGGGCTGCGGGCGGCGGCTCGGCGGCCGGGCCCGCGTCGAGCTCCGTTGCGGTCGGCGTGGTCGCTGCGACCGCCGCCGGCGTCTCGCCGGGCGGCCGCAGCAGCAGCCAGCCTCCGAACGCCACTCCGAGCAGCGCCACGCCTGCGGCGACGCCCGCGAGCACTTTGGTCCATAGAGGGGTGTACGTGCGGCCATAGACTTCACTGGCCGCGTCGCGCACCAGAGACGGTCCGATGCGATGCGTCTCCCGGGTGTAGGCGCCGAGCAGAGCGCGGTCGCAAATGACGTTGATCGTGCGCGGCGCCCCGCCGCTCAGCCGATGCACTTCGCGCAGCGCGGCCGGCGTGAAGAAATCGGCTTCGGCGCCTGCGACTTTCAGTCGACGCCTCACGTACGCCGCCGTTTCGGGGCGCGACAGTGGACCGAGGTGGTAGCGCGCAGTGATGCGCTGCGCGAGCTGCCGCAGCTCGAATTGCGCCAGCAACTCGCGCAGTTCGGGTTGCCCTATCAGAATGATCTGCAGCAGCTTCTGGGAGGCGGTCTCGAGATTGGTCAGCAGCCGCACCTGCTCCAGCGTCTCGGGCGAGAGGTTCTGCGCCTCATCGACGATCAACACGACGCGTCGGCCGCGGGCGTGCGATTCCAGCAGCCGCTGGTTGAGGATATCCACCAGGTCCTTGATGCTGGTCGCGTCCTGGTCGCGCACGAATATGCCCAGCTCCTCGCAGATCGTCAGTACGAACTGCAGCGGTGTGAGCTGCGGGTTGAGAATGACCGCTGCGTCGACGTGCGCGGGCATGCGCTCGAGCAGCGAGCGCACCATGGTGGTCTTGCCGGCGCCCACCTCGCCGGTGAGCTGGACGAAGCCGCCGGCCTCGCTAACCCCGTACAACAGGTGAGCGAGCGCCTCGGCGTGGCGCTCGCTCAGGAACAGGTAGCGCGGGTCGGGCGTGATCGCAAAAGGCTTCTCGCCGAGACCAAAAAAACTCGTATACATGAACGGTGCGGTCCGGTGGAGCGGTCATGATGCGCTCTGGGCGCGGAGGCGCCAAGCAGGCGGATACGGCCGCCCGGCGGGTGTTTTTCACCTCGCGCTCGTCATTTCATTGGTGAAGGCGGCCGCCTTGCTCGCAGCCGGACCGGCCGATACGCTGCGCACCTTCCTTGCTCCAGGGCGCGGCGCCGCGGATCGCGAACGCGCCGTGAGACCCTGTCGGCAGCGAAACGGAGCCGCCATCGCCTTCGCTATGCACGCCCTCGAACTCCATCAGCTCACCAAGACTTATCGCAACGGCGTCCAGGCGCTCAAGGGCGTCGACCTGGTGGTCGAGGAGGGCGAGTTCTTCGCTCTGCTCGGGCCGAACGGGGCTGGCAAGACCACGGCCATCGGCATCGTCACTTCACTGGTCAACAAGACATCCGGTCGGGTCGTGGTGTTCGGCTACGACATCGACCGGAATCTCTCCGAGGCGAAGTCCTGCATCGGGCTCGTGCCGCAGGAGGTCAACTTCAACCAGTTCGAAACGGTGACCACCATCCTGATCAACCAGGCCGGTTTCTACGGCATCCCGCGCCGAGTCGCCCATGACCGGTTGGAAAAGTACCTCACTGCGCTGCAGCTCTGGGACAAACGCAACGCAATCTCGCGCTCGCTCTCCGGCGGCATGAAGCGCCGCCTGATGATAGCGCGCGCCCTGATGCACGAGCCGAAGCTGCTGATTCTCGATGAGCCTACGGCGGGCGTCGACATCGAAGTGCGTCGCACGATGTGGACGTTCATGCGCGACATCAACGCCGCCGGTCGCACGATCATTCTCACCACGCACTATCTTGAAGAGGCCGAGAACCTCTGCAGGCACGTGGCCATCATCGACAAGGGGCGGATCATCGAAAACGACCGCATGAGCCGCGTTTTGCGCAAGCTGCAGACCGAGGTGTTCGTCTTCAACTTGCGCAACCCGCTGAGCGCGCCGCCCTCGCTGCCCGGCTGCCGGGTGGTGATGCCCGACGATCACAGCCTGGAGATCGAGGTCTCGAAGGACCAGAATCTCAACGAGATCTTCGCGCAGCTGAGCGCCTTGGGCGTGGAAGTGCTCTCGATGCGCAACAAGAGCAACCGACTCGAGGAGCTGTTCGTGCGGCTGGTGGGGCGGGAGGAGACGGAAAAGCGGTTAGCGGCTAGCCGTTAGGGAAGTCAGCCCAAGACGCCCGGCGGTTCGGGCGAATCGAGATCAAAGAAGCAGAATGAATCACAGGTTCCTTGGCGATTGGTGCGTTGCGCGCCCGGTCGGCGCATGGTGTTGATTGCGCCGACAATCTGACCGCCGCGCTGTGCGCCTCATCTTCACAACCGCTTCATGAGCGTCAAAACGAACATCATCGGGTTCAATACGATCGTCATCCGCGAGATCGGCCGCATCATGCGCATCTGGGCGCAGACGATCGTGCCGCCGGCCATCACGGCGACGTTGTACTTCGTCATTTTCGGCAGCCTCATCGGCCGGCGCATCGGCGAGATGGGCGGTTACACGTACATGCAGTACATCGCGCCCGGCCTGATCATGATGTCGGTGATCACGAACTCGTACGCCAACGTGGTGTCCTCGTTCTTCGGCGCCAAGTTCGGCAAGCATATCGAGGAACTGCTGGTCTCGCCGTTGCCGAACTGGCTGATCGTGGCCGGTTACGTGGTGGGCGGCATGTCGCGCGGGCTGATCGTCGGCGCCGCCGTCACGATCATCACGCTGATCTTCACGCGGCTGCAGGTGTACAACCTGGCCGTGCTGCTCTCTGCGGTGCTCTTCAGCTCGATCGTGTTCGCGCTCGCCGGGATGATCAACGCGATCTTCGCAAAGAACTTCGACCAGATCACTTTCATTCCGACGTTCGTGCTGACGCCGCTCACCTATCTCGGCGGAGTGTTCTACACGATCACGTTGCTGCCGGAATGGGCGCAGCACGTCTCGCACGCCAATCCCATTCTCTACATGGTGAACGCCTTCCGTTATGGCTTCCTCGGCGTCTCCGACGTGGACGTGCGCTTCGCCTACGCGATCATGATCGGCTCGGCGGTCGCGCTGTACGCCGTCTGCGTCTGGTTGCTCGATCGCGGGGTAGGGACGCGGGAATGAATGAGAAGCGGTTAGCGTTGGTCGGCGGAACGCCGCTAGCGCGCTGCCGAGGCGATGTTCGCTGTTCGCCAGAAGCCAGGTTGGCGACCTTCTGACTATCCGCTATCCGCTTCCAGTCACGGCAGCTCCGTCGTCCCCATGAGGTAGCGATCGCACTCGCGGGCGGCGCCGCGGCCTTCGTTGATCGCCCAGACGACCAGACTCTGGCCGCGGCGGCAGTCGCCGGCGGCGAACACGCCGGGGATGCTGGTGGCGAACTTGCCGTGCTCTGCTTGCACGGCGCCGCGCGCGTCGATTTTCACCTCGAGATCCTTGAGCAGCATCTGTTCGGGTCCGAGAAAGCCCATGGCGAGCAGGACGAGCTGCGCCGGGCGGCTCTCGTCCGTGCCGGGAATCTCGACCGGAATGAGCTGGCCCTGCTCGTTCCTGCGCCAATCGACCTGCACGGTGACCAGCGCCGTCACGGCGCCCTGCTCATCGCCGTTGAAGCGCTTGACGGTCCGCAGATAGCTGCGCGGATCGGCGCCGAACCTGGCCGCAGCCTCTTCCTGCCCGTAGTCCATCTTGTGGATCTTCGGCCACTCGGGCCACGGGTTGTCCGGCGCACGCTCGGTCGGCGGCTGCGCCATGATCTCGATCTGCGTGAGGCTCCTGCATCCCTGACGTATGGCGGTTGCGACGCAGTCCGTGCCCGTGTCGCCGCCGCCGATCACGATCACGTCCTTGCCGCCCGCGTGTATGGGAGAGCGGTCCGGCTGGCCGTCCAACAGCGCCTTGGTGCTTGCGGTCAGGTAGTCCATGGCGAACTGCACTCCAGCAAGCCCCCGTCCTTCGATGGGAAGGTCGCGTGGTCGCGTGGCGCCCGTGCAGATGACGATCGCATCGAAGTCCTTGCGCAGCAGTTGCGGCTCGACGTTCTCACCAACGTTGGCGTTGCACACGAACTTGACGCCTTCCTGCTCCATGAGTTTCAGACGCCGCTCGACCACGTCGCGCTTGTCGAGCTTCATGTTAGGGATGCCGTACATCAGCAGGCCGCCAGGGCGGTCGGCGCGCTCCAGCACGGTGACGCTGTGGCCTGCCCGATTGAGCTGTGCGGCCGCCGCGAGGCCGGCCGGCCCGGAGCCGATCACCACAACCTTCTTGCCGGTGCGGTTGCGCGGCGGCTCTGGAACCACCCAGCCCTCCTCCCAGCCGCGATCGATGATGGCCGCTTCGATGGTCTTGATGGCCACCGGTTGATCGCTGATGCCGAGTACGCAGGATCCTTCGCAGGGCGCCGGGCAGACGCGGCCGGTGAAATCGGGAAAGTTGTTGGTCATGTGCAGGCGCTCGAGCGCTTGCCGCCACAGCCCGCGGTAGACCAGGTCGTTCCACTCCGGGATCACGTTGTTGACCGGGCAGCCCGAGGCCATGCCGCTGATCAGCTTGCCCGTGTGACAGAAGGGGACGCCGCAATCCATGCAGCGCGCCGCCTGCTGGCGCAGACGCTTGTCTTCCATGTGCTGATGGAATTCTTTCCAGTCGCGCACACGTTCCTGCGGCGCACGGTCCACAGGGAGCTCGCGCAGGTATTCGATGAAGCCGGTTGGTTTGCCCATACAAACTCTCAAGAAGCGGATAGCGGATAGCGGATAGCGGATAGGCAGAGGCGCGCTGTCGTGGGCGCCAGCGTGTCCGGTTTTCGCAATCCGGTCTTCACTGTCCGCCATCCGCTATCCGCTATCCGCTTCGAGTTCATCAGTTTCCTCCCGCCCGCGCAGTGTCTTTCGCGTTCTCCTCGAACGCGACCATGATCGCGTCCTCACCCGTGAGTCCCTGCTCCTGGGCGCGTGCGATGCTCTTCAGCATGCGGTCGTAGTCGCGCGGCATCACCCGCACGAACTTCGACGTCATCTGCGGCCAGGCGTCCAGCACCTGCCGAGCTCGCGCGCTGTTGGTGTATTGCAGGTGCTTTTCGATCATGGCGCGCACGGACGCGATCTCTTCCGGCTCCTGGATCGGACCGACATCGACCATTTCGCGATTGACGATCGCGGCGAACTCGCCGCGCTCATCCAGCACGTACGCGACCCCGCCCGACATCCCGGCGGCGAAGTTGCGGCCAGCAGGACCGAGCACGATCACGCGCCCGCCCGTCATGTATTCGCAGCCGTGATCGCCGACCGCTTCGACGACCGCGTGCACGCCGCTGTTGCGCACGCAGAAGCGCTCGCCGGCCATGCCGCTGATGTACGCCTCGCCGCTCGTGGCGCCGTACAGAGCGACGTTGCCGACGATGATGTTCTCGTGCGGCGTGAACGTGGCGCCCGCAGGCGGATAAATGATGAGCTTGCCGCCCGAGAGGCCCTTGCCGACGTAGTCGTTGGCGTCTCCTTCGAGGCGAAGCGTCATGCCGCGAGGAATGAACGCGCCGAAGCTCTGACCCGCCGAGCCCTTGAAACGTAGATCCACGGTGTCTTCCGGCAGTCCCGCCGCGCCGTACTTGCGCGTGATCTCGCTGCCGGTGATCGTTCCAACCACGCGATTGACGTTGCGGATCGGCAGCTCGGCGCGCACCTTTTCGCCGCGCTCTATGGCGGGCTGGCACAGTTGCAGAAGCTGCGTCATGTCGAGCGAGCGCTCGATGCCGTGGTCCTGCTCGATCTGGTGGAAGCGACCGATCTCGGGGCCGGCGTCCGGTTGATACAGCAGATTGCTGAAGTCCAGGCCCTTGGCCTTCCAGTGGTTGACGGCCTTGCGCGCCTCGAGCCGATCGACGCGGCCGACCATCTCCTCGACGGTGCGAAAGCCGAGCTGCGCCATCAGCTCGCGCATCTCCATGGCGATGAAGCGCATGAAGTTCACCACGTGCTCGGGTTTGCCAGTGAACTTCTCGCGCAATCGCGGATCCTGCGTGGCGATGCCCGTGGGGCAGGTGTTCAGGTGACACACGCGCATCATGATGCAGCCGGTGGCTACCAGCGGCGCCGTGGCGAAACCGAACTCTTCGGCGCCGAGCAGCGCGGCGATGACTACGTCGCGGCCGGTTTTCAGCTGACCGTCCGTCTCCACCGTGATCCGGCTGCGCAGGTCGTTCATCACCAGCGTCTGGTGAGTCTCGGCCAGGCCGAGCTCCCACGGCAGGCCGGCGTGGGCGATGGACGTCTGCGGCGATGCGCCGGTGCCGCCGTCATATCCGCTGATCAACACGACATCGGCGTGCGCCTTGGCGACGCCGGCGGCGATCGTGCCGACGCCGACCTCGGAGACCAGCTTCACGCTGATGCGCGCATGGCGATTTGCGTTCTTCAGATCGTGGATCAGCTCCGCCAGGTCCTCGATCGAGTAGATGTCGTGGTGCGGCGGCGGCGAGATCAACCCGACGCCGGCCGTGGTGTGACGAGTCTTCGCCACCCACGGGTACACCTTGCCGCCCGGCAGCTGGCCGCCCTCGCCGGGCTTGGCGCCTTGCGCCATCTTGATCTGGATCTCGCGCGCGTTGACCAGGTATTCACTGGTTACGCCGAAGCGGCCCGAGGCGACCTGCTTGATCGCCGAGTTCTTCGAGTCGCCGTTCGGCAGCGGCTCGAAACGCTCCGGGTCCTCGCCTCCCTCGCCGGTGTTGCTCTTGCCGCCGATACGGTTCATGGCGATCGCGAGCGTCTCGTGCGCCTCCTTGCTGATCGAGCCGTAGGACATGGCGCCCGTCTTGAAGCGCTTCATGATGCTTTCGATCGGCTCGACTTCCTCGAGTGGAATCGAATCGCTCGCCTTGAAGTCGAGCAGGCCTCGCAGGGTGCACAGATTGCTCGCCTGCTGGTCGATGAGCCGCGAGTATTCCCTGAACTCTGCGTAGTCGCCGTTGCGGACCGACTTCTGCAGGCGATGGATCGATTCCGGATTGAACAAGTGATGCTCGCCGTCCGAGCGCCACTGGTAGTGTCCGCCCACCGGCAGGGTGCGCCCGTCCACGCGCCGCTCGGGGAACGCAGCGCGGTGGCGCACCAGCACTTCCTGCGCGATGACGTCCATGCCGATGCCGCCGACGCGCGAGGAGGTCCAGGTGAAGTAGTGATCGATGACGTCCTGGCGCAGTCCGACGGCTTCGAACACCTGTGCGCCGCGGTAGCTCTGGATGGCCGAGATGCCCATCTTGGCCATCACCTTGACCACGCCTTTGGTCGCCGCCTTGACCATGTTCTTGCAGGCGGTCTTGTGGTCGATGTCGACCAGGCGACCGTCGCGGATCAGCGCATCGATGGTCTCGAAGGCCGCGTACGGATTGATCACGCTGGCGCCGTAGCCGATCAGCAGTGCGAAGTGATGCACCTCGCGCGCTTCGCCCGTCTCGACCACCAGGCTGGCGCGCGTGCGCAGCCCTTCGCGGATCAGGTAATGGTGCAGACCCGCCACGGCGAGCAGCGCCGGAATCGGCGCAAACTCACGGTTCACGCCGCGATCGCTGAGGATCAGGATGTTCACCTCCTCCTCCTCGACCAGGCGGCGCGCCATCAGCTGGATCTCCTCCATCGACTTCACGAGTCCCTTCTCGCCGCGCGTCACGCGAAACAGCATCGGCAGCACGCCGACCTTCAGTCCCGGCAATTCCATGCGGCGAATCTTGGCGAACTCCTCGTTTGTGAGGATCGGCCACTTGGTCTCCAGTCGCCGGCAGTCTGCAGGTTGTGGATTGAGCAGGTTGCCCTCCGCCCCGAGGCGCGTCTCGGCCGAGGTGATGATCTCCTCGCGGATGCAGTCGATCGGCGGATTGGTGACCTGCGCGAACAGCTGCTTGAAATAGTCGTACAGCAGACGCGGCCTGTTCGACAGTACGGCGAGCGGCGTGTCGGCGCCCATCGATCCGATCGCCTCGACGCCCTTCTGCGCCATCGGCGTAAGAATGATGCGCTCGTCTTCGAACGTATAACCGAAAGCGATCTGACGCTGCAGGAGCGTGTCGTGATCCGGCGCCGGCACCTCGGGCGCGGGCGGCAGGTCGTCCAGGTGGATCTGGTGCTCGTTCAGCCACTGCCGATACGGGCGCTGCGCGGCGACCTCGCGCTTGATCTCCTCGTCATCGACGATGCGGCCCTGCTCGGTGTCGACCAGAAACATGCGGCCTGGCTGCAGACGTCCCTTGGTGACGATTTCCTCGGGAGGAATGTCCAGCACGCCGGCTTCCGAGGCCATGATCACGAGCCCGTTGCGGGTCACGTAATAGCGCGAGGGGCGTAGTCCGTTGCGGTCGAGCACTGCGCCGATGCGCTTGCCGTCGGTGAAGGCGATGGAGGCGGGGCCGTCCCAGGGCTCCATCAGGCAGGAGTGGTACTGGTAGAAGGCGCGCTTTGCGTCGTCCATGGACTGATGATTCGACCACGGCTCGGGAATCATCATCATGACTGCATGCGGCAGCGAACGGCCGGCCAGCACCAGCAACTCGAGCGTGTTGTCGAACATGGCCGAGTCCGAGCCGTTCGGATTGATGATCGGCAGGATCTTCTCGATATCCTCGCCGAAGGCGTCGGACTGGAAGAGCGCCTCGCGCGCGTGCATCCAGTTGGCGTTGCCGCGCACCGTGTTGATCTCGCCATTGTGGGCGACATACCGGTACGGATGGGCGCGATCCCAGCTCGGAAACGTGTTGGTGCTGAAGCGCGAGTGCACCAGCGCGAGCGCCGTCTCCATGCGCGGATCGGTGAGGTCGGGAAAGTACTCGGCGAGCTGCTGGGTCAGCAGCATGCCCTTGTAGACGATCGTCTTCTGCGACAGGCTCGCCACGTACCACGACGCCGCGCCTTCCATGGTCGAGGCGCGAATCTCGCTGTAGGCGCGCTTGCGGATGACGTACAGCTTGCGCTCGAAAGCCAGCTCGTCGGTGATGTCTGGATTGCGGCCGATGAATACCTGGCGCATGAACGGCTCACAGTACTTGGCCGTGTCGCCCAGCATGGAGTTGCGCGTCGGCACGGTACGCCAGCCGATGATGTTCTGACCCTCGGACTGCACGATCTGCTCGAAACGCTCTTCGATGCGTCGGCGCAACGTTGCATTGCGGGGCAGGAAGATGACGCCGCAACCGTACTCGCCGGGTTCCGGCACGACGATGCCGTTCTTCTTGCACGCTTCCACGAGGAAGCGGTGCGGCATCTGCAGCAGAACGCCCGCGCCATCGCCGGTATTGGGCTCCGAGCCGCAGGCGCCGCGGTGATCGAGGTTGGTCAGCACCTGGAGGCCCTGGCGCAGGATCTCGTGCGACTTGCGGCCCTTGATGTCCACCACGAAGCCGACGCCGCATGCGTCGTGCTCGTAGGCCGGATCGTACAGACCCTGCTTGGGCGGCAGACCGCTCCATTGCGGGCGCCCGCGCAGGTGAGTGCTGCTCTTCTTCATAGTGGAGTACCGCGTTCCGTCAGTCGTAAACCGTCTGCCCGCGTCGCTTTGTGCACGCATTCTGCGTGCACGACGGGGTCGACAAAGGCGCCCCGCGCCGCTCGCGGCGCGTGACGAGCGTCGCCGACCATTCGAGTCGACGACTTAAGTTGCTGATTCAGCTAGGTTGCTTCGCGCAGATGGGCGAAACGCGCGCAAGACGGGGACGGCTGCGGCGCCGCAAGCTCTTGAATACAACCTGATGGAATGTCGGCCATATTACAGAGTGAGTTTCGGGGGTCAATGCACCGCAAGAAACTCGCCCCCGGCGCCGGCGTCTGTGCGGGCCTATTGGCCGTCAAGCGGACGGCGCCAGCTCGCCCAGTTGATCTTCCACGAGCCGTCGTCGCGCACGAGCACGAGATCGAAACGCTGCAGGTCGCTCGCCAGCTCCCAGGCGTCGGCGGCGTCCGCTTGACGGCCGACCGTCGCCACGAGCACGGCAAGGCGCGCCTCGTCGCTGCTCGGGAACTCGAGCCGTTCGATCCGAGTGAGCAGATGGATGGCTTGGTGGGCGATGAAATAGCCGCGTATGTATCTGGCGATCTCGTCGCGATCGTGGCCCCTGGCGTCACGATACTGGGACGACACATGCGTCATGACATCGCCCACGTCGCGCGCCTCCGCAGCCAACTCGAGGCGCTCGATCATGCGGCGCACCTCGGTTTGCGGCGAGTCCGGGTCGGCGCAACCCGCAAGCAGCAGCGCCGCCGTGACCCACAATGGTGCATTCGGTCGCATGACGACCTTTGTACGCTTGACCGAGCGGTGGCGCCATGCTCAGATCGTTCGCGACCCGGCGACGGTGAAAACACGAAGACGTCCGTAGATTGGCCCGGGCTTGGCCGCCCGCGCGGCGCGCGCTGCTCCGACGCCGTCGGCCGATCGCCTCTCGATTTTTGTTAGGGAGACCAGAACATGAAATCGCTCACCGCGCTGCGTGCAGGCGTGGCCGCCGCATTGTTGTCGTTGTGTACGGGCGCACTCGCGCAGACTCAGGGCGCCGGCGGCTCGCAGGTGCAGGGATCGGCCGGACCGGGCGGCTCGCAAGGCGATGACGGCCTGGAGCACTGCGATCGGCCAATGGGGGCGATGGCGGTGGTCGAGCCGCAGAATCACGTCAGCCAGGCGCTGTCGCGTTACGGCCTCGGCTCGCCCACTTCCCTGATCCGCATGATGATCCAGCAATCGAATTGCTTCATCGTCGTCGAGCGCGGCATGGGCATGCAGAACATGATGCAGGAGCGTGCGCTCGCAGAGTCGGGCGAGCTGCGTCAGGGATCGAACATGGGCGGCGGACAAATGGTCGGCGCCGACTTCGTGCTGACGCCCGCCGTGGTGTTCTCCGAGAACAACGCCGGCGGCGTCGGCGGGGCGCTGGGCGGGCTGGTCGGCGGTTCGAGAGGTCGCGTGATCGGCGCGGTGGCGGGCGGGCTCAAGTTCAAGGAAGCGCAGACCAGCATGCTGGTCAGCGACTCGCGCAGCGGCGTGCAGGTCGCAGCCGCGGAAGGCAGCTCGCGCAAGGCGGATCTGCGGCTCGGGGTCGGGCTGTTCGGCGGCGGGGCCGCGACCGGCGTCGGCGGTTACGGCAACACCAACGAAGGAAAGGTGATCGCCGCCAGCTTCATGGACAATTACAACAACATCGTGCGCTCAGTGCGCGGCCAGCCCAGCCTGCAGCGCGACGTCGGCTCGCTGGCGCAGGAGGCGGGCCGCAAGACCCAGGGCGGCGCCGTGTTCAACGAAGGCGACACGCTCGTGCCGAAGATCGCGAACGTAAAGCTGCTTTCGCAGCCCTCGAACGACGCGAGCGCCGTCGCTACGCTCGGCAAGGGGGACGAGATGATTTACATGGGCGAGGAGAGCAATGGCTTCCTGCACGTGGAGTCTGGCGCCGGCGGCGGCTGGGTGAAGAAGGCGCTGGTTCGGAAGTGATCGCCGGCGATTGGGGAGCCTCTGGTTTACTCCGTGGCTGCGATCGCCAGGCGATCGAAACGCTCTGTAATCCAGGCGTTCCCTTGGTCTGAACCGCCAGGGCGGCAGGTCGATCCGAGCTTCCTCAGCCGCTGGGCGCCTCCTCGAGCCCGAGCTGTTTCAGCAAGGGCTCGATCCGCGGCTTGCGGCCGCGGAATTCCACGAACGCCTCCATCGCATCGCGTGCGCCGCCCTGTTCGAGGATGGCGACCAGAAAACGCCGCGCGACCTGCGCATTGAACACGCCTTCTTCCTCGAATGCGCTGAAGGCGTCCGCGGCCAGCACTTCAGCCCATTTGTAGCTGTAGTAGCCCGCCGCGTAACCGCCCGAAAAGATGTGCTGGAAGCTGTGCGCGAAGCGGTTGAATGCAGGCGGCTTGACCACTGCGACCTGCTCGCGCACTTCCTCGAGGATCTGCATCAGCCCGGCGATGTCCGGCGGCGGCCCCGCATGGATTCTGAGGTCGAACAGCGCGAACTCCAGTTGACGCACAGTCTGCATCCCTGCCTGGAAAGTGCGCGATCCGAGCAGGCGCTGCAGCTCCTCCTGCGGCAGCGGCGCGCCCGTGTCCACATGGCTCGAAATCATCGGCAGGACTTCAGGACGCCACGCAAAGTTCTCCATGAACTGGCTGGGCAGCTCCACTGCATCCCACGGCACGCCGTTGATGCCGGCGATGCTCGGGAAATCCACGCGCGTAAGCATGTGGTGCAGGCCGTGTCCGAATTCGTGAAACAGCGTCACGACTTCTGAGTGCGTCAGCAATGAAGGTCGCCCGCCCACGGGCGGCGTGAAGTTGCACACGAGGTATGCAACCGGTTGCGCAGCGCCTGCTTGCGCCAGTCGCTTGCGACCGATGCACTCGTCCATCCAGGCGCCGCCGCGTTTTTTCGGCCGAGCATACAAGTCGGCGTAGAAGCCGCCGCGCCGTGCGCCATCTGGGTCGAGGATGTCGTAGTAGCGCACGTCTTCGTGATAGCGATCGACGCCGTCGCGCTCGACGATGCGCACGCCGTAAAGCTGCTCGGCCACGGCGAACAGTCCCGAGAGCACGCGCGGCGCGGGAAAGTAGGGGCGCAGCGCCTCCTCCGATATGGCGAACCGCTCGCGTTTGAGCCGCTCGGCGTAGAACGCCACGTCCCATGCGTTGAGCGCGCGGGCCGCGAATCGCGTGAGCTCATCGAACTCGCGTTGCGCCACCGGTCGGCTGCGAGCTGCGAGTTGCTCGAGGAACTGCTGCACCTCCTGCACCGAGGACGCCATCTTGCTGGCGAGCGAGTACTCGCCGTAGTTCGAATAGCCGACGAGCTCGGCGGCTTCGTGCCTCACCTTCAGGATTTGCTCCATCAGCGAGCTGTTGTCCCACTGCGGTGCGTCCGGGTTCTGATCCGAAGCGCGAGTGACCCATGCCTCGTAGAACTCGCGTCGCAGCGGCTCGTGCTCGGCGTGCATCATCACGGCCTGGTAGTTTGGAGCATCGAGCGTGAACCACCAGCCTTCGACATCGCGCGACTGCGCCGCCGCACGTGCGCGGTCCACGACCCACTGAGGCAGCCCTGCGATCTGCGACTCCCGCGTCACGTGTCGCGACCACGCGTTGGTCGCGTCCATGACGTTCTCGTCAAATTTCGACTGGTGCGTGGCGAGCTGCTCCATGAGCTGTTTGAAACGCTCTTTACGCTCCGGCGGCAGTGCGACGCCGGCCAGACGAAAGTCGCGCAGCGCGTCTTCGAGGAGCTTGCGCTGGCTGGGCGCGAGGCGTTCGCCCTCGCGCGCAAGAATGGTCTCGTAAGCCCGGTAGAGCTGCTCGTTCTGGCCGAGCTCCGTGCGCCACGCCGTGAGCAGCGGCAGACAAGCGTTATAGGCGGCGCGCAGCTCATCGGTATTGACCACGCCGTTCATGTGCGAAATCGGCGACCAGATACGCGCCAGCTTGTGGTGCATTTCTTCCAAAGGCTCCACGAGTGTGCTCCACGTCGGGGAGTCGGTCGCGAGCAGCTGCGCAAGCTTGCGACGGTTCTCATCGAGCAGCTCTCGTATGGTGGGCTCGATGCGCGGCGTGCTTATTGCGCTGAAGACGGGCAGGTCGCTGTGTTCCATGCTGGAGAAGACGATTGCGTGAGGAGAAGCGGCGGCGCAGGCGCATCGAAGACTACGGCTTGCGTCGCGCCGGCTCAACAGATGAAACCCTTGACGGCGCGTGCGGACACGGCGACGCTTGATCGCTCAGCCCGCGCCCGGGCTCCATCCCAGAGACCCTCGGATTGTTCGCATGTCGCTGCAGGATTACCGCAACTTTTCGCCCCGCCTCGGCGCCCGCGTGTACGTGGCGCCGTCCGCCGTGGTCATCGGCCGCGTGCAGATCGGCGACGACGCCTCCATCTGGCCGACCGCCGTGTTGCGCGGCGATGTTCAGGAGATCTCGGTCGGCGCCCGCACCAGCGTCCAGGACGGCGCGGTGCTGCACGTCACCCACGACAGCCGCTTCACCCCCGGCGGACGCGCGCTGATCGTCGGCAGCGACGTGACCATCGGACACCGCGCCGTGCTGCACGCCTGCACGATCGGCGACTACTGCCTGGTCGGGATGGGCTCCATCGTGCTCGACAACGTGATCGCCGAGGACCACGTGATGATCGGCGCCGGGAGCGTCGTGCCGCCCGGTAAACGGCTCGAGCGTGGCGGCCTGTACGTCGGCAGTCCCGCGCGTCGGGTGCGGGATCTCACTTCGGCAGAGCTCGAATTCCTGGCCTATTCAGCCGCCCATTACGTGAAGGTCAAGGACGAGTATCTGGCGTAGAAGCGGGAGGCGGCGAGCAGGGGAACGAGGACGCGGTCTTCTTACGTCTTCCTTCTTTCCCGTCCTCACCCACTCACCCCTTGATCCCCTCCTTAACCGCCTCGAGCACCGGCTTGGTGTCCGGTTTTACGCCGCGCCAAAGCTGAAACGATTCGGCAGCCTGCTCGACCAGCATGCCCCAGCCGGTCTCGGCGCGCCCCGCGCCGGCTTGCTTGGCCCAGCGAGTAAACGCGGTATCGCCTTTGCCGTAGGCCATGTCGTAGCACAGGGTGGTGGGACCCAGCGCTTCGCGCGGGATCGGCGGGACGGACCCGTGAAGACTGGCCGAGGTTGCGTTGAGCACCAGGTCGAAAACGTCGCGCGTGCTGATTTCGTCGAATCCGCATCCGTGCACGGCGCCGAGCAAGGCGAATTCGCGCGCAAGCTCAGCGGCGCGGTCGCCGGTGCGATTGGCGATCTCGACGTATTGCGGGCCAGCGCCCAGCAGCGGCCCCAGCACGCCGCGCGCGGCGCCGCCCGCACCGAGCAGCAGGATGCGGGCGTCGCTCAGATCGAAACCGAGATTGCGCGTCAGGTCCGCGACCAGGCCGGCCCCATCCGTGTTGTCCCCCAGAAGGCCGTCGCTCTGAATGGCCAGTGTATTGACTGCTCCGGCGATTTCCGCCCGAGGCGTGCGGTAGCGGGCCAACAGACAAGCTGCTTGCTTGTGCGGCACGGTGACGTTGAGTCCCTTGCCGCCGTCGCTGAAAAACGCAGCGACTGTCTTCTCGAAGTCCTCGGGCGGCGCGTCGAGCCTCGTGTACGAGATGTTCTCACCGGTTTGTTTGGCGAACATGCCATGGATGAACGGCGACCAGCTATGGGCTACCGGATGTCCGATGACTGCGTAGCGGTCGGGCTGGGAGCCGTGAGGGGTGGGCATGTCGGTGCAGCGGCTGGTCGATGAGTGGACTAGCGCTTATTACTGATCAGTCGGCGTCCACTGCGCTGGTTCGGACCTGCGCCATGACCCGAGAGTGATCCCATGCTGGTCGCCAATCACGAATCACTGGTCACCTCTCATCCTTGATCCACTCTGCGACCCGCTTGGCGAAATACGTCAGTACGCCATCCGCGCCAGCGCGCCGCATGGCCAGGAGCGACTCGAGCACGACCGCGCGCTCATCGAGCCAGCCGTTGCGAATCGCCGCCATGAGCATTGCGTACTCACCGCTCACTTGGTACACGAAGGTCGGCGCCCCGAATGCGTCCTTCACCCGCCGCACTACATCGAGATAGGGCAGGCCGGGCTTGATCATCACCATGTCCGCGCCTTCCTGCAGGTCGAGCGCTACCTCCCGCAGCGCCTCATCGCTGTTCGCAGGATCCATTTGGTACGTGCTCTTGGAACCCTTGCCGAGGTTCGCGGCCGAGCCGACGGCGTCGCGAAACGGGCCGTAGAAGCTCGAGGCGTACTTGGCCGAGTAGGCGAGAATGCGGGTATTCGCATGCCCGGCCATTTCCAGAGCCTCGCGGACCGCGCCGATCCGCCCATCCATCATGTCGCTCGGCGCCACGACGTCCGCGCCGGCTTCGGCGAGCGACAGCGCTTGCTTGACCAGAGCTTCGACGGTGACGTCGTTCAGGACATAGCCGCTCGCATCGAGCACGCCGTCCTGGCCGTGCGTCGTGAAAGGATCGAGCGCCACGTCGGTAATGACGCCCAGCTCGGGCGCCGCCCGCTTGACTGCGCGCACGGCGCGTTGCGCGAGACCTTCCGGATTCCACGCCTCGCGGCCATCGGCGGTTTTCACTTCGGCGGGCGTGACCGGGAACAGCGCGATCGCCGGCACGCGCAGCTCGATCAAAGCTTCCGCTTCGCGGACCAGCTCGTCGATGGTCAGCCGCTCGACGCCCGGCATGCTCGCGACCGGATCGCGTCGTCCACGCCCCTCGATTACGAACATCGGATAGATGAGGTTGTCGACGCTCAGCGTATGTTCGCGCATCAGCCGACGCGAGAAATCGTCGCGCCGCATGCGGCGCAGGCGCGTGCGGGGGAATTCGCCGGATTCTCGATGGGGCATGGTCGTTCGATTGCTGCGGAAGATTGATGACTGCCAGTGTGGACGGCGGCGAGTGGACGCCTGGGCGCGCATTGTGCACGCTTGCGTTCTCGACGGGACCGATCGGGCCGACAAGAGACTAACCTCGAAGCGGCCCGGCCTCCAGCCCTCGTCGCTGCCTGCAGGCGTCAGCGCATATGACCAAGAGACTTCCCACGCGTTGTCCGTGGTGCGTCAAGGGCAATGAGGCGTACATCCGCTACCACGACGAGGAGTGGGGCGCGCCGGCCTGGGACGATCGTACGCAGTTCGAGTTCCTGATCCTGGAAGGCGCCCAGGCGGGCTTGTCCTGGTCGACCATCCTGAACAAGCGGGAGGGGTATCGCGAGGCGTTCGCCGATTTCGATCCCGAGCGCATCGCCCGCTTCGGCAAGCGCGAGCTCGAACGTCTGATGAAGAACCCGTCAATCATACGAAACCGCCTGAAGATCGAAGCGGCGATCGGCAATGCGCGCGCCTTCCTGGCCTTCCAGGAGCGGCAGGGGGATTTCGCGCGGCACTTGTGGAGCTTTGTCGGCGGCAAACCGATTCAGAACCGGTACACCGTGCAGAATCAGGTTCCGGCCACCAGCCCCGAGTCCGACGCCCTCAGCAAGGATCTCAAGAAGCGCGGCTTCCGCTTCGTGGGCAGCACGATCATGTACGCCCACATGCAGGCGACCGGGATGGTGAACGACCACCTGGTGAGTTGTTTCAGGTATGAGCAATGCAGGAAGCTTGGCGGGAGAAACGGTCAGCGGTTGGCGTGAGAACGGGCAGTGCTCTTCCGACTACCGCGGCGCGCCGCTTCTAACCATCGTCCCCCGCCAACCACTCAACGCGCGTCGCTCCTGCTCCCGCCGGATCCAGCAGTCGGTGCAGCTCCTGCATCGTCATGCGCATCTCTTCGTCAAAGCGCCACGGCGGATTTACCACCAGCATGCCGGAGCCGTTGAGCCCCAGCGGCGAATCCTCCGGCCGCACCGAAAGCTCGAGCAGCAGAAGCTTGCGCAGCTCCGAGCGACGCAGCGCGGCGTGCAGTCTCGCGACTTCACCGCCCGACTTGATGGGGTGCCACAGCGCATACACGCCGTTCGGCCAGCGTCCCAGCCCGAAGCGCAGCGCCTGCACCACCTGTTCGAACTCGCGCTGTGACTCGTATGGCGGATCGATGAGCACCAACCCACGGTTTTCGCGCGGCGGCAGGTAGGTTCGCAGCGCCGCGTAGCCGTCGCCGCACACCACGCTTACGCCGCGTCTGCCGTGCAGTGCATTCTCGAGCGCCTGGGCTTCGACGATCTGCTGCTCGACGAAAACACAACGGTCGCCGGCCCGCGCATCGTGAACTGCGAGCAGGGGCGAGCCTGGGTAACGGCGCGGCCAACCGTGAGCGGTGAGAGCGCTTCGATAGCGCAATAGATCCTCGCACTGCGGAGCGCTCTGCGCGATTCTCGCCACGCCGTCGCGCCACTCTCGCCCACGGGAGGCGTCCGCCGATTGCAGATCGTATGAGCCGCGCCCGGCGTGCGTGTCGAGGTGGAAGATCGGCTTCGGTTTTCGCCGCAGGCGTTCGAGGAGCGCGAGCAGCACGACGTGTTTGTGCACGTCGGCGAAATTGCCTGCGTGAAAGGCGTGACGATAATTCACGATCTTGCGCGATCCTTTGCTGTCGGCGGATCGCTCAAGGATAACGCGAAGCGTCGAGGCGGCTCGAAACCCGTTGACGCGCCGTCGTTGACTCGAGTGCGGCGCGTCGACTGGGCCGGCGCCGCGCGCAGTCGACGAGGGCGAAAGCGCCTCGGATGTCGAGCAAAGGCGCGCTGGCCAAGAGGGCAGTGTGCAGGCGCCGCCCCGCGGGAGACGGCCTGCAGCGTAGGGGGCGTCAGCCGAGCTCGCGCAACCAGTCGCGTGGACGAAGGAATTCGCTGAGACGCGCCTCCGGCGAGCCGGGCTCGGGCCCCCAGCCGTATTCCCAGCGCACCAGCGGAGGCAGGGACATCAGGATGGATTCGGTGCGCCCGCCGGACTGCAACCCGAATGTGGTGCCGCGGTCGTAGACCAGATTGAACTCGACATAGCGTCCGCGACGATAGAGCTGGAACTGCCGCTCGCGTTCGCCGTAAGGGAGGTCCTTACGGCGCACGATGATTGGCAGATAGGCGGGTAGAAAGCTATCGCCGACGCTGCGCTGATATGCGAAGCAGCGCTCGAAGCCCCAGGCGTTCAAGTCGTCGAAAAACAGACCGCCCACGCCGCGGGTTTCGTCGCGGTGCTTGATGAAGAAGTAGCGGTCGCACCAGTCTTTGTAGCGCGCATACACGTCTTCCCCCGCGTCCTGGTCGAACGGGACGCACGCTGCGCGCGCGACCCGATGCCAGTGCAGGATGTCTTCCTCGAATGGATAGAACGGCGTGAGATCGAAGCCGCCGCCGAACCACCAGGCATCCGACGCCCCGGGCTTGCTTGCGCAGAAGAAGCGCACGTTGGCGTGCGTCGTAGGCGCATATGGGTTGAGAGGATGAATCACCAGCGATACGCCGGTTGCGACCCAGCTCGCGCCGGCCAGCTCGGGCCGCTGGGCAGTGGCGCTGGGCGGCAGCTGCGCGCCGGTCACGTGCGAGAAATTGACGCCGGCCTGCTCGAACACCGCGCCGTTGCGCAGCACGCGGCTTTCACCGCCGCCGCCTTCCGGACGCGTCCAGCTGTCGTGCTTGAATCGCGCGCCGGCGTCGACTTCTTCGAGCGCGCCGCAGATCCGGTTCTGCAGCCCTCGCAGGTAGGTGAGGACGGCCTGAATGTCCGCGGCGGACATGGGCTACTTCCGGGAGGAAGCTCTCGCGCCGGGCGACGTCTTCTTGGACGCTCTGCGGCCAGCGCTGGTCGTGCTGCCGCCTGCACTCTTGGCGGCGGTGCGCGCAGCGTGCTTCGTCTTCGGTTTGGCCGCGGTCCTGGAGGATGCGCGAGCCGCCGTCTTGTCAGGTTTCTCTTGCCCATCGCCGTCCGCGGCGACTTTCTTCTTTGCGGTCGCAGCCGCAGCGGTGGGTGCGGCGCTCTGCGCAGGCGCCGAGCCGGAGGCGCTCTTCTTGGCGAAGCGGCCGAAACGGCCCTTGCCGCGTTCCGGGGCGGCGGCAAGGAGCTCCCGACACTCATCGAGCGTCAGGGTGCGCGGCTCGCGGTCCTTGGGAATCTTCGCGTTCTTCACGCGATCGGTGATGTACGGACCGTAGCGCCCGTTGAGCACCTGAATGCCCGCTTCCGGGAAATCAAGGATGATGCGGTTTGCATCCTGTTCTTCCTTGGCCCGGATCAGCTCGAGCGCTCTCGGCAAATCGATCGTGTACGGGTCGTCCTCCTTGATCGAGACGAACTTCTTCGGTCCGTACTGTATGTAGGGACCGAATCGGCCGATCGCCACGCGAATGTTCTCGCCGCTCTCAGTGCTGCCGAGCGTGCGCGGCAGCGTGAACAGTTCGAGCGCTTCCGCAAGCGTCAGCGTGTCCATGCGCTGATGCGGCCGCAGGCTGGCGAACTTCGGCTTCTCAGCATCATGCTTGGTTCCGAGCTGCACGAACGGGCCGTACTTCCCGTAGCGCACCGAGACCGGTTTGCCGCTTTCTGGGTCGACGCCCAGCTCGCGCGCCTCCGCCACGTCTTCGCGCGTGACTTCGCGGTCGACCACGTCGACGCGCTGTTTGAATTCGCGCCAGAAGCGGTCCAGCACGGGCACCCATTCCTCCTTGCCGTCGGCGATGTCGTCGAGATCGTCCTCCATGCGAGCCGTGAAGCCATACTCCACGTAATGATGGAAATTGCGAGTCAGGAAGCGGTTGACGATCTTGCCGAGATCGGTCGGCACGAACCGGCGATTCACCAGCTCCGAGTATTTCTTGCCGATGAGCGTCTGGATGATGCTCGCGTACGTCGAGGGGCGGCCGATGCCGTGTTCTTCCAGCGCCTTCACCAGGCTCGCTTCGGAATAGCGCGGCGGCGGCTCGGTGAAATGCTGTTCGGGGCGCACGGCGAGCAGCCGCAGTCGGTCGCCCACTTCCATCGCCGGCAGAATGCGGTCGCTGTCGTCCTCAGCCGCGTCGTCGCGCCCTTCCTTGTAAACGGCGATGTAACCAGGCTTGACCAGGGTTGAACCGTTGGCGCGCAGCACAGCCGGCGCGCCGTGACGCTGCGCAGCCGTTCCCGGCACGAGATCGACCGCGACGGTGTCATAGACCGCCGGCTCCATCTGGCTGGCGAGCGCGCGCTTCCAGATGAGACTGTAGAGCTTGTGCAGGTCGGGATCGATCTTGCCTTCCAGCCGCTCGGGCGTCAGGCTGGCGGACGTCGGACGCACCGCCTCGTGCGCCTCCTGCGCATTCTTCGACTTCGTCTTGTACGTCCGCGGTGATTCGGGCAGCGCATCGGCGCCGTAGAGCTTGGCGATCACCTGGCGAATTTCCTGCACCGCTTCTGCGGCGAGGTTCACCGAGTCGGTTCTCATGTACGTGATGAGGCCGACTGCGCCTTCGCCGAAATCCACGCCCTCATAGAGTTGCTGAGCGAGGCGCATCGTGCGTTGCGCGCCGAAACCGAGCTTGCGGGCGGCTTCCTGCTGCAATGTGGAGGTGGTGAACGGCGGTGATGGGTTGCGCCGCCGCTGCTTGCGTTCGATCGAGGCGACGCTGAGTACGCCGGCTGCGGCGTTCTCGATCGCGGCGCGCACCTGCTGCGCGTGCGCCTCGTTGGTGATGGTGAACTGCTCGACCTTCGCGCCTTCGAACTCGATGAGCCGCGATGGGAATATCTGGTCGTCCTGCTTCTGCGCGTCCGCATCGACGGTCCAGTATTCGCGGGGTTTGAACTTGGCGATCTCTTCTTCGCGCTCGCAGATCATGCGCAGCGCCGGACTCTGCACGCGGCCCGCGGACGCGCCGGGCAGCCCGGCCTTTTTCCACAGCAGCGGGGAGAGGTTGAAGCCGACCAGGTAGTCGAGGGCGCGGCGCGCCTGCTGCGCGTTGACCAGATCCTGGGAGATGTCGCGCGGATTCTCGATGGCCTCGCGGATGGCGTTGCGCGTGATCTCGTAGAACACCACGCGGTGCACGTCCTTGCCCTCGAGTGCGCCCATCTCTTTCAGCAGCTCCGCGAGGTGCCAGGAGATCGCTTCGCCTTCGCGGTCCGGATCGGTCGCAAGATACAGCGCGTCGCATTTCTTGAGCGCTCGCGCGATCGCCTGCACGTGCTTCTCGTTCTTGTCGAGCATCTGATAGCGCATGGCGAACTGGCGCTCTGGATCGACGGCGCCTTCCTTGGGCACCAGATCGCGCACATGCCCGTACGAGGCGAGGACCTCGAAGTTCTTGCCCAGATACTTCTTGATGGTCTTCGCCTTGGCGGGCGATTCGACGATGACTAGATTCTTCTGCTCCATAAAAAAAAGAAACCGCGGCGGGCGCGGTGCATCAGTAAACGCTGGCGATTGGTGCGCTCAACGCTTCGCGTCCTGCAGGGCCCGGGGCGGCGTCAATGCACCGCTTCCAGGGCGCCTTCGAACACCAGGTCCTCCATGCGCAGGTAAGCGCTCTCCTGGCCTGGTTGGCTGAACAACACCATCAGCACGACCCACTTCACCTGCTCCACATCGATATGCTTCGCGTCGAGCGCGAGCAGCCGATCGATCACGAGCTCGCGTTGCGCTGCGTTGAGTATGCCTATGTTCTCCAGATGGAGGATATAGCCGCGGCACTCGGCGTCCAGGCGAGCCTGCTCGCGGGGATCAAAAATGCGCATTGCGCGCGGTCCCGGCGCCAAGCCCGAGCGCTCGGGATCGGCGGACAGCTCGCCCAGCCAATCAAGCGCCCGGCCGACTTCTCGTTCGGAGAAACCGGCGCGCTCCAGTTCGTCCTTCAGCGTGTCGCGGTCGGGTTCGGGGGCGCACTCGAGGTCGGCGTCAAAGTAATTCTCGAAGAGGTAGATGAGAATATCGAGAACGCTTTCCTTCATTTCGCCGCCTTAAGGACGCTCCGCGGGCGAAGCGCGCTGGACATAAAGTCCGCCAGGGTAGGATTCGATGCAGCCTTCCAGCTCCAGAATCAGCAACATCGAGGCTACCGCGTCGGCTCCGAATCCGGTGCGCTCGACCAGTGCGTCGACTCCTGCCGGTTCGAAGCCGAGCGCATCTAACAGGATTTCATAACCTTTGTCCAATGGCGTCGGCGCATTCTGACGCGCCGCCGGCCGCTCGACCTCGCGCGACGCGCAGCGGAGCTCGCGGTCTAGCGCGACCGCCAGCGGGCCGAGCTCCGACAAGATATCCGCTGCGCTCTCGACCAGGCGGGCGCCGTCGCGGATCAGCCGGTGGCAGCCCCGCGCGAGCGCGTTGTGGATCGAGCCGGGGATCGCGAACACTTCGCGGCCCTGCTCGGCGGCGAGCCTCGCCGTGATCAACGAGCCGCTGCGCAGCGCCGCTTCCACCACGAGCACCCCCAACGACAGTCCGCTGATGATGCGATTGCGTCGTGGAAAGGCGCCCTTGCGCGGTGCGGACCCGAGCGGAAACTCGCTCACCAGCGCGCCGCGACAGGCGATCTCGTCGGCTAGCGCGGCGTTCGAGCGCGGGTAATGAACGTCGACGCCCGAGCCGCACACGGCGATCGTGACGCCGCCGGCGTCGAGCGCGCCGCGATGGCTCGCAGCGTCCACTCCGATGGCGAGTCCGCTGGTGATCGCGAGGCCGCAGCGCGTCAGGTGAGTCGCGAATCGCGCGGCGTTCTCCCGACCGGTGGGCGATGGGTTGCGCGATCCGACCATCGCAAGTTGAGGACGCAACAAGAAGTCGGGCGCGCCGCGCACATACAGGCCGAGCGGCGCATCGCTGATCTGCGCAAGGAGCGGCGGATAACGCTTCTCGCCCCAGTGCACGAACGTGCAGCCGTCGCGTTCGAGCCAGCTGAGCTCCCTGCTCAGATCGTCCTTGCGATGCGCCTGCAACCAGTCGATGAGCGCAGCGCCGGCCCCGGCTTGCTCGAGGCTCGGCGCGCCGGCGCACAGCAGCTCGCACGCGGAAGGAAAATGCTCGAGCAGCGCCCGCGCGGCCCCGGCGTGAAGGCCGGGCGCCCTGGTGAGCGTGAGCCAGGCGGTGAGCTCGTCCATGAGCAGTGACTAGTGACTCGCGACCGGTGAATGGTACCGCGCTGCTACGCCCTGAAAGCGTGCATCAATGTGGCCGCATCTCGGCCTTTTGCTACGACGCCGCCGCGGGCGCTGTGCGCCCGGTCCAGGTGCAGTGCGACGCCGGGTTGCTCGCTCGTCGCCAGTTACTTCTTCAAGGATTTCTCGCCCGATCGCCCTGGCGAATCGCGTGGGTCGCTTCCATCACCAGGCCGTAGCTCATCCGGTCGAAGGCCTTGAACACCATGACTATGCCGACGCGCTCATCCGGCAATTGCACCTTGCCGCCGCGCCGCCATCCGGACCGCCCGCCGCCTGCAGCCAGGCCCCCTGAGGAGTAGTTGTCGCGCACGGCCTCGCCCGGCTGATGTACGGCGAGCACGTGCCCAGGCTCGAGGCCGTGTTTCTGACCGCGGTTGAGAGCCACGATCTGGTACTGACCCATGACTGTGTGACTGCGCACGGCGATGATGCTGGCGTCCACGTCGGACTCGGGCGCATGCGGCGCGAAGTCGGCTTCGACATCGACGGTTTCGGGGAACAGCTTGTCGCCCTGCAGAGCCTCGCGGATCGAGTCCGTCAGCACCAGCTTGGCCGGATCGCCGCTCGCGGCGATGGACCCCGAGCCGACGTACATGCCGGAATAGCCGAGCAGGTCATTGTTCTCCGGGTCGCGCAGCGCTTCTTCGATATGAACCACGCTGTAGCGTGCTTCGAGCGGCGCGTCCTGTATGCCGCGGGCGTACAGCTCGTTGCCGGCCGCGCCGATGATGTGTCCGTCGCGCATCGCGACTACGTACGGGGCGGTCTTGACCTGGTCCTTGTCGAGCAGCGTCGGACGGCCCATGAAGCTCGCGATGATGTCGTACGGAATGGCCGTGATTGCTTGGCTGAGCGGCTCGCGGCGCACCTCGGGCGACAGTCGCTTGACGCCGGAGCCGGCCTCGGCGCGCTCGGCTATCGTGAGCCGCGGCTCGCCGTCCACGTAGACCAGCCGCAGCACGTCGCCTGGGTAAATGAGATGGGGGTTGGCGACCTGTGGATTGACGTGCCAGATCTCCGGCCAGTACCAGGGGTCGCGCAGGAACAACTTGGAGATGTCCCAAAGGGTGTCGCCCGCCTTAACGACGTATTCGGTGGGGGCCTCTGGCGCCAAGGGGATGCGGCTGGCCTCCCCGACGGTGCGCTGCTGTTCTGCGGCCGCGCCGACAGGGCCGAGCCCGGCGGTGAGCGTGAGGCCGGCGACCAGGCTCAGAATTGCGGAACGAATTGGCAGATTCGAAGTCTTCATGCGCCAAACAGCTCCAGTCAGGACTATCGGTCGCGCCGTCGAGACATCGGCCTGGCTTGCGCGTTCGGCCGTTATACTTGCGGCGTCGTCATCCGCGATTCGGGCGTAGTGCGCCGCGGCGGATGTGTATTAAGTTCAACGCCGGCTGAACTTTAGCAGCATCATTGCAGGGATTGCACAAACGGGCTTTCGGCGCGAGACGTGGTTCTCATTCCATCCTCGGCCTCGGCGCCGGATGCGTCGGAGGGGCGAGGCCGGGTTGTGAGGCGGGGCTTGTTTATCCGGCGGACGCCTACAACTTGTTGTAATTCATCAAGCCGCCTGAGCCGCGATCCATCGCGCCGCAGGCCATGAGACGAGAGCGTCGAGGCCACCATGGCGTTACTACCCATTCTCGAATTCCCCGATCCGCGACTGCGGACGCGCGCCGAGCCGGTCGAGCAGGTGGATGCGGCGCTGCGCCAGTTGATCGACGACATGTTCGAGACGATGTACGCCGCGCCCGGCGTAGGCTTGGCGGCCACGCAAGTGAACGTGCATAAGCGCCTGCTCGTGATCGACGTGAGCGAAAGCCGTAAGGAGCCGCTGGCCCTGATCAATCCCGAGATCCTGGAGCGCGACGGTGTGGCGGAGACGGAGGAAGGCTGCCTCTCCGTGCCCGGCGTCTACGACAAGGTTCGTCGCGCCGAGCGCATCCGGGTGCGCGCCCTGGACCGCGCCGGCAAGCCATTCGACATGGATGCGCAGGGGCTGCTCGCCGTGTGCATCCAGCATGAGATCGACCACCTCGACGGCAAGCTGTTCGTCGACTATCTCTCCGAGCTGAAGCGGACTCGGATCCGTAAGAAGCTGGAGAAGGAGCGTAAGGAGCGCAAGGAGCGCGACGGCGAGTCGGTGCGAAGAAGCGGTTAGCGGTCGGCGGTTAGTGAACAAGGCCCGTGCGGCCGCCGCTCATCGCCTGCCGGAATCTGGAGCCACTCTCTTCAATGGCCGCTAACCGCCAACCGCTAACTGCCTCTTTCCCCCGTGTCTGAACCGCTTTCCCTCATCTTCGCCGGCACGCCGGAGTTCTCCGTGCCGGCGCTCGAAGCGCTGTGTGCTTCACGGCATCGTGTGCTGGCCGTGTACACGCAACCCGACCGCCCGGCTGGGCGAGGGCGGCGAGTGGTCGCGAGTCCGGTGAAATCGTGCGCCTTGCGCCACGGGCTGCCCGTGGCGCAGCCAGCCAGTCTGCGTGCGCCCGACGCGCTCGAGAAGCTGGCGCAATGGCGCGCCGACCTGATGGTGGTCGTGGCGTACGGGCTGCTGCTGCCCGAAGCCGCCCTGAACGCGCCGCGGCGCGGCTGCGTGAACATCCACGCATCGCTCTTGCCGCGCTGGCGCGGCGCCGCGCCCATTCAGCGTGCGATCCTGGCGGGCGATCGCCTCACCGGCGTCGCAATCATGCAGATGGACGCAGGATTGGACACCGGACCGGTGCTGCTCCAGCGCGCCACACCCATCGGCGAGCGCGAGACTGCCGCATCCTTGCACGATCGCCTTGCGGTCATGGGCGCGCAGGCGCTCATCGAGGCGCTCGACATGATCGCCGCGGGCGTTGCGCACCCTCGCCCGCAACCTGACGAGGGGATTACCTACGCTCACAAGATCCGCAAGGAAGAAGCGGTGATCGATTGGTCGCGGCCGGCGGTCGAGATCGACCGTCAGGTGCGCGCCTTCAATCCATGGCCGATTGCGCAGACCCTCTGGCGCGGGCGACAGCTGCGCATCTGGGAAGCCGAGCCGCTTGCCTGCCCGTCGTCGGCGCCCGCCGCGCCGGGAACGGTGCTCGCAAGCTGCGCGCAAGGGATCGATGTCGCAACCGGAAACGGCGTGCTGCGCATCACGCGCCTGCAGGAGCCCGGCCGCAAGCCGCTGAGCGCCGCCGAGTTCGTCAACGCCCACGACCTGGGGTCCTCGGTGCTGGGCGCCGAGAGCTGAGCCGGCGCGAGCGCCGTTCGCCGCCAGATGGCCAGCCAGCAATCCGCGTCCGCCAGCTCCTCCGCCCGCGTGCGGGCGCGCGCCGCACGCGTGGTGGCCGAGGTCGCGTTCCGTGGTCGCTCCCTGGACGCCGCGCTCGCCGCTGAATTGGCGGGCGCCCGCCAGGAGCGGGGGCTGCTTCGATCGCTGTGCTTTGACAGCATCCGCTGGTACATCCGTCTCGACGCGCTGCTCGGCAAGCTCCTGTCGCGCCCCGATCAGCCGCTTGCGCCGGAGGTGCGGTCGCTGGCGATCGTCGGGCTGTGCCAACTCCTGCATACCGACATCCCGCCGCACGCCGCGGTCGATGAGACGGTGAACGCCGCGCGGCTCCTGGGGCGTCCGCGCGCCGCCGGATTGATCAACGCCGTCCTGCGCCGCGCACAGCGCGAGTCGGCGCTGCTCGCTTCGGTCGATCGCGACTTGGCGCTCCGCACGGCGCACCCGCGCTGGCTCGTGGATGCGCTGCAAGCTGATTGGGGCGAGCAGTACGAATCGATACTCGCCGCAAACAACCAGCGCCCGCCTTTCTGGATTCGAGTCAATCGCAGCCGCGTCGATCCGCGGGAATACCGCGCCCGGCTCGAAGCGCAAGGCGTGCGTATCGCCGCCGCGCTGTTCGGCGGCGCAGCGCTGCAGCTCCAACAGGCGATGGACGTGGACGAGCTGCCGGGCTTCGCTGCAGGCGAGGCGTCCGTGCAGGATGCAGCTGCGCAAATCGCAGCTCGGCTGGTCGATCCGCAGCCGGGCGAGCGGGTGCTCGACGCCTGCGCTGCGCCGGGCGGCAAGACCGGTCATCTGCTGGAGCTCGCCCCTGAACTCGGCGAACTCACGGCAGTCGATGTATCCGGTGAGCGGCTGCGACGGGTCGAGGACAATCTGCGGCGGTTGGGGGTGCGAGCGACGCTGATCGAGGCCGACGCGACCGACGTCAGGGCCTGGTTCAGCGGCCGACCTTACGATCGCATCCTGATCGACGCGCCCTGCTCCGGGACGGGCGTGATACGCCGGCGCCCGGACATCAAGCTGCTGCGCCGGCCGGAGGACGTTCCGGCGCTTGCCGCTCGGCAGCTCGAATTGCTGCAGACGCTGTGGCCGCTGTTGGCGCCCGGCGGACGGCTCGTATATGCGAGTTGCTCCTCGCTGCGGGCCGAGACCGTGGACGTAATGGAGAGATTCCTTGCGACGCAGCCCGAGGCGCGCGAGACGCCGGCCAGAGATCTCGCGCCCGCCGTCGCCCTCGCTGGACAGGCCGCGGGCGCCGGGCCTGGTTTGCGGATTGCGGCCGGGACAGACGGGACGGACGGCTTTTATTATGCGTGCGTCGATAAGACGAAAGGACGATGAGTGGGGCTGGGCCTTCGATACCTGTGCAATCTGTCGTGCGCCCTGGGGCGGTTGCGCCTGATGCTCGTGCTGGCGGGCGCGTACGCAGCGCTGCACGCCCAGCCGCTGTTCGCTCAGCCTCGTTTCGAGATCCGCTCCGCATATGTCGAGCCTTCTGAAGGCGTCTATCAGCTCAGCGCCACACTCGACTTCGAGCTGGAGGAGGGTGCGAGGGCGGAGATCCGCGACGGCGCCCCGCTAGCCATGCGCCTGGACATCGTTGTCAAGCGGCAGCGCAGCTATTGGCTCGATGAGACCGTGGCCACCCTGACGCAGAACTATGAGCTCGCGCACCACGCGCTCAGCGAGCGCTACCTGGTTCGAAACCTGAACAGCGGCGAGCAGACATCCTACGCGACCCTGGATGCGGCGTTGGACGCCTTGCGCGTGGTCAGCCGTCTGCCGATCCTCGACCAGGCTCTGATCGATCCGCGCCGGCGGCACGAAGTCAGCCTGCGGGCCAGCATGGATGTGCGCACCATGCCGGATGCATTGCGCTTCGTACTGTTCTGGGCGGACGATTGGCGTCAGCGCACCGAGTGGTACACATGGTCGCCGCAACTGTGAAACGCACATTGGTCTCGATCCTGGTGCTCATCGGGTCGGGGCTGTGGGCGGCGGCGTTGTTGATCATGGCCCAGACGGTGCAGCAGTCCGCGCACTTCAGCGACCTGCATCCGTTCATCGTCGGCGTGAATGTGGCGGGCCTGCTGGTTCTGCTGATCCTGATCGGAGGGCGCCTCTCGCAGCTGGTGCGCGACTGGCGCAAGCGCGTGGTCGGCTCGCGCATGGAGGCGCGCATGGTGTGGATCTTCGCCACCCTGGCCATGGCGCCGCTGCTGCTGGTGTTCTACTTCTCCGTGGTGTTCCTCAACAGGGGCATCGACAGCTGGTTCCATCTCGAGATCCGCCAAGGACTGGAGGACGCCCTGACCCTTTCGCGCGCCGCCATGGACCTGCGCATGCGTGAGAACCTGGAGCGCACGCACGCCATCGCAGCGGACTTGGCGGACGCCTCCGATCCGGTCCGCGAGCTGGCGCGACTGCAGCGCGCGCACGAAGCCGTCGAGCTGACGCTGCTCGGCGCAAACAGCCGCATCATCGCCACGAGCTCGGATCGGCTGGCGCAGTTCGCACCTGCGGCGGCGAGCGAGGAGATGACGATGCAGGTGCGTCAGGGCCGCGACTACGTTGCGCTCGAGCCGCTCGCCGGAGGCGGCTACCACATACGGGCGGCCGTGCAGGCGCCGCGCTCGGAACTTGGCGAAGCGCGCGTGCTGCAGGCCGTCTTCCAGATCGAACCCCGCCTGGGGCAGCTCGCGGACACCGTGGAATCCGCGTACCAGAGCTATAACGAGAAGGCGCGCCTGCGAGAGCCGCTCAAGACCAGCTTCACCCTGACGCTTACGCTGGTCCTGCTGCTGTCGCTGTTCGCGGCGCTGTACGGCGCGTTCTGGGCGGCCCGCCGACTGGTGCGTCCGATCCAGGATCTGGTCGCCGGCACACGCGCGGTCGCCAAGGGCGACCTCAATACGCGCCTGCCGCTCACCTCGCACGATGAAATGGGCATCCTCGTGCACTCCTTCAATGACATGACCAAGCGTCTGGCGCGCAGCCGCGAGGAGGCGCGTCGCAGTCAGCAGGCCGTAGAGGCCGAGCGCGCCAACTTGGCCGTGATCCTGGCGCGCCTGTCGACCGGGGTGATTTCCCTGGAGCCGGACCTCACGGTGCGCACCGCCAATCAGGCGGCCTGCGCCATCCTCGACGTGCAGGTCGAGGCGCTGATAGGCAAGCCGCTCGCCGACGCTGGCCGCGGC
>JAVEVD010000118.1:0-5635 GCA_034005205.1 Steroidobacteraceae bacterium | reverse complement strand
CACTTTCGCGCCTGATCGACATCATCAACGAGCGCTTCGGCGGCGAACTCAATGAAGCGGACCAGTTGTTCTTCGACCAGATCGCCGAGGCGGCGAGCCAGAACGAAGCGCTGCAGAAGGCCGCCGAGGTCAACTCACTGGACAAGTTCCAGCTGGTGTTCCGGCAGGTGCTGGAATCACTGTTCATCGAGCGGATGGAGCTGAACGAGGAGCTGTTTACCGACTACATGGGCAAACCGGACATGCAGGAGCTGGTGTCGAAATGGCTCGGCAGCCAGGTCTATGAGCGGCTCTCACCCCGAAGCCCACGGTCGTCGGGCGATATGGCCCCGAAGGCATGACCCGAGCGGGTGCCGACAAGGACTGATGCCTTACGCCAGTTATCCGAACATCCAGGATAACTGGTCCCCGCACCCGCAACCCTCCGGAGATTCCGGACAGTTACCTACCCGCAAGCTCGCAGGAATTCGCGCCTGTTTGCACGGGTCCGAATCGGCTGACCGATGACCCATTCCTGCGGTCAACCATCCGCCACCATCTCCAAGGACTTGGAAGGAACCTCCCTAGAAAGAGCCTGACGGGTCGGCCACACCAATGATCGTGGCTATTGAAACAAGCCTTTCGACTTGCCGTGGCGCAGGACGCCGACGACCACGCCCTCGATGATGAGCGACTGCTCATTGAGATCGACGCGAATCGGTTCGAACTCCTCGTTCTCCGGCAACAGCCAGATCACTTTGCCTTCCTGTTTGTAACGCTTGACGGTGACGTCGTTCTCGAGTCGGGCCACGACGATCTGCCGATTGCGCACTTCGGGCGTGCGGTGCACGGCGACCAAGTCGCCGTCGAGAATGCCGACGTCCTTCATGCTCATACCGCGCACCTTGAGCAGATAGTGCGCCTTCGGCTGGAAGATTTTCGGGTCGATCTGATACCGGCCTTCGATGTTCTCTTCCGCGAGAATGGGCCTGCCGGCTGCAACTCGACCAATCAGCGGCAGACCCAATTGCTCGCGTAGAGAATCCTTCAACTGGATGCCCCGAGATGCGCCGGGGAGCAGATCGATCACGCCCTTGCGCTGCAGAGCGCGCAAGTGCTCCTCCGCCGCGTTCGCCGAGCGGAAACCGAACTCCTCGGCGATCTCGGCGCGCGTCGGCGGCATGCCGTTGTCCGCCAAGGACTCCTGGATGAACCTCAGGATTTCGCGCTGGCGGGGTGTGAGCTCGGACATGGCGCCCTCTCGGCTGTATCGATAACCAGTCATCTGTATTTATAGACAGATAAAACGCGTATGGCAAGCCCCTTCGTGCAGATCTTAGGTCGCCAATCGCAGCGTCTCGTTGCGCGACGTCGTTGACAGAATCAGCCAGCGCAGGCCGCTCGTCCTCATCACTCGTCCGCTGATCGGATTCTGCACGCGCAGCGAACGAGTCTTCTTATAGTCCGCCGCCATGAGACCGTGCATCCCGACCCGGCGCCCGCTACGCGGCTTCACGCTGTTCGAGCTCATGGTGACGCTCGCCGTCGCTGGGGTGCTGGCGGCCGTAGCGATCCCGAACATGCGGGACTTCATTCGAAACAACCGCCTGACTGCGGCCTCCAACGACCTGATTCGCTCCACACAGATCGCCCGGTCTGAAGCCATCAAGCGCCAGCGTCCGGTAGTCGTATGCGCAACCGCCGATCCCGCGGCCGCACAACCAACGTGCAGTTATGGGAATTTCCGCGGCTGGGTTGTCTTCGAGGACGCCAACAACAACTGGCAACACGACGACGACGAAGCCGTCATCGAGAGGCACGATCTGGTCCATGAGTCAGTGACCGTACTGAACGACGAGGACGGCGTGGTGAGCTACGCCCCAACGGGCTTCGCCAATCCGCCCACTGGCGCGCTGAGTCCGTCGAGAAACGTCGTGATCTGTGATGAACGCGGCCATGTGCAGAACGGCGCGAACTCCACCGCGCGCGCCGTTTTCATTTCGGAGACCGGACGCAGCCGAGCTTCGAAGCTTGCCGACGATGTCGAGGACGCGATCAGCGCCGCCGGCGCCTGCCCATCCTGAGAGATCTGAGACCGTACAGATGCCGAGGCTTGCGACTCGCCTGACTTCACGTGGCTTCAGCATGGTGGAAGCCCTGGTTGCATTAGTGGTGCTCGGCGTCGGCATGCTGGGAATCGCCGGCCTTTACGTGACCACACTGCGCACCAGCAGCAGCGCAATCTCGCGCATGCAGGCCGTCAATCTCGCCAGCGATCTGGGCGACCGGATACGCGCAAATCGAACTGCAGGCGCGGCGTACGCGGGCGACGCAGCCGAAAACGGCGACGGTTGCGTCGGCGCGTCGGCCGCTTGCAGCGCGCAAGAGCTGGCCGCGCACGACCTATACGTATGGGAACAGCAGATTTCCGCCACGCTTCCGGGAGGCGCGGGCGAAGTACAGGTCGACAACAGCACGACGCCTGACACATACACCATCACGATCACGTGGTCAGAGCCCGGCGAACCGTCGTCGCTTCAGTATGTCATGAGAATGCAAATATGAGCTGCGGCAGCCCTCGATTCGTCCAGCAGCGATCTGGAATGCGACAACATGGCCTGAGTCTGATCGAACTGCTGGTTGCGGTGACCATCGGCGCAATCCTCATTTTCGGCGCCACGCAGGTCTACGTGGACAGCCGCAACACCTATGAGATCAACGAGACCGCCGCACGACTGCAGGAGACCGCCCGGTACGCATTGAGCGTCATCGAGCCGGACATCCGCATGTCCAATTACTGGGGCCTGGTGAAAGGCGCTGGAGTCATCGAAGGCTCCGCTTCGCAGGATGAGGCCTCGGCCGGCGCGCCTACGGACTGCGGAACCAATTTCGCTCACGACCTGCTGTTGAACCTCGAGGGTCACAACAATACTTACGGCCTTGCATGCACGCCGACTGCGGCGGTGTCGGGCGCGGTCGCCAGCGCAGACGTGCTGATCGTTCGTCGTGCAGCGGTCGCAACCGCTGCGGCCGGAACCGGTCGTTTGCAGGTTTGCTCGACGCGTATGAACGGCGAGCTCGTCACGGACAGCACCTCGTGCACTACGTCTCCAGAAGGTCAGATCAACGATCTGATCGTGAACGCCTACTACGTAAGCCGTGACTCTTCCGCCGGTCCGCCGGCGTTGCGGCGCAAGACCCTCGTCGCCGGGCCCGCATTCAATGATGTCGAGATCATCCCTGGCGTCGAAGACCTGCAGGTTCAATTTGGCGTTGATCCGAGCGGCGTGAACGGCGTTGCTCAACGCTACGTCGACCCCGACGACGTCGCCGAAGGCGAACAGATCGTCGCCGTCCGGCTCTGGCTGCTGGTGCGCGCCGAGAACCCGGAGGTCGGCTTCACCGATGATCGTGTGTACGCGTACGCGGACCGCTCGGGATCCACGACCACCGACGATCTGAACGATGCAGCGGCCGCCGGGCGGCCCTACGCACCGAACGATAATTTCCGCCGCCTGCTTGTCTCGCGGACGATCCAGATCCGCAACGCGCTGGGTACCTGATTATGCGCACAAGAACCTGCAGTGCGCCGAGAACGAGCCGCGAACACGGCGCTGCGCTGGTCGTCGGTCTGTTGCTCTTGCTGGTGCTGACGCTGCTCGCCATCTCGGGAATGAACACCGCGAGCCTGGAGCTCGTCATGGCCGGCAATACGCAATACCACCAGAATGCTTTCCAGGCCGCCGAAACCGGCATCGAACGGGCGCTGGTGGACGATACTTTCAACCCCGTGCTGGCGACGGCGGAGGAAACCCTCAACGTGGCGATCGCCGGTTCGTCGATCGACAAGTACTCGACTTGGACGCGCCGTCAGCTCGACGGCAAGGCGCAACCGGCGATGTGGGGATCGAGCTGGAACAGCTTCTCCACTTATCACTTCGAAATCGAGAGCCACGGAGAGTCGGCGCGCAACGCGACCGCCCGGAATTTCCAGGGCGTGGCCATCATCTCGCCGGCGGACGCGACCGTGCCCCCGCTCGGACCGCCGGCGACCACTGAACTCGAGTAGAACAGGCGAATACGTCATGGCGATTGCTGTCCGCTCAATCCGTAAAGCGCTGATGTTCGTGGCGCTCGTCGCCTCGTCCGCCGCCGCGCAACCGCAGAACCCGGCGCCGCTGCGCTCCCTGGAAGACGCCATCGAGACTTCGACCGACGCCGTAGTGCTGCCAAGCACGACGTCGGGTTCGGTGACCCTGCGAGACTGCAGGCCGCCCTGCTCGATGAACTCCCTGCAACTCACCGATCAGACGCGGTTCTTCGTGGGCGGATCGCAAGTCACATATGCAGATTTCAACGCTTATGTCCTGCGCACCGGCGCTCAGTTCCTCATGGTCTTCCACAAGCCGGGGGAAGCGATCGCCACCCGGCTAATGGTGTTCGGCCAGCTCTGAAGCTGACGCTTCCAATCAACAGAGAACGAACATGAAAGGTCAACGTGACTGCCGCCTCGCCCCGACGTTCGTGTACGCCGCAGCGCTCGCCGCAGCAGCGGCGGGCCCGGTCGCGGCGGACGACGCGGAGATCTTCGTGGCGCAATCGAACACCGCGCCCAATATCATGTTGATCCTCGACACTTCGGGCAGCATGATCGGCGAGGTCACGACACAGCAGTCCTACGATCCCACGAGGGACTACGTCGCTGAAGCTACGGGCGACTGTGCATCGATCGGCGGCCGCGTTCTATACCGGACCGGAACGAGCCAAGGCACGCCGCCCAGCTGTAACACGAGCAGTTATTTCGACGCCGCCAACCTGAAATGCGCGGCCGCAGTCACCGCTCTGGCCTCCGAAGCGGGTCGCTATCAGGGAGATCGCTTCATTCAATGGCGTCGCAGCAGCTCATCGACGAGACGCTGGCGCACCCTCAGCAGCGATTACCACTCCGACGACGTCGAGTGCCGCAACGATGCGGGCGTGGACGGCGATCTTTCGTCCAGCCCCGCCTATCCCGACGGCGATGCGACAGGCTCCAACCCGGTCTGGGCGAACGATTCCCGGGACTCCTACTGGAACGACAACGACGGCACGTCGGCGACGCTCTATTCGGCGAACTACGTGGCCTACTACCAGCAGTTCCGCACCCAGGAGCTCGGCACTCGCCTCGAAGTCATGCAACAGGCGGCGCGCGGACTTCTGAACTCCATCTCCAACGTGAACGTGGGGCTGATGCGCTACAGCACCAACACTCTCGGCGATAATACCGACGGGGGCGGCATGGTGCTCTGGCCGGTGTCGCCCATCGATGAGAACCGCGACACGCTCATAGCGCTCGTCGACAGCCTGGTGCCCTACGGCAACACGCCGCTCTCCGAGACGCTCTACGAAGCCCACCAGTATTTCGCCGGAGCGAGCGTACATTTCGGCGACAACTCGCGAACCTGCACGGCCGCGACGCCGAACTCCTCTCAGACGACCACCAACTGCAGCGGGACCTTCCAGAAGCTGCCGAGCATCGCCACCTCGCGTACCGGCGGCGCAGCGGACGCCACGACTTACGCCAGCCCCGCCAACGACAGCTGTCAGAAGAACTTCATCGTCTACCTCACCGACGGAGAGCCGACGCGCGACAACAAGGCGAATGACGAGATCACCG
>JAVEVD010000049.1:0-27484 GCA_034005205.1 Steroidobacteraceae bacterium | reverse complement strand
GCTTGAGTCTGCGCCGTGCGCATGGCGATGCGCGCGATCCTCAGAGTTCTTCGGGTGATTTCGGGCAGCCATGGATCACCATTGAACAGTCCCGCCATACCGCGTACTCGGCGCGGTGTGTCGACGAGCGCGGCTGTCGCGCCGGGCGGTCAGCGACTAGAGTGACTACGCGTGAGGCGGCTGGCGCAGCATGAACCAGTTCGTCACACCTAGCACCGGCCGCTCGACGACAACCGCAAAACCGCCCCGGCGATACAGGACGACGTTCCTGCGCTTGTCCGTCTCCAGGTAGCCGACGGCCTGGCGCTGATCCAGCTCATCGCAGATCGCCCTCATCAGGGCGGTTCCGATCCCCTGCCCTTGACGCCCGCGGTCGACGGCCGCTGGCCCGAGATGCCAATGATCGGAAGCCGGATCCTGACGAGCCCAGATTCGCAGCCACTGGTGGATGTCCGGCAGCCGCCGCAGCAGCCCCTCGCGGGCCAGGATCGCGAGCATGCTCAGCTTCTCCTGCAGCGGCGACTGGCAATGGCCCGGCGGGACCATGGCCGCCACGCCCACCAAGGTCGCACCGTCGAAAGCGCCCAGCACCAGCCCGGATCGAAGCTGCCGTTGCAACAGGCGGGCGAAGGCAGTGGCCAACAATCGCGCGAGTTGCGCCTCGTCATCGCCGAATACCCTCCGGTGCAGCGGGTTGTCACGCATGCTGCCGGCCAGCAGCTGCGCCGCGGGCTGGACGGATTCGGACGTTAGACGCTGGATTGCAATTGCAGACAAGTGAACTCGCTCCCACCACATCGCAAATCACACCGGCTTCACGCATCGAGATGCTCGTCGGGCGAGCTCGACGTCACGGCGCGGTGTCTGGGGGTAGTTCAACATCGCAGTGCAGCCATCCCTGCACTCAGCCGCGGGTCTTCTAGAATGCTCGCTCCAAAGTCGCCCACCAGCGAGGTTGACGGTCACGGTGGTCCGAATCGGGCTCGCCGCCCGTGAGTCGCCAGGCGAAGCTGGTGTTCAGACGCAGGCCGGCGTACTGCCAGTGCAGACCGAGTCCGACGCCGCTGCGCTCTTCGCTGCGGGCTTCCACCTGGGGTCCGGGCTCAGCATTGACGCGGATCTTGCCATGATCGTAGAAGAGATAGGGCGAGTAGCCAGCGATCGTGTAACGCAGCTCGATCTGGCCGAGCAAGCCTTCATCGCCGAAGGCTTCGCCGGCGGGGTACGCGCGTATGCCGCCAGCGCCGCCCAGGCCGAAGGACTCGGAGGAGTCCAGGTTGTCGCCGGCCCATTGCGCCGAGATCCGGCCGTACAGCCCGAAGCCGGCCGGCAGGTGCTGCAGCCGGACCAGCTCCATGTTGACTTTGTCGAAGCGCCCGTGGCTGCGGGTGGCGGCGCGGTCCAACTGGCGCATGTCGCGGTCGAGGTGGAGCTCGCCTGCCGTCCAGGTGACGGCGCCGAAAAACAGGCCGCCGCCTAAAAGATCGTCACGCACGTCGAACTGCAGACTTATTGGCACGCCGTGCGAGTGCTTCTCCTCGCTCACGTCGACAGCGTCGTACGCATCTTCGAGCGTTTTGTATTGATAGCTCACGTTGATCGCGACGTTGGCGGCCTGCGAGTGCAGCAGCGGATAGGACAGGCCGAGATAACCGATACGCGCTTTGCCGTTGGCCCCCAGCGCGGCGAATTCCTCGCCCAGCTCGTAGTAGGTGTGGGTATAGCCGGCGCGGGCGCGCAGGCCGTCGGCGCCGATCGGCAGGCTGTACGCCAGGCCGCCGCTCCAGAGCTCCTCGTCACTGAGCAGCGCGTTCACCACCACCTCGTCCCCGAGCATGAACGGCGAGGCCAGGGCCAGTTGGCCGCCCAGGCGCAAGGCGCCGCTAAAGCGATTGCCGTGGTTGTCCAGGCTAAGCAGGCCGGAGAGTCGCCGCTGGCGCTCCACCTCGACGAAAAGATCGCCCGTACCGGCCGCTTGACCGGGTCGCAGCACTGCCGTCACCGAGACCCCAGGCAAGCCGTCCAGCAGCAGTGCGGCGCGTTCCAGCTCGTGCGCGCGGATCAGTTCGTTGGGCCGCAATGCTTGTAGATAGGCCTGGGCGCTGGCGGCGGTCTTGGGCGAGACACTTGCGGCGCGCACCTCGCCGTAGCGACCCTCGATGATTTCCAATCGCAGCCGGCCATCGCTCATGCGCTGGGCGGGCAGATAGGCGCGAGCGAAGGGATAGCCGTGCTCGCGGTAGTAGGTGGTGATGCGCGCCGCCAGGCGCTCCAGGCCGGCCAGATCGTGAGCCTGGCCGATGGCGTCGGTGAGCAGCGCGATCAGCTTCTCGTCCGAGAAGACGCTGGCGCCGTTTATCTCGACGCCCTTCAAGACCACGCTAGGCCCACCCGGGTCCATCGGGGCGGTCGGCGGCGCGTCCAGATTGAGCTCTCGCAGCGGCGGCGGCGTTGGCGGCGCCTGCTGCTCCTGCAGCAGGCGGCCGACGTCTGGCGCCTGCTGCGCGAGCGTCGGCGATTGTGCGCCGATGAAGACAACGAGGGCGAACAGCCGCCAGGGAGTAGCGGAGTCGGTGCTCATGATCTCGAGTACAGCTCTTGTCTTGTCGTTGAACGCGACGAGCGCGCCGTCATTCCTGGTAGGGCATACGGATCCCGCCGGCGATCACGAACAGCCTCATGCGACTGTCCGATGCAGCGTCTTCGCCAGGCTGCTGATGTGGTCGGTCGTCGTCACGCTTCAGCTCGACGACTGCCAACTCCCCTCGGACGGAGGGATCCGTAAACCCGGCGTGCGCGGATTGCGCTGTTTCGGCTGCGCCGCTCCAGATGGTGGAGGCGCGGACCTGTTCGGAGGTGGAGATCCGCATCTGCCCGGACTGGAAGTCGATGTCGTAGTCGGGATGATCGAGGCTGCCGCGGTCGATGCGGTAAATGCCCGGCGACTCCCCCGGTTCGCGCCGCAGCGCGCCGAGCAGCGTATCGCCTGGCGCCAAGCTCCCGGCCGTCAGCCGCCAGGAGAGCACCGGATCAAGGCTGCCGTGGATCTTGGAGAGCCAATCGGCGGCGACGCCAATCGGCCGCGGGCTGATGTCCACTCGGTGGTCGCCGGCAGCGAGGGTGTAGTTGGAGGCCAAGCCGCTGCCGTCAGCCAGAGCCAGGCCGCTCGCGTCCACGATTTTGTCGTCGCCGACGTGCCTGTCGGCCATCTTGCCTTCGCCGATGAGCATGAGGCTCTCACTCGCCGCCAGGTTGCTCAGCTCGAAGATACTCGCCGCCAGGGCGACGCTGCCGTCGTAGACGCGGCTGCCGCTGAGGCTCAGCACCCGCGGCGTGATGGCTGCTTTGGCGCTGGGCTGATCGGTGATCTCATAGTTGCGGAGATCGGCGCCGGAATACACGCTGTCTAGCCACACCGTGCGGTCGCCGGCGTCGGGGCTGTCAAACTCGCCGCTAGCCGAGACTATGAGTTCGTCGCCGGGCGCCAATTCATCGAACCGGGCGCCTGAGACGTCTATGAGCGCCGCGACCTCGCCGTCATAGACCTTGTCCGCCGCCGTAATGCCGCTGACCGTGACAGCGCGCCGAAGGATTTTGCTCTCTGTGTTGTCGACGTAGCTCACCAGGTAGTTGTGCCCGTTGTTGCCGTCATTTACGACGACGTTGGCGACCGTCACGGTCTTGTTCTCGCCGGCATTCTCGTCGGTGAAGGCGAAGTCGCCCCCAGCAAGAGTATCGGTGTCGAACAGTTCGCCGGCCGTGAGGATCGCGCGGCCGGCGGCGGCCGTGCCGCTGTCGTAGATCTTGGTCACCGGGTCGCTGGAGACGGTGATCGCCGCCGGCGCGATGTTCACGCTGCCGCCGGCAAGCAGATAGTTGGACGCCAAGCCGGCGCCGTCGACCAGGGTGAGGTCTTCCAGAATGACTGCTTTTCCGAGGCCAGCGTGCTTATCCGTCATGCTGGCCTGACCGCTGAGGCCGAGCGTCTCGCCGAGGGCGAGGTTGTGTAACTCGAAGACGGCGGCGTCAAGGACGCTGCCGCCGTCGTAGACGCGCTCGCCGCTGAGGCTTATCTGCCGACGCGCGATGGTGTATTCGCCGCCAGCGCCGCCATCCTCGAAGCCGTAGCCCAGCGCGCTGTGCAGTCCGTTTACATAGCGAATGTCGTAGTCGCCGGCGTTGGAGCCCATGACGGCGTCGGTTTCGAAGACGGCGCTGTCGCCGATCCCGGCAAGCGTGAGGTCGTCGCCGTTCAACAGTCCATTCAGCGAGTAACTCAGGCCCGCCAGCGACACGGCGTCGCCGTAGACGCTGGAGCGTCTGTGCGGGTTGACCGAGAGCCAGGGCTGCTCGCGGTAGATGAGCCAGATTCCATCACCAAGGGCGGCGCTGAAATTGCTGACGCTTTCGTCGCTGTCGTAGCGAAAACGGCCGCTGCCGGCGCCCAAGCGCGCCGCTGCGGCAGCGCTGCCGGACAGGCTGCCGGTATAGAGCACGGCGCGACCGCCGACTCCTGTGAGCAGGTCGGCTTCATCCTGGATCACCAGATCGCCGCCGCCTGCGTCGCCAGCTCCTGAGGCGGCGCCGGCGTTGAGGACGATGGCGGCGGACGAGGCGTCCGTGGTGGTGATGGTCTGGGCCACAGTGAGGTCGCCACTGGCGGTGGAAAGAGCGACTGGGCCGCTCGCTCGGACGCCATGGACACCGTTGATCGAGCCTATGCTCAGCGCGCCAGAGTTGGCGATGGACAGCGCGCCTGCGATGTCGGCGGCCACGGCGTCGGTCTGGAATCCGCCGTTGCTGAAGTCGTAATCGGCCGCGCCGAGCAGCAGCATGCGCGGCGCTTGCAGCGTGTCGTCGCCGTCCATGCCGCTGAAGCCGGCGCCGGCGTCGAGCACGACCGCGCCGTTTGTGCTGCTCAGTCCGGCCGATCCATGACCACTCGGGCCGATCTCGAGCACCCCTCCCGACCGCAGGCGCAGCTCGCCGTCGACGGCGGCGACCGTGCTGCCGCTGCGAACAGAGAGCAGAGCTTCGCTGTCCAAGGTGATCGAGCCGCCGCCGTGAGCGCGAAGTTCGGCGCCATCCTCGATCAAGAGCCAGGATTCGGTGTTGTTCATGCGCAGCGTGAGATCGCCCTGCCCGCTGTCGATCACGGTATTGCGCCCGCCCAAGGCGTGCACCCTGAGCTCACCGGCGCTGCCGCCCGGGACGCCCACATCCACAAGGATATTTCCGCCTTCGCTAAGCAGCGTGGCGCCCCGCAGATAAAGGCGTGTGTCCTCGCTCATCGAATCGGCGACAGCCAGCGACAAATCGCCGCCGCTGGTTTCGATGCGGCCGGAGACACTGTCAGTCTGAGCGGCGCCGCCGTAGTCGGCGCTGAAGTCGCCGCCGCCGGTGCTAATCCGGGCGCCGTCGGCCATCGTGAACGCGCCGTCCGCGGTAATGACAACGTCTCCACCGTGGCTGCTCAGACTGCCGGAGTCGACAGCGACCCGCCCTCCTGCGATCAGCTCGATGGCGTCTGCGCTGAATTCGTCCATGACGGTGACGCCGCCGCCCGTGCGCACCCGCAGCGCAGCCGCCAGTTCGGCGGCGCCTAGCTCGATTGCGCCGCTCCCGCTGGCCTCGCCCACGGTGACCAGTGAAAAGCCGTCGAGCCGCGACAGATCCGCGGCGCTCAGCTTCAGGCCGCCGGCGGCGCCGTCGCCCAGTCCTATCGACGTATCTGCATCGTAGGGCAGAATGAACAATGAAGCCCCGCCTTCGATGCTCGAGTTTTCGGGCAGCAGCAAGTTGTTGCTTCGCAGGAAGATGTCGCCATCGCCGGTAGCGCGTATGTGACCGGTGCTGGTCCCACCGACGCCCGCTCTTATGTTGCCGGTCCGAGCCGTGAGGCTGATATCGCCCGCGCCGCTCGAGGCGAAGACGGCGCGCCAGAGCTGCAGGATTTGGCTGCCAGCGTCTACGACGAGGTCGCCGTCTTCGACGATGACCTTGGCGGCGTTGAGCTCCACGCGTCCATTCGGGCCGCTTGCATCGATGTTGATCGTTCCGGTTCCGCCCGCGATCAGATCGACCTCCTTGAGCAGCAACGTGCCAGCAACCGCGATATCCACGTCGCCGCCCGCACCGCCGCTGGTCGTGAGCGTTACATAGCGAACGTCCGCCGTGATGGCTTGACCAGACAGGCTCAGATCGCCGCCCCGGGTCGCGAGCGACTCCTTGATCGTCAGATTGCCGTTGCCGTCGCCGTCGGAGTCGGCGTTGAACGTCATTGACAGCGCCCCGTTGCTGCTGGCGATCGAGCCGTTCAGGGCGACATTGCGGTGGGCGTGCAGGCTGAGCTGGCGGTCGGCGGCTCCGGCGTACTCGTAGTCGGGGTTCCAGGTGATGTCGCCGTCTTGGCTGCCGCCGGACCCGGTGCGGATGACCACATCGCCGCTGGCCAGAGCGGCGTCGATCAGTTCGACGCCCAGTGTGGCGCCGTCGCCGCTGCTCTCGAACGGACTGGCGGCGTTGATGCCGGAGGCGCCGTCGCCCGCGACGATAGTGATGTTATGGGGATCAACCAGCCACTCGCCGCCGCGACCGCGCGAGGCGGAAACATCCGGCGCGGCCTCCACCCCGAGTTCACGACCGGAGGTCTCTATGCGCCCACCCTCGCCGCCCTGAGCGCCGCCGCGCGCACGCAGCGTTCCGGCCACGCGGGTGACCGAGTCGTTGTCGTTCACGTCCGACCAGGCCGCCACGATGCCGCCGTCGCCGAATTCGGTCGCCGAAGCGTCCACGGTGGCGTCGTGCATGATCACGGTTCCCTTGGCCTGGGGGATCTCTGGATCCTGCCCTTGCCAGCCGCCGCCGAGATAGATCTCACCGCCGCCGTAGGCGCCGCTGGCGTCGATGAGGGCGCCGCTGTCGACGAGCACCCGGCCGCCGCTCACCACCGCTTTGCCGCCTGCGCCGCGCGCGGATGAAACGTCCAGCGTGCCGGTCACCGCCACCGTGGCGCCTTCCCCGAGCAGCACGACCTCACCGTCATCGCCGATCTCCAAGCTGCGAGCTTGGCTGACGCCGCTGTGGTTGATGACCGTGCTGGCGAGCTCACTTGCGCTGTGGGCGCTGAGATAGATCAGACCGCCGTCGGCGCGCACCGCGCCGCCTTGCTCGATGCAGGTCTCGAGTGCAGCTTCCTCGACCTCCAGCTTTACCGGTCCACCGAAATCCAGGCGGACTTTGCGGCCCGCGCCCATGAGCACCTGGCCGCGCTCGGCCTCGATGCTGCCTGCATTCTCGATACGGGCGGCGATCAGCGCGACGTAGCCACCCTCGGCTGCCTGCAGGGCGCCCTTGTTGATCACACTGCCTGCGCCGTCACCCTCGAAGCGGTAGTCGCCGGCCAAAAAATCTTCGGTGCGGATGTCGAGCGTCGAGGCGACCAGACCGCCGACGTCCACCCGGGCGTTGGCGCCAAACAGGACGCCGTTAGGATTGACCAGGAACACCTGGCCATTGGCGTCCAGCGAGCCGAGGATGCGCGAGACATCGGGGCCGAGCACCCGGTTCAGCGCCGCGGCCTCACGGCTGGGCTGGACGAAGCGGACGCTGTCGCCCTCGCCGATGGAGAAGCTCTGCCAGTCGATAGCCAGGCGCTGGGAGTTCTGGGTGACGGTGAGCTCATTACCCGACCGCCTGATCGCCCCGCTGCCGCCGACCACGACGCCGCCGTCAGGCAAGTCGGCCAAGGTCGGCGGGGCTATGAGCAGTAGTGCGCCGGCCGCCAGCGGAAGGCGCCAATCCGCCGCGGCCTTGCGTCGCCCGCGCGTGAACTCAGCCGCTACCTGCCAGAGGCCGGCGGCGGCGTTCCAGACGATTCGGTAGACCTTGTTCATTGTTTTTCAGCCGGTTTCGCCCGGAGGCGAAGATGTCTGCGGTGTGGTTCACCGTCTCCTTACGTAACGAAAGAACCTTGTGAAATTGGAGCTATCGACAGGGGGAGCCGTAGGTTGTTGGAGCGCCAGAAACATGAGTAGGAAGCGCAACGATACACCGTGCCGATAGTTCTCTTATGTGCTAGGGCTCACATCACGTGGTCTGAGCGTGTATCGACCTTCGTCGGGCCAGCAACTTCCGTCGCCGAGCCACTCGATTTTGAGAACTCAATACGATCGCCGGCGCAATCGTGCGCCGAACCGAGCGCTCATACTCGCTCCCCTCCTCTGCCCACGAAGCCGATACTCGAGCCGATCTCCTCGCCATGCGTGGCATGGGCGCATGTTCGCGTGTTTGAGGCTCGCCATCGCGGCAAGCTAAAGCGCCGCCGCCGAGGTGGTTCCCTGAGACGTCGAACGACGTAAGATCGTGGGTATTGGCGCGCTGTTCCGTCGAAGGCGGGATGCGTCGGCCAACGTCGCAACGTCGCGGGAGATGGACATGCGAACTGGCGTGGAGCGGGCCCGCAGCGAGCCGTTTCGGCCTTTTTTCTGGGTGGATGCGGGCTTTCGCGTGCGCGGCTGGCCTGCGCCGACGGCGCGCGCTCTGCGGACGCCTGCGCGCGCAGCGATCGGGCGGCTGTGTTGGGACGTGATGGACGGCAAGCTGGGCGACGCATGCGCGCGCTGCGCCGCTGCAGGATCCCCTGGCGCCCGTCAAGAACCGGAGGACGTGGTGGGCGTTCGGGACGGATCCGATGACGCACCCGCGAGCAGTTCGGTCCAACCCTGCACAGTCCTGCCGCGGGCGGATGGCGGCGCCATGGTGTGGCTGCCGCTTTCTCATATGGTCGCCGGAGGGGTCGGCGGCGCCCGCCTGGAAGGTCTGCTCGCACGCGGCGTGCTTGCCGAGCATTTGGTTTCACTCGGCAGCACGCTCGAGGGCCTGCGGCGCGTCGTTGCGGCCGACGACTGCGAACTGTTCCTTCTGGATCGCTCCGGAAGTGAAGTCACCCTGATCGACTGCGCGGGGCGGGATCGCGATGCGTTCATGGAACGCACGCACATGCCGCTCGGCTCGGGATACCCAGGTACGGTCACACTGCTGCAGAAGCCGCTCTTCACCAACGAGTTCCAGCGCGATCGGCTGTTCCTGCGAGAGGCGGTCAAACGCCGCGGCATCCGTTCGTTCATCGGCGTGCCGCTGGTGGACGGCGATCGGCCGCTCGGTTATGTCGGCGTCGGCTGGCGGGAGGAATGCGTGCCGATCGAGTGGGGACTGCCGCTGCTCGAAGAATTGAAGACGCTTCTGCCGACCACGTTGCCTGAGCGACGGGCGCCGTCGAAGGCCGCTGTTCGGACCTCGGGACAGTTGATGGTGCGCTGTTTCGGCTGGTTCGAGATCCAGCGCGACGGGCAGCCGATCCCGCTCGAGTCCTTCAGACGGCGCAAGGCCGTACAGCTGTTCAAGTATCTGCTGTTGCGCCGCGGAGCCCCTGTACACCGCGATAGCCTGATCGAGCTGCTCTGGCCGGGCGCGCCGGCGCGCGTCGCCGCCAACCGGCTGCACGGTGTGATCAACGCGCTGCGCTCGACCATCGAGTCGACGCGCCGCCAACGCAGCTCCGCCTACGTGCTATGCAGCGAAGATCGATACCGCTTCAACACCGAAGCGCCGCACCGCGTGGATCTGTACGACTTCCTCGATCTCACGGAGGCGGCTCGCAGAGCGCGGCGCCACGGAGAAAGCGAGCGAGCCTCGGAGCTGCTCGAAGACGCGTTGCGTCTGTATCGCGCAGACTTGTCCGCCGAGGACGAGGAGCACGACTTGTTCGAGTTCGAGCGCGTACGGCTTCGGCATACATATCTCGATGCCGCGCGCATGCTGGCGGAGCTGCGCATGCACTCGGGGCGGGCCGACGAGGCGATCTGGACGTTGCGCGCGGCGCTCGATGTCGAGCCAGTGGCGCTGGATGTCTATGAGATGCTGATTACACTGCTCGCACGCGCTGGGCGGATCAGTGAAGCGCGACAGCAGTATGAATGCTGCCGCAGCGCGCTGCGGCGGTATCTCGACATGGAGCCCCCGGCGCGAACCCGCGTGCTCGAGAAGCTGCTGCGTTAGAGAATCTCTGATTCACTCTGTTTCTGTGATCTCCAGCCGCTCGAAACGCCGCATTGCGGGCATTTCCTTGGGCTGAACCGTCAGGGCAGCAGGTTGATCAGAGCTTCCTTAGATAAACGCTGAACGAGCGCCGCCGATAAGAACGGCGCCTTCGCACGTCTTGTCTGCGGCCGCTTCCACGCCGCCGCCTCATCAGCGCTTGCTTGGATGAGCGCCGAGAAAGCGCTATCCGCTACGAGGCTGCGCAGCTCCAAACTGGCGACGCACCTGTGCGACCGTTCTGCGCCTCGACCATGCGCCGTCGCTTGGCGCCCAGAAAGAACAGAACGTAGGCTGCGACAGCCGCCGTCAACGCTGGCAGCACCAGCAGCATCAGCCCCCAGTGGAGCCGGGTTTCTCCGGTGCTCGAGTCGAAGGAGACGCAGGCGAACGGCGTCTGATGCGGGAGGCGGTAATACGGGATGAAGGCGCCGCGCAGCTCCGCCAGCAGGCCTTGCAAGCGTTCGGAGACGTCCGGGGCGCCGAGCATCGTGCGCACGACGCGGCCCTGGTCTAGCGCCGCCACCAACGCCGGATGATCGATTTGCCCGGTTGCGGGGTCCGGTCGATACCAGAAGTCGAGTGCGCCCGTGATTTGCGCCAGCGCCTCCTGCTCGGTGACAGCAAACGACCAGTGCGGCGAGTCCAGCACTCTGGTGACGCGCGCCTGGGCGCGCAGGTCGTCGATCGTATCGGCGTCGTCGAAGCTGAGCGCAAGGACGCGGTAGTCGACGCCCAGCCCGCCCGCCTTGCGCACTGCATCGCGCACCCATGCGAGCAGCGGCGTGCACACCCCGGTGCACCGGCGATAGAAGAAGGTGATGAGCAGGGGCTTGCCGTCGGCGAGCTCAGAGAGGCGCATCGTCCGGCCGTCCGCCAGCCGCAGCGGGATGTCGGGTGCAGCCCGGCCGGCGAGTCGACTCTCGGCGCTCGGCGCGCCCTCCCCGAAGACGCTGGTCGCGTACGCTGCAGTCAGCGCCAGGGTCGCCAGCGTGCGGCGCAGAGCGCTGCGCGGGCCTGGTCGTCGAAACTCAGACGCCACTGTGCAGGGCCTTGCGCCAGCGCTTCCCGGTCTCGACAACGTAGAGCGCAAAGCCAAGCAGAAACAACCCTGCAAAAGCCGCTGCGACGCCCGAATAGGTTGCGCCATGCGCCAGCTCCGACGGATAGGCCGCGAAGCGGCGCGGTACGGAATAGGCGCCAGACAAGTAGAACATCATGAAGAATCCGTAGGCGCCGACTACGAGCAGCGTCGCCAGCAGCTTGTGGTAGCCGACGTTCTCGGGCGTCGCGCTCGCTTCCTGACACACATGGTAGAAATAGCCGACCACCAGGAACACGAGGCCCGCCACCATATAAGTGTGGAAGTGCGCCGGCACCCAGAGAGTATTGTGCAGCCGGAGGTTGACGCTGATCGTAGAGTCGATGAGCGCCCCGAGCCCGCCGATCGCCCAGCCCGCCAAGCCGAGGACCAGCAGAATCGAGGCGAGATTCCAGCGCATCCGCGCGCGGTAGACGAGCAACAGGGCGCCGAAGATCGTCACTACCGCAGCCGGGATCGCGCTCGCGTAGGAGGCGATCTGGCCGAGGTACTGCAGCACGCCGGGCTGCACGAAATCCATGTAGAGGTGGTGAAAGTACGCGAACAGCACGATCAGCAACACTGCGTTCCACGAAATCACCACGACCTTGTTCGTCTTCCACGGCCGTCCGGCATAGTGCGGCAGCACCTCGTAGACCAGCGCCACGCCGAGATACATGGCGAGGTTCACCACCGTGTGGCCGAAGAAGAAGATCAGATTCTTCATGAGCAGCGCGTCGCTCGGCGCGCCGGTCAAGATTTCATTGTAGAAGAGCGCCAGCGCGATCACTCCGGCGCCCAGCGCCGCCACCGAGGCGATCAGGCTGACGGTGATGATCAGGATGGCGGGCGGCAGCTGTGGCTGGTCCCGGCCGGACAAATAATGCCAACCGAGCGCCTGCGGCAGCGAGTACTTGGATGCGATTGCGCGCAGCAGGTCCAGCGACCAGATGAGCCATGTCGCGCCGAGCACCGTAAGCGAGGCGAGGAAGGTCACGGCCGACCAGAGCGGCCACTCCCCTTTGAGCGGCAACGGATACAGAAAGTACCAGCCGCCTGCGAAGCGGCCGAGGAACACGCACGCCAACAGCAACGCCACGCCCGCCACGGAGCCGACGATCGCCAGACGTCCGATCGCGGGCGAGGGAGAAACGTACTTGGACAATACGTTCGCGACGCAGCCCATCGAAGCTACGTACCAGACTCCGACCATGCCGACGCCGTGCAGCGTCATCATCGGGTAGAACCATCCCTGCAACTCGCCGAGCGCTCCGGCCTGCACCGAGCGCATGTAGATGCCGAGCAGGATCAGGATCGGGAACAGTACGAAAGTGATCGCCATCCAGTAGAGCGTCTGCGATTTCACGCCGCGCATGTCTATTTCTCTCCGAAGCCGTTCAATGGACCGTCAGACTGGTCTGCATGAGGTGATGCCCGGCTGCGCAGTACTCCAGGCAGAGCACTTTGTATTGTCCGGGCTCGGTGAACCGCACAAGCAACCGGTTGACGTAGCCCGGCATCGCCTGTGTCTGGGCGACGAGCTGGCGCTGAGGCCCATACAGGCCAAAGGCGTGATTGACGTCCAGACCGGTCACCCGGAACTCCACGAGCTCTCCGGCTTGCAGCTCCAGACGCTGAATCGTCGGAGCGCGGCCGAGATCGGCGGCGCTGGTGATCGGCTCGTCGGCGAACACGAACTCGAACTGGCGGGCGGCTACATGAACGATGCGGTCGGGTTTGGTCTCTGCGCCGGCGTACGGGGCGCGAGGCGCCGTTGCGGCGAGCAGCGCAACCAACGCGATGACCCCTGAGCCGAAGAACGCCTTGCGCCAGCCATAGGCTCGCTTCACGTCGACCTCTGCGGGCGAGCGGGTGCTGAGTGCGATCCACGCGAACACCGCCGCGACGATCACCGAAGAGATGAGAAACGCGGTGAAGATGGTCGACTGCGGGGCGCGCAACTCGGGCTTGGAGAACGGCGTCGAAGGCGTCGGCGGCGCGCTGCTCGCCGGGACCGCCGCGCTCACTGCCTGAATGTGGTCGAGCACTGCCCGCGCATCAGTCTCGCTCAGCCCGAGATTGGGCATCATGATGCGGTTGTATTTCTCGACCAGGCGCAGTGCGGTCTCGTCCTTGGCCGCGATCATTTCGTCGGGCGCGGTGATGAAGCGCACCAGCCACGCCTCGGTGCGCCGCTCAGCGACGTTGCGCAGATCGGGCCCTATGCGATCGCCCTGGCCGATGGTGTGGCAGGCGGCGCATTTCTGTTCATACAAGAGACTGCCTGCAGCGGCCGTATCGGCCTGCGCCGCCCACGACAATGGGAGCATGACTACAACGAGGAGCAATGCGCGACGAAACATGAGTTGGTTCTCTGTGCCTGGTCGCGTGTAAATTATGCATAGACTCTTACCAGCCACTTACAAGGCGCACGAACAGCATGCCCGCGGCGTTCGGCGCGCGGGCCGCTCACACTCGCCTGCAGGCGGTGCGGCGGATCGCTAGATGGAGGTCGGTGCAACCAGCAAACCCTGCGCAAGCTCCTGAGAGCGTTGCGTCTTCAGGTTTTGTCCGGGGTCAGCGCCGCCGACCGGGTTGATTTGCAAATGAGCTGCGTTGCCGGAGCTTCATTGGCTTGGCGCCAGATTCATCGTCAGCCGGCCGAATACGATCTAGTCTGGGTCGGCCTCGCCTCCCAGGCGAATTTCTCCGTCGAAGGTCACGTTCAATCGTAGATCAGGCATTTCGAGCGTCATTCTTACGGGCAAGGACGCATCGTCGGCGATCGCACCGGAACGCCGCGCCGCTTCGACTGCATGTTCGATTTCGCGCTGCGAGCCGACGCCGACCTTCTTCAGAAACTTGCGAATGCTGAGATTGAATGTTTCCTCGTTCATCGTTGTCCCCCTATCGATCTGCCCGTGTTGCGGCAACGCACCGCGAAGCTTGCGGGTTTCCACCGACCCAAAGTTTCAAGCTGGCCGCCCGTGCTCGGCGGCGCCGACTCCATCGCCTCGGGCCCGTGCGCGCTCCTCGAGCAGCGAAACGAGCAGCTTATTGGTCTGCCGCGCTCGAGCGCGCAAAATCGGCACACGCTCGCGTATTTTCGCTCGAATGTCTGACCGCGTATCCCATGAGCGATCGATGCGAGCGATGAGCTGCCCGATGCCGATGCTGCCGAGCGGCGGCATCGGCATGTCCAGATCCTCGAGCAGGCCGGTCACTTTCGAGGCATAGGGCAAGGCTGCGAAGGGCGTGCCGCGCAGAGCGGCGAATATGAGAAAGTGGAGCCGCATGCCGACGACGAACTCGAAGCGGCCCATGAGATCCAGGATCTGACGCGCCGAGTAGCTGCGGCGCAGGATCTCGGCTCGCTGTGCGTTTTGCATGTGAGCCACGACGGCGTGACTGTGCTGAACGTCGGTCTTTTCCATCGGCACGAACAGCACGTCGGCATCGTAGCGTTCGATTACGAAATCCGCGGCGTTTGCGAGCAGCGCGTGATATTCCTCGGGGTCGATGTTCGGCGCGGCGGGCCCGGGCTCGCGGACGGAAAATCCCACCAGATGACGCTCGAACTCGACGCCCTCCGCCTGGAGCGCGCCGACCGAGAGCTCATCGGGCTCCAGCAGGAATGCCGGATCGGCGGTCAGGTGAATGTCCTGCCCCACGCCGATGTCCTCCAGAAGACGGTAGCCGAGCCGATCGCGCACGGTGATCAACGGCGCCGGCGATGCGTTGAGCGCCCGTTCGACGGCTTGGCGGCTCGCCTCCGACCTCAGCGGCCCGGCGCTGACCGCGTACAGCATGACAGGCACGCCGGCGGCTTGAGCGATGAACACCTCGCGCAAGAACCTCTCGGCCTCACGGTCGTACAGGATGCCGCCGCCGCCAAGAATGAACAGATCGAGCTGCTCGATCTCGGGCGCCAAGTGCCGACGCGTAAGCGCGCGCGCAGACACCGCTCGCTCGACACGATGCCTGGCGAGCGTGTCTTCGGGATTCCTGCTGAAGACTGTTACGTCGGCGGAGACGCTCGCTCTCAGCTCGCCCAGAATTCCTTCGAGAATCGCCTCATCGCCGAGATTCATCCCGCCGTAGGATCCCGAAATGCCGATCCGGTAACGCCTCTCCTCCATGCTGAGCCTCACAAAGGCCGAAGCGCCGGCCACGACAGCTCGACGCCCTCGTTGCGGAGCAGCGCCTGAAACTCCTCCAGCAGCTCCGGTCGGTTCCGGACGGTTCTCGGCTCGACTTTTCGCTGCAGGCAGAACGCCGCGAGGATGCCCGCCGTCTCACCCACGTTCCATTCGACGGGATGAACGCGGAAGGCGCCGTTCGTGATGTTCGTAACGCCGAGATTCTTACCGCCCGGCAACAGATTCTCCACGCGGATCGGAATCATCGCGCCGAGCGGAATCTGGAACGGCCAGCAGCCGAGATCGAGATAGCCTGCGCCGCTGACCCGCGGATGCAGATCGATGCGGTAACAGCCGACGCCGACGGAGTCGTGGAACAGTTCGGGGCCGTCCGGTCGCAGAGGATGTGCAATATGCTGCTCGAGCACCGTGAACTCGGCGCGAATGCGCCGTGACGAGCGCACGTAGGGTGCGGGCGCAAGCCCGTCCGGCGTTCCGCCGACGACGTCGCCGCGCAGACGCAGGCCAGGGTAGCCGACGCCGCCCTCTGGCCGGGGCGCTTCCGTTTGCAGCCAATACAGCAAGCTCAAGCTGAGCTGCCTTGCAGCTTCGACGTTTCTCGCTTGCTCTGCGTCATCGACGCCGACGACCGGTCCGAACCAATAATCGTTCTGCGGCCAATTGACGACGGTGATGTCCGAGGGCGCATAACCATCCTCGAAATTGGTGCGGTCGAGGATGCGCCGGAAGCGCCACCACGGAAGACCGTCTTCCGCCTCGAACAGAAAACGTGTCAACGGCTCATGTGTCTCGGGCCGCACCGTCGTCCAATCCAGCAGGCGTCCAGGCCAGCCTGGCGGTCGGTAGTCTTTCCACAGATCGTACTGCCTCGGTTTGTCGACCGTGTGGTCTTCGCCTGGGCGATGTTCCATGGCGAAGCAGACCGTAATGGCCTGCTGGTCGCGAGGATCCTCTACGTCGGCCGCGTGCGGCTCTCCGGTTTGCGACTTCGACTCGGCGCCGAGCACGTGCTCGACGCCTGCGAGCTCCAGCAACTCGCCGTAGGGGGTCGCATCAATGAAGTACGGCGCCTCGATGAGGGAATCACGTCCCGACTCGAGTCCCCGCACCACGACCCCGGTGATGCGGTCGCCGTGGGTCCATGCAGCGATCGGACGTTGCGGATGCATGACGAACAACCGGCCGATGAGCTGGTAGGGCACGGTCATCTCATGCAGAGCGGCCACTGCGACGCGCGGGTCGTGGCACAAACGGCTGACCCAGCCGTTGCCCGGATTCACGGTCGGATCGGAACGCGCTCTGGCTGTCAACGGGAGGTGGTCGCGGTAGTAGCGGCGAATCTTCTGTCGCAGCGTCCGGTAGCTGGTGGTCGCGCCGTACTCCTCGATCCATGGATGTTCGTCCGGCGGCACAGCCTGATTCGTCAACTGGCCGCCGATCCAGTGCGTCTGCTCAGTGAGAATGACGCGAAAGCCGAGCCGCGCGACCGCGAGCGCGCCGGCGCAGGCGCCGAGGCCTCCGCCGATGATCGCCACGTCCGTCCTCAGCGCCTCCACGTGGAGTCACCCTGGCGCTCAGGAGCGCCAATGTGTTTGACGCGCCTGCAAGAACAAGTCGGCGTCCAGCCGTCCCTTGACGCCAGACGACGCTGGGCCGCACATGCGCTGCCGGCTTTGCGCGAACGACTGGGTGCTCGGGCGCCTAGGGGTCGTAGGAAGAATGAAATTCACCCTGCGGACCTCGCCTGTGTGTCTCGACGTCGCTCTCGGAACGATACGGCTGGACGCATCGGGGGGCCCATTGTTCCCAGCGAGCGCAGGCGGCGCATTGAACCGGCCCGACAGTATTGATTACCATGCGGGCCGCTTTCTGACGCTTGGCGGATCCTAAGGAAGCTCTGATTAACCTACTGCCCTGACGGTTCAGGCCAAAGAAATGCCCGCAACGCAACGTGTTTCGAGCGGCTCCAGATCACAGAAACAGAATAAGTCAGAGATTCGCTAACTAGATGACGTCCGCACACCCGGATGGCGAACGCCGTCTGGGCCCGGCGTTGCGCAATAACCGCCTGTCCTCGTAGATGAAGTCGTGCTCATGATCTTTCGTCGTTCGTTTCACGCTGCTTCTTTGTTCGGCGCTTCCTTGCTGCTGGCGTCTTTCGTGCTGCACGCGCAGCCGCCGCTTACTCCGGCGGGCGAGGAATGGCGCTACTGGGGCGGCGACGCTGGTGCGACTCACTATTCGACGTTGACCCAGATCAAGCCCTCCAATGTCGATCGGCTCGAAGTGGCTTGGATACACGAGAGCGGCGACCACTCGGACGGCAGCGGGTCGACCAGACCCACCACCATGCAGGTCACGCCGCTGATGGCGAACCAGACGCTGTACTACTGCACGCCGTTCCAGCGCGTATTCGCCCTCGATCCGGAGACTGGCGAGCCCCGCTGGGTGTTCGATCCGCACTTGCAGGAAAAAAAAGGCGAAGGCCCCTACGCTCTCAATTGCCGCGGCGTTTCGTATTGGGAAGACAGTCAGGCGGCGCCCGGGGCGGTGTGCGCCAAACGTCTTTTTTACGGCACGTCAGATTCGGATCTGATCGCTCTCGACGCCGATACTGGCAAACCTTGTACGGAGTTTGGCGTTCAAGGCCGTGTGGCGCTGCGCGAGGCTCTGGATGAAAAGCGCGCCTGGGCTTATCACCCGACCTCGCCGCCGCAGGTGCTGCGCGATCGCGTCATAGTCAACGGTCTGGTCGCGGACAACCTCGATGTGGACTCCACACCCGGCGTGGTGCGCGCCTTCGACGCACGCACCGGCCAATTGCTGTGGGCATGGGATCCTGTGCCGCAGGGCTGGCAGGGGCCGCGCCGGGGTCAGAGCCCCTACTACTCCGGCACGGTCAACAGCTGGTCAATCATGACCGGCGACGCCGAACGCGGCCTGATTTTTGTGCCGACCGGCAACCCGTCGCCGGACCTGTACGGCGGCCAACGCAACGGCATCGATCACTACGGCAGCTCCACCGTGGCGCTCGATGTCGAGACCGGCGCCGTGGTGTGGAGCTTTCAGTCGGTGCACCACGACCTGTGGGATTACGACACCTCAGGCGCGCCGATCCTGTTTCAGATTCCCGGCGTCGGCGGCGGCGCGCCCGCCGTCGCCCAGACCACCAAAATCGGCCACCTGTTCCTGCTCGATCGGGTCACCGGCAAGCCGCTGTATCCGGTCGAGGAACGCCCGACTCCGCAGGGCGGCGTTCCGGGCGAAATCCTGTCGCCGACGCAGCCGTTCCCCACCCATCCTGCGCCTCTGCACCCGACTGAGCTGAAACCCGAGGACGCCTTCGGCTTCACGCCGATCGACCGTTGGTACTGCGCTCGCCAGATCGCCAAGTACCGTTGGGACGGCGTCTTCACGCCGCCGTCGTTGCAGGGTTCGATCGTCTACCCGCATACCACGGGCGGGATGAATTGGGGCGGCGCGGCCATCGATCCGGAACGCGGCCTCTTGGTGGTGAACCAGAATCACATTGCGCAGATCGCACAACTACTGCCGCGCGCCGAGGCCGAAAAGCTCGACGCCAGTCAGATGCACTACCCCAACGAGCTGTATCCCATGACCGGCGCCCCATACGCGGCGCTGCGCAAGTTGCTGAGCTCGTTCCTCGGCGCGCCGTGCAACCCGACCCCGTGGGGTTCGCTGACGGCTGTCGACCTGCGCAGCGGTGAGGTCAAGTGGCGCATCCCGTTCGGCGCCTTGGAAGGCCTCGCCCCGTGGCCACTCTACAAATGGTACACAGACACCGGGGCGCCCAATTTCGGCGGCGGCATCGCCACCGCCAGCGGCCTGTACTTCATCGGCGCCTCCCTGGATCGCTATTTCAGGGCCTACGATATCGAGACCGGCAAGGAACTTTGGAAAACACGCCTGCAATTCGGCGCGCATTCAGTGCCGATGACCTATGCCGGCAAGTCCGGCGAGCAGTACGTGGTGGTTGCCGCCGGCGGCAGCGGCCTGACGGTTCTGGGTTCGCAGCTGATCGCGTTCAAACTGAAAGACCATTGAGGCCGATGGCGCGGCCTGGAGTGAAGCGGTCAGCGGTTGGCCAGCGCCAAGACGCGCCGGATTGCGTGCTTGGTGTGTATCCTGATCTAGAACCCAAAGCCGCTGTCGCTCACCACAGGCGTGTTGGTCCAGCGTCCTTCGGGTGTGCGGTAGAAGCCCCCCGCCGCCAATGCGCCGCCGTCCATGTGAATGGTGACGCCGGTCACCCAGGCCGACAGCTCGCTGGCGAGGAAGATCGCGCAGCCGGCGGCGTCGCGCGGCTCGCCAAAGCGGCCTAGCGGAATCCAGCGCTGCACATGCTCGCGGTACTGCGGCTTGACGAACTGCGACGGCTTGACCTGCTCGGTCTCGGTGGTCTCCGGTGCGATGGCGTTGACGCGGATGCCCTCCGGGGCCAGCTCCAGGGCCATGCTCTTGGTGAAGCCGGTGACGCCGGCTTTGAACGCCGAGTAGATCGGGCACATGGGAATGCCGCGGAAAGCCTCGATGGTGGAGATGTTGATGATGCTGCGGCCCTGCCCGCCCTTGCGTAACAGCGGCAGCGCGGCGCGGGTGACGATGAACATGTGGAGCAGATTGACGGCGTAGAGTGCGTCCCACTCCGCCTCAGTGGTGCTGTCGAAAGGCTTCACTACACCGAGAAAATCGCCGACGTTGTTGACCACGATGTCGAGCCCGCCGAAACGCTGGTCGATCTGGCTCATCAGCGTCTCTACCTGGGCCACGTCGCGCACGTCAGTGGCGCTCACCAGGGCCTCGACGCCGCTCCCGTCCAGCGCCGCACGCACAGCTTCAACGCGCGCCGGATCGATCTCGGCGATCGCTACGCGTGCGCCCAGTTTGCCCAGAGCTTCGGCGATGGCGCGGCCGATGCCGGCGCCGCCGCCAGTCACCAGGGCGGTCTTTCCAGCAAAGCTGATCATGGCTATCCCCTCATTGTTGCATGCTGTCGGTTGTAGTCGCCGGCGCAGCTGGAGCCTGCCCGAGCGCCGGTGCGCAGATACGGCGCCGCCGAGGCGGCACTCTATCACCGCGCTGACGCGAGCCCCGACCACCTCGCCGATTGCGGTCCGGCGACGAACACAGCGGTTTTGACCAAAGGTGCTATTCTTCGACCATGGAAAAACTCATATACGCCTTCTGGGGCGGAAACGAGCCCGCGGAGACCCTGCGCGAACGCTGCATGAAGGACCTGCGGCCGCAGCTCACGGACTTGGGCGTCGAGCGGCTGCAGCTGAACGTCGTCGATCTGGATCTCACCGGCGCGGTCCAGCACATGCAGCGCACAACGGGCGCTCAACGTAAGCCGGACGGCGTCATCAGCTTCTGGTTGTCGAGCGCCTACCGGCGTGCGCCGGCCGAGGCGCTGATCGCGAAGAGTTTCGAGCGCATAGCAGGCTACGTGGTCGCCGAGTCCACGATCCTGCCCAACGTCGAGCACCCCCTGAAAGTAGGCGAGCGTACCTGGGGCTTCGCCCAAGTGAGCTTCTTGAAAGCGCCGCCGCGACTCGGCTTCGACGAGTGGCGGCGGATCTGGTTCGAGCGGCACACCAAGGTCGGCATCGAGACGCAGGCCAACTTTCGCTACGTCCAGAATGTCGTCGTGATGCCGCTGACCGAAAGCGCACCCGACTGGCGCGGCATCGTCGAGGAAGGCTTCCCCATCGAAGCCATGCGCGATCTCAGGGTCTTCTACGATGCAGTCGACGACGAGACGAAGTTCAAGCGCAACCTGGATCTCATGATGGAGAGCTGTGCTCGCTTCCTCGATCCCGACGGCGTAGACGTCATCGCCACCAGCGAATACATACTGCACTCGAATCCTGAGCCGAAGCTCTGATTGGACGGGCGGCGAGCCGATGCGCCGCCCTGCTCTTCTCAGTTGCCTTGCTGGCCGCCGAGCAACGCCTCGAGCTGGGCGGCAATTTTCGAGTACTCCCAGTAAGCCTTGAGCGAAACGATCTTGCCGCTCGCATCGACGCGGTAGACCACGACGAGATCGGTCTTGATCTCGAGGCCGTCCGGCATGCGGTTCACGAAGGTCGCTACGTTCGCGCACTCGTCGCCGCAGGGGTAAGACTCGCGGATGTGGGTTTCGAGCTGGCCGGGCGCGATCGCTGCATCCCAAAAGCGGCCGATCGCTTCCTTGCCGCGATGCCCGAGTCCGGATGGGTCCAGCGGCGAGACGCCGACCGGGTCCTGGATGATGGCGTCCTCCGCGAAAAGATCGAGCCATGCGGCCTTGTTCTTCGCCTTGACGGCCGCGAGCGATTCCGCTCCTGCCTGCTGGGCGCGGTTAATGAAGGTATTCGCCGTCATCGCTGTCACTCCATCAAGATGGCGCCAAGCCTGCGCCGGACTCGCGCTGTAAATCTCGCTCATGCATCTTGCGCACGGGCGACATTACCAAAGACACACCCTGGTCGGCATCTCGCAGTTCGGCGACCATGTGTGTAGGCGAGAATGTGGGCGGCGAGACCAGGAGAATTCCAGATGCGTGGGCTCAAGAACAAGGTATTCGTCATCGCCGGCGGCGGCAGCGGCATCGGTGCGGCGACTGCGCAGCGCCTGGCGGAGGAAGGCGCCGCCGTCGTGGTGGGCGATCTACACCAGCAGAACGCACGCCAGATCGTCGCAGAGATCGTCGCCGGCGGCGGTAAAGCGCTTGCCGTGCAGTTCGACATCACCAACGAAGCATCGGTGCGCGCCCTGGTCGCCGCTGCGGTCGACAGCTTCGGCGGGCTCGATGGCATGCACGTGAACGCCGCCGATCTCGAGGCGATCCTGAGCGACACCGACGCAGCCAGCGTGTCGCTCGAGATTTTCGAGCGCACCCTCGCGGTAAACCTCCGCGGGCATCTGTTATGCACACGTCATGCACTGCCCGCGTTGCTGAAACGCGGCGGCGGAGGCCTGGTCTACACCAGCTCGGGCGCAGCTTTCATGGGTGAGCCGCAACGTCTGTCCTATGCGGTCAGCAAGAACGGACTGCATGGCCTGATGCGTCATGTAGCGACCCGCTGGGGCAAGCAGGGGGTGCGCGCGAACGCCGTCGCCCCGGGGCTCGTGATGACCGACGCAGTGCGTCGCGGCCTGAGCGAGCAGGAACGCCAGGCGGTCCTCAGCGCCACCCGCAGTTCCAGGCTGGGCGAGCCGCGGGACATCGCTGCGGCGGTCGCCTTTCTTCTTTCCGCCGACGCCGAATGGATCAACGGTCAGGTGCTGAGCGTGGACGGCGGTGTGACGATGCGATGACAGCGAAGATATGGCGGCCAAGCGGCGCCTATCGACGTCGACCCCCTAGAGCGGCTGCCGCATTCTCGAGACCGGCGACGGCGACGATCACCGGATACTTGCCGCCTGTCTCCAGCGCCGCGCCAGGACCATCGTGCGATCAGGGCTGTCGCTACTGCGGACGGCGCGGTGTGAAGCTGTGTCCCCCGTCGACGTAGATGTGCTGGCCGCTGATCCAGGCGCCCTGGTCGCTGCACAGAAAGGCGACCAGGTTCGCGATGTCCTCGCCAGTACCGGCGCGCCCGAGCGGCACGAAGGTCTTCAGCATCGCGGCCCACATCTCTCCCCGACCGATGTCGTCGAGGCGGCTGGTGTCGATGACGCCCGGACAGACGGCGTTCACACGGACGCCGTACGGCCCGAGCTCGGCGGCCATCACCGTCGAGAGCGCGTTCACGGCGACCTTGGAAGCAGCATAGGCGCCGGTCTCCGCCGCGAGCAAGCGCGACGCCAGACTCGAGATGTTCACGATGCTGCCGCCGCGGCCCTGCATCACCATGCGCTGCGCACAAGCTTTCGACATGTAGAAGGCGCCATGCAGGTTCGTGTCGAGCACTCGACGCCACTCCTCGATCGGCAGATCGACGATCGGCACGCGATCCGTTCCGCGGCTGGCGCCTGCGTTGTTGACCAGCACGTCCACTGCGCCGAACTCGCCGATTACGCGGGCGAGCAGCGCCTCGACCGCCTCGAACTTCGATACGTCGGAGACCACCGCGAGCGCCCGGCGTCCGAGCGCGCGGATTTCCTCGGCTACGGATTCGATGTCCCGCCAGCCCGCAGCTTGCTCGTCCTTGGGGTAGTGCTCAGGCGCTCGACCAGTGCCGGTGAGCACCACGTCGCAGCCCGCCCGAGCGAGGGTTACGGCGATCGACCTGCCGATGCTCCTCATGCGCCCTGCGCCTGTTACGATGGCGATCTTGCCTTGCAGACCCGTCAGATCAATCGACATAAACTTTGCTCCGTCTTGTTCAAGTCACGCCGTCGAGCGCACAAGTCGTCCGGCGGCTTCAGGAGTTTGGCATGCACACGGCTTTCAGCCGTCCCTTCAATTCCAGTCGCGGTAATTGCTTCTTGCTCGATCAGGGGAAAGATCATAGCGATCAGTTCGCCAAAAGCATCCTGCGGAGCCGACCATGAGCGCGCCCGGCGACGGCCGCTGGCGGCAGATCCTCGCTGAGCTGGAGCGACGCCATGCCTTCGCCCGCAGCATGGGCGGGGCTGAGCGAGTGCAGCGTCAGCGCGACGCCGGCAAGCTCGACGCCCGAGCGCGCATCGAGGCGCTGTTCGATCCGGGCAGCTTCTTCGAGATCGGCGCCTTTGCCGCGGGACTGAGCGAGACGACTGATACGCCGGCGCCCGCCGACGGGTTGATCGCCGGTTTCGGTCTCATCGAAGGCCGGCCGGCGCTCGCCGGCGTCGAAGACTTCACGGTGCTCGGCGGCTCGATTGGCGATCGCAGCGCCGACAAGCGCTATCGACTCACGCAGCTCGCCGCCCAGGAGCGCGTGCCGCTGGTGTTCATGCTCGAGGGCGCCGGCCACCGTCTCACCAACGAGCACACCGGGCGGCGGCCGAACGATCTGCAGGGCCTCGCCGAGATCTCAGGGCTCGTGCCGATGGTCTGTCTGGTGCTGGGGGCTTCCGCCGGTCACGGCGCACTCACCGCGCCGCTCTCGGATTTCGTGGTGATGAGCGAGGCGGCCTCGATGTTCGCCGCAGGCCCGCCGATCGTGAAGGCGGCCATCGGCGAGTCGGTCACCAAGGAGCAACTCGGCGGCCCGCAGGTGCATGTCGTGCAATCGGGCGTCGCACACAACCTTGCGGCCGACGATCGTGAGGCGATCGCGCTGGCGCGCCGCTATCTTTCCTACTTTCCGCTGAATGCCTGGGAGGCGCCGCCGTATCGGGCGGGCGCAGACATCGGACCACGGCGACTCGAGACTATCCTCGACATCATCGATCCCGATCCGCGCGTGGCTTTCAGGATGAGCAGCGTCCTGAAGCTGCTGGTCGATGACGGCACGCTCCTCGAAATCCAGCCGCGCTACGGTGCGGCGATCGTTACGGCGCTTGCCCGCCTCGGGGGCCGCAGCGTGGCGATCGTGGCCAACGATCCAAGCGTCAACGCCGGTGCGGTGGACGCCGCCGCCGCCGACAAGGCCGCGCATTTTCTCGACGTCGCGAACGCCTTCCATCTGCCGGTGATATTCCTCACCGACAACCCGGGTGTGATGGCGGGCACGGCGGCCGAGAAATCGGGGGCGCTCCGTCACGCGGCGCGCATGTTCGTCGCCCAGCACCGACTGCGCGTGCCGAAACTGCACGTGACGCTGCGCAAGGCCTTCGGCTTCGGCTCCTCCATCATGGCCATGAACCCTTTCGACGGGCAAACCCTCTCGCTGGCCTTTCCAGCGATCACGCTCGGCTCGATGCCCGCGGCCAGCGGTGCGGCGACCGCCAAGCTCGACGAGGCGACGCGCGCGCGCATCGCGGCTGAACAGGCGGGAGGCGCTTTCCATGTGGCGGACAAGCTCGGCTACGATGCGGTGATCGATCCGCGCGAGCTGCGCAACGCACTGCTGCAGGGACTCGTGCTCGCAGCCGGGCGCGACGCCGGTCCGCACGCTCCGCTGCGATCGACCGGCATTACACCTTAGGGAAGCTCTCTTTCTCTCTGCCTCTGCGATCCAAAGGCGCTCCAAGCAGCGCGCCAGTTCAGGCGTCTCCCATGCATTTGCGCAACTCGTGGGGCATCTACATCGCCCTGCTGTTCGGTACGTTCATCACCATTGAGGCGGCCGCTTTCCAGGCGCCCGCGCTCCCTAGCGTGACCCGGCACTTCGGCATCCCTGTGAGCCTCGCCGCGCTCATCCTGATGTTCTACTTCATCGCCCTGACCGTGTTCGCGCCCATCATGGGTCGCTTCGGCGATCAGTACGGGCGCAAGAAGGTGCTGAGCGCCGGTCTGTTCATTTTCGCGCTGTCAGAGTTCGCCGCCGCATGGGCGCCGAACTTCGGCGTGTTTCTGACCGCGCGCTTCGCCCAGGGCTTCGGCGTCGCTTGCATCCTACCCGGAGTGTTCGCCTATGCGACGCACCTCTTCCCCGAACACAAGCGCGGGCTCGCTCTCGGCGTGCTCACCTTCACCATGACCTTCGGCGCAGCCTCCGGCGGCCTCTTGGGCGGTCTTCTGATCGACCGTCTCGGCTGGCCGAGCGTCTACTGGATAAGCGGCGCGCTCGCGCTCGCAGGCCTGCTGCCGGTGCGCTTGCTGGTGTCCGAGATCAAGTCGGTGCGCCAGCCGGCTGCGTTCGACTATTCCGGCGCCCTGCTGCTGTTCGTCACCATCGCCGCCCTGCTCTCCTTCCCCACCTGGGCGAGCAACTTCGGCCGGGCCTCGCCGCTCACCTGGATCATCGCCGGCGTGGGTCTCGTCAGCGTGATCCTGCTGTGGCGCCATAGCGGTCGGGTGAGCGCGCCAGTAATCGACGTGGACATCCTGTCGCGCCGGGCTTTCGCCTTGCCCTCGGCGATTTACTGGTTGCACGCCCTCTTCTTCAGCGGCGTGATCTATTCGCTCGCCTTCTTCGTCAACAACCGCCCCGGCGGAAGCGCATCTCAGTTCGGCTTCGTCACCCTGTTTCTATACGGCAGCGCCATGCTCAGCTCGCCCATCGCAGGGCGTCTCATCGATCGCTTCGGGCCGCGCACGATCTCGGTGGTCGCTCTCACCGTAAGTCTGGCCGCCCTGCTGATGTTCATCGCCATCGACGTCGCCACTCCGCTGTGGACCATCATCTTGGTGGTCTGCATGCTCGGCCTGGCCATAGGCGCCAACGGTCCGGCGACCATGAAGATGGCTTTCAACGCAGTCCCGCCGCCGAAGATGGGCGCGGGCACTGGACTCTTCAGCATGTTTCGCGATCTCGGCGCCCCCACCGGCTCGTCCCTTGCGCTGGCCGTGTTCGGCGTCACCCTTGCCTATCAGGCGAAGGCTTCGTTGAGCCGCCTCACCGCGGGCTACGGCTTCGATGCGAGCCTCCTGGAGCAACTCGCCAGCGCCGCTGCGGGACGCGCGCAGGCGCTCCCGACCGAACTTGCGGCGCGCCTGGCTGCAAGCGGCGTTGAGGCGCAGACGCTGGTTCGCCAAGCGGGCGTCGAGGCTCTGGACGGCGCGCTGGCCAATGTCGGATATCTGCTGGCCAGCATGAACGCGTTGGCGTTGCTGCTCAGTCTGCGCCTGGCGAAGGCGGCTACCGGAAGGGGTGCTGCGCTCGACGCCGCTCCTGTCGCAGCCGACGACGGTGGTGCACGATAGAATGCTCCCCATGTCGAACATTCCAAAACGCACCGTGCGCGAACTGGGCGCTCTCATGAGAGACCGACGCCTGGAGCTTGAGCTCAGTCAGGAGCAACTCGCCGATCTGTTGGGTGTGCAACGTGAGTGGGTGATTCGCCTCGAGGCCGGCAATGAAGGCGCAGAGCTTGGACTCGTCCTGCAAACGTTCGAGGTTCTCAGACTGGACTTGACCTTGACGCCGACCGCGTCGTATTCCGATGCGGCGCCTTCGCCTGTGAATGAGGTTTTCTGAGCGGCTGAAGCCAAGGACGTCCTGAACGATCGCCAGCGGCTCGCGATGAAGGTTTGTTCGGCGCGACGCTCAGGTCGAGCGGGCGGCGCTCCCGGCCGGCGCGACGGCCGGGAGCGACCTCATCGTCACGCGCGCTCGATGATCACGGGTACTGGCCTGCAGACGGTGTTGCACACCGGCGAGTGCGCCTG
>JAVEVD010000117.1:0-5714 GCA_034005205.1 Steroidobacteraceae bacterium | reverse complement strand
GAGGTCGTAAGCGACCAGCGCCTTGGATCCAGCGTCCACGACGTAAAGACAATCCTGCCGCACCAGGAGCCCGTGCGGCTGCAGCAAGCCGTCGAACAGCGTCTCCACGCCAGAACCGCTCACCTTGACGATGCGCCCGGCCCCCGCCTCCGACACGATGCAACTTCTGTCGGCGGTCACGGCGACGCCCATGGGCTCATCGAGCCCTCGCGCCAGCACCTCCACGCGACCATCGCCCACTGACAGGACGCGACCCGCACCCCGTTCCGCGACGACGAGTCTTCGGCCGCGAGCAGCGACGCCATAAAGCTGATCGAAACCCTCGGCCACGAGTTCATACTCATCGGAGTAGGGGCGATGCATGCAGACTTGGCCACCCAGCGTGGTGATGGCCAGGCGCCCGTCATCGAGTCGTGCGATACCGCGTGGCGTGCCGGGGAATCCGGTTCCGAACGCCCTGCCGATCGTCTGCGGCTGCCCGCCCCGCCGCAGGGCCCGGAGCGAGTATCCATCCGCGATGAAAATCGCTCCATCGTCGGCTACAGCCAATCCTAACGGCCAGCAGAGGCCGCCCGGAATGACAGTGCGGGCCCCGCCGCCCGCCACGATCTCGGTAACCCGTCCATCCCAATAATGCGAGACGAAGAGGCGTTCGCCAACGAACGTCAGGTTGTCCAGACCCGGATCGAGTTGCGCCAGTACTTCCTTCCGGCCCGTCCTGGGATCAATGCGCAGCACGTGGCCAGTATCCAACTGAGTGGATACGATGCATCCCCTCGAATCGAACTTGACCGCGTCCGGCCTGCCGAGGCCTGCCGCGACGCGTTCCGGCTCGCCGCCGTCCGGGTCGATCCGCCAGATCTCGTTGGCCGCCATCACCGGGAAGTAAAGGAGGCCGTCGGGACCTACCTCCAGCGCGTTGGGGAACGGCAGATTCTCCGCAAGCGTTCGGATCAATCGACCGCTGAGGTCGAGCTCTATGAGACGACCGTCGAGCCGGCACTCGTCGACGAACAAGCGGTCCTGGTGAATGGTGATCCCGTTCGCGGCGGGGAGATCGTCTCTGAGAATGCGGACGTGGCCAGCCTTCGTGCGGACGCTGACACGCGCATCCATCACCTCCGTCGCGTAAAGATTCCCCAGGGAGTCGAACGCGATATCGTCAGGTGCGACTATATCACCGCCAGTGTCGCTGATGTGCTCGATGATGCCGGAGTCCACGTCGATGGCGCTGATCCGGCTACCGATGAACTGCGCGACATAGATGCGCCCGTCGCTGCCCGTGCGTAATCCATTGGCGCTGACGAGGCGGCTCGGCGGCGTGAGCGTCTCGAATTCCCAGCCGTCGGCGCAAATCGGCGAGATCCGCCTCGGATAGCGTTCCAGCGTCATCGTCGCGTCTCTTGCAGAACCGTTGCGTTCGCGCCAACAAGGGCGATCTTCCTGTCGCCCGCGCCGCTGCGGGCCTATCATTCGATAGGTGTGTCCCAATGTGGCATCGGGGACATTTTCATCGCGTCCGCGAAGAGAGACGAGCCGGTTGGGCAGGCGACGGCAACGGTCGCAACCGTCAACATGATCAGGAGGCAAGGGTGGATTGGGACTACACGCCGGAGCAACTGGAATTCCAGCAACGCGTTCGGACGTTCATCGCTGAGAACACCTCGCCTGAGCTGAAGACCGGCATCAGCTATGTCCTGGGCGCCGGTGAGGACAACGAGGAGCTCGCGGTCGCACAACGGGCGTTCAGGAAACGCCTGGACGAGGCCGGTCTGCTGCGTATCAGCTGGCCGGAGGAATTTGGCGGGCAAGGCAAGTCTGCGATCTACGAGTACATCCTGCGGCAGGAGCTCGAGTCGCTCGGGCTCGAGCCGCGCGTCGGCATGTCGCCGATCGCCGCGGCCATCGGCAAGCACGGCACGAAGGAGCAGAAGGAGGAGTTCCTGCAGGGTCTGCTCAGCCGCGAGATCCGTATGTGCGCCGGGTTCTCCGAGCCGAGGGGAGGCACCGATCTCGCCGGGCTCGAGACCCGCGCGACGCGCGATGGCGAAGACTGGATCATCAACGGCCAGAAGATCTACACGACCGGCGCCCAAAACGCGGATTTCATGTGGTGCCTGGCGCGCACGGATCCGAACGCGCGGAAACACGATGGCATTTCGATCTTCATGGTCGACATGAGATCGCCGGGCGTCACGGTGCGGCCGCTCTACACGATGGGCAGCTACCTGACGGCCGAGGTGTTCCTCGACAATGTCCGTGTTCCGCACCGGCGTCTGATCGGCGAAGAGAACAAGGGCTGGTATCTGAACGCCCACGCCCTCAACGTCGAGCGGATCAACATCGGAGCATACGCCGGTTTCAAGCGGTTCCTGGACGAGGTGCTGGAGTTCGTCAAGGAGACGAAGTCAGGCGGGAAACCGCTGGCCCAGGATCCCGTGGTGCGGCTGCGTCTCGCTGAGCTGATCGTGGATCTCGAGATGCTGCGGCACATGAGCATCAAGAACGCATGGCTCGTCGCACGCGGCGACGTGTCGTCCACGATCCCGGCGATGGCGAAGGTGTGGTCCACGGAGCTCTACTACCGGATAACGAGCCTCGTCATGCAGTTGATGGGCCCGTTCGGGCAGTTGCAGAAAGGGTCGCGGTGGGCGATGTTGGAGGGCGAGGTCGAACTCGGCTACCGGAACACTCCACCCGCCCGGTTTGGCGGCGGCGCGAACGAGGTCATGCGCGACATCATCGCGCGTCACGGCCTCGGCTTGCCTCGGTCCAAGTAGCGAAGGGGAAACGTCATGGTGAAGGACCCAGTGTGCGGCAAGGACGTGGACGATCAGAAGATCAACGAGGGCGAATCCTTCGCTGGTTCCGGGGCTCACGTGACCGATCCCAGTTTCGGTACCAAGCGATTCCATGACGGCAAGTGGTACTACTTCTGCAGCATGGCCTGTCGGCAGCGGTTCATCGCCAACCCCGCCCGCTACCTGACGCCCGACAAATAGACGTGACCGTCGACGACAGCGGTTGTGAGCTGAGAGGAAGGATCGAATGGACCTGAGCCTGAGCGAGACCCAGGAGATGTTCAAGCGGACGGCGCGCGACTTTCTCGCGGCCGAGTTTCCGACGAGTCTCGTGCGTCGGATCGAAAGCGACAGGCGCGGGTACTCACCCGAGGTCTGGCAGAAGATGGCGGAGCTCGGTTGGCTCAGCGTACCGTTTCCGGAGCAGTGGGGCGGTCTAGATGGCTCGCTGGTCGACGTGGCCGTGCTGGCCGAGGAGATGGCCCAGGCCGCGGCGCTGAGCCCGTACATTTCGACGTTGCTCTCGGGTCTGCTGATCCTGCGCGCGGGCAACGACGCGCAGAAGGAACGATTCCTGCCGAAGATCGCCGCGGGCGGGTTGATCATCAGCACCGCGCTGATCGAACCCTCGGGCAGTTACGAGGCCGAAGGGATCCGACTCAGCGCAGTTGCGCGTGGCGACCGCTACATCCTGAACGGGACGAAGCTGTTCGTGGAATACGCGAGCGCCGCCCAGGAGCTGATCTGCGTTGCACGCACCCGGAGCGGCGGCCCGGACGCCACAACCGGAATCAGCTTGTTCATCGTTCCCGCCGATGCGCCGGGCGTCACGATCGGGAACCTGACGACGATCGGCGGCGATCGGCAGAGCGAGGTCGTCTTCGACGACGTCGAAGTCCCGAAGGATCGACTCGTGGGGCAACTGCACGGCGCATGGCCGAGCGTCGAGTGGCTGCTCGACGTTGCGCGCGCGCTGGCGGCGGTCGAGCTGGTCGGGTTCGGCCAGAAGGCGCTCGACATGACAGTCGACTACATCGGTTATCGGGAAGCATTCGGCCGGCCGATTGGCAGCTTCCAGGTCGCACAGCACCACTGCGCCAATATGGCCATCTGGCTGGAAGGCCCGCGCTGCGCCGCCTACGAAGCAACCTGGCGCCTGAGCAAAGGTCTCGACGCCCGCTTCCACGCTGCAGTGGCGAAGGCGTCGGCGAGCAACGCGGGCCGCGAGGTGACGATGCTCGCACACCAGCTCCACGGCGGCATCGGCTACATGGCGGAATTCGATCTCCACTTCTACAGCCGGCGCGCCAAGGGCTGGGAGCTCAAGTGGGGCACGCCAGACCAGTTGCTTCGCAAAGTTGCCGACTACGCCGGCATCTGACAGCCGGTCACGTGCTCAAGCGCTGACCGCAAGAGGAGAAGATTTCAATGGGGGCGAATGAAGAGCTGCTGTATGAGAAGCGAGGACACATCGTCATCCTGACTCTCAATCGCCCCGAGAGGCGCAATGCGTTGAATGCCAGCCTGATGCACGCCTTGCAGAAGGCCTGGCTGCGGTTCAAGCATGACGACGATGCGTGGGTGGCGATTCTCTGGGGCGGCGAAGGCGCCAGTTTCTGCGCCGGCATGGATCTGAAGGAATTTGCCGAGACGCACCTCCAGCGCGACCAGTCGGTAGGGCCGTGGTGGCCTGATCGCTGGTCGCCGGTCGACCTCGAAATCTGGAAGCCTACGATCGCGGCAGTCAACGGCCATGCGACTGCCGGAGGCTGCTGGCTGACCACGACGTGTCACCTTTGCGTCGCCGCAGACACGGCCGAGTTCGGCATCACCGAGCCGCGCTGGAACATCGGCGGCGGCGATCAGATAGACATCATCAGGCTGGTCGGTCTCCGCCACGCGATCGAGATGACGATCTATCCGCGCCTCGTCCCTGCGAAGCGCGCCTACGAGATGGGGCTCGTCAACTGGGTGGTGCCGAAGGGCGAGGAGTTGGCGAAGGCGCTGGAAGTGGCGGACGCGATCCTCGAATGCGGACCAGCTTCGGTTCGTGCCTTCATCGAGTCGTACTACCGCTGCTACGGCATGGAGCACTTCAACGCGGTGAAGCTGGCCGGGCACATTCAGAAGGGTCTTGCCAACATGGAAGACGCCAAGGAAGGACCGCGGGCCTTCGCCGAGAAGCGCCGACCTGTCTTCAAGAATCGGTAGCAGCGAGATGTCCGAGCGAGACTTCCGCGACAAGACTGCGATCGCCGGGATCGGCTACAGCCGCAGCCCGGCGCATCCCGGCGGGTTTTCGAAGAACTCGGGTGTCGACGTTCTCACGCTGGCGACGCGTGCCGCGCGGGCGGCCTGCGCCGACGCCGGTCTCGATCCCAAAGAGATCGACGGTGCGGTGATGTACCAGATGTTCGATGACTCGGTTCGAACCGGGCTCGTCCTCTCCGCGCTGGGCTGTCGCCAGGTGAATTACGCGTCGAACCTCGTCGGCGGTGGGAATTACTCGTCGTTCGCCGTCTTCCAGGCCGCCCAGGCCGTCTATCACGGCATCTGCAACTACGTGCTCGTGTATCGAGCCCTGAACGGCCGCTCCGGTGTCCGCATGGGGCACTGGGGCGCAGGGGCGGGCGGCGTCTCGAACAGGGTCGGTGGCGAAAGCCAGTTCAGCAGCATCTACGGGCTTGCGGGCGCCGCTTCGCACCACGGTTTCGAGGCGCGTCGATACATGGACCTCTACGGCGTCACGAGCCTCGACCTCGCTCATTTTGCCGTCAATTCGCGTTCCAATGCGGTGAAGAACCCGCGGGCGATGATGCGTACGCCGATCACGGTCGAAGACCACCAGAACTCGCGGATGATCGCCGACCCTTACCACCTGCTCGACTGCTGTCAGGAGACCGATGTCGCCTG
>JAVEVD010000048.1:0-27741 GCA_034005205.1 Steroidobacteraceae bacterium | reverse complement strand
GAGTGGATCATCCGCGACATGCAGTCGCCCGAAGGCGGCTACTGGTCGGCCTTGGACGCCGACTCGGAAGGTCATGAAGGCAAGTTCTACGTCTGGGATCGCGATGAGGTACAGGCGCTGCTCACGGAGCAAGAATGGGCGGCGTACTCGCGCCGCTTCGGTCTCGATCGTGAGCCGAACTTCGAAGGCCGCTGGCACCTGCACGCGTTTCGTTCCGAGGAGGATGTCGCCGCAGAGCTGCAGGTCGAGGCGCCGGCGTTGGCCGAAACGCTGGAAAGCGCCCGGCGAAAGCTCCTCGAAGCACGCGGCCGGCGCGTCTGGCCCGGACGCGACGAGAAGGTGCTGACCGCCTGGAACGGCCTGACCATCGCCGGCATGGCCGCCGCCGCACGCGCGCTGGGGCGCGCGGACTTCGCCGACTCCGCCGCCCGGGCCGTCGATTTCATCCGCCGACAGCAGTGGCGCGACGGACGGCTATTGGCGGCTCATGCGGGCGGGCGATCACGGTTTCCCGCGTATTTGGACGACTACGCGTTTCTGCTGGACGGCCTGCTGGAGCTGCTCCAGACGCGCTTTCGCACCGCTGACCTCCAGTTCGCGATCGAGCTTGCGAACGCCTTGCTGGAGCACTTCGAAGACCGTGAAGCGGGCGGATTCTTCTTCACGGCGAACGATCACGAGGCGCTCATGCATCGCTCGAAATCATTCGCCGATGAAGCTCTGCCTGCCGGCGCAGCCGTAGCCGCACAGTCGCTCGGGCGCCTCGGCTTGCTGCTCGGCGAGACGCGCCTGCTGGACGCTGCCGCCCGCGCGCTGCGCGCCGGCTGGAAATCGCTGCAGCGCCATCCACAAGCGCACTGCTCGTTGCTGATCGCGCTCGAGGAACATCTCGAGCCGCCGGAGATCGTCATCATCCGCGGCCCGCAGCACGAGGTCGCCGAATGGCGTGATGAACTCGCAAAGTTGTACTGCCCCGGTCGATTGGTGTTTGCGATCGCGAACGATGCGGCGGATCTTCCACCGACGCTCGAGGACAAGAAGCCGCTCGCAAGCACGGCGGCTTACATCTGCCGCGGGATGACGTGTTCGGCGCCGGTGCGATCGCTTGCGGCGGCGATTGCGGTGTTGAGGAAGTAGCTGGCGACTGGCGACCCGGTCAGAAAGTCCGATCCGACGCCGCGCGGCGTCGCGGCGAGCGCACGCCGCAGGTCGACGCCCGCCCTTGCGGCGCGCGACGAGTCACTGTTTCTTCTTCGCCTGCTTCATGCGTCGCGACCTGGCGATGCCTGCGAGCTTCTTGTCGCGCGCCGCGTCGATCGCCGCCGTGAGCGCACGCGCGCCCCACTCGCGCAGCCGCTCAGGGTCCTCGAGCACGTCTTCCGGCACCTGGTGATGGTCAGTGGTCAGATCGAAAGCGTTCGGATAAGGCTTGAACTGCGACATGCCGCGAGCGAGGTAGTCCTGCAGGTTGCCGGGCCCAGTGTGCAGATACACCCGGCCATCGATGATCACGCCCAGCAGGCGCTCCTCGATGAACACGCCGACGCCGCCGAAGATCGGCCGGCTGCTGATGCGGCCAAGGAAGGCGAGCTGCTCGACGACGTACTTGGCCAGACCCGGCTTGGCTTGCATAGCGAGCGACACGCTCTCCCTGAGATGATCGCGAGCCGCTGCGGTGAGATACGGTGTGCGCCCGCCCGGGTTGAGTGTACTCTGCGGCGGTGCGCTGTAAATCCGAGGAGCTGCAACGTGCGACGGGGATCGCAATTGGCTCGCCGCACGGCTCGAACTGGCTCGCAGCAGAGGTGCGAGCTGGGTGTCTGCTCAGGCCGAAGCCGCCAGGCGCGCAGCGATGGCTTCGCGCAGCGCCCCGTGCTCCGCTTCACTCCATAACGGCGCCTGCGACCAGTCATACGCCCACGGATGCGCACGACGCAGCGCCGCAGGCTCGTCGACATAACGTGGATGAACGTGCGCGTGCAGCGCCGGCTCTTGATTGCCGAAGATTGCATAATTCACGCGCAGTGCGCCGCTGGCGCCGAGCACGGCTTCACCAAGTCGGCCAAGGTCGCAAAGGAACGTATTGCGCGAGCGCGCATCGAGTGCGTTCAGGTGTCCCACCACAGGATCGGGCAGCAGCAGACAATATCCTGCGAGCACCTGGCGCTCGCCCATCACGGCCCAACCGCTCGCAAGGCGCGCGATGGTCCGGGGCCCACCGGCGCGGCAGAGCTCGACTTCGCGTTGAATGGCGGTCACCGTCATTTCCTGAAAATGAAATACACGGCCCCCAGCATGCAGAGCGCCGCCCACAGGTAATCCAGCTTGAGCGGCTGACGCATGTAGATCACGACGAACGGCGCGAACACGGTCAGCGTGATCGCTTCCTGCAGGATCTTCAGCTGCGGCAGGCTCAGAGTCGAGTAACCGATGCGGTTCGCTGGGACTTGCAGCAGGTATTCGAACAGCGCGATCCCCCAGCTGAGCAACGCGGCGGCGATCCAGGGCTTCTGATTGAAATGCTTGAGATGCGCATACCACGCGAACGTCATGAACACGTTCGACGCCGTGAGCAGGACGAGAGTCTTGAAAAGCGCCGTGTTCACGATTTGGGCGTCGGTATGCACCGCAGAACCGGCTGACGCCCGGCGTCGTCCCTGCACAGCACGAAATCGAACACATCGACGCGAGTGCATAGCTCGAAATCGCGCTCGGGCGCCCAGTCGCACGCCGGGTCAAAGAACTTGCGCGCGCTCGGCGCGCTGCGCAGCCGCTCGGCTACGTCGCTGACGTCAGGATCCTGCCCGCCGAGGCGCTGCGCGATGATTTGCGCGCACAAATCATCCTCCGCGCAACGCTCGCGCGCCTCGTGCCCCATGCGCACCAGCGTCACCTCCTGCGGCGCTCGTGCACGGATATAGCGCACGATCGCTGCTGCATTCACCAGCGCGCCGGTGAGGACCTCAGCCGCCTGCCCCACCGCCGTGAGTCCCTGGGTGCCGGAATGAGTCGTGTGGATCAGCGTACGGTCGCGCACGTCCAGGCGCTCGAGTTCGGTAGGAGAGTTGCCGCAATCGAATCCCGGCAACGGACGTGCGTGGCGCTCGCCGACCAGCAGCGCCGTCGGATCGCGGCGCTTCAGCTCGCGCGCATCTTCGATGCAGGCGACCGGGATGACGGCGCGAGCGCCGCGGGCGAATGCATATGCCGCCAGGGAGAAGGCCCGGAACACATCGATGACGACCGTCAAGCCGCGCGCTTCACGCGCCCCGGCGAGGAAATCCACGATGCTGACCTGCATACGGGCGACTGGAGGTTCGGGCGGCCCTGCCTCGAAGGATTATGCCAGCTTGGCCCTCATCCAGCCGCGAGCCGCTGGCGCCGCGCCAGGCGCACGACGCGCTGGGCGTCTGCGGGCTGCTCGTTCATCACGACCACCCGGGCGCGCTTGAAGAAGTTGAAGTCGGTGGCGCTCGCCCAGGTGTAGGCGCCCATCATGCGGCCGACGACCAGATCGCCGACCTGCAGCTCCGGGAGCATCAGATCATCGTCGATGACGTCGATGGAGTCGCACGTCGGCCCGGCGAGCACGCTGGGATGCAACGGCTCACCCGAACGTAGCGCCTCGACCGGGTACTTGGCGTGGTCGAACAACTGACCGCTGTACGAGCCATACAGGCCGTCGTCAAGGTAATACCACCAGCGGCCGTCGCGCTTCGCGCGCCCCATGACGCTCGATACGGCGATCGCCGCGGGCGCGGCGATGAACCTCCCTGGCTCGGCGATCACGCGCACGTGCGCCGGCAAGCCGGCGAGCGCGGCGCGAATGGGTCGGCAGAAGTCCTCGATGTGCGGCGCCGACTCGCGGTAGCTGACCGGGAAGCCCCCGCCGATATCCAGTACGTCGAGCGCAGGCAGACCGGCCAGCAGCGCCCGGCCGATGAGATCGGTGCAGGCCTCGATCGCTTCCACGTGCTTCGCCGGCTCCATCGCCTGCGAGCCGACATGGAACGACAGTCCGCGCACGCGCACGCCGAGCCGGCGGGCGGTCTCGATGAGCTCGAGCACTGCGCCGGGCTCGCAGCCGAACTTGCGCGACAGATCGACCACCGCACTGGAGCTGCGGAAGGACACTCGCAGCAGAAGCTCGGCGCGCTTGCGATAACGGACGAACTTGCGGATTTCGTCCGGGTTGTCGGCGACGAACGTGGTTACGCCGTAGCGCAAGGCGTCGCGGATGTCGCTGTCGCGCTTTATCGGATGCGTGTGCACGCAGCGCTCCGGCGCCACGCCCGCCGCCTTGACCAGCTCCACCTCGCCGGTCGTGGCCAGATCGAAGCTGGCGCCTTCATCACGCAGGCAAGCGACCACCGCCGCATGCGGCAGCGGCTTCAAAGCGTAGTGCAGATCCACTCCTGGCAGCGCCTGACGCAGCGCTCGGTACTGCCGGCGCACCTGCTCGCAGTCGATGACCAGCAGCGGCGAACCGAAACGCGCTGCGAGCGCACGGATCTCCGCCTCCGAGAGCGCGGCGGAATCGGAGCTCTGAGCGGAAAATGCGGCGGCGGATGAATGCCTGGCTGCGCGTGGCAACACGTTGGGCGCCCTCAATGAAAGCTGCGAAACACACTTAACCAACCAACAAGAGCATCGCGCTATTCACCATCGGTGAAGCCTCGAAGCTCTCACGAGTTCTGGTCGAGCGGCGCCCGCTGCTTTCGCGTCGTCGCCTGGCGGCGTCGACTGGGTGCTCTCTTACACAGGCCGGCGCGAAATTTAGCAAAAATGTCCGGCGATGCAAGAAGAGCGTCACACTTTTTCTCTGCGCGGGCCCGCTGCACGCCCCGCGCGCCGCCCGAGACGCTCCTTCTGCTACATTCCGCGCATGCCGCACGCTTCTGCAGACTCGCTGCGCGATCTGGAAACGCTGCTGAAACGTCGCGTGCCGCTCGTGGTGATCGAGACGCGCGATGAGCCGCATGCGCTCGCGCTGCTGACCTCGCTCTCGACGCGCATCTCCGCGCAGCACACGCCGGTCTTCCAATGGACGGTCACTGACGGGCTGAAACGCCTCGACGTCGATCTAGGCGGCGCGCAGCAGCACAACGCCGAGCCCTCGGCAGTGCTCCGCTCGATTCGCGCAGGCGCCAAGGCAGGGATCTACGTGCTGCTCGATTTCCATCCGTTCCTGAACGATCCGGTGCATGTGCGCCTGTTGAAGGACATCTGTCAGTCCTACGACCGCACGCCGCGGACCATCGTCCTGCTGAGCCACGAAATCAGCCTGCCCAGGGAGCTCGAGCACTTGGCGGCCCGCTTCCGCATGGCTTTTCCGAGCCGGGAGGAGCGTCGCGCGATCATCGAGCGGGCGGCCAGCGAGTGGGCGCGCGCAAACGGCGGGCGCGTACGCACCGAGCGCCAGTCGCTGGAGCTGCTGATCGAGAACCTCGCCGGGCTGTCGACCGGCGATACCGAACGGTTGGCGCGCAAGGCGATCTTCGACGACGGCGCACTGCTCGCCAGCGACCTGCCGGTGGTCATGAAAGCGAAGCAGGAGCTGTTGAACCGCGCGGGAGTGCTCGCCTTCGAGTACGAGACCGCACAGTTCGCCGAGCTCGGCGGGATGAGCCGTCTGAAGGAGTGGCTGCGCAAGCGCCGCCCGGCGTTCGACGGATCGGCGCCGCAGCTCGAGCCGCCGCGCGGCGTACTGCTGCTCGGCGTACAAGGGTGCGGCAAGAGCGTCGCCGCCAAAGCGGCTGCGGGCGTATTCGGGATTCCGTTGCTGCGTCTCGATTTCGCGGCGATTCACAACAAGTATGTCGGCGAGTCCGAGCGCAACTTGCGCGAGTCGCTCGCCACGGCCGCGGTCATGGCCCCGTGCGTGCTATGGATCGACGAGATCGAGAAAGGCGTGGCCGGCGTGGAGGGCGACAGCGGCACATCCCGACGCCTGCTGGGCTCATTCCTCACTTGGCTTGCCGAGAAGAGAGCTCGCGTGTTCGTGGTTGCGACCGCCAACGACATCGCAGCACTGCCGCCCGAACTCATCCGCAAAGGCCGCTTCGACGAGATCTTCTTCATCGACCTGCCGGACGAAGGCGTGCGCGCCCAGGTCCTGCGCATCCACGCCGCGCGCCGCAACCTCATGCTTACGGACGCCGAGATCGCTGCGCTGGCCGTTCAGTGCGACGGTTTCTCGGGAGCTGAAATCGAACAGGCGGTCGTGTCCGCCGTCTACAGCGCGCATGCGGACGGCGAGCCTATCGGGGCGCGACACGTGCTCGAGGAAATCCGCTCGACGCGCCCACTCTCGGTAGTGATGGCGGAGCAGATTGCCGAGTTGCGCGCCTGGGCGATCGAGCGCACCGTACCGGCGGATTGAGGGAACCTTTTGCCCTCGCGACTCCACGCCTTCTCGCCTGACCTCCCTACCGCACCTACCCTCTTCCCCCACTACTCTCCTCGCCGAAATCGGCCACCCAGGCTGCGATATCCTGATCGTAGGTCACGATATTCTCGGCGGTCGCCGCGCGACGCAGCCGGTCGCGCACTGCATCCCATTTCTCCCCTTCCGGCGGCTCCTCCACGAGGATCACCTTCGCGCCGGCTTTGTCGAGCGTGCGCAGATTCGCATAGAGCTGCCGCGCGTACTGATCGGGCCGCGCGCCCGCGTTGATCCATGTCATGAACTGATTGGCTGCGATCGGCGGACGCTGCGCGAGCACGGCCACCTTCTGGTGATTCGCGGTGAATTCCTGCGCCACCTGCTCAAGGCGTCTGCTCGGCGCCACGTTGACCGGCGTGCGCGGCGAATAGTGGCGCGCCATCGAGCCCGGCGTGCGCGGCGACGACGACGCCTCGCCCATCTGCACGGACGGGGTCACCGCGCGCAGCTGCGACAAGGTGATCGCGCCCGGGCGCAGCACGCGCGGCGCATCCCCTACGCAGGAGACGATCGTGGACTCGAGGCCGACCTTGCAGTCGCCGCCGTCGAGCACGATCTTCACTTCTTCGATGCTGAATTCGTCGCGTACATGCTCGGCGCGCGTCGGGCTCACACCGCCGTAGCGGTTCGCCGAGGGCGCAGCGACGCCGCCGCCGAAGGCGTTCAGGAGCTGCAGCGCCACTGGATGATTCGGTACGCGGATCGCCACGGTGTCCTGACCGCCGGTGATGACGTCGCTCACCGCCGGCGCACGCTTGGCGACCAGCGTCAGCGGCCCCGGCCAGAACGCCTCGGCGAGTTGCTTCGCCTCCGGGCTCATCTCGCGCACCCAGCGCTGCAGATAGCGCGGATGATCGATGTGCACGATGACCGGATGCGCAGCGGGCCGGCCCTTCACGCGAAAGATCTTGCGCACCGCCTCCGGATTGTTGGCGTTGGCGCCCAAGCCGTAAACGGTCTCCGTGGGGAAAGCAACCAATTCGCCGGCGCGCAGCGCCTCGACAGCCTCCAGAATCTCCTGCTGCAGTACTCGTCCGATAGCCATAACGAGGCATGATAGCGGAAGGGACCGGAGTCACCACGCTCCGGCGATGAGCGGCCGCCGCCGCCGGGCGTGCGGCGCCCGCCAGTCCGCAAATCACCGACCGGAAGCCTGGGCCATGCACGCCCCGAGCGTCCGGCGCCGCAGCGTCGGCGGCGCTCACGCCCCATCGCGCCGCGGCCAAGGCGATAAACGGACGCAGCGTCTTCTGACCGACCGCTAAACCGCTCTTCTGCTATTCGAGGGCGGCGCGACGCCAACCCTGCTCGGTGCGACGCAGCTCGTACGCCGGCCAGTAGCGTTTGTCGAGCTTGAGCGTGATGACGCCGACCGAGCCGTTCCAGGTCACCGTGCGCAAGCGCACCGAGGAGCGGTCCTGACGCCCGCGCACGGCTGCGATGAACGCGTCCAGATCGCGCACTGGGCGACCATCGACCTCGACGATGCGCTGGCCGGCCCAGAGCTGGTAGCGAGTCGCCGGCGAGCCGTACGAAAAGTAGGCCACGAATACACCGTCCGGCTCGATGCCGCGCTGAGCTGCGAGTGCTCGGTGCGGCTCCTGCAGTACGGCGCCAGCCCACACTACGATGCGATCGAGGTCGCGACCGCCGAGCATCACGGTCGGCGCGTCGATGACGCGCTCCGCGCCATCACGCAGCACAGTCAAGCGCACGCTCGGCTTTTGCACGGCTCGCTCGACTTCGCGAAAGCGGTTCACGAGCTTGCCGTCGATATCGAGAAGCAGATCGCCGGAACGCAGCAGCCGGTCGGCCGGCGAGCCGCCCACCAAGCGCGCCACGCTCAGAACCTGGCGCCGTTCGGGGGTGTGCTCTTCGAAGCGGCGGATCCATTCATCGGACAATCCCAGCTTGCGCGCGCTCGCAAGCGACGTCGGCAGGAACTCCGCTTCCAGCGAACGCAGCTCTCCGCCTTCGCGCACCACGCGCAGCGTCTCGAGCAGCAGCTCGGCAGGTACGCCGCGGTTCTCCTGGTTGATCTCGCGTCCGGCTTGGTAAGCGAAGCTCGCCCACGAGGCGACCACCTCGCCCTGCTTGTTCGCCAACACGCCGTCATAATCGGATGGCCCGTTGACCAGGCTGATGGTCTCGAGGTTGGCCTCGCGAAACTGCAGCGTTCGCGACAATGGGAACGCCACGGGATCGACCGAGGCCACGGTGGTGGAGCGCGACTGCACCTTGCCGTCCGCGCGCAGACCCACCGCCCACACCGGATCGCCCGGCCGCAGATCGACTTCGCGAAAGCTTGCGGCGCGCACCGGCGTGGCCCCGATCAAGGCTGGGTCGTAGGACACCATCGCGAGGTTGTGCAGCGGATGCAGGTACTCGACCTTGCCCGGAATCTCGATCGTGCCGGCGAACGTCAGGCGCACGTCCCCGAGCGCCGTCGGAACAGTGTTCCGATCAACCGCCACCAGACCGCGCTGCGCGTCGACGATGACGCCCGTGCCGTAGTAGCTACGCTCGGTGATGCCGGACACCGAGTACGGCATGTCGAAGTTGACCAGCACGAGCGAGGGCGCAAGCCGGTTGACGATCGGGTCGGCGCTTTTCGCATACGTCGTGGTCGCAGGTCGCGGCGGCTCGGCCTCGCCGTCCTGCGGCCAGGCGATGCACGGCCAGGCGCCGAGCTCATCGTCACGCTCGCAGACGCGCGCCGGAAACCAACGACGATCCATGCGGATTACGCGCCATTGTGCGGTCTTGGGATCGTCGATCGTGAAGAAGCGCACGGTGACGCGCTCGCCGTCCCGTAGAACGCCCATGATGCGCTCGAACTCGCCTAGCGCAGCGACGGGCTTGCCGGCGACTTCCGTGATGACGGCGCCGCGCGGCACGGCGGCCGCCCCGAGCACATATCCCGGGTTGGCGACGTAGACGCCGCGGATCGGCACATTGATGTGACGCGCCTGCTGCCACGAGAGGTCGTGCACCACCGCGTCGCCGAACTCGAGAAAGCGGTCCGGCGTGACGGCGTACAGGTCGTGAACGACGAGCCGCCGCTCGAAAGTTCCTGCACCGCGCTGAATCGACAGAGTGACCGAACTGCCGACGCCGTCGTCGAGCACGCGCGCCAGTGCGTCGAAGTCCGCGGCCAGCTCGCCGTCGATGCGCAGCAGGATGTCGCCCGGCTGGAGAACCTCTTCTGCAGGCGAGCCGCGCTGCACCTCCGAGATTACGAGCATACCGGTGGCCTCGGGAAACGAGCGGCGCACCAGCGATTCGGTCTCGGCCGTCAGTCCGAGCCGGCGCACTTCGTCGAAAGGCGTGTACACGAACACCGTGTGCAGCGTGCCGCGCGTCACAGGCTTGCCTTCCCGCAGCAGCTCGAGCGCGCGCACCACGCGATTGAGCGGCAGATAGAAGCTGGACGCCGCCGCCGAGCTGCCGCCGGCGTTGAGCGCCAGCACGCGTCCCTCGATATCGATCACCGGCGAGCCCGAGGAGCCGCCCGAGGTGCTCGAGGCGGCCTGGTAATAGAACGTGTTGAAATCGTTGTACTTGCCGACCCCGTAGTTCGGCGCCTGGCGGTCCAGCCGCGCAAGCGTGCCGGCCAGAATGGAGAGCTGCTCGCCCGCATCGTTGCCGATCACTCGGATCTCGCGCCCCACCCGTGCGCCCTGCGGGTGCAGCTTGAGCTCGGCGGGCTCGATGAAGCGTAGCTTCTTGGGGTCGTAGCGATAAAAGCCGAAGTCGTGGATCGGATCGCGGTAGACAGGATGCAGCGTGACCTCCTCGCGATTGAGGAAGACCGCCTGGGCGGTCACGGGGCCAGGCGTGACGACGTGGCGATTGGTCAGAATGAGCCCGCGCTTGGCGTCGACCACAAAGCCGGTGGCCTGGCTCGACATGTTCCACTCCGTGTCGAACGCACGGGCGAGATCCACCTGGATGGTCACTACACCAGTCGCGACGCGCTCGAGCGTGCGCGTCCAGCGAGAATCCTCGGGGATCGGCGCGGCGACCGCCGGTGCAGGCGTCTCGAGCGGCGTCGGCGGCGCCTCGACATCCGGTCCAATGGATTCGGCGGGCGGCGGCGTCGGCGGATGTGAGGACGGAAGCGATTCGGCGCCGAACGCCGTCACGCTCAGCGACAAGCTGAGTGCGACGAGGACCGTGCGGATGAAGGCTCTGGTAAGCATGCGTACTCGTATGCAGCGAACTGGGTCGAGAAGCAACCAGGCGCACGCTGAGCGGACCCGTCAAGGGGCGCGGCGGTGTGCCGGCGGTCGAAGATTAAGAGCGATATCGCGACTGCCTTCATACGCGGCGCCGGTCAGCGTTCGCCCGAGCCGGATCTGCGCAGCGCCGATGCGCAGGCCCCGATCGACATCAGCTTACAGAGCCGAAAATCAGGCCGTGGTTCCGTAGGGATTTCAGCCGAGCAACACAAACCCCCAGACCACCGCGAGCAGCCCGAAGGATAGCAGCACGGCCATTGAACCGACGTCCTTGGCGAAGCCCGACAATTCGTGACGCTCGAGCCCGATGCGATCTACTATGGCCTCGATGCCGGTGTTGAGCAGCTCGACGATCAACACCAGCAGCACCGCACCCACCAACAGCGCGCGCTCGATGGCGGTGCTCCCGAGCCAGACTCCGAGCGGTATCAGCGCCGCCGCCATGACCAGCTCCTGCCTGAACGCGGCCTCGGAGCGGAGCGCGCGTTTGAACCCTCGCCAGGAATTCACGAGCGCAAGCAGCAGGCGGCGCGGGCCAGTGAGTTTAGGGCGCATAGAGAGCATGTGAAGGAAAGCGGTTGGCGGTCAGCCGCCTTCCTGATACACCAAATCGAGCTGCTTCGCGGCGCGCACGTCATCCAGGCGCCGCACCGGCAGTGTGTACGGCGCCCCCTTCACCTTGGCTGCATCCTGCTCCGCTTCACGCTGGATGGCGATGAGCGCCTCGACGAAGGCGTCCAGCTCCTCCTTGGCCTCGGTCTCGGTAGGCTCGATCAACAGGCATTCGGGCACCAGCAACGGGAAGTAGGTGGTGGGCGCATGGAACCCATAGTCGAGCAGGCGCTTGGCGAAATCCATCGCATTCACGCCGAGCTCCTTGGCCTGCCGCTTGAGGGTGATGATGAACTCGTGGCTCGCGCGTCGTTGCGGATACGCCAGGTCGAAGCCCGCTTTGCGCAGGCGGGCCTGCAAGTAGTTGGCGTTCAGAGTGGAGTACTCGGCGACTCGCTGCATGCCTTCGCGGCCCAGCATTCGCATATAGACGTACGCGCGCAGCAGCACGCCCGCATTGCCCATGAACGCTGACAAACGACCGATGGTCTGCGGCAGATCGCGCTCGTCGAGCCAACGATACGAGCCGCCCTCCTTGCCCACCACGGGGATCGGCATGAATGGCAGCAGGCGCTGACCGACGCCCACCGCGCCCGAGCCCGGTCCGCCGCCGCCGTGCGGCGTCGAGAATGTCTTGTGCAGATTCATGTGAATGACATCGAATCCCATGTCGCCCGGGCGCACCTTGCCGAGGATCGCATTGAGATTCGCGCCGTCGTAGTACAGCAGTCCGCCCACCTCGTGCACCAGGCGCGCGACTTCCTGGATGCGCCGCTCGAACACGCCGAGCGTCGAGGGATTGGTGAGCATGATGCCGGCGGTCTTCGGACCAAGCGCCTTCTTCAGCCCCTCGATATCGATGTCGCCGTCGGCGAGTGTTTCGATCTCGACTACCGTGCAGCCGCACATGGTCGCGGTCGCCGGGTTCGTGCCGTGCGCCGCGTCCGGAACGATGATCTCGGTGCGCTCGTGATCGCCGCGTGCGCGGTGATAGGCGCGAATCATCGCTACGCCCGCGAACTCGCCCTGTGCGCCGGCCATCGGCGTGAGCGATACGCCCTTCATGCCGGTCGCCTCACGCAGCATCTCCTGCAACTCGTACATGCACGCCAGGAAACCCTGGCTCACTTCCGCCGGCGCGAGCGGATGACGCCCGAGGAACTCCGGCAGCATGGCGAATTGATTGCAGGCGCGCGGGTTGTACTTCATCGTGCACGAACCCAGCGGGTAGAAGTGTGTGTCGATGGAGAAATTGAGCTGCGACAGGCGCGTGTAGTGCCTGACGGCCTGCAGCTCGGAGACTTCCGGCAAAGCTGCGCGTCGCTTGCGGCGCAGCTTTTCGGGGACCGCCGGCGTCGGCGCGCTCTGCGGGCGTTGCGCGGCGGCGCTGCGACCGGGACGCGAGTGCGTAAAGATCAGAGGCTCGATCATAAGGTTTCGCTCGAGAGTTCAGCCGGCGAGAATTTCGGTGAGCGCCCCGGCGTAAGCGTCTATGTCTTCGCCTGTGCGCATTTCGGTCGCGCATACCAGCAACGCGTGGCCGAGCTCTGGATAATCGCGAGACAGGTCGTAGCCGCCGACGATGTTGCGGCTGGCCAGCGCTCGCAGCACGCCGGCCGGATCGCGATCGAGCTGCAGCACGGCTTCATGGAAGCGTGGGCCGTCGAACATGAGCTTCACGCCTGCGATGCGGGTGAGCGCCTCTACGAGCTCCGTCGTGCGCGCCTGCGAAACCGCGGCGACGCGCTCCAGCCCCTCGGCGCCGAGCAGCGTCATGTAGATCGTCGCCGCCGTGACCAGCAAGCCCTGGTTGGTGCAGATGTTCGAAGTCGCCTTGCTGCGCCGGATATGCTGTTCGCGGGCCTGCAGCGTCAGGGCGAAGCCCGGCTTGCCGTCCAGATCCACGGTGCGTCCGATGATGCGGCCCGGCATCTGGCGGACCAGCTCCTGACGCGTGGTCATGAAGCCGAAATAGGGTCCGCCCGACGAGAGCGGCGCTCCGAGCGGCTGCCCTTCGCCGACCACGATGTCGGCGCCTTTCTCGCCCCACTCGCCCGGCGGCTTGAGAATCGCGAGCGACAGTGGATTGACCACCGCGATCACCAACGCGCCGTTGGCGTGCGCCCAGTCCGTAATCGCGTCCACGTCCTCGAGCAAGCCGAAGAAGTTCGGCTGCTGGATCACGACGGCCGTAATGTCCTGCCCGCGGTGCGCTTCGAGCGCCGCGAGCTGGGTAAGCCCGCTCGCTTGCTCGTACGGCGTCACGTCGAACTTGAGATTTTGCCCTTCGGTGATGGCGCGCGAGGCCGCCAGGTACGCGGGGTGGAGGGTCGCCGGCGCGAGCATGCGCGCCGACCGCGACTTGCGGTGCGCACGCACGGACATCAGGCACGCCTCGGCGAGCGCCGAAGCGCCGTCATACAAAGACGCGTTGGAAACCTGCATGCCCGTCAGGTTCGCCATCATCGTCTGGTACTCGTAGAGCAACTGCAGAGTGCCTTGGCTGGCTTCGGCCTGGTACGGCGTATAGGCGGTGTAGAACTCGCCGCGCGTCACGATGGCCCAGACCGCCGCAGGAATGTGGTGCTCGTAGGCGCCTGCACCTATGAAATTGATCGGCCGCCCGTCGCGCGCGCCGCGCTGCTGCATGAGCCGACCGACTTCCATTTCGCCAAGCGCCTGCGGCGCGCCCTCGAGCGCACGCGTGCGCAGCGCCGCGGGAATCTCCGAGAAGAGCGCCTCGATGTCCGCAGCGCCGATCGTCGTGAGCATCTCGCGCACATCGGCTTCGGTGTGAGGAATGAACGGCACGAGCGGCTCCCGTCAGTGACCTTCGGACTCGAGCGCCTTGCCGTAAGCAACGGCGTCGAGCAGCCCATCGAGCTCGGCGGGATTGTCGGGCTTCACCTTGAACAGCCAGCCCTCGCCATAAGGATCGGAGTTGACCAGCTCGGGCGCGGCGCCCAGCGCGTCGTTGGCCGCCACCACCTCGCCGGACACCGGGCTGTACACGTCCGAAGCAGCCTTGACCGACTCGACCACCGCCGCGGCCTCGCCCTGGCTGAGCCTGCGGCCCGGCTCAGGCGTCTCGACGAACACCAGATCGCCAAGTGCGCTCTGGGCGTGATCGGAAACGCCGACCGTGACCAGGCCGTCGCTTTCGAGGCGCGCCCATTCATGAGATTCGAGGAACTTCAGGTTCGAGGGGATGGAGCTCATACGTCTGTCCTCCGGCGCGATGGGCCGATATACGCCACGATAGGTGAGATTGGATCGATGATGATGTTCGACGGCTGCGCGGCTAGAGCGCCACGAGCGCCTTGCCGTTCCTGACGAATGGGGGCTTGACGGTCTTGGCGCGCAGGAGCTTGCCGCGGATGTCGACCTCGACGTACTCGCCGGCGTCGGCGGGGACGCGGGCGAAGCCGATGGAGCGCTCGAGCGTCGGCGAGAAGGTGCCGCTGGTGATCTCGCCTTCGCCGACGCCCGCGACGATGACTTTCTGATGGCCGCGCAGTACGCCGCGCTCCTGCAGCACGAGCCCGACGAGCTTGCGCTTCACGCCTGCGCGGCGCTGCGCTTCCAACGCGGCGCGGCCGATGAAATCGCGCTCCCGGGGATCGAACGCGACGGTCCACGCGAGCGCGGATTCGAGCGGCGAGACGTTCTCGTCCATGTCGGCGCCGTACAGATTCATACCGGCTTCCAGGCGCAACGTATCGCGCGCGCCCAGACCACATTGCACGACGCCTGCGTCGCGCAGCGAACTCCAGAGCTTCGGCGCTTCGGCCGCCGGCAGCGCGATTTCCCAGCCGTCCTCGCCCGTGTAGCCGGTGCGCGAGATGAACCAGCCGTCGAGCTCGGCGCCGTAGAAAGGCTTGAGCTGCAGCGCGGCGGCGCTGCGTGGGCCGATCGACCCGGCCGCCTTGGCGCGCGCATTCGGCCCCTGCACGGCGATCATCGCCAGCTCCGGGCGCGGCTGGATATCGACCTGGAACTGCGCGGAGTGACGCTGCAGCCATGCAACGTCCTTCTCGCGGACGCCTGCGTTGACGACGACGCGAAACCAGTCCTCCCGCAGGAAGTAGGTAATGAGATCGTCCATGACTCCGCCGCGCTCGTTCAGCATGCAGCTGTACAGCGCCTTGCCGGGCTCGGCGAGCTTGGCCACGTCATTGGCGAGCAGCCGGCGCAGGTAGTCGCGGGCGCGCGCGCCGCGCACGTCCACGATCAGCATGTGGGAGACGTCGAACATGCCCGCATCGCGCCGCACCGCATGGTGCTCCTCGATCTGCGAGCCGTAATTGACGGGCATGTCCCAGCCGCCGAAATCGACCATGCGGGCGGAGGCGGCGAGATGTGTATCAAACAGGGGCGTACGGTGACCCATCTGGTGACCCTCGAGAGCGGCTCGCTGACATCGGACTGAACCTAAGGATGACGCCGGAGCGCTCGGGTCGCGTTCCGCCGCCCCTCTGTCCGGTGACCTGAGAGATCCGGGCGCCGGCTGAACCGCCGTGCGCGCCTCTCCCCTTCGGTGAGCCGCCGCGAACGTGCCGCGTCGGCTGCTCTCCAGAGCCCGTCGAGCGAAGCAGCGCGGCGGGCCAGAGCCGCCCAACCGGTCCTGCTTCGCAAGGGCGCGCCGTTCATTTGCCTGAGCGTTTCCGGGCGGTTGCGCCTTCGGCGGTGCGGTACGCACACTCTCCGGCTGCGCCTTGCGATGGGTGCGCGTATGGTAGCCGCTCGCAGCGAAGTTACAATGCCCGCCGCGCAGTTCCGCTGCTGCGCCCGTAAAGCCGCCGCTTGATCGACCACTGCCGAGCGCGCAGTCGCTGCGCACCAACCATCAACCGCTAACCATCGCCCATGTCCGCCCTGCCCCGCCGCCGCTCCATCCCCGTGCGCATCGGCGCCGTCGTCGTCGGCGGCGATGCGCCCATCGTCGTGCAATCGATGACGAACACCGACACCGCCGACGTGCAGGCCAGCGTGCGACAGATCCGCTCCCTGGCGAGCGCCGGCTCGGAACTGGTGCGCATCACGGTGAACAACGACGAAGCGGCCGCCGCCGTGCCGCACATCCGCGAGCGGCTGTCGGGTCTGGGGGTGCACACACCGCTCGTCGGCGACTTCCACTTCAACGGCCACCGCCTGCTCAAAGCGCATCCGGATTGCGCCCGATCGCTCGACAAGTACCGCATCAATCCCGGCAATGTCGGGCGAGGCAGCAAGCGCGACCCGCAGTTCGCCGAGATGATCGAGACTGCCTGCCGTTACGAGAAGCCGGTGCGCATCGGAGTGAACTGGGGCAGCCTCGATCAGGATCTGCTGACGCGCCTGATGGACGAGAACTCGCACCGCCCTGAGCCGCTCAACGCCAACGAAGTCATGCGCGAAGCGCTGGTGGTCTCGGCGCTGGAATCCGCGCAGCGCGCCGAGGAGCTCGGTCTGCCGCGCGAGCGCATCGTGATCTCGTGCAAGGTGAGCGGCGTGCAGGACCTGATCGCCGTCTATCGCTCGCTCGCCAAACGCTGCGAGTACGCACTGCATCTCGGGCTGACCGAAGCCGGCATGGGCTCGAAGGGCGTGGTGGCGTCCACTGCGGGCATGGCGGTGCTGCTGCAGGAAGGCATAGGCGACACGATCCGGGTGTCGCTCACACCCGAGCCGGGCGGCGAGCGCACCCAGGAAGTGATCGTGGCGCAGGAGATCCTGCAGACCATGGGCCTGCGCGCCTTCACGCCAATGGTCATCGCCTGTCCGGGCTGTGGGCGCACGACTTCCAGCTACTTCCAGGAGCTCGCGCAGAAGATCCAGGCGCACATCCGTCAGCAGATGCCCGTGTGGCGCCAGCGCTATGCGGGCGTCGAAGAGATGACGGTGGCGGTCATGGGGTGCGTCGTGAACGGGCCCGGCGAAAGCAAGCACGCCAACATCGGCATCAGCTTGCCGGGCGCCGGCGAGCGGCCGGTCGCGCCGGTCTATATCGACGGCGAGAAGGGGCCGACCCTGAAGGGCGAGCGCATCGCCGAGGAGTTCCAGGCGCTGGTCGACGACTACGTCGCCCGCACTTACTCGCGTAAGGAGGTCGTATGAGCGATCTGACCAGGAAGCGCTGCGTTCCCTGCGAAGGCGGCGTCGAGCCGCTGACGCGCGAACAGGCGCAGCAGATGATGAAGCAACTGGACGGTCGCTGGAGACTGGCCGGGGATGCAAAGAGCATCCACGCGGAATGGAAGTTCGCCAACTTCTATCACACGATGAGCTTCGTCAACGCCGTCGCGCACATCGCCAACACCGAGGATCATCATCCGGACCTGGAAGTCGGTTACGGCTATTGCCGCGTGAAGTACAACACCCACGCCATCGGCGGCCTGTCGGAGAACGATTTCATCTGCGCCGCGAAGATCGACGCGCTGCCGAAGATGAGCGGTTAGCGGTTGGCGGTTGGCGGTTAGTTCAGAACATCCTGCCGTCGGCAGGTTTCTGCTTACTTCATGCGTTGCATGCCGCGGCGCGGATATGGCTCCCAGGCTTCCGACTAACCGCCAACCGCCAACCGCTTCACCCCACCGGTCCCACCGGATGGCGGAACTGCACGCGTGCAAACTCGACGCGCTGCTCGGCAGGCGCGCTGAAATCGGCGCGCCGTTCGCAGATCTGCAGCCTACGCAGCAGACCCTGGCGATTGGCGATCTGGATGGCGAGGCCCGGGCGCGCGTTCAGCTCGAGCACCAGCGGCCCAAGATCGCGGTCGAGCACGATGTCCACCCCGATATAGCCGAGCCCGGTGAGTTCGTAGCAGCGCGCGGAGATGTCGAGAATCTTGTCCCAGTACGGAATCGCAAGCCCTGCGATCGGGTTGGCGGTGTCCGGATGATGAGTGACCACATCCGTACCGATCACCCCATCGAGCGTCACGCCGCTCGCCAGGTCCACGCCGGCGCCTACGGCGCCCTGGTGCAGATTCGCCTTGCCCTGCGAGCTGCGCGTCGGCAGGCGGACCATCGCCATGATGGGGAATCCGCGGAATACGATCACGCGGATGTCCGGCACGCCCTGCCAGCTGATCTGCTCGAACAGCGGCGAGAAGCGCACCATGTACTCCACGATCACCACATCGGGCACGCCGCCCAGGCTGAACTGCCCGTTGACGGCGTTCGACAGGTGGTGGGCGATCTGCCCGTCATCGAGCAGCGCGCCGCTTACCGTGCGATAGCGCGAACCACTGCGACCGGCGATCACCACGATGCCGTCGCCCGCACTGCCGTGCGCCGGCTTGAGCGCGAACTCCGGGCGCCCGCTCACGATCTCTGGAAGCTTGCGGATGTCGTGCTGCGTCTCGATGACGCCGTAGAGCTGCGGCACGGCGATGCCTGCCTTGAGCGCGAGACGCTTGGTCTTCAGCTTGTCGTCTACGAGCGGATAGAGCCGCCGCGGATTGAAGCGCAGTATGTAATCGCCGTTGCGCTTATTGAGGCCGAGCACTCCGACCTCGGCCAGGGCGCGCGCTCGCGAGAACATCAGCTCGTCTCCGCGGCGCACAGCGTGACTTGCGCGCCGCCGCTCATGGGGTGGCCCGCGCCGGCAACAGGGCCTTGAACCTGCGCAGCTCGAGCAGACGGTAGCCGGTGTAGCGTCCCGCCAGAAGCGTCAGCACGACCACGATGAGCAGCAGTTCGGGAAACACGAATGCGAGGTGCTCGAGGTAGTCGACGCCCATTACCACGTACGCGACGGCCGCGACGATCATGCTGCCGACGCCCTCCTGGATGGCCTCCGAGGCGCCGCGCTCCTCCCAGACGATCGACATACGTTCGATGGTCATCGCGATGATGACCATCGGGAACAGTGCGATGGACAGGCCGGACTGGATGTCCAGCTTCTGGCTGAGCACGCTGATGCCGGCCATGAGCAGCACCACCACGGTGAGTACGCAGGTCAGTCGCGGCACGAGCAGCAGCCTGAGCTTCTCCAGGTAGAACCGGATCAGCAGACCGAGCGAGACGATCACCACGAACAGCGCTACACCCCAGGCGAGCCGCGTCTCACGAAACGCCAGCGCCACCAATACCGGCATGAAGGTGCCGAAGGTCTTCACGCCGATGAAGTTGCGCAGGAACATGATCACCAGCGCGCCGACGGGAATCATCACCAGCACGCTGTACACCGCCTGGGTGGCGATCGGTAGAGAGAACAACGAGAACTCCACCGCGCTCGAGCCGACCCGCTCGGCGCGCCGCTGCGCCACCATCATCGAATCGAGCAGGTTCTGCTGCACGGCGAGCCGCACTTCCGGGCGCGAGCCGCCTTCGATTTCGGCGATCGGCAGATCGCCGCGCCACCAGATCAGGAAATCATCAGGCAGGCCCTGCTCGAGGGTGCGCGGATCGAAGTACAGCCATTGGACGCCGTCGTGCACTTCCAGCAGAGGCTCGGGCTCGACCGCGCCCGGCCGGCTGCGCAGGGTCACGCCGTGCGCAACGCGCGCCGGGATCAGCGCCCCGGCCAGGAACACGGTGGCGAGTTGCGCACGCTCGACCGTGCTCGCGTTGCGATTCAGGAACAGCCGCACGTACGGATCGTTCTCACCCTGGTTGATGTGCCTGAGGAGCTGCGTGGTGAAGCTGGCGACGTCCGCCGACTGGCGGCGCGCCTCGGCGATCAGCCCCTCCATGGCGATCTGCGCCGGCTCATCGAGCGCCGGCGGCTCGGGGAACGGCGGCGTCGTGTCTTCGGCGATGCCCCGCTCGTCTCGATACACGAGCGCTCGGTAGTAGACCGTCTGCCTGCCGCTCGCCTCGCGAAGCGCCCATTGCGCCTCCCGCCCGGCGGGCCCGCTGCGGGTGCTCAGGCCGAAACCGCGCGAAATGAAGTTCTCGTCCAGGATGGCGAAGCCCGGCGTGAGGGTCGGTATGCGCAGCGTCGTTTTGACGGCGGCTGGGCCGGGGTCGAACGAGACGGTCGCCTCCACGTTCCAGACGAGCGTCTCCTCCTGCGGGCTGACCGGGAAGCCGAGCACTTGCGACTTGTGTAGAAACAGCGCGAGGCTCAGCGCTGTCAACACCACGGACAGCGCGTAGATATGGCGATTGTTCATCGAAGCAATGGGGAGTCCCGGCCCGTCGGACGGTCGTCAAGCCTAGCGGGTTTGCCAATCCGCCTCAAACGCCGCTCGGCCGACTGCGTACGCTCCACTGCTCACTCATGCAGCAGCAAGGTTGAATCCGCGGGATCGAGGTCGCTCAGCAGGTCGACGGGAGCAGCTGCATAACGCGCGGCGGCGGCCACGCCGCCGCGCCGTCCGAGCGTATCGAGCTCCCATTGAGCGTGCTCTGCGAGCAGCGCGAGCTGCAGCGCCCGGCCCAGAGTCATGGCCAGCCGTCGAGCGTCGGACTGAATCTGGCCCTTCTGCAGTCGCTGCTCCGCATGCAACACCGCGTCACGCGCCTGAGCGACCGCTTTCACAAGGCGCGGTTCGCTCACGGCCACATGGCAGCGCTTGATGCGCTCGCACAGCGCCGGCAGGCTGCGCGGCAGCTCGCTGCGCAGCACGGCGTCGAGCGCCAGGACATTGGTGGTTCCTTCCCAGATGGGCAAGACGTGAGCGTCGCGCAGCAGCGCCGGCAGGCCAGTGTCCTCGACGTAGCCGGCGCCGCCGAACGCCTCGATGCATTCACTCAGCACGGCGACGGCCTGCTTTGCGGTGAGCAGCTTCGCGATCGGCGTCGCCAGGCGGAGCAGCGCCCGCTGGCTGTCGTCGATCTCGCCGGCCTCGAGACGTCCCATCAGCTCGACCAGCTCGAAGGCGAGCAGAAATGCGCCGCGCGCTTCGGCTTCGAGCCCGGCAAGCGTGTCCACGTGCAACGGCAGGTCCGCCAGCTTCGCCCCGAATGCGCGCCGGCGCCCAGCGTACGAGCGCGCGAGCATCAGCGCGCGCCGCATGAGGGATGCGGAAGTTACGGCGTTCCATGTGCGCGTGACCATCAGCATCGGCTCGATCTGACGAACGCCGTTGCGCGCTTCGCCGACGAGCTCCGCGCGCGCGCCCTCGAGCGTGAGCTCAGCGGTCGGCAGCTTGCGTGTACCCAGTTTGTCCTTCAGACGATCGACGCGCAGGCCGTTCGGGCGACCCTGGGCGTCGCGCGTTTCGACGTAGAACATGGCGAGCCCAGCGCCGCCCGGGCCGGCGCCCTCAGGACGCGCCAGCGTGAGCGCCATCTGGGACGTGATCGCAGACGTAAACCACTTTCTGCCGTACAGACGCCATACGCCGTCCTCGCGCACGGCTCGCGTCAGCGAGGCGCCGACGTCCGAACCGCCGATCAGCTCCGTCATCCACTGACCGCTGGTCCAGGCGCTTTGTGGATCACGACTCGTCAACCGCGGCAGCGCACGGGCGATCAACGGCTCGTGACCCGCCACGAGCAGCGTACGCGCCGCGCCGTCGCTCATCGCCAACGGGCAGGTGTACATGTCCGAAGACGGATGAAACAGATGCACGGCGGCGAACTGATAAATGCGCGAATAGCGGCCGTACGCACGCTCGTAAGGGATGGCGATCAGCCCGCTGCGCGCAGCGATTTCGCCGGCGCGCCGCCACAGCGGCGCGAGCTCGATCCGATCGATCCGCTCGCCCCATGCGCTCCATCGCACCAACCGCGGCTCGTTCTGCCGGTCTTCGAGCTGCAATCGGTACAGCTCGCCGCCCGACCGCCCCGCGAGCTCCGCCAACTGCGGCTCGACCTCGCGCAGCACATCGGACGGCAGCTTGCGCCGCAGATAGCCGCGCAAGAACGCGTCTTCCTGATAGACGTCGCCGAGCGAAGGGGCGGATTGGATGAAGGATTCGCTCATGTGCGCGGCCCGTAGTCTGCGGCCCGCGGCGTCGACTCAGACGTGAGCCGACGAGCGCGAGTCTGCGCTGCGCGCTGCTTGCGGCAATTCGCCGGCGAGCCCCATTGCGCGCTCCATGAAGAAGCGCTTGGCCAGAGCGCTGCGTTCGACGGCGCTCAAGCCGAAGCGGCGCAGCGAACCGAGCGCCGGATCGGCGTTGCTGAACAGGCGGTTCAACCCGTCGATCACGCCCAGCGCGATGAAATTCTCGCTCTTGCGCCAGCGCTCGTACCTACGCAGTAGGCGCAACTCGCCTACTGCTTCGGCGCGCCCGCCGGGACCGACGGCGTCGCCCAGCAACTGCACGAGGGCGGCGGCGTCGAGGAATCCCAGGTTGACTCCCTGCCCGGCGAGCGGATGCACCGCGTGAGCCGCGTCGCCGATCAGTGCAAAGCGCTCCCTGCAGTAGGCGCGCGCGTGTCTCAGCCGCAGCGGGAAGGCGCCGCGGGGGCCGGCGATGGTCACGGCGCCGAGCACGCCGCCGATCGCCGCTTCGATCTGCGCCGCAGCCTCCTCCGGCGCCATCTCGCAAAGCTCGCGGGCGTGCGCCGGGCGCGTACTCCACACGATGGAGCTGCGCCCATCAGCGAGCGGCAGGAAGGCGATCGGCCCGGCGCGCAGGAAGCGCTGCCAGGCGGTTCGTTCGTGCGACCGCGCCGTACGCACGTGCGTGACGAACGCATGTTGATCGTACTCCCACCCGGACGTCTCGAGCCCCGCTAGTTTGCGGCTCGGCGAAGCCGCGCCGTCCGCGCCGATCGCCAGGAGCGCACTGATGCGACGCCCGTCGGCGAGATCCACGCGCACGTGATCCGCCTCGAACGCCAGCGCCGCCGCCTGCGCACGCAGCACGGTGACTCGGCGTCGCAAGGCGGGCGACTCGTAAAGCGCCCATTGCACGCGTCGGTTCTCGACGATGCAGCCCAGATCTGGTTCGCTCGTGGCGCTGGCCGAGAAATGAACCGAGCCCGGCGAATGCGGCTTCGCCCCTTCGTCCCACACCTTCATTTCGGTGTAAGCGCAGCGATGTGCTTGAGGTATCAGACTCCAGGCGCCGGCGCAGTCCAGGATGCGCTCGGAAGCGCGCGACAGCGCCGAGACGCGCAGATCGACGTCGTCATCCGGCGGCGTGGTCGGAGGCTGGCCTTCAAGCACAGCGATGCGCAGATCCGCGAGCCTGCGGTCGCCGGCCGCGAGCGCAGCGGCGCAGGCGCCCACCATGCCGCCGCCGATGATAAGAATGTGGAAATCGGGGCGCATCAGGGCGGAGCAGTGAGCAACGGTGCGCCGCGTGCGAGCCGCGGCACGCGCCCGGCGGCGCCGAGCGAGAGCTGCGAAAGCGCATCCTTCGCTTGCGGCAGCAGATCGAACGCCAGCATCCCCAGGCTGCGCGCCGCCCTGACCGGCGCGAAAGGTTGCCGGAACAGGCGGACCAGTCCGTCGGTAAAGCGCACGATGCGCTGACGATCCGAACTGCGCCATTCGCGATAGCGGTTGAGCAGCAGACCATCGCCCGGATCGAACGGCCCACTGGCCGCGATGCGCGCGTCCGCCAGCACTTCGGCGAGGCTGGCTGCATCGCGCAGTCCGAGATTGAACCCCTGTCCTGCGATCGGGTGCAGCGACTGCGCCGCAGCGCCGACTACCGCCAGACGGGGCGCGATGTGCTCGTCGGAGCGCGTCAGCGCGAGCGGATACAGATTTCGCGCGCCCACGCGCGTGAAACGCCCCAGGCGAAAGCCGAACTCGGACTGCAAGCGCGCCAGAAACTGCTCATCCGACGCCTGCGCGATCTGCTGCGCCGCCTGCGGCGCCAGCGTCCATACCAGCCCGAGCCGACCCTCGGACAGCGGCAGCAGCGCGATCGGCCCAGCCGGCGTGAACCGCTCGTACGCAACATGGTCGTGATGGCGCTGCACCGCGACGTTGGCGATGAGCGCGGTCTGCTCGTAGCTCCAGCCGCTCGCGCCCACCCCCGCAGCTTCACGCACCACCGAGCGGGCGCCGTCGGCGGCGATCGCAAGCTTGGCGTGTATGAGCGACGCGCCGCGTTCGCCACACACGCACTCGATGCGCCGGTGATCCGCCTCCAGCGTCATCGCCGTGACGCGCGCGGGAGCGAGAATACGCACTGAACTGCGCTGCAAGCGCCTCCATAGCGCTGCGCCCATGATGCGGTTGACTACGACATAACCCAGGGCGGTCAGCCCCTGCTCCGCCGCATCGATGCGCGCGAACGCAAACCGACCACGCTCTGAGACATGGATGCGACGGATGGCGGTGGCTTCCCGCTCGATGAGCGGCCACACATCGAGCCCCTCGAAGATGCGCCGGCTGCCGTTCGACAGCGCGGTCGTGCGGTCGTCGAAGCTGGGGTGATCAACGACATCGAACGGTCGCGCTTCGATGAGGACGACGTCGAGATCGAGTTGCGCCAGCGCAAGCGCCAGGCTGGCGCCTACCAGACCGCCGCCGGCGATTGCGACGTCGCAGCGCAACGTGCTCACGCCGCCCTCGCCTCGCTCGCGCCGATCAGCTTCTCGATCTCATCGGGGCGTTTCGCCAGCGCCGCGGTGAGCACCTCGCAGCCGTCGGAGGTCACCACGACGTCATCCTCGATGCGCACGCCGATGTTCCACCAGCGCTTGGGGGCGCCCCGCATGCCGGCCGGGATGTAGATACCAGGCTCCACGGTCATGACCATGCCCGGCTCGAAGACCCGCCACTCTCCGCCGATCTTGTAGTCGCCGACGTCATGCACATCCATGCCAAGCCAATGTCCGGTGCGGTGCATGAAGAACTTGCGGTACGCCTCCTCACGGATCAGCGTGGCCGGCCTGCCCTTGAGCAGTCCCAGCTTCACCAAGCCCTGAGTGATCACCCGCACAGCCGCTTCGTGCGGCTCATTCCAATGATTGCCGGGACGGATCTTCTCTATCGCGGCGTACTGCGCTTCGAGCACCACTTCATACACGGCGCGCTGCTCCGGCGTGAACCGCCCTGAGACCGGAAAGGTGCGCGTCACGTCCGAGGCGTACAGATCGTACTCACATCCCGCGTCGATGAGCAGCAGATCGCCGTCTTTGAGCACGCTGTCGTTCTCGTGATAGTGCAGGATGCAGGCGTTGGCGCCGCCCCCGACGATCGGGTGATACGAGATATCCGCGTTGCTGCGGCGGAACTCGTGCAGCAGCTCCGCCATCACCTCGTACTCCATGCGGCCGGGCTGCGTGAAGCGCATCGCACGCTCGTGTGCGGCCACTGCGATCGCGGCCGAACGGCGCATCGCCTGCAGCTCGAATCGCGACTTGAACAGCCGCATATCGTGCAGCAGGTGGTCGAGCGCCACGAATTCCTGCGGCGGACGCACGCCGGTGCGCGCCTGCGCCTTCAGCCCGCTCACCCAGCCGATAACCCGCTGATCGAACTCCTGATGCAACCCCATGGTGTAGTAGACGCGCGAGCAGTTCTCCATCAGCCCCGGCAGAATGTCGTCGATGTCGGCGATCGGGAAGGCGTCGTCCGCACCGTAGTCGCGGGTGACGCCCTCCGGGCCTGCGCGCCGGCCGTCCCAGGTCTCGCGCGCCGCATCGCGCTCGCGAACGAACAGCACGTACTCGGCCGGCGCACGGCCCGGGACCAGCACCGCGACCGCCTGTGGCTCGTGAAATCCGGTGAGATAATAGAAGTCGCTGTCGGGACGGTACTGGTACAGCACGTCGCCGTTGCGGCGTCGTTCCGGCGCGGCGGGCAGGATGGCGATGCCGCCTTTGCCCATCATTTTCATCAGCTGCCGGCGACGCCGGGCGAATTCATTTTTGCGCATGCAGTCGCTTTAGGCGGAGCCGCGCGGAAAGCCGGGCGTCGGCCCCTCTCCGGCATCGTCCGTATCGCTGGTAGAGCCCTTAGCGCCCGCGGCCGAGGCGACCCAATCGCGCTCGCGCGCTTCGGCGAGCTCATCGTGAATCAGCTGGACGCCGGCGCGCACGTATTCGACCACTTCCGCATAGGCCTGCTCTTCCTCTTCGCCGCTCTCGCCGACGTCGACGATCGCCTGACCGATGTGCGTGAAATCGCGCAGAATCTCCTGCACGTCGGGCGGCAGCGGCTCGGCGCGCGCGGGCTGGCAGGAGCCGAAACCATAGAGGAACCCCTGACACCACTGCGCCAACGCGATGGCGCGTTGCTCGAGCGCCTCCTGATCGTCGGGCAGGAGCGGCTGGAAGTCCATCTGCTCGCCGCGCAACGCATCCACCGTGTCCGTAAACAACAGACCCAGCGGGCGGCGCTCGCCTTCTTCGATGTCTTGCGGCTCGGGAATGATCTCCTCGAACCAACGTTCGATGGAGTAGGCGGCGCTCATGCAAAGCGCGCCGCACAGACAGCCATGCGTCTCGGCCGCAGGCGTCGCGGCGCTCAGCGTCTCGAGCGTTCGGGCGATCTCGGGGAAGGTGACCTGCAGCATCGGCGCTTATGTTAGCACCAGGGCGCGGGCTGGGCGCGGCTGCGCACACGCGCGCGGATCTCGCCGGGTCGACCCGCGCACCCTTTGACCCACCCCGGAGCCGCCCGCATAATCGGGCTCATGAGCGAACCACGCCCCGCATCACTTGCACAGGAGTTGAAGCAGCTCGAGCAGCGCATTGACGACCTGGTCGCGATGCTCGGGCGACTGCAGGAAGAGAACCGCGCGCTGCGTCAGCGCCAGGATGCGATGATGAGCGAACGCGCCACGCTTCTGCAGAAGAACGAGCAGGTCCGCGCCCGGGTCGAGGCGATGATCGGGCGGCTCAAGGCCATGGAGCACAGCGCATGACCGAGCGCATGGCGCGAGTGAGCGTACGCATCCTGGAGAAGGAATATCAGGTCGCATGCCTGCCGGAAGAGCGTTCCGAGCTGCTCGATTCGGCCGAGTATCTGAATGCGCGCATGCGCGAGATCCGCGATCACGGGTCCATCGTCGGTCTCGACCGCATTGCAGTGATCGCCGCGCTCAATATCTCGCATGAGCTGCTCAAGCTGCGTGGACGCGGCGAGTTCGAGAGCACGGGCGTCGGCCAGAAGGTCCGGCAGCTGCGCGAGCGCGTCGAAGACGCGCTCAGCCGCGGGCGACAGATCGATCTGTGATCGCGCGGGGCTAGGAACAGCGACCTCGACGCCGCCACGCTCGAACTTTGGGCGTCGACCGTTCGTTGATTGGTTGGTTGTATATTGGTTCGATATGGCGCCGCCTGCGGTGTTCGACATGTGTCGGGTTACCTCTCGACCCTAACGTAAATACCCCAGGGGTCCGGTCTCGCGCCAGCGGTGTGCAAGTCCGTCTCGAACGGAAAGCCTTAGCTGTCGTGGCTGCATCCCACTTATTGCTCCGTGTCGAGAGCAATGGCTCATGACGGCACAGGCGGGTGGCGCCTCTTTCCCTCCTTCACGATTTCACACTCACGCAACCCCGATGAAGCCGCGATGACCCGCTGCGGTGAAGTGGGCGGCCCATGGCCCGGGCCGCCAGCTGATCGGACGGCCGGCGAAGGCGGCGCCCTCGGCGAG
>JAVEVD010000047.1:0-28027 GCA_034005205.1 Steroidobacteraceae bacterium | reverse complement strand
ACAGGCGCTCGCCGTCCTGGAAGCCGAGAAGGAAAAGAAGTCCAGAGGCGCGCCAACCGAATTGATGGACGCTCTGATCGTCTACAAATGGCCTGACCACATCTTCCCCGATTTCCCGGTCGATCCAGCCAAGGTTTGAGCAGCCAAGATTCAAGCGAGGGGCGCAACCATGACGATGGGCAGGCGCAGTTTCATCAAGGGCATGGGCGGCGCGCTCGGCCTGTCGCTGGTTCATCTGAGCTGGAAGTCCGGCGCTCAGACGGGCGCCGTGACGCCCGGCGCCGCGGCCGTCCGCTACGAGAGCTTCGAGGACATCTGGCGCGCGAAGTGGACCTGGGACAGCGTTTCCAAAGGAAGCCACTTCGTCAATTGTTGGTATCAGCGCGGCTGCAACTGGAACGTCTTCGTCAAGGACGGCGTCGTCTGGCGCGAGGAGCAGGCCGGCGCCTATGAGCAGGTGGATCCGAGGATCCCCGACTACAACCCGCGTGGTTGCAACAAGGGCGCATGTTACTCGGAGCGCATGTACGACGGCGCGCGTCTGCGCTATCCACTGAAACGCGTCGGCGAGCGCGGCGCGGGCAAGTGGCGGCGGGTGAGCTGGGACGAGGCGCTCACCGACATCGCCGACAAGATGATCGACGTCATGATCAGCGACGGCCCAGGCGCCATTATGTGGGACGAAGGCGCCGTGACCGGCGGAGGGGCCGGCATGGCTCAGGCGCGCACGACGCTCGTGCTCGATACGCCAGTGCTCGACTGGAACCCCGAAGCCGGCGATCACCGGCCGGGCGTGGCGGTGACGCTCGGTAAGATGACCTTCTGCAGTTCCATGGACGATCTCTTCCACTCGGATCTGATCTTCATCTGGGGCGGCAATCCGATCTACACCCAGATTCCGAACGCGCATTTCATCACCGAAGCCCGCTACAACGGGGCGCGCGTCATTACCATCTCGCCGGACTACTCGGCTTCGGCGATCCATGCCGATCAGTGGGTGCCGGTGAAGGTGGCGAGCGATGCAGCGCTGGCTCTCTCGATGGCCCACGTCATGATCGAGGAGGGCGTCTATAACGATCGCTTCGTGCGGGAGCAAACGGACCTGCCTTTGCTCGTGCATAGCGACAGCGGCCGCTTCCTGCGCCAATCCGAGATGCAAGCGGGCGGTCAGGAAGATCGCTTCTACGTTTATGACCGCGCCAGCGGGAGCATCGTGCTCGCTCCTCAGGACACGCTCGCCCTCGGCGCCCTCGATCCGGCGCTCGAAGGGGAATTCGAGCTCGAGAGCAGCGATGGTCGGATCACCGTCACGCCGGTGTTCGCCCGGCTGCGCACGCATCTGCGGCAGTACGCGCCGGAACAGGCGGTGAAGATCTGCGGCGTCGATCCCGACACGATTCGCGAGCTTGCGCGGCGACTGGCCGGAGCGCGCGCCGCCACCTGTGTCTGCCAGTCAAGTTTCTCGAAGTTCTACCACGCTATCGAGATGGAGCGTGCGCAGCTGCTCTGTTTCGCGCTCGCCGGACAAATGGGCAAGAAGGGTGCGGGCTACATGGGCTTCGCCTATCTCTCGGTCGACGCCGTCGATGGGCTGGCGGCGGCGGCGGGCAAGGACGATCCGAAGCGCATCCTCGCGGCCGTAGGGCTCAAGATGGCGCCGCTGGTCCAGGAGAATCTGGCCAAGGGCTATACGGCCGAGATGAACCTGCACGACCTCGCACGCAAGGGCTATGGGCAGGGCGGTATGGCCTCCAGCATGGGCTGGCTGTATCACCAGGTCGGCATGCAGGATGTCTACGGGCGCACGGAGAAATGGGATCCCCACTTGAAGCGTCCCTTCGCCGATTACATGGATGAGGCCGTCGAGAAAGGCTGGCACTTCAAAGGAGTCGTCCGGCCGCGCATCTTCATCGAAGCCGGCGGCAACGTGCTGCGTCGATGGCGCGCCTACGACAAGGTCGCCGAGAAGTTGCTGCCCATGCTCGATCTCCTGGTGACGATCGACTGGCGCATGAGCAGCACCGCGCTTTACAGCGACTATGTGCTGCCGGCGGCCGCGTGGTACGAGAAGGACGACATCACCTGGGTTACGCCGCTTGCACCCTTTTCACAGGTCATCACCCGCGCGGTCGAACCACTCGGCGAGGCCAAGGCCGACTGGGAATTCTATTGCCTGCTGCTGAAGGCCATCCAGCAGCGCGCCGCCGAGCGCGGCATACGTGAATTCAAGGACCGCCAAGGCGTTGCGCGCTCCTTCGACGTCTATGACCAATTCACTTTCGACGGGCGCTACACGGAAAAGAACCCCTCCGATTTCCTCGAACTGGTGCTGGAGCTTTCCACCAATGTGGGGGGCGTGGATTGGAAGAAGCTCAAAGAGAAAGGCTGCCAGCGATTCACGGCAGTGGGCGAGGCCTATGCGAACATCGGCAACGCCACGGACATCCGGGAGAACGAAACCATCACCGCCGGCCTCTGGCACACGGAAAAGAAAATACCCTGGCCGACGCTGACCCGGCGCATGCAGTTCTGCATCGATCATCCCTTCTACGAGGAACTCGGCGAGATGCTGCCGGTGCACAAGGATCAGCCGCGCATCGGCGGGGACTATCCGCTGCAGCTCACCAGCGGCCATACGCGCTGGTCGATCCACGCGAGTTGGCGCGATCAGAAGTACATGCAACAGTTGAATCGTGGACAGCCAGTCATTTTCATCGGCGCGGCCGACGCCGCCGCCCGCAACATTCAGGATGGCGACCGCGTGCGCTTGTTCAACGATGTCGGTTCATCCGAGCTGATGGCGAAGGTGAGCTCGGCGGTGCGGCCGGGGCAGGTCATTGTCTACCATGCCTGGGAGCCCTTCATGGCGAAGGACCGAAAAGCCGCCAACACCGTAATGCCGAGTCCCATGAACCCGATCAGTCTGGCGGGCGGGTATTTCCACATCCAGCCGCGTCCGGCGGAATTCGGGCCGGGTCCCACGGATCGCGCAACGCGGGTCGAGGTCGAGAAGCTACATTAACGTGTGTTCTGAACGCGGCAGACCTATCCGAGAGGCGCTCAGGCCTCCAACGCCAGCACCGTCCAGTCGATCGAGAAGGCCTTGACGCCAGCGCGCTCGTTATTGGCGCCGCGCCACAGTGCGAAGCCGATGCTGGTCGTCCTGCCGGCCTCGAGCGGCGCAACGTCGCCGCCCGCGCCCAGCGCACGCGTGACGACCACCTGACAGCGATGCTGATCGGCCTCTGTTTGTGCTGTGGAATTGACCGTCGGTCCGGGTGCGGAGCGGCCGACCCCCGTCGCCAGCAGAGAGCGCACACCCTGCTTGTCGACCTGCCAGCGCAGGATGTGAATCGGCGCCTCCGCGCTGCCCATCAGGATGAGCGGCGCGCTATGACGCACCGGCAGAGCGACGGCCAGGGCGTCGGGAAAAGAGGCAGATTCCGCCGCGCCGCCTTCCCAGCCGACGCGTATCGCCCAGGTCCGCCCGTCGTGCACGCTTGCTGCCTCGAGTGCAGCGGTCTGACCATACGGGCGGCCTTCCCAGGAGCGGCGTACATATTCGGAGGGTTGCATGGACAGAGGCGCCGGCATGAGCGGAATTCGCACGCCGGGCGTCTGCGACCAGCTCCGCGCCAGAGGCGACCGGTACTCATCGATGTCATGCACGCGTGAGGCCTTCATGCTCGATGTCCTGATTTCTCTGTGCTATAGAACGTGACAAGAATGGCGAGGGTAGGCGATTTGGAGCACGTTGATGAGCGCGCCGGCGGCGTCGCAGGCGGGAGTTTGGCGTGCCTGCTCGAGGCGTTCGGGATGCCCCTCGAACGCTTCTGCGAGTTGTTGGAGTTGATCTACCAGGGCCCGCTCGAGACCACGCCTTGCAGCAGCGCCATGCTGGAGCTGCGCAACTGGCTTCAGGCCAACGGCAGTGTTCTGGTCCTGCGTCCGGCCCGCGCCAATACGATGGCGGTTGTCATCCAGGATCGGGGCGGCGGGCCCAAGCTCTCTACCTCCGTATACACGCAGTTTTCGATCTTTTCGCTCGATCCCTTCGTCGGATTGCCGCCCGATCGGGCCGTAACGATCGATGAGATCGTCGGTTCGGAGAAACTGGTCCAGAGCGCTTTCTTCAAGCAGTACATCGAGTCGCGCCACGTGCGCTACATTCTCGGGGTCGACATCCATGGGGATGATGGCCGGGAGTTCCGCCTGCGCTTCACGCGTCCGGCGGACAGCGTGGAGTTTTCGGCCACCGACAAGGCGCTCGTGGAGGCGCTCGTCCCGCACTTCAAGCGGGCGCTCAACTTCCACGGCCGCCTGGGGCAGATGAAAACGGAGATGCAGCTCTACGCCAACGTCATGAGCAGCATGCTCGTTGGTTCGGTCATCCTCGATGGCGCAGGCGCGATCCTGCGCTCCAACAGCGTCGCCCAGGCGATTCTGGCGGAAAAGGACGGCTTGTTCGTAAGCGCAGGCGTGCTGTCCACCGAGTACCGCACCGAGGACCGCGAACTGCAGCGCCTCATCCGCCAGACTCTCTCGATGCCCCCCGGACAGCCGACCATGGCCGAGGCGCTCTCGGTCACCCGTCCCTCGGGGCGGGCGAAACTGAATCTGCTGATTCGGCCGATACCCTTGAGCGAGTGCTCCGAAGGGCCGAATCGACCCAGCGCCGTCGTTTTTATCCGCGACCCAGAGCACCGGGCTCAGCCCCCGATCGAGCTCGTGCAGCGGCTCTTTCACTTCACACCCGCCGAAGCGAAGCTGGCCCTTATGCTGACCGATGGGCTCACTCTCGACGAGGTGGCTGAGGCGCTGGGAATCAGCAAGAACACCGCGCGCGCTCACCTGCGCGCGATCTTCTCCAAGACCGGTGTGACGCGCCAGATCACCCTCGTGAGGCTGCTGCTGAACAGCGTCGCGTCCATCGGAGCTGACGGCGTTCAGAACGCGTACTCTACGCCCACGCCATAAGTTCTGGGGCGGGCGTAGGATGCGCCGTCGTACAGCTCGACCATGAACGTCGTCTTCGAATACCTTTCGTCGGTCAGGTTCTTGCCCCACAGGCTCACCTTGAATCGCGAGTCGCGCGGCCGCCAAGCAGCCCGGGCCGACACGGTCGTGTAGGGTGGTTCGCGCACGCGTTCATTGGCGTCCCAGTAGAATTCGTCCGAGTGGAACGCCACGGCCGAGAGCTCCACGGCGCCGAAGTCGAACTCGTGCGCATAGTCGACGGTCAGTCCCAGCGTCCATTCCGGCGATTTCGGCGCCTTGAAGCCGCTGGCGTCGATGACCACGTTCTCGTTGCCGCAACGGCAGGCCGCACCGCCGATGGGTGCGAGAACCACGGCGTTGGGGTAGCGATCGAACTCCGCCTGCAGCAGCGACAGGCCGGCCGTCAGCGTGAAGTCATTCGTGATCCGCACGGTCAGGTCGGCGTCGAGTCCGTAGATCTCCGAAGAGGCGGCGTTCGCCGTGATGTTGAAGTTGTCAGTCACGGTCATGACCTGCTGGTCGGAGTAGTCGTAGTAGAAGGCCGCGACATTGGCGCTCAGGCGCCGGCTCGGCGAGGTCTTCACGCCCACCTCGATCGACTGTAACTCCTCCGGGTCGAAAGGATCCGGGTTGGCTGCGGCGATGTTGTAGCCGCCGCTCTTGAAGCCTTCGGAATAGGTGAGATAAAGGGTGTCGTCCTCGAGGAAGCGATAACGCAACGAGACTCGCGGCGTGAAGCTGTCCCAGCTTCTTGAGCCAAGCCTGGGCATGGCGGGTTCAGGACCCTGGCCGAACTGGATGGTCCCGTAGGCGGTGCGCTTCTCGTCGCTGTAGCGTGCGCCGCCGACGAGGGTGAGCCGGTCGGTCAGATCGAAGCTCATCTCGCCGAAGATCGCGTAGGCCTCGGTCAGCTGTCTCGACCAGACGAACATCGGCGTGGGCCCGGCGAACGCTCCGAGCACGTCCAGCGGGTCGTAACGACCGTCGCTGTGATAGTAGAAGAGCCCACCCACGCCGCGCAGGCGCCCGTCGGAGCGGCTCGAGAAGATGAATTCCTGCGAGTAATCTTCCTGAAGCTCGTTGAGGTTGTAGAACAGCGCGTCGAAACTCGAGGCGTCAGCGTCCAGCGAGTAGAGCACGTCGACCTTGTTGTACGCAGTCATCGAGGACAGCGTCCCCGCCGCGAGCTCGAAGTCCGCCTTCAGGCTGGCGAGACGCACGGTGCTGTCGAGAAAGACTTCGCGGTTCGTCGTAAACTCGTCGGGTCGCTCGCCGAACACGGCCCCGGGAAAGATCCGAGCCATGGCGTTGCCGTCGATGACCGAGTAGTTCGAGGTGTCCTCGTCGCGGCGGTCCAGGTAGCCGAGGCTGAGCAGCAGCTTGACGCTGTCGCTGGGCCGGACGAGCAGCTTGCCGCGCACGATGGCGCTTTCGACGCCGCCGACGTCGTCCTGGCCCGTGGCGACGTCGCGGTGATAGCCGTCGCTGTCCTCGCGATACACCGAAAGACTGCCCGCCACCGCGTCATCCACCAGCGGCCCGCTCACGTAGCCCTTGGCGATCACGTTATCGAATCGCCCGTAGTCCAGGCTCAAGCGGCCTGTCGGCGTGAAGCTCGGCTCGAGCGTGAAGATGCGGATCGCTCCGCCGGTGGCGTTGCGTCCGAACAGCGTACCCTGCGGGCCCTTCAGCACCTCGATCTGCTGTACGTCGGGGAGGTCGAAGCTGTTGGCGATCTGGTTGGCTTGGTAGACGCCGTCCAGATAGAGCGCTACGTTGGGATCGTTGCCCGGATCGGTTTGCTGTGACCCTACGCCGCGCATGACCGGCTGCAGGTTTGGTCCCGTTCCAGTGAGACTGAGTCCAGGGACGACCGCCGTGACATCGCGCAGGTTCGTGACCCCCGCCTTCTCCAGCTGCTCCCCGGATTGAACGGTGATCGCGATCGGCACGTCCTGAAGGCGCTCGGCCCGGCGTTGAGCCGTGACGATGACCTCGGTGATGGTTTCCAGGCCTTCCGGAGCGGGCGCGGCGCCAGGCGATTGCGCCATGGCGCCGGTCGTGACCGCCGCACAGCAAGCGCTTGCGAGGAATCTGCAAGCGATACGAACAGCGAGCATCATTGTCCCTGCCGCTGAAGGTTCAATCGCCCGAGCGTTGGAAGCTGATGCTGATATCCAGGCCGTAGCTGCGTGGCTCGCCGTAGACATTTCCGGCATACCCGAGGGCGCCGAAATCGATGCCGTGAATCCGGTATTCCTCGTCGGTGAGATTCTTGCCCCAGAGGGCCAACGAGGCCGTCAAGCCGCCGAGGCGCACCTCGGACAGCGTGAGACGCGCATCGAGAAGACTGCGGCTATCGCCCGGAATCGACTCGTTGAGCGGCGTGCCGAACAGTGTGGGCTGGAAATACACCTTGCCACGGTAGTTGTATTCCAGGCGGCCGGAGAGCTGACCTATGTTGTGGCGCGGAAAGTTGTATTGGAGAGCGGCGCTCGCGGTCTCCCTCGCCGAGTAGGTGAAGTGAGCGCTGTCGGCCACGTTCCTTTCTTCGCTGGTCACCGGGTCGACGATCCAGAACTCCTTGAACTCGCGATCGATATAACCCAAGGCGCCCGAGAACGTCAGGCCGTCGGCGAGCAGCGCGTCGAACTCCAGCTCGACGCCCTTGTACTCGGCCTTGCCCGCGTTCACGGTGTTGCTGAGCGCGCCGCCGCTGCCGGCCACGAACTGCTGCAACTGCATGTCCTCGTGATCGACGAAGAAGATGGCGCCGTTCAGGCGCAGGCGCCGGTCAAGAAGCTCGGACTTCGCTCCGAGCTCGAACGAAATCAGGTCCTCGGGTTTGTAGCCGTCGTTGACCGACCGCGCGTTCATCCCTCCGGCCTTGTAGCCCGTGGCGGCGCGCGCGTAGGTCATGACGTCGTCATTCACCTTGTAGTCGAGCGTCGCCGACCAATTGAAGCGGCTGAAGTCCTTCCTGGGGTTGCGCAGGAACGGCGCGACCTGGTTCAACGTTTTCTCATCTTCGGTGTAGCGCACGCCGCCGGTGAAACTCAGCCGGTCGGTGAGGTCGTAGGTGGCTTGCGCGAAGGCCGCTCTCGACTCCGACTCGTGGGTGTATGAGATTGAACTCGGAGGAAGCGGTATCACGGCGGCTTCATACGAGGACGGAAGTCCATACAAGGGAAGGAGGGGGAACAGCTGCTCGGGCAGAGCGAGAGCTACGAACTGGTCACTGTACTCGCGGCTCTTTTCCTTGAAGTAGAACAGTCCTGCGATGTAGGTCAGCCGCTCGTTGACCTCGGCGATGAGATTGAGCTCCTGGCTTACCTGATGCTGGCTGCGCGGCGAGACGCTGATACCGAAGAGAGAGATCTCCTGCTCGCCGGTGGGAATCAACGCGAAGACGGCCGGATCTCTCGAGACCGCCCGCGGGCTGAGCGTCAGGGCGCGGATGCCGTTCTGGCCGTCCATCGAGGTGTTGCGGGTGATCTGGCTCCATTCGCGATAGCCGGTGAGCGAGCGCAGCATCGTATTGGCGCTGAGGTCGAATTCGAGCGTCAGGCTGTGGCCGTCGACCTCGTCGGTATTCGGCTCGTCGACATCCAGATAAAGGCGATCGAGTCGCGAGGCCGAGACCTGCGGCGCGCGGCCTCCCAGTCCTGGTGAGGCGTCCCACACGCGTCGCACAGCCGGATTCGCGACCGTCGCCTGCCAGGCCATCGGTATTCCCTCGCGCTTGTTGTGGTCGAAGGCGTAGTCGGCGCGGAACGCGCCGCCGCGGTCGAAGGAGAGCGCGATGCGGCCGGCGTCGAGCTCGAAGGCGCCGGGATCGAGGTCGCCAGGAGCGTTGAGGTTGTCAACGAACCCGTCCTGCTCGCGGTGCACGTAGGTGAGCTTGGCGCGCAGGCCGCTCTCGCCCCACTGGCCGGTGTCCAGGCTGGTGCGCGTCTGCCATTGGCTCCAGTTTCCGAAGCTGAATTTTTGCTTGATCCCGAAATTGTCCGCGGGCTTTGCGGTGATGAGGTTCACCGCCCCGCCGATGGTGTTGCGTCCATAGAGCGTGCCTTGGGGGCCTCGCAGGACTTCGATGCGCTCGAGGTCGATCAAGTCGAAAGCCGCGCCGGCCTGGCGACCGATTACCACGCCGTCGACATACAAAGCGACCGGCGAGTCTGAGGTGAGGATCGGGTCGCCGTTGCCGATGGCCCTGATGGCGATGGTCGAGCTGGACGTCGAACCTGGCGTGGTCGTCGTCGTGAGATTGGGCGCAAAGGACGTCAGCTGGCTGACGTCCACTGTGCCGCGCTGTTCGAGCAACTCGGAAGTGATGGCGCTGACGGCGAGCGGCGTCTCCTGCAGACTTTCCTTGCGCTTCTGCGCGGTCACCACGACTTCCTCGAGTTGGCCGGCGATTATGTTGGCGCTCGGCTGGGCCGCTGCGCCCTGCGCGAGGGTGGGTTGCAATATCAGGCTACAGGCCAAGCAGCTGCCGAATAGAATGTGAGTGACGTCAGCAGTCTTCATGGCTTCTCCCCCTAGGTTATGATGTCAACTGTGTCAGTGCGCTTGATCATCAATTTTTTTTGTGTGCAAACAACAAGTACGCGCCGGGCGCCGCCGTTGCAGAGTCCTCAAGGCGTCTGTTGCATGAGAAACAAGATCCTGGACCCTGTACGACACTAGGAAAGTATGTTTCGTCGACGCATCGTCTGACTGGACTAGCCGCATCGTGTGGCTGGGCTGGGCAGTGGCTGATCCAGCTATCCCGTTTCTCAGCGGTGACCCAGCCGCATCGATGGGGCCGCCGATCGGGACCGGACCAGAACGACGCGCTGCCGCATCGCTAACGCAGCGACGCCGGATTTCGAAGGTTGCGGCCCGCTGTGTTCAGCAGGCGCAGCAGCTCCACGGAAGTCGATGTGCAGCTGACGCGTATCACTGCTCTGTCGAGATCCCGAACAAGCTTGGATCAGCAGAAACTTGTCGCGGCGCACCGTGCGCTTGAGTCGCCGCAAGTCAGCAAAAAATAGACAACAGGGTGTTCGCGATCTTTATCGCGAACCTGCGCAGAAACGAGAAGGCAAGCGCTGAACCAGCGCTGTCCGATGAGAAGCGCGGCTACGCAAGCCGTTGTCTTAGCGCCGGCTCACTCCTGAATCCAGAATCTCCAGCGGCAGAAGGGCGCATTCATGCTGGTGCGTGGAGGAAGCAGCGGCCACTCCATCTTCATCTTCGGGTTGAACGCCGCGCAGATCGCTTCATAAGCGCTGTGCTCGAAGCTGCCCGGCCCTGCCGCGCAGAGCCTTTTCATGCCGTCCAGGTCGCCGTGCTTCTCATAGAAACTCGCGTTCTGGCAGTACTTGGCTGTGTAACCGACGTCGTTTCTGTTGGTCACCGCAAAGTCGAAGTCGTACATCCCGCCGCCGCGGCAGCCATCGGGGGCGACCTGGAAGTACTTGAACATGGAGATGACGTCATCATCGCGTATGTCGAGAGTCTTGCGAATGAGCGGTATGGCGAAGCGCGTCATGACCCGCCGATAGATCTCGTTGAACTGCTGTTGCCCGGCGTCCTTGCCGAGTTGCTCTTGTGCAACCTGCACGGCTACCACGCACAAGCCCTGGAAGATTCTCTGGTAGCTCTCGATGAGCTTCACGAGCGCTTCCTTGGACAGATCCGAGAACTGGAAATCGGGCCTGAATTCACCGCTGTAGTCGTTCAGATCTGGCATGTCCAGTCGATCCAAATAGTGGTGTGGCGGCAGCCTAGGGCAGGCTAAGAAGGCGCCTCTCGCCGACACATCGTCCGACCGGACTACGTCGGTCAGGCGCCGCGTTCGTCAGAGCTACGCCTTCACTACCGGCAACGTCAGGCACGAGGGGCGCTGTGCGTCGTGGAAGATCTGCTGCACCGCCTTCTGCGCGTCTGCGGCGCAGCCCAGCGCAGGCGTCACCTTCGAGTTGAGGTTGCGGTCGAAGCGGGGAAAGTTGCTGCTCGAGATTTCCAGCCGGATGCAATGGTTGGGTTGGAAGGTATGCGCGACGTCCCACAGATCGATCGTGAACTCGGTAATCTTGCCCGGTTCGAGAAATTCCGCGCGCTCGCGGCTGTTGCGATAGCGCGCCCGCACTATGCCCTCGGCGATGTTGGCGCAGTAGCCGCTCGGCTCGACGTCGACGAGCTTGGCCGTGAAGTCCGTGTCCACCGCACTGCTGCTCGCATAGAGCGTGACGGTGATCGGACCGGCGATGGCCAGGGGTTCGGCGAGCCGCGCCGTGGTGTAGACCAGGATGTCCTGGCGCTTTTCCACTTCGGCTTGATCCTCGACGCCGGTCGGCACGTCGATCATGCTGCGACCGCCGCAGGTCGGGACCGGGTCGAGCGGATCGTAGACGAAGCTGTCGCGGGGCTCGGCGTCCGGCGCCTGCGTGTCCAGCACGCCATCGCCCATGCGGCTGTTCGCTCGCCCGGCGCTGTGCAGGTAGTAGCGCACGGGCGTGTGCGCGGGCGGCCAGGACTTGGCCTCTTTCCAGACGTTCTCGCCCATCTGGTAGTAGCGCACGCCGTTCTCGGGCAGCGCCTTCAGCGGCTCGCCGCGCAGCCAGTGATCGAACCAGCCGAGCGCCAGGCTGCCGAGCAATTCCGGGCCGGTGAATACATCGGGACCGAAGTCGCGTTGGCCTGCGCAGGTCGGCCGCTTGTTGTAGTAGGCGCTGTGGTCCCACGGTCCGAGGATCAGCCGGTGCTTGTCGCGCACGAGCGGATCGCTGCGCTCCGCGAGCGCCTTCGCGAAATCGAGATGTCCGCGCAGGCAGGTGTCGTACCACGAGGTCATGTGCAGCACGGGTACTTTCACGTTTTCGGCGCGCGCCACGGCGTCCGCCTCCTGCCAGAATTCGTCGTAGCTCGGATGCGATAGCCACTCTCGCCAATAGGGCGCCGCTCCGTTCTGGAAGGGTGGAAAGTCGATGAGCGGCAGGAAGCTCGCCGAGCCGTTCATGTCGCGCGAGGCTTCCGCGAGCTTGCTCAGCATCTCTTGCTCGACGGCGGGCGGCAACCCCAAGCGGGGAATGGTGTCGGTGGCGAGCGCCGTCCAGATCCAGGACATCTGGAAGCCGAGCTCCAGCGCGCCGTTCGAGTAGGTCCAGCCGGAAAGATAGTCGGTGGCGGTTTCGTATGCGAAGACGGCCTTCAGGTGCGGGGGGGCTGCGACGGCGCCCTGCACGGCCATCGTGCCGAGCGCGCACGCCCCATAGAGCCCTACGTTTCCATTGGACCAGGGCTGCGCGGCGGCCCACTCGACGGTGTCATACGCATCCTCGCGGATTTGGGTGTAGGGACGCCAGGCGCCTTCGGAGCCCGCCCGCCCGCGAACCTCCTGCACCACCACCGCGTAGCCGCGTTGCGCCGCGATCAGGGGACTGAAGATGAGCTCGTGCACGACCAGGAAGTGATCGTTGTTGTAGACATGTCCATTCACGAGCACCGGATGGCGTTCGCCGTCATCGGGGCGGTAGATGTCGGTGGCTAGCCGCACGCCGTCGCGCATTTCCACCATCACGTCTCGCTCGATCAGAATGTTGCAGGTCATGACTTCTCTTCTTCGTTATCCGGGCTGTTTATCGGTGAGTCTGGTTTGCTGCTGGTCAGCTGCGCTCGAAAATCGCGGCAAGGCCCTGGCCGCCGCCTATGCACATGGTTTCGAGTCCGTAGCGTCCGCCACGACGTGCGAGTTCGTGCAGCAGGGTGGTGAGGATGCGCACGCCGGTGGCGCCGATGGGATGGCCGAGAGATATCCCCGAGCCGTTGACGTTGAGCCGGTCCGGATCGTTCCAGCCCCAGCCCTTGAGTACGGCGAGAACCTGGCAAGCGAACGCTTCGTTGAGCTCGACGAGATCCATGTGATCCAACGACAGTCCGGTCCTGCGCAACAGCTTCTGCACCGCGGGCACGGGGCCGTAGCCCATGGTCGCCGGCTCACAACCCGCCGCCGCCCAGTCGACAAGGAATCCCATCGGCTCCAACCCCAGGCTCGAGAGTTTTTCCTCGGCCACGACCAGGCAGGCCGCCGCGGCGTCGTTCTGCTGGCTCGAGTTGCCCGCGGTGACGACGCCGTCCTTGATGATGGGGCGCAGCGCGGCCAGGGATTCGTGGCTCGCATCGGGGCGTATGCCTTCGTCGCGCGCGAACGAAAGCGGCGCGCCCTTTTTCTGCGGCACGAACACCGGCACGACTTCGGCGTCGAATCGTCCCTCGGCCCAGGCGTCGCGCGCTCGATGGTGGCTGCGCACTGCGTAGGCGTCCGACTCCTCGCGGCTGATGCGGTGCGCGCGCGCCAGGTTTTCCGCAGTTTCGATCATGCCCGAGATGCGGCCGAAGCGTTCCACGGGTTGCGAGCGCTCGCGCCCGCGCTCGAGCCGGTCATGCAGCTTCACCGAGCCGGCGCGGGCGCCCCAACGCATGTCTGTGGTGTAGTACTCGACGTTGCTCATGCTTTCGACGCCGCCGGTCAGCACCACGTCGGCCGCGCCGGTCTGCACCATCATCGCCGCGGTGATGACCGCCTGAAGCCCTCCGCCGCAGCGCCGATCGAGCTGCATGCCCGGCACTTCGATAGGAAGGCCGGCCTGCAGCGCCGCCCAGCGGCCGACGCAGGGCGTTTCGCCGTTCGCATAGGATTGCGCCATTACGACATCGTCGATGCGGGCCGGGTCGAGACCGGTGCGGGCGAGAATGGCGCGAATCACGGTCGCCGCCAGCTCCTCGACAGGCGTCGAGCGGAGGCTTCCGCCGAAGGCGCCGACGGCCGTGCGCACCGGACTGACGATGGCTGCTCGTCTCATGGGTTCACCTCTTTGCTGGCGCGCTCGAGTGTTTCCCTGAAGCGCGGATCGGCGATGGCGATCATGCGCCGTATGCGCTCCGACAACGGCTGGCCGCGCAGGTCCGCGATTCCATGCTCCGTGACGATCAGCCCGGCGTCGGCGCGCGAGGTGCTGACCGGCCCGCTCAGGCGCGACACGATGCGGCTGTACGCGCCGGCCGTGGAGGGCAGGGCGACGATCGGCAGACCGCCGCGGGCTCGCGCCGCGCCACGCAGGAAATCAACGGCGCCGCCGACCGCGCCGACGTAGCCGCCCGCCGCCTGCTCCGCGTTGATTTGTCCAGTGAGGTCCACTTCGACCGCCGAGTTCAAAGCGACGAAGCGGTCGATGCTCGCGAGCACGCTCGCGTCATGAGTGTAGCGCGTGGAGCGGAACTGCACCGCGGGGTTGCGATGAATGAATTCGCGAGTCGCGCGGCCGCCCAGAGCGAGGCCGGTCACAGTGACGCCGCGGTCGCGCGTCTTGCAAGCGTTGGTCAGGGCGCCGCGCGCCGCCAGGCGGGCGACGCCGTCGCCGATCGCGCCCGAGTGCACTCCGAGATCACGGCGATCGCCCAGGCGGTCGAGAATCGCTTCGGGGATCGCCCCTAGCCCGACCTGGAGCGTCGCGCCGTCCTCGATGAGCTCGCTCACGCGTGCGGCGATGGCTTGCTCCACGTCGCTCGGCGTCCGACGCCCGATCTCGGGCAACGGCCTGTCGGTGTGCACGACGAGGTCGAAATCCTCGTCGGTGAGGAAACGCTCGCCGTAGGTCCACGGCGCCTGCTGGTTCACCTCGGCGATCACCACTCGTGCGCTCTCCACTAGCGGCGCGAGGTACTCGTGGGCAAGACCGAGACTATATAGACCCTGCTCGTCCGGCGGCGCCACCTGCAGGAGCAGTACGTCGACCGCGAGCGAGCCGTTCGAGAGCAGGTCGGGAAACTGCGAGTAGTGACAAGGGAGCACATCGAGCTTGCCTGCGGTCGCGAGCGCCCGGTTCGCGCCGGCGCCGCAATAGCCGATGAAGTCGATGCAGTCCGCGTGCTCCGCGGTGAGGTTGCTGCCCGCGGCGGGAATGCCCAGGAAGATACGGAAACGCCCGCCGATGCGACGCCGCTGCTCGAGCAGCGCCGCCACGAGCGGCGCCGGTTCGGCCGCCGCCTGGCCCCAGAGCACCCTGTCGCCAGGACGCACCCAGGCGGCGAAATCCAGATCCGCCGTGGAGCATTCACGCATGGGAGAGCGCACCGGCGCGCGAGTTCGCGGCCATGAGAGAGAGATGGCTGCGCCAGTCGCGCAGGGCCTCGAGCGCCGCTCGTTCCGATGCGCAGACCGGTAGACCCTTTTGTGCGAAGGCCTGGCGTACGCGAGGGTCGGGTGCGTGCACGACGCAGGGTTTGCCGCTCGCTTGCACGGCGTCCGCAGTCTCGCGCACGAAGCGCGGCAAGTCGTAGCTCGGGCCGCCGACCGCGACCAGGCCCAAGGCGGCGGCCGCAACCGCAGAGTCCGCCAGGACGACATTCATCACCCGCCCCAGGAGGCTGGAGTCGGCGAGCAGCATCGCGGTGAGGTCGAGAGGATTGCGATTCAGCGAGAAGTCGGGAAGTACGGTATCGAGCGTGGCGCAACTCGCAGGCGAGAGCGTCGCGAGCGGCAGGCCGAGCGCCGCCGCGGCGTCCGCGGCGATGACGCAGGATGCGCCGGAATTGCTGATGAGCGCGATGTCGCCGGTCGAGGCGGCGCCGCCCGGACCGAGATACAGGGGCACGCTTTCGCAAAGATCCGGCAGTCCGGTCGCAAGGCGGCATCCGTGCTCACGGAACAGCGCGGCGATCTGCGCGCCGCTCAATCCGTCGAACCCTGTCGAGCCGGTGTGCAGCGCGGCCGAGCGAGCCCCTTGAGAAGACAAGCCGCCCAGCATGGCGATGAGCGCGACGCCACGGTTGCGCGCGGCCTCCAGCGCCGAGCGCATGGCGGCCGCATCCTTGACTTCTTCCAGATAGATGAGCAGCACGCGCAGCGACTCGTCGTGGGCGAGTTCCGCAACGAAGTCCGCAACGTCGAGATCGGCCTGGTTGCCCGTGCAACATACATAACGCACGCCGACGCCGTTGGCGCGCAGCAGCGCATAGGCTGCCGCTCCGAAGCCGCCGCTTTGCGAGACGATGGCCACCGGGCCGTCCTGGTGCGGGCAGTCGAGGTATACGGACGCGAAGGACAGCACCGCCCCGTTCGAGAAGTTCGCGATTCCGAGCGTATTGGGGCCGAGCAGCCGGACGCCCGTCCGGCGACAAGTCTCTGCGAGCGCCTGCTGCTGCGCGCTGCCGGCCGGGCCGACCTCGGCGAAGCCCGAGGAAAACAGCAGTACATGAGATACGCCGAGTCGGACGCAGGCTTCGATTTCGGCGCCGGCCCTGTCGGCCGGCACGCAGAGGATGGCGACGTCTGGCGCCTCCGGCAGGGCGGCCAGGCTCGTATAGGAGGGCAGCCCCTGCACCGGCGCGCCGCGCTGGGTGACCGGGTAGAGTCTGCCGGCGAAGCCGTGGGCGATCAGGTGACGCAGCGGCCGGCCGCCGACCTTGTCCGCGTTATCCGAGGCGCCGACCACGGCGACGGCGCGCGGGTGCAGCAGGGATCGCAAGCTTCCTTTTCGCCCGGGCATGGCGGTCTCAGTCGAACTCCGCGCAACCGCCGCTGAGCACCACTACATCGCGTTCGACGACGCGTGCGCGGAACAGCGCCTGGCCGCCGCGGCGCCAGATTTCGGTGCGGATCGTTTCGCCCGGAAACACGGGCGAGGAGAAGCGCGCGCTGAACGCCCGCAGGCGCTCGGTCCGGTAGTCGCAGCAGCACCTGAGGATCGCGTGGCAAGCGACGCCGTAAGTCGCGAGACCGTGCAGGATGGGACGCGGGAAGCCGGCCGCGCTGGCCACCCGTGGATCGGCGTGCAGCGGATTGAGATCGGCGGACAAGCGATAGATGAGCGCGGTTTCCGGCCGCGTCGCCAGATCGCAGACCAGTTCGGGCGCGGTGTCGGGCAGGACAGCAGGATCCCGCGGCGGTGGATCGCTTGGCTGGCCTGCGGGATGCGCCGCGCTCGGCGCACTGTAGCCTCCATCGCCGCGGCAGAAGCTCAGTTGCTCGAGGGTCGCCAGCGGCTCGCCGCTGCTTTTCTCCAGCAGGCGCCGTTCGGTTACGACCAGCGCGCCCCTGCCAGGGCCCTTGTCGACGATGCGCGTGACGGCGTTGTGGGCGACGACCGCGCCGCGGGGCGGCAGGGGCTTGTGGATGCGCAGACTGTGTTGACCGAGCACCAGGCGCACCCAGTCGATGGTGGAATCCGGACGCCGGGCCCAGAATCCCGGGGATCCCAACACGACGGCCTGGGTCGGAAGGGCCTGCAGATTCTCCTCGTAGACGAACCGCAGCTGCCGCTCATCGAGCGGATCCATGCCCAATCCCACACCGAGCGCGTACAGAATCGTGTCCTTCTCGGTATAGGTTTGCTCGATCGTCCCGAAGGGCCAGGACTTGAGCCGCTGATAATCGAGCGTCATGGTCGCCGGACTTTCGTGGTCATACCGGATCCCAGCAGAACACGTCGCTTGATCGTTCCAGATCGAAGAACGACCCCTGCAGCGCAGGCATCGCGTGCTGCGCGACGCTCTCCGGGGTCCAGCCCTCGGCGCGGTGGACCGAGCGCACCGGCCGCGGCTGGCTCATGAGGAAGATTTCGTTGCTGCGCACGGCGAAAATCTGACCGTTGACGCCCGCCGCCGCATCGCTGGCGAGGTATACGGCGAGCGGCGCGATCTTGGCGGCGGTCATCTGCTTCAGTCGCTCGACGCGCGCCTGCTCCTCGGGCGTACCGGCGGGAATGTTGCTGGTCATACGGCTCCAAGCGAACGGAGCGATGGCGTTCGAGCGCACGTTGAATTTCTGCATATCGAGCGCGATGGACTTGGAGAGCGCCGCGACGCCCAGCTTCGCCGCGGAGTAATTGGCCTGGCCGAAGTTGCCGATGAGCGCCGAGGTGGAGGTCATGTGGATCATGCTGCCCGACGCCTGTTCCTTGAAGTGCAGCGCCGCAGCCCGGCTGACGAAGAAGGCCCCGTAAAGGTGGACCCTCAGTACGGCGTCCCAGTCGGCCACGCTCATCTTGTGAAAGATGCGATCGCGCAGGACGCCGGCGTTGTTCACGACGCAATCGATGCGGCCAAAGGCGTCGAGCGCCGCACTGATGATGCGCTCGGCGGAGGCCGGCTCCGCAACGCTGTCCGTGTTGGCGATCGCTTCGCCGCCGAGCGCTCGAATCTCGCCCGCGACGCGTTCTGCAGGACCCGAGTCCTTGCCATCCCCGGACAGCGAGGCGCCGACGTCGTTGACCACCACTTTCGCTCCATGACGGGCCATCAGGAGCGCAATCTCCCGGCCGATGCCGCCGCCCGAACCGGTCACGACGACGACTTTGTTCGCCGCCATCCTGGAATCAGCCGCCTCAGTCACCGTTCTTCCTCCTCACGAAACGCTCTTCATCATGTTTCGTGCAATGAGTAGCTGTTGAATCTGCGTTGTGCCTTCAAAGATCCGGAACAGCCTGACGTCCCGGTAGAAGCGCTCGACGCCGTACTCGGCCATGTAGCCGGCCCCACCGAGGATCTGCACGGCCCGATCGGCCACCCGTCCGCACATCTCCGAGGCGAACAGCTTGGCGCACGACGCTTCCGTACTCACGTTCTCGCCGCGATCGCGCCGCTGCGCCGCATCCAGGGTCATGCAGCGCGCGGCATACAGTTCCGCCTTGCTGTCGGCAAGCATCGCCTGCACCAACTGGAACTCGCCGATTGCCCGGCCGAACTGTTTACGTTGCGCCGCGTAGCGCAAGGCGTCTTTGAGCATTCGCTCGGCTACGCCGACGCAGATGGCCGCAATGTGGATACGCCCTTTCTCCAGGACCTTCATGGCGGTCTTGAACCCGAAGCCGGGCCGCCCGCCGATGATGTTCGCGGCCGGCACGCGGCAGTCCTCGAAGATCACATCGCACGTCCATGCGCCGCGCTGGCCCATCTTGCGATCGCGCTTGCCGAGCCGTAACCCCGGCGTTTTCGCCTCGACGATGAACGCCGAGACGCCGCTCGCGCCCTTGCTGCCCGGATCCGTGCGCGCCATGACGGTGAATATCCCGGCCAGCGGCGCATTGGTGATGAAGCGCTTCGCGCCGTTCAGCACGTAGCTCTCGCCGCTGAGCGTCGCCGAGGTGCGCAGGGATGCGGCGTCCGAGCCCGCTTCCGGCTCGGTAAGTGCGAAGGATGCGATGAGCTCCCCGCTGGCGAGACGCGGCAGATAGCGCGCTTTTTGTTCCTCCGTGCCGTCCATGAGGATTCCTTGCGAGCCGATGCCGATGGTCGTGCCGAAGAGCGAGCGAAAGGCCGGGGAGGTCTGGCCCATCTCGAACATGACCAGGACCTCTTCCTCCATGGTGAGACCGAGGCCCCCGTATTCCTCGGGGATCGTCAGGCCGAACAGGCCCATCGTCTTCATCGCCGCAATGATGTCGGCGGGGATTTCGTCGCTCTCCTCGACGGTCTGCTCGGCCTGCACCAGGCGTTCGCGCACGAAGCGCGAGACGGTCTCCAGCAGCGATCGCAGTGCATCGTGATCCCGGATCATCGAGGCGGCTCCAGGCGCTCAATAGGAGCGCGGCAGCCCGAGCACGTGCTCGGCGACGTAGGCAAGGATCAGGTTGGTCGAGATCGGCGCCACCTGGTAAAGACGCGTTTCGCGGAACTTGCGCTCCACATCGTATTCGCAGGCGAAACCGAAGCCGCCATGGAACTGCAGGCAGGCGTTGGCGGCCTCCCAAGAGGCTTTGGCCGCGAGGTGTTTGGCCATGTTCGCCTGGGCGCCGCAGGGGCGGCCCGCGTCGAAAAGACGACACGCTTCAAAACGCATCAGGTTCGCCGCCTCGATCTCGATATACGCCTCGGCGATCGGGAACTGCACGCCCTGATTCTGACCAATCGGGCGGCCGAAGACGACGCGCCGGTTGGCGTAGGCGGCGGCCCGATTGACGAACCAATAGCCGTCGCCGATGCACTCGGCGGCGATCAGCGTGCGCTCGGCGTTCAGCCCATCGAGGATGTACTTGAAGCCCTCGCCCTCTCGGCCGATGAGGTTCTCTGCAGGGATCTCCAGATCGTCGAAGAACAGCTCGTTGGCGTCCTGATTGAGCATGTTCGGGATCGGCTTCACGGTGAGGCCGCCGCGCATCGCCTCGCGCAGGTCCACGAGGAAGATCGACATGCCTTCGGACTTCCTGGCGACGTCGGCGAGCGGCGTGGTGCGCGCCAGCAGGATCATGAGATCCGAATGCCGCACGCGCGAAATAAAGACCTTCTGGCCGTTGATTAGGTAACGGTCGCCCTTCTTCACGGCGGTTGTTCTGATACGGGTGGTGTCCGTGCCGCTCGTGGGTTCTGTGACCCCCATGGCCTGCAGCCGCAGTTCGCCGGCGGCGATCTTCGGCAGGTAGCGCTGTTTCTGCTCCTCCGAGCCATGGCGCAGCAGCGTGCCCATGTTGTACATCTGACCGTGGCAGGCGGCCGAATTGCCGCCGCAGCGGTTGATTTCTTCCATGATTACCGAGGCTTCAGCAAGGCCGAGGCCGGAACCCCCGTACTGCTGTGGAATCAACGCCGCGAGCCATCCTGCCTTGGTCAGCGCCCGAACGAACTCTTCCGGGTAGGTCTGTTCAGCCTCGATCCGGCGGAAATACTCATCCGGAAACGCCGCGCAGAGATCCCGCACGGCGTCGCGAATGTCCCCGTAGTTCTCGACCGCTGTCTTCAAGCGTCGGGCCCTTGGTAGGCGAAGACGCTATGAGTAGTTGCAGCGATGATCAGGCGCGTCGTCCAAAGAGACGATGTCCGACTTCGCATGCCTTCACCACACTCGGGTGCAAGACTCGCATGCGGCTCGGGGACTGGGGAAGTCCGGCCGCTGCGGGTTCGTTGGGGAAGCAATCACCCGGCGCTCGATGGCCGTGCATTCCAGGCATTCCTTGGCCTGAACCGTCAGTGTGGCAGGGCAATTTGAGCTTCCTTAGGGTTTCAGGCCGCGTGGAGAGGCGAGCAATGGATTTTCGTTATACGCCCGACGAGCAAGAGTTTCGCCTGGAGGTCCGTCGCTTCATCGCGGAGCACTGCCCGCATGAGCTCAAAGGCTTTCATGAGATCCACGCCGAGCACGTGCATCTGGAGATGGCCTTCCTGAAAAAAATGGCGGATAGAGGCTGGCTGGGCGCGGCTTTCCCCAAGGAGTACGGCGGCCGGGGCGGGGAGCGGATTCCCATGGTCGAGTACATTCTGATCGACGAGCTTCATCGCGCCGACCTCGAAGGTGTGGCGGTCACCCTTACCTACATCGTGGGAATCATCGGCAACACTTTATTGCAAGTGGGCTCCGAGGAACTCAAGAAAGAGCTGTTGCCGCGCATGCTCGCCGCGGAGCTGCGCTTCGCCATCAGCTACAGCGAGCCCGACTCGGGCAACGACATCGCGAGCATCCGCACGCGCGCGGTCGATGATGGCGACGACTTCCTGATCACCGGGCAAAAGCGCTTCATTACATGCGCCGACACTTCCGATTACATGTGGACGTTGGTGCGCTCGGAGGCGGGATCGGTGCGGCACAAGGGCCTGAGCATCGTGCTGGTGCGGTCCAATCTGCCGGGCGTCACTATCCAGGTGTTTGAAATGATGAACGGCATCCAGACCTGCGAGGTGTACATGGATCAGGTGCGGGTGCCCAAACGCTATCTGGTCGGCCAGCGTGGACAAGGCTGGACGCACCTGATGGAGGCGCTGGCCCGCGAGCGTATGACCATGATCAATTTCAAGGCCGTGAGCGAGCCTTTCGAACGATTCACTCAATGGGTGCGCAGCGCCGAGATCGACGGCGAGCGCCTGGCCGCAGATCCGGTGGTCAGGCAGTCGATCGCGAACATGCACGTGAAAATCGCGGGCGGCAAGATGATGCAGCTCATCGCCGGCGCGCGCACGGCGGACAAGAACTACATCCCGACGCTCGAGGCCTCGGCCTGCAAGATGTACCGCGCCATGCTGAGCTGGGAGAAGGCCAACCTCGCTCTGGACATCATGCGTTCCTACGGACTCCTGACCGAGGGCAGCCCGGACGCGCCGCTCGAGGGGTGGTGGGCGGCCGAGTATGGCTGGGCGGGCCACGAACTCTCCGGAGCCGGCGGCATGGATCTCAACCGAAAGATCATCGCGCAGCAGGGGCTTGGCCTGCCGCGGTGGTCGAATTGAACGACTGGTGAGTGACGCGCATGGACGTCAATTTGACCGACGAACAGCAAATGCTGGTGGACAGCGCCCGGGAATTCCTGCGCGATTCGTGTCCGCTTGCAACCATACGCGAATGGGAAAAGCTTCCCGATCGCTATCCTCGCGAACTGTGGGCTCGAATGGCCGAGATGGGCTGGACCGGGGCCATCTATCCGGAGGCCTACGGCGGCATGGGCGTGTCGAATCTCGATATGGCGCTCCTCATGCGGGAGATGGGCAGGGTGGCTCTGCCGAGCCCGATCCTTTCGACGGTGCTGCTCGCTGGCCGAGCGGTTCTCGAAGGCGGCTCTGAAGAACAGAAGCGTAGCCTCCTGTCCAGGATCGCGGCCGGCGAGCTGTTGATGTCCTTTGCGTTCACCGAGGCGAGCGCGCAGCCCGACGCCGCAACGGTCAAGACGACCGCGCGGCTCGATCATGGCCGCTACGTGCTGAACGGCGTCAAGCACTTCGTGGAGTTCGCCGAGCAGGCCGAGCAGATGCTGGTCGTGGCGCGCACCCGGGAGAGCGCCGATCCTGAGCAGGGCCTGACGATGTTCCTGATCGACGCCCGGGCGCCTGGCGTCGAGTACGTGCCGCTGCGAACGCTCGCTCTGCAGCCTCAGGCGAAGGTCCTGCTAAAAAACGTGCAGGTCGATGCGAGCGCGGTCGTCGGCCAGGTGGACCGCGCCTGGTCCGTGCTCGATCCAGTCATTCAGGCCGCCACGGCCATCGTTTGCAGCTACATGACCGGCATAGCGGAAGGCGCGCACGAGCTGGCGGTCAGTTATTCGAAGGAACGGGTGCAGTACGGCCAGCCCATCGGGGCTTTTCAGGCGATACAGAATTACCTCGCCACGAGCTGGGCGAAGAACACCATGGGCGAGTACCTCGGCTACTACGCGGTCTGGCTCATTGACCAGGGCATCCCGAGCCGGGAGGCGGTGTCCACCGCAAAGGCCTTCGTCGGCTACTCGGCCGTGGAGTCTACGCAGCTCGCGACCCAGCTGCATGGCGGGCTTGGCGCCACGGCCGATGCGCGCACAACGCCGTTCCTGCGCTGGGCCAAGCAGTTGCAGCAGACGCTTGGCAATTGCCAGTACCACGAGACGATCGTCGCGGCGGAAATCCTCGACAAGGACCCGACGAGGTTCGACGAGACATATTCACTCGCCTTCACGTAGGAGCACCGCGATGCGAATGCCGCCGGTAAAAGACGTCTGGTATGAGGATGTGACGGTGGGCGAGGAGATCCCCTCGATCAGCATCGGTCCGTTGAGTCATACGCAGTTTCTGTTCATTGCCTCGTCACATCACGACTGGTACCCGGGGCACCACGACGTGGAGTACGCGCGTGCACAGGGATTGCCGGATATCTTCATGAACGCGACCTGGCAGCACGGCCTGCTGCAGCGCCTGGTCTGCGGCTGGGCGGGGCCGAACAGCATTCCGAGAAAGATCAAGTACCGCATGGGCCGGCCAGTCGTGCGCTACGACACGGTCACGGGCAAGGGCGTGGTGACCGGGAAAAGGATCGAGAACGGCGATCATCTGGTCGACCTCGACATCTGGCTGGACAACCAGAAGGCGGAAACGGTTACGACCGGCAGCGCCACGGTCGTTCTGCCTTCACGAGGAGAAGCAAAGTGAGCGAAGTGGTGCTCGAAACCGACCCCGCCGGCTATGTGTATCGCATCGGCTCCGAAGAAGAAGGCATGCAATGGGTCGGACGCGAGACGGAGCCGGTCGAGCAGCCTTATCCGATCGATGTCGAACACATCGAGCACTTCGTCGAAGGGATTCAGGATCCGAATCCTCTCTATTGGAGCGAAGAGTTCGGCAGGAAGACCCGATGGGGTGGACGCATTGCGCCATGGGGCGTGATCGTACTGACCGGTGAGCACAAGGTGTGGCGACCCGAGTGGCTGGAAGCTCCCAAGGAGACGCCGACCCTGTTCATGACGGTTCCGCTGCCGGGCAACCGGTTGCTCGCGACCGACTACGAGGTCGAGTGCTTCCAGCCGTTGCGTCCGGGCGACCGGGTGTTCAAGAGCGAGAAGCTGATGTCGATCGTGCCGAGAACCTTTCGTGTCGGCGTTGGGCATCACGTGACCGTCAAGGCTTTCTTCCGCAATCAGCACGGCGAAGTTTGCATCACGGACAGCCGGACGATCTTTCGTTACAAATTCGGCGCGGGAGCAGGCTACCAGCCTGCCGCCTGACGGAGCGCGACGCGTGAGCAGCTCGCTTAGAGGCAAGACCGCCATCGTCGGCATCGGCGCGACCGAGTTCTCCACGAACTCGGGTCGCAGCGAGCGGCGTCTGGCGGCGGAAGCAGTCCTTGCGGCCTTGGAGGACGCCGGCCTGAGTCCGGATGATGTCGACGGCATCGTGAATTCGGATTTCGATGACACCAACCAGATCGATGTCATCAACTCGCTGGGCCTGCGCAACATCCGCTCCTACGCCACGATCCCTCACGGCGGGGGCTCTCCCTGCGGCGCCGTCGCGCAAGCGGCCATGATGGTGGCCTCCGGCGTGTGCAACAACGTCATCGCCTATCGCTCGCTCAACGAGCGCTCGGGGCATCGTTACGGCAGCTCGGAGGCCGTGCCGAGCTTTCCCTGGGTGTTCGGCCTGCATGCACCTTACGGTCTGATCGTGCCGGGCGAATGGACGGCCATGCATGCGCGCCGGCGGATGATCGAGTTCGGGGAAACGCGGGAGCAGTGGGCGAGCGTGCCGGTGACTTTCCGCGCCCATGCGAACCGCAACCCGCGTGCGATGCAGCACAAGAAGACGCTGACGCGCGAGGATTATCTGAACGCTCCCATGCTCGCCGAGCCGCTCTGCCGTTATGACTACTGTCTCGAAACCGACGGCGCCGTGGCTTACGTCGTGACCTCGGCCGAGCGGGCGCGCGGACTGAAGTCTGTCCCGGCCTACATTCATACGGCGGTGCAGGCGACCGGCTTCCCGGTGTGGTATCAGACAAACTGGTATCGCGAGTCCCTTACCACGGGCGTCGAGGTCGTGGCCGCCGCAAAGCTCTTATGGAAAGAGAGCGGTCTTGCGCCGACCGATATCGACGTGGCGCAGATCTATGATCACTTTTCGCCGCTGGTGCTCACCTCCCTCGAGGACTTCGGCTTCTGCCGCAAGGGCGAAGCCGCCGCCTTCGTCGCCGATGGGCGCATCGGGCTCGGCGGCGAGTTGCCGCTCAACACCGCTGGAGGACTTCTCTCGGAAGGCTACATCCACGGTTGGAATCTCATTCTCGAAGGCGTGCGCCAGATTCGCGGCTCTTCCACCGCGCAAGTGGAAGACGTGGAATTCTCGCTCGTCACGAGTTGCTGGGGGGCGCCCACGAGCGCCGTGATTTTCTCGAGGTGAGCTTTCCGTGACACAGCAGACATCGACGTCGCCGCGCCCGCTGCCGCAGATCGACCCGGATCACCAGGAGTGGTGGGCGGGCCTGCGACGCCACGAGGTGCTCGTTCAGGAATGCCCTCGCTGCAGCGCGCTCATTTTTCCGCCCCAGCCGATGTGTCCCCACTGCCGCTCGCTCGAGCGGAGCTGGCGGCGGTCTTCGGGTCGGGGCAAGGTCTATAGCTGGGTCGTCGTGCGCCGCCCTTCACATCCATGGTTCGCGGACAAGGTTCCCTATGCGGTCGTGCTGGTCGAGATGGAGGAGGGATTTCGTGTGGTCGGAAGCATCGACTGCGACATCGAGCGACTGCGCGATGGTCTGGCCGTCGAGGCGGGCTTTGAGGATGTCAACGAGCAAGTGAGCCTGCTGCGGTTCCGCGTGCTCGAGTAGCCGGTTCGACGGCAGGAGGAAAGGATGGCGGGGCTGAAGGGGCTGCGGGTAGTCGACATCAGCGACGGCGTCGCCGGCCCTTTCTGCGCACGACTGCTTGCCGACAGCGGCGCCTACGTCGTCAGGGCTGTCCCATCCGGCAAGAGCAGCGCCGGTCAGGCGAACGCGCTCGAGGTCTTTCTCAATCAGAACAAGCGGGGTCTTTCGCTGGATCTGGCCAATACAGGCGAGCGGGAGACTTTCATCCGGCTGGTCGCGGCCTCGGACATCGTTGTCGAATCATCACGCCCCGGAACCATGGAGGCTCTCGGCCTCGGCTACCGCGATCTGGCCGCGATCAATCCGGGGATCATCGTCGTCTCCATCACGAATTTCGGCCAGTCCGGGCCCTATCGTCACTACGCCGGAGACCACCTCGCGATTTCGGCGCTCGGCGGCTGGGCGTACACCTTTGGTGAAGCGGACCGCGAGCCGCTTCAGGTGGGCTTCCCAGTGATGTACTACATGGCGGGCATCCACGGCGCCATCGGCGCGCTGGCCGCTTTGCGCGGCCGGCGCATGGACGGGCGGGGCCAGCATGTGGATGTGGCCTCGCTGGAGGCATGTCTTAACATGCTTTCCTATCCGCAGGTGCTGGAGCAGTTCGGTTGTCCGCCGCTGCGCCGGAGCTTCTCCGCGGCGCTGCAGATGTTCTACGTGCAGGCTCGCGACGGCTGGATAGCGCTCAATCATCTGTCCGCCAGCCAGTGGGAGAATACCTGCGCGATCCTCGGCCTGTTCCACCTGGCCGAGGATCCTTCTCTGCTCTACGACATGCAGAAGAAGCGCGCCATCGTGCCGGAGTTCATGGCCGCGGCGCAGGAGTGGGCGAAAGACAAGACCCAGATGGAAGCCTTCTACGCCGCACAAGAACTGCAGATTCCCGCCGGCATTCCCTATACGCCGAAGGAACTCATCGCCTGCGACCAGTTCCACGCGCGGGACTTCTTGGTTTGCAGCGTGCAGCCGGGGCTGGGCGAGTTCCTGCAGCCGCGCGCTCCGTTTCGCTCCCTCTCGCTGCTCGGCGAACTGCGGCCGGCGCCGCGGCCCGGTGAGCATGATCAGGAAATCCTGCAGCAACTCGGCCCGACGCCGGCGCCGTCGCCATTGCGGGCGTCTGGCCGCCCCGGTGAACCCAAGGATTTGCTCGCCGGCCTGCGCATCGCCGACCTGACGCACTATCGTTCGGGTCCCACGAGTACGTCCCTGCTCGGCGGCCTGGGCGCCGACGTGATCAAGATCGAGTCGGTGCAGAGGTCTGACGGCTTCCGCTTCTACAACACTTCGGACCCGGCAGATCCGCGCTTCTACGAATTAGGCTCGTATTTCAACGCCAGCAACACCAACAAGCGCGGCGTCACCCTCGACCTGGCTTCGCCCCAGGGCAAGGAGCTTTTCGCGAAGCTCGTTGCGCAAAGCGATGTGGTCATGGAGAACTTTTCGCCGCGCGTCATGGGCAATCTCGGCTTCGATTACGAGCGGCTGAAGCAGATCAATCCGCGGATCATTCTGGTTTCGATGTCCTGCTTCGGGCAAACGGGGCCCTGGCGGGACTTCGTCGGCTTCGGTTACGTGTTCGATCAGATCGGCGGAGCGGCCGCCGCCTCGGGTTATGAAGGCGGCCCGCCGACGCACATGATGGCGGCCTCCGACGTGACTTCAGCTTTCATGGCCGTGTACGCGGTGCTTCTTGCGCTCGAGGAGCGCGAGCGCACGGGCCGGGGGCAGCACATCGACATGTCGCAGGTCGAATCGCTCGCCTTCCTGCTCGGGCCGGAGATCATCGACTACCAGCTTTCCGGAAAGCTGCAGCCGCGCATGGGCAACCACCATCCAGTCTTTTCGCCGCACAACGCTTATCCCTGCCGCGGCGAGGACGAATGGGTGAGCATCTCAGTGGAGTCAGAGGAGCAGTGGGCGGCGCTTGCGGCGGTTATCGGCAGGCTCGAATGGATC
>JAVEVD010000046.1:0-28511 GCA_034005205.1 Steroidobacteraceae bacterium | reverse complement strand
TGCTCTTCCGATCTGGGATGATGATCAGCGGCGCCAGCAGCGCCAGATTCTGCGTCATGTGCCAGATCGTGTTGACGTTCATCCAGCCCATGAGTTGCTTGGCGTAGTTCAGCGCGAAGAAGTACGGCAGATAGGCGAGAAAGAACTTCTCGCCCCAGGCCTTGTCGGGATTGGTCGAGAACCAGTGACCCCGCCGGCGATCTTCGCCTGCCGTCATGACAGACCTTGTCTTGATAACGGTCTGCTCGATAATGGTCTGGTTCATGTGGCGCCTAACCAGCAGGCTTGAGGGATTCGATCCTGTAGTCGCCCGGAATCTACGCGACGGTTTCGCCTAAACTCCTCGTCCGGTTGAACTCGTCTGGTTGGACGATGAGCTTCAGCAAATACGGTCGTACACGCCCGAATCGCGACGGGCGGCCAAAGGGATTCCGCCGCCCTGCGCAGCCTCCCGTCCGGCGGGGGCGCAGCGCGCACCGTAACCACGGAGCAGGAGGCGTCATGACGCCTCCATGAGCCGTCAAGCCGAACGATTCGCCGTCTTCTTCGGCTCGATCCCGAGGAGCTTCGCCATGTTCAGACCAAAGATCTTGGCGCGGTCCTCTTCGGTAATGTAGGAGTAACCCCAGCCGCGGTGGCCTTCCTCATCGATCTGGAAGGCGAGAAAGGAATCCACGCACTCCTTCATCCCGGAGCCGTTGGTGTCGCTGCCCCAGACGATCTTGTCGGCCGTGGCGTAGAGCATGGCCTCCCCGATCAGCTCCTGGAAGAACTTGGGTCGCCAAGTCGCCGCAGCGTTCAGGAAGCTCACGCTGATGTACAGGTTCGGGAAGGTCGCCGCCAGGCAGTTCAGCTCGCGATGGTGCGGCCAGCCGAAATGGAAAGCGACGATGCGCAGGTCATAGAAGTCGTAGAGGACGTCTTCGAGCAGACCCGGATGACAGTACTTGTTGCGGGCGCCGTATACATAGCCCGTCCCGGTGTGCACCTGCATCACCAGGTTCAGCTCCTGCGCCTTTTCGAAGAACGGCCACAGACGTTTATCGTTGATATAGGTGTCTTCGGGGCAATAGAACTTGAAAACCTTGACGCCGCATTCCTTCGCCATGAATTCCATTTCATGAATGGCTTCGTGCACGCCCCGCTGAATGATCGGACCAAAATTCGGGCACATGATGAAGCGGTCTGGATACTGCTGAACCCCGGTCAGCATCCAGGCGTTCGTGGAAATCGGCGTCGTGCCGCCGCTGCAAAAGAGAAAACTCTCTGGAATGACGCAGGCCATGTCCGTGCCCGAGGCGTCCATGTTTCGAATCATCTTCTCAAACGGACCGACGCCGTCGTTCTCCATGGACGGGAACTCCTTGATCACAGGCCGGATGCAGCCTTGCAGGGAGCGCATGAAGCGCTGCGCGCCCTGGTAAGGAGCCAGTTGATGCCACATCGAGGCGTCTATCGGATGCGTCTCGGTGTCGAGGATGAAGTAGTCTTTCGTCGTCATTTGTTCTGCTCCTGGCGCACACTCGCCTCGCGCAGCAGCTCCCACAGGCGCTGTGGTGAGGCCGGGACCTGCCGCGCCATGATCCCGACGGGCGCGAGCGCGTCGTTGACGGCGCACATGACTGCAGCAGGCGCCGTGTGCAGCGCCCCTTCCCCGCACCCTTTGGCGCCGAGCGGCGCCAAAGGCGATGGCGTGACCAGCGCGCACTTCTCGGCCATGGGAACTTCGTTCACCGTCGGCAGCAGGTAGTCGACGAAAGTCGTCGACCGCGGCTGACCATCCGCCGTGTAGCGATATTCTTCGAGGAGAGCCGCCGCAACGCCCTGGGCCACACCGCCTTGCGTCATGCCTTCTACGGTGGCCGGATTCAGGCGTGTGCCGCAGTCGTCCACGACGACGTACTTCAGGATCTTGACCCGCCCCGTTTCCCGGTCGAGCTCGACCATGACGATATGACAGGCGTTGGCCGCCGTCAGATAGCTCTTGGCCCGCCCCTGATCGTCGATCGGCTTGCGGTCCTGGGCAGTCCAGACGCCAGTCGCCTCCAGCCCCATCTCCATGCCGGGAGGCAGGAGATCGCTGCGCCCGTGCGCCACGCCCGCGATGTCGGCCAGAGTCACCTTGGCCTCGGGCATGCCGATGATCTGCACTCTGCCGTCGATGAACTCGAGCTTCTCCGCCGGCGTCTGCAGCAGGCCAGCGGCGATTTCGACGATCTTCTTCTTGAGCTTGCCTGCTGCGAGCATGGTGGCGCCGGCGAGGGCGACGCCCAGCCGGCTGCCGCCGGGGCCAAAGGACGGCGGAGCGCCGAGGGTATCCAGCGGAGTGACCGCAATGTCCGTCATCTCCGCGCCGAAATAATCGGCCAGCAGCTGCGCGATCACGGTGTACTGGCCCTGGCCCTCGCTGGTGAAGCCGACGCGCGCCGTGATCCTTCCGAACGCATCGATCGACACCGTGACGCCTTCAGGCACGCCGATCGCCTGCATGCCGACGATGGCGTAGGCGTTCCAGTCGAACACGCCGGGCTCGACGGTGTTCGCGACGCCGATCCCCACCAGGCGCCCCTCCGCCCGCGCGCGCGCCTGCTCTTCGCGCAGTTTCCGGTAGCCCGAGATCTCGAGCGCTTTGTCCAGCGTCGCTTCATAGTCGCCGCTGTCGTACTCGTTGCCGCTGGGAATGGTATAGGGGAATTGCTCCGGTCGGATGTAGTTCCTGCGACGGATCTCGGCCGCATCGATTCCGAGTCCGCGAGCTGCGACGTCCATCATCTGCTCCAGCACGAAGAAGTGCGGCGGCGGCCCCATGCCGCGATAGGCGCTCGTAGGCGTCTTGTTACTGAGCACGATGGTGAGATCGTAGGAAGCGGCCGGAATCGCATAGCAGCCGGTAAAGGCGCTGAGCGGTTTGCCCGCGCCCATGGCGCTGTAGTTCTCGCCGCTGGCCCCGATGTCCTCGATAAGCGCCACGTGGAATCCGGTAACGACGCCGTCATTCCTGACCGCGAGTTGCGCCTCGTAGTAGCGGTCCCAGGCCTGGCCACAGCCGCTCGTCAGATATTCCATCCGGTCTTCGATCCACTTGACCGGTCGACCGCCCGCCTTGCGCGACAGCAGACTCGCGATCGCGATGCCGCGTGCATTGCCCTTGCCGCCAAAGCTGCCGCCGCGCTGAGTGCTGGATAGCTTGACCTTGTTGGTTGGTATTCCGAGAGTGCTTGCGGCTCCCATGGCGTATATCAGCGGCGCCTGGATGCTTCCCACGATGACGACGCCGTCGTTCAGCACATCCCACTGGCATATGCAGCCGAAGGTCTCCATGGGATTGGCGCCCATACGGTTCCAGCGGAAACGATCCTTGAAGACTCGATCGGCCTGCGCAAAGGCTTCCGCCACCGGCCCCCACGTGAATTGCCGCTGCAGGACCACGTTGCTGCCCAGGTCCTCGATGACCAGCGGACTATCGGCCTTCATGGCCTCGAGCGTATCGACCGCCGGCGCCAGCGACTCGAGCTCGACCTCGATCAGCTCGACAGCGTCCTCGGCGACCTGGCGGCTCACGGCCGCCACGGCTGCAATGGGCTCACCGACGTAGCGCACCTTGTCGCTCGCCATGCAGTAAGACCCTGTGCCCTCGGGAAAGCCGCCGGATCGGTTGGTCGATCTGCGAACCTCTTCTCCGGTGATGACGGCGAACACACCCGGCAGCTGCTCCGCTCTCGAGACGTCCACGCTCCGGATGCGGGCGTGCGCAACGTTGCTGTACTTCATCGCACAGTGCAGCATGTCTGGCATCGAGACGTTGTCGATGAACCCCACGCTGCCCGTGACCAGCGCGACGTCGTCTATGCGCTGCACGTCCTTGCCCAGGAAGCGCAACGAGCTAGCGGGAATATCCTCGAGGCGAGGCTCTCGGTGCGCCATGGGCTTCACGTCCGATAAAGGGGAATGATTTCGCGTGAGAACCACCTCACCCAGTCGAGACACTCTTCGTACGAGTCCGTTTTGGGCAAGTGGACGACCATCCCGGTGGCGCCGGCGTCCTTCAGCAAACCGATCAGTTCGACGGTCTCGTCCTTGCGTCGCGGGTAACGCATCTTGTCGAAGTTGAGCCGGTCGTCCTCGGGAACCTCGGCCAGCAGCGTAAACACTTCGAAGGGCCTGGTGCGTCGCTGCATTTCCGGCTGGTCGTAGATGTAGGCGATCGCATCCTTCATCTCGCGAAGCGTGGTCTGCCAGGGCAGCCAGCCGTCGCCGAACCTTGCGGCGCGGCGCAGCGCCGGTTTCGCATCGCCCCCGATGAGCAGCGGCGGATGCGGCGACTGACAGGGTTTGGGCTCGAAGATCATGTTGCCGAAACTCACGAACTCCCCGTGGAATTCCGGCAGGTCGCTGGTCCACAGCTCCTTCATCGCCTGCAGATATTCGTCGCAGATCGCTCCCCGCCTGTCGAAAGACACACCGATGGCCTCGAACTCGCGACGCAGATGCCCGGCGGCCAGTCCGAGCGCGAGCCGGCCGCCGGACAGATGATCCACGGAAGCGATCGCCTTGGCCCAGACAAGCGGGTTGTGATACGGAATGGGACAGATGTAGGTCAGCAGGTGGATGCGCTGCGTGGCGCCGAGCAGAAAGCCTGCGGCCGATACGGCTTCGTAGAACTTCGCCCCCATGGACGACACGAGCTTGGGATGCTGAACGATGTGCTCGGCCACCCAGATATAATCGTAATCAAGCTCATCGACCGCTCTGGCGAAGTGGATCGCCCTCTCTGGCGGCAGCGTGGATTCCCAGGGACTGGTGAGCGCCTTGTAGAGGATATTGGCGGGCAGACGGATCGCGAACTTCACAACTACCCCCCAAGCCCGGTCAGACCGGACGCCACATCGGCGTCTTCACCCAACCCTCCTCGAAGGGCGTGTAGTACTTGAACTCAACGGCGATGGCGGCGATCTTCCATTCGTCCTGCACTCTCGCGTATCGATCGCGGTATTTGCCCATCGCCCAAAGCGCCCGACCGTTCACGGTGGTGTGAGCCGTGAAGTACCACGAAGCGTCCGCGCCGTCGTTCTCGACGTCGATGATCGGATTGTGGAGCATGTGCGCATTGAAGGTGGAGGCGCTGGCCACCAGCCCGCGGAAGAAGTTATCCATGATCGCTTGCCGGCCCTCGAAGCGCCCGAAGAAGCCGTAGTCGCATACGGCGTCCTCCGTCCAGAGATTGTCCAGTTCGTCCCACCGCGCCTCATCGATGAGATAACAATAACGCGCTTTCAGCTGCCTGATGGCTTCGATGTCGATCAGGCGCGCGATCGCGGCCTCCGTTGTTTTTGTAACGGCCATGCAGATCTCCTCATTGCGGGCAGTCTGCTCGCGCTGTAAATGAAACGGCTCTAGCAGCGTCGGAAAAATGCTAGGTGCGCCGCCGAAAGCGCCGCATCGTCCACATGGATGATGCGCCCGGAAGGATTGTCGCAGCCCGGCCTCGATCGCCGACCGCCGAAAACAAGACTAGTTTGCTTGAATGTGATGAGCCGTCTCGCGCGGCGTGAGCATGGAGCGGTTTGAGCATCGAGCGGCGTGATCATCGAAGAGAGTTGCGCCCGAACCCGGCTCTGCCCGCGGCGCCGGTCGAGCGACAGCGGCCGCCCTGGCGCGCGCTGCGGCGCTGGCCGCGATGGAAGAGCCCATGATCTGCAGCCACGCTTTCCGGCGGGCGTCGACGCCATCTCGCGAAGACCCTCGCCCCACGCCGCCTGAGGCAAGCGGGCGAGCGCGCCGGTTGCAGAGCAGCATGCCCGAACAACGCCGCATTCGGTTGACAGTCAACGGCCAAGGCCACGAGTACGAGGTTGAGCCCCGCCTCAGTCTCGCTGAGTCAATGCGTCGCCAGCTTCTGCTGGCGGCGCCCTCTGTCGCTGCAGCGGTTACCGGAATATCATTGCTGCGGCGCCCTCGCGGCAGCAAGACTGCAGGCTGGCGGTAATTTGGGCGTTAGGGAAGCTCTGATTAACCTACCGCCCTGACGGTTCAGCCCAAAGAAATACGCGCAATGCAAGGCGTTTCGAGCGGCTCGAGATCACAGAAACAGAGTAGATCAGAGATTCATTAGCGTGAGCGAGCAATCAGAAATGTCAAGATTCAACGGTAAGACTGCAATCGTTACGGGCGCCGCTTCGGGCATCGGTCGCGCGGTGGCGGAGCGACTCGTGCGCGAAGGCGCTCGTGTCGTGTTGGGCGACATCAACGCTGCTGGACTGTCCGAAGTCAAAGCCGAATTGGGCGCCGCCGCCTCGGCGCACGAGCTCGACGTCGCCAATCATGAGCACTGCGCGGCGATCGTTCGATCCGCAATCGAGACGACTGGACGTCTCGACATTCTGTGCAACATCGCGGGCGTGCTTAACATGGCGCCGATCGCCGCCATCACTCCTGACGAATGGAACCGCATCATTCAGATCAATCTGAGCGGCGTCTTCTACATGTGCCAGGCCGCCCTGCCGCGACTCGTCGAGACGAAGGGCTGCATCGTCAATCTGTCGTCGGCGGCCGGGCTCGTAGGCGTGCCCTTCAACGCGCCTTACGTCGCATCCAAGCACGGCGTGGTGGGCCTGACTCGGGCGTTGGCCTTGGAGTTCGCCAACGCCGGCGTCCGGATCAACGCAATCTGTCCGACCGGGGTGAAGACCCCGATGATCATGAAGCCGCTCGCCGAGGGCCTGGACGCCGCGTTGCTCGCCAAGGCCGCGCCCTGGCTAGATGGCGGTGAATTCTGCGATCCGTCCGATATCGCTGACGCAGTCGCCTTCCTGGCGTCCAACGAGGCCAAGCGGATTACCGGAATCGCACTGCCGGTGGACGGCGGTCAAACAGCCTTCTGACGGCGAGACGGACGCCTGACGGGCGGCCGGGTCATGCAGCAGCTTCAGCCGCCGGTACGACGCGGCGGCTGAAGCCCAGCAAGGCTCGGCGGCGAACCGTCGATAGACCGGCCTTCAGAATCGGCGGGAAACATACAGCGTACCGCCGTAGATGTCGTAGTACGCATTTGGGCGGGAAGCCACTGGATCGTCCGGCCGCACGTAGTCACGGGAAACCTTCTCCGCGAAGCGCGCATCAAACGCCAGATCCCACCCGTCAACGATGTTGCGCCACTGCACGCCGACGCCGTAGTACAAGCCGTAAGCCGGTGTAGCCAAGTCGTAACGAGAGGCGCCCAGGAAGAAGCTTGCGGCGTAGCGTTCCCCGAAGCGGTAGCGGTAATCGATCGCGCGCACCGAAGCCAACACCCGACCTTCAACGTCATCGAGCTCCAGCCTGACGCCGATGTCGCTGGCGCCGCGCCCGATTCTGCGGGCGCCGACGCCGACGTGCGCCCCGGCGCGCCAGGAGCTGAGCATGCGCGGCGCGTCCGCCCTTTCATCCACCTGCACCCTGGATACGTTCGCGCCGGCGTCGATGAACAGTTCGCCGCCGCCGTTGGTCGCGGAGTCTAGCGGGAGGAAGGAAGCATACTCGGCCAATTCGGAGATCCGCGCGTACGCGCGGATCTGCGAGAGATCCTCGCCGAAAACATCCTGGCCGTACACCAGCTCGAGACCGGCGAGGACCGGGCCCACTTTGCGCGAGTACGCCAGCCCGAGCTCGTACCCTGTATCGTAATCGGCGGCCGAATAGTCTTCGTTCTGAATGACTCGATAGCGCAACGCCATGAGACCGCCGAAGGTCGGTCGCCATCCAAGACGCACCATGGCGCTGCGGCCCACTACATCGTCGCCGAAAACACGATGGTCGCCCGCCCAGTGACCGATGACGCGCCCGTCGTTGATCATTCCGTCGCGATAGAGGTGATGCACATACCAGGCGTTCTGCCATTCGGATGCTTCCACGACCAGATCGAGATTTCCGGGCAATCGCGGCCAGTGCATGCCGATCGACAATGCCGCGTTCCCCAAGAGATGGTAGCGGCCTCGAACCGAATCTTCGCCCGCATATTCGATGTAGGCGGCGAACGGCGTCTTGCCTGGATAGATGAAACTGCTGGTGATCGCCGCGGTCTGGTTGCCGAACTCGTTGTCTCCGACGCCGGGGTTGACGTTATCGTACGAGACAGGGTCGAAGAACGCGTCGATGAAGTCGCTGAATGATCCGGGCCGTGAACCGCCGCCGAACTGCAACAGCCGATTGACGGACATCGACCAGCCGCTGACCGGCTCGATCGCCAGATGCACGCCGGCCAAGCGTGGTCGACCTTGCGTGAAGCCGTCCTCGAACACGATGCGATCCGACCTGGACATCTCCGCCACAAACAGTTCGTAGTACAAACCGAGGCGGCTGATCGGCTCGTTGTTCGACAAGGTGATGGACGGCATGGTTGGCGCCTCCGTGCTGATCAGCCAACTGCTGTCTGATAGAGGCGAAAGCCAACGGTCGCGGAAGCCGATGTCTAGCTGTGCGAGCCCAGTGCCCAGGCTGAGCATCGAGCCTGCCGCGGTGACGTCGTCCGCATGAGCGTGTCCCGCCAGAGTCAGGATCACGTAGTCGCTGGGCTGCCAGTAGGTGCGCGCATGGACCCGCCATTCGCTGTCGCTGCTTTCGCCGCGCTGGTTCGGCGCCGCGATTGCAGAATCGGCGGAACTGCCAAACTCGACGCTCAGATCCGTAACGCCGTAGTTGCGCATGTAGCGGCGCAAGTAGGTCCCGACCGCCTCGCACAGGACCGGATCCTTCGCGCATGCGTGCGGCAGCGCCGCTGCGACCGTAGCCGCAGGAATCGGGCGCTTGAGAATCGGCTTGTCCGCCAGAATGAGGACCTGCTGGATCTGCCACTCGATCTCCGGTGAAAGATTCAGCGGCAAGTAGGGCGACGGTCCGCGCGCATAGGCGCTCGCGAACAGAACATTCACGCCGAGCGCCACCAGCATTACGGCTTTGAACGGGCTTCGAATCATCGAATGTCTCTTGATCTCGCGATGACGATCAGGGCCAAAGGCTGTCCGCTTCGATGTCTGGACGCGCAAGTCGCGGCGGGCAGAGCGGCGCGCGATGATAACGGTCCTGATCTACTTCCATAAACCCAGCGCGCGCGCTGTGCGCCGTGACAGTTCCTTGGCGCGTAGCGGCTTACCGCGCCAGAAACGCACCCGAGCATCGTCGGCGAGCGGCGGGATCGTCTCGAACAACAGCTGCGCCCATCGCTCGGTCAACGCAGCACTGGTGACTTCCTGCGCGCGCCGCTCACCATTCCTGACCATTGCCTCGTACAGTTCGGGATCGTTGCATAGCCGCTCGATGGCCATCCGCGCCTCTTCGGCCGAACTGACTTCGATGTAGTCAAGCGGCGAGCGTCGGAAATCTCGATAGGCGAGTTCCGGCCCAAGGATGGCGGGCGCTCCGGCATGCCATGCGTTGTACAGCTTGGTGGCCGGCTTACGTGGATGCAGTTTTCGATCGTACGGCCGCACTGCGAAGACGATATCGATGTTGTGGTAGTCGTTCCACGCCAGCACCTGCTGCGGCTGAGCGTCGCGCGTATACGACACGGCGTCCGTGAACCACCCGAGCCCCCGCTCGTGCAGATATGCGCGCCAGGCGGCGGTGCGAAACTCGGGCGCCAGATTGGCCTCGAAGCCTTTGAACGCGATGTTCTCCACGCGCGCGCCGCGCGCCGGGTCGCGTGGGATCAGCGCCGGCTGCGGCCACAGGGGCATGAAGAAGCGTCGCACGCCGTCGGCCTGAGACGGGTTCTGCACGATCTCGAAATCCGCGATCAGCGGCTCGCCCACATCCTCACGAACGCCCACCCATATCAAGTTTCGAGTGTCGTGGGTCAAGCGCAGCAACTCGCGACGCTGCTTGGAGCTGAACACTACGACGCCGTCCGGCGGAGGCCGGTCGCACAAGGTCACGGGCCATCCGCCGGCGCGCAGACGCAAATAGGCTTGCAGTATCCAGGCGCGTTCGCCGTTGACCATATAGCGCCAGTCGCGATCCGGATCGATGGACCGGAGTTTCGCCAATTCTGGATCGAGCAATAGAAACGCAACGTTCATCGTGTTCAGGAGCGGTACGGCCTGTGCTTCTGCGACCAGCGACGCCGGCCTTTACACCGCATGCCGCAATGAGCGGACGGGGTCGCCCGTTCGAAGTTCTGGCCGCATCGATCGGCCGTTCGGACCGAGGTCGCCAAACGCGCTGACGCGGTCTGCATTACAGCAGCGGGACTAGCCGTGGTCCGGGCGGCGCATGGGCGCCAGAACATGCAGGATGGGCGACCGGCCTTGATGATCCTGGTCATCCACGAGCGCTCGACCGTGTCCATGGCGTATCGCAACCAGGGAAGCAACGCCACGGCGATCGCTTGTATTCTCGTTTGGACCACGCTGCCGTAGACTTCGCGGTCGGAAAAAGTAAATCCAGCCCATTCCGCGCCACTACGGGCGACAAGCAGCAACCTATCGGACGAGGGAATCCATGTCCAGCCCTTTCCAGCCTTGCGCGTGATAGTCCCGCCTGCACGACGCCGACCGATCACCATCGCCGATGACGCCTCGTTTGCCGACCATCGCTTGGCGAACCGGCTTCAACGTGTAGACTCGCCGCCGCGGTGGACCCTCCTGTTCACGCAGGATGGACGACAGAAACCATGAACGACTCCAGCACGAATGTGGCGACCCGGCCGGTGCGCGTACTGCACTTCGTAACCGGCGGTTTCTCCGGCGGCGCCACCCAGGTCGCCATATCGCTGGTGAAGGCGGCGTGCGCCGGCCAGCGCATCGCTCCCCTGCTGGTGCTCAGACGCAAGCGCCACACCGACGATGCACGCGTGGAGCGCTTGCGGCGCGAAAACGTACCGCTGCGCGTCACGCCCGGCTGGTCGCACGCCGCGACAGTATGGAGTCTCGTCGAAATATGCCGGGAGTTCCGCCCCGACATTCTCGTCGCGCACGGCTTCAGCGAACACCTGTGGGGACGCTATGCCGGCTTGCTTGCGGGCGTGCCGCATCTGGTGCACGTGGAGCACAACTCCCGCGAACGCTACACATGGTGGCGCCTCGCGCAGTCGCGCTGGCTGGCGCAGCGCACGGACCGAATCGTGGGCTGCTCGGAGGGCGTACGTCGCTGCCTGCTCGCGCAAGGCATGCCAAGCGATCGCACCATCGCGATCTCCAACGGCATCCAGCTGCATCCGTTCGATGCAGCGGAGCGACATCCCTACGTGGACCGCGTAGCGGGCATCGTCATGGTGGCGCGCCTCTCGAAGCAGAAAGATCACGCCACCCTCATCAAGGCGGTCGCGCTATTGCGGGAGCGCGGGTTGACGCCGCCCGTGTTGTTCGCCGGAGGCGGCAAGGCGCTGCACCGCCGGCCGCTGGAGAAGCTGTCGGCGCAACTCGGGCTGACAAAGCAGGTGCAATTCCTCGGCGTGTGCTCAAACGTGCCCGAGTTGCTGATGACCCACCAGCTGGCGGTGCTGAGCACGCACTATGAAGGCATGCCCCTGGCCCTGATCGAGGGCATGGCGGCGGGCTGTGCAGTCGTGGGGAGCGCGGTTCCAGGCGTGCAGGAGGTGATCGAGGACCGCGTCGATGGACGGTTGACGCCGGAAGCCGACCCGCTCGCCCTGGCCGACGCGCTGGAGTCGTTGCTGCGCAATCCGAGCGACGCCGCGAAGTTGGCGCACGCGGCTCGCCGCAAGGCTGTCGCGCAGTTCAGCCGCGAGCTCATGCATCGACGTTACGAGGAGTTGTTCCTGACGCTCACGAATGGCGAGCGCGACCGCGCATGAGCCACGCGCCCATGCCGCCAGCAGACACAACTGGTTCTCGTCGAATTCTGTTCGTGCCAGTGTCGGGATCCGGGGGCGCGGGCGAATACTACCGCGCGCTCGCGCTGGCGCGTGCAATGGCGGGCGCGTATCCGCAGACCCAGATCATGTTCGTGCTTGACCGGCATGCTCGCTATGCGGCCGAGGCGCCCTTCCCTGTGCACCTGCTGGACGATTCACCGACCCGGGACGCGCGATCGGTCGTGCGCTGCATTGAACGGTTCAAACCTCACCTGATCGTATTCGACAACGCCGGTCGCGTCTCGCAGCTGCGTGCAGCCCGGCGTATCGGTGCGCACACGGTGTATCTCAGCTCACGCTGGAAGACGCGCTGGAAGGGTTTTCGTCTGCGACGCATGCGCTGGCTGGACCAGCACTGGATCATTGGCCCGGACTTTACCAATCCCCCGCTCAACCGTTGGGAACGGCTGAAACTCAAGCTCTATCCTCGCATGCGGGTCCGGCGCTTCGCGGTGCTGTCCGAACCGGCGTCATGTGCAAAGATCTTGGAGCGATTCGACGTACAACCAGACGGCTTCGTGCTCGTTTGTCCCGGCGGCGCCGGCCGGTTCGGCGACGCCCCGGATTCCTCCGGCATCTTCCTGGCCGCCGCGCAGCGCATCGCACAGCATGGTTCGCACAAGGTGTTGTTCGTGGGCGCTGCAGCGAACGTGACCGCGCAGGAAGGCGTGCAAGTGATTCCCTCGGTGCGCAACGCAGACCTCATGCTGCTTGCGCGCGCGGCGCGCGTGTGCGTGCTGAACGGCGGCAGTTTAGTGCTGCAAGCGATGGCCGAAGCGGCGGCGGCTGTCGCCGCCCCCATCGCCGGCGATCAGCAAGAGCGCATTACGCGGCTGGCGCAGCGCGGCGCCGTGATTCCGGCGGAGCTGGATTCTGAATCACTGGTGCAAAACACCATCATGCTGTTGCGAGACGACGCAGCACGAAGCGCATTACGTAGCCGGGCCACGGCCCTGGGAATACGCAACGCCGTCGAGGAAGCGACTGCGGCTCTTGCGGCGCTGCTCTGGCCAGAAAGCCGGGCGACGGAAGCGCGTAAGGCCGATGAATGACGGATCGCAGCCGGACTGTCGATCAGCGTCTGACCACCATCCAGACATGACGCGAACCGCTCGCGCATGTCCGCAGCGGAAGTCCCGGCGCCCGGCGCGGATCCAAGCATGCCGCGCGAGCCGCTCACGCATGCCTCCGCTCGATAGGCGCGGCGAGACAGCTGCTCGTGGGCGGCGTCACTTCTTCTTGGTGATCGCGGTCAGAATTCCGGTAAGAAGCTGAACCGGCGTCGGCGGACAGCCGGGAACGGCGACGTCCACTGGAATGACGTTCGAAATACGACCGCGGGTCGCATAACTTTCACCGAACACACCCCCAGTGCAGGCGCAATCACCGATCGCGACGACCAGCTTGGGATCCGGCGTCGCCTCCCACGTCCTGCGCAGCGCGATTTCCATGTTCGCCGCCATCGGGCCGGTGACCAGCAGCATGTCGGCGTGACGGGGGCTCGCAACGAAGCGCACACCGAGCCCTTCGAGGTTGTAGAGCGGGTTGTTGAGCGCGTGAATCTCGAGCTCGCATGCATTGCACGAACCCGCGTCCACGTGCCGAATGCACAACGCACGGCCGATGATCTCGAGAATCCGCGCCTGCAATTCATCGCGTACGCGCAGCGCTTCATCGGGCGAAGGCGCGGGTTGCGTGGCGATGCCGACGCGATGAATCTGACGAAGCGTTTTCCACATGGAGAAAAGCGGTTAGCGGTTATGAAGAAGCGGTTAGCGGTTAGCGGTCATGAAGAAGCGGTTAGCGGTTAGCGGTTAGTGTTTCGCGGTAAGCGTTCGGCGTTCGGCGTTCGGATCGGCGTTCGGCGTTTGGCGTTCGGCGTTCGGCGTTCGGCGTTCGGCGTTCGGCGTTCGGCGTTCGGCGTTCGGCGTTCGGCGTTCAGCGTTCAGCGTTCAGCGTTCAGCGTTCAGCGTCTAAGAGGTTAATGAGTTTGCTACTCACAAGACTACCCCAGACCCTCCGAACTAACCGCTAACCGCTAACCGCTAACCGCTTCTTCTCTCGCTAACCGCTTCTTCCCTCATAACCGCTAACCGCTTCTCTCATAAGTCATGCCCGCTATACGACAGGTTGAACGACTTGTTGATGAGCGGAAAGTCCGGAACGATGTCGCCGATGATCGCGTGCTCGAGGACGGGCCAGTTCTGCCACGACGGATCGTGCGGGTGGCAGCGGTGTACGACGCCGTCCGCCCCGGCTTGAAGCGCGATGAACACCGGCCCGCGCCATCCTTCGATGAACCCCACGCCCGAAGCGCCAGCAGGCGGCGTGGGCAGATCGATGCGTTGCGCCGTTTGCGGCATGTGCTTCAGCAGGATCCGCACGAGCCGCGCAGACTCTTTGATCTCGTCGAAGCGAATCGCAACGCGGGCTGCGACATCGCCCTCATCGTACACGATCTTCTTTGGCGCCAGACCGTTGTACGGTTCACACGGCTGATCGACCCGCAAATCGTAGGCGCGCCCGCTGGCGCGTCCTGCAAGACCGATCAGACCCAGACGTGTGGCGAGCTGAGGGTCGACGACGCCGGCGCCGACGAACCGGTCCCGTAATCCGGCATGCTCATCATAGATCGTTCGAAGCGCCTCCACTTCCGCGGCGATCGATTCGACGGTCCGGCCGATCAGTTGCAACGATGCACTCGACGGCTCGAAACGCACCCCTCCGGGGACGATGTAGCTCATCAGGTAACGCTCGGCAAACGCCTCGGCGCCGACGCGCAGCAGCTGTTCCTTGAGGCGGGTGAACTGCGCAAGACCAAATGCAAAGCCCGCGTCGTTCCCGAGCGAGCCCAGATCGCCCAGGTGATTCGAGATCCGCTCGTACTCGAGCGCCAGCGCGCGCAGCCAGGCGGCCTGTGGCGGAATCGATGCATCGCAGAGCCCTTCGTAAGCCTGGCAATACGCCCATGAGAACGCGACGGCGGAGTCGCCGCAGATGCGTGCGGCGAGCCGGTGTCCTTCGCTGAGCGGCAGTTCGGCGAAGCGTCGCTCGATTCCCTTGTGCGTGAACCCAAGGCGCTCTTCCAGCTTCAGCACCTTCTCACCGACCACCGAAAACCGGAAATGGCCCGGCTCGATCGTGCCGGCGTGTACAGGCCCGACGGCTATCTCGTGCACGCCGTCGCCTTCGACGCGCACGAACGGGTAATTCTCCAGAGTAGCCGGACCCGGCGGCGGCGCGTGCGGATCGCTCAGCGGGTGAAACGTCTCGGGCCACGCCGTGTGGCGCAACCACGGTCGTGTGTCCGCGCCCGTCGTGCGCAATCCGGAGAGATCCCAGATCGCGCGCTGCATGCGTTCGGCTGCGGGGAACAGTCCCTCGAGCCCGGGATAGTAGGCGCCGGAGGAAAGCGGCAGATCGATCTGCAGCAGTCCGGCGTTGGCGGCGAACGCGGCGTGCACCACGTCTCCGCCAGTGATCTCACGGCTGGCCCACATACTTACGAGCCGCCCGCCGGCCGCTGCGATGTTCTCAGCGCTGTCCCGCCATTCCTCGCGGGTGACGATCAGCCGCCAGCAGCGTGCGGCGCCGGCGAGTCGCGATCCTCTTTCGAAGAGCATGCGCAGCCGCATCTCACTGCCCCCCGATCAATCCGGCGGCGCTCCGGTACCACGCGGCGAGCCAGGGTGGAATGAACACTCCAAGCATCAGCACGAGCCCGAGATGCGTGAATACCGGCAGGAGCGCCGGCGGATGCGGCAAACGCTTCGCAGTCGTCTCGCCGAACACCATCGGTTGCACGCGACCGAAGATCGCCGCAAAAGCGACGCCCAGCGCCAACAACAGGATCGGCGTCGCCCATGGCTGCTCGCGCATGGCCGTCGTAAGAATCAGGAACTCACTCGCGAACACACCGAACGGCGGCATGCCGAGGATCGCAAGTGAGCCGAGCATCAATCCCCAGCCGACCGTCGGGCTCAGCGTGACCAGCCCGCGTATGTCGTCCATCATCTGCGAGCCCGCCTTCTGCGCCGCATGGCCGACCGCGAAGAAGATCGCCGACTTCGTGAGCGAGTGCACCGTCATGTGCAGCAACGCCGCAAAATTCGCCACCTGGCCGCCCATGCCGAAGGCGAACGCGATGACGCCCATGTGCTCGATCGACGAGTAGGCGAACAGACGCTTGATGTCCCGCTGGCGCCATAGAAAGAAGGCGGCCAGCACGACTGAGAGCAGACCAAAGCCCATCAGCATCCGGCCCGGCAAACTCGATTGCAGCGAGCCTTCCACCAGCACCTTGCAGCGCACGACCGCGTAGAGAGCCACATTGAGCAACAAACCGGACAGCACGGCGGAGATCGGCGTCGGACCTTCGGCGTGCGCATCGGGAAGCCAATTGTGCAGCGGCGCGAGCCCGACCTTCGTACCGTAGCCGACCAGCAGGAATACGAACGCAAGTCCGAGCACCGCCGGCTCGAGCTCTCCTTTGACGCCGTTCAGGTGCGTCCAGAGAAGCGCGCTCACGCCCGCCGCGCCCAGGATTTTTTCGGCGGCGAAATACAGCAGGATCGTTCCGAACAACGCCTGCGCGATGCCCACGCCGCACAGAATGAAATACTTCCAGCCCGCTTCGAGGCTGGCGGGCGTGCGATACAGCGTGACGAGCAACACCGTCGAGAGCGTCGCCGCCTCCATCGCGACCCACATCAGACCGAGATTGTTGGTCGTAAGGGCCACGAGCATGGTCGTCATGAAGAGCTGGTACATGCTGTGATACAGGCGCAGCTGTCTTGCGCCGACCCGGCCATGTTCCATCTCGGTGCGCATGTACGGTCGCGAAAACAGCGACGTGGTGAATCCCACGAACGCCGTCAGCGTCACGAGGAACACATTGAACGCGTCTATGAAGAATTGCTCGTTCGCCGCGATGAGATTGCCTTCGCTGATGACGCGATAAGTGAGTGCGCAAGCCGCCAGGAACGTCGCCAGCGAGAACGCTACGTTGATCTCCGGCGCGTACCGCCGATGACCGAGCAGCGCGAGCACGACGGCGCCGAGGAGCGGCGCGCCGAGGAGTGCAATGAACTCCATAGGCTAGACCTCCTCCACCGCGTCCGGACGTGCGTGCGTCTCGGCCGCTGTTTCCTTGAGCGACTCGAGATGCTGCAGGTCCAGGCTGTCGAACTGCTCGCGGATCTGGAAAAAGAACACGCCGAGCACCAGCATCGCGACCAGCACGTCGAGCGCCACCCCGAACTCGACGATCATCGGCATGCCGTAGGTCGCGCTCATGGCGCCGAAGAACAGTCCGTTCTCCATCGAGAGGAAGCCGACCACCTGAGACATCGCCTTGCGCCGCGTGATCATGGTGAGGAAGGCGAGCAGCACGACCGCCACGGCGATGCCGATGGCGTTGCGAGTCGCCGTGCTCGCGAGCGCCGAGATCGGCTGGGCGAGTCCGAACGAGAAGACCACGACGACGAGGCCGACCAGCATCGTGCCGGTCACATTGAGGAGCGGCTCGGTGTCCCAGTACACATCCAGTCGGCGAATGAGCCGGTGCAGAAGCCACGGCAGAAAGGACACCTTGAGCGCAAGCGTCAGGGCGGCGGAGAAGTACAGGTGATGCGCGCCCGTTCGCACCGCAAGGAGCAGCGTCGCGCCGAATAAAAGCACGCCCTGCGCTGCGAGCAGATTCACGAGCGTCACGATGCGACGCTGCGACAGCATGGCGAAGGAGATCAGCAGCAGCAGCGCGGAGAACGCGTTCAGCAGCTGCAGATCGATGGGAAGGCTCTCCATCTCAGGCTCCCAGCAGCAGGTGCACCAATAGGCCTAGCACCGCGAACAGGAACGCGACTGCAAGAAACTCGGGGACACGAAACACCCGCAACTTTGCGGATATGGTCTCGATCACGGCCAGGCCGACGCCGGCGAGCACGAGCTTCGCAGCGAGCGCCAGCACGGCCACGCCGAGCGCAAGCGGCGTGTGTGTGGTGGCGACCCCCCACGGAATGAACAGCGCAAAGCCGATGCAGGCGTAGTTCAGGAGCTTGAGCGCCGCCGCCCATTCCATCAGCGCAAGGTGACGCGCCGAATACTCGAGCAGCATCGCCTCGTGGATCATCGTGAGCTCGAGGTGCGTCGCTGGATTGTCGACCGGAATGCGCGCGTTCTCCGCGAGCAGTACGAGCACGAAAGCGACGCCAGTGAACGCCAGGCTCGGATAGATCGCAAACTCCTGCGTCGCGATGTGATCCGAAATGGCCGGCAGCGCCGTAGTCGCGGAAATCAGCGACGCGACGAAGATCACCATGAGCAGCGCGGGCTCAGCGAGAAATCCAATCATCATTTCGCGGCGGGCGCCGAGCGTGCCGAACGCCGTGCCGATGTCCATCGCCGCCAGCGAAAGGAACATCCGCGCCACTGCAAACAGACCGACGAGCGCAATCGCGTCCGCCGCCCGCGTGAAGGGCAGCCGTGTGCCGAGCGCGGGAACCACCGCGGCGGCGGTCAGCATGGAGCCGAATACGATGTAGGGCGCGAGTCGAAAGAGCGGCGAGGCGTTGCGGGCGATGACCGCATCCTTATGGAAGAGCTTGCGGATGGCGCGATAAGGCAGCAGCAGGCTCGGCGCAGAGCGGTTCTGCAGCCAGGCGCGACACTTGTTGACCCAGCCCATGAAGAGCGGCGCCGCGGCGAGCGCAACCAGGATGCCGGCGATTTGTACGAGCCAGTCGGGAGCGCTCATAGCATCAGCGCCAGCAGAACCACGAGAGTGATGAAGCTGTAGAGCAGGTACGCAGAAATGCGGCCCTGCTGAAGCCAGGCGACGCTGTTTGCGATGCGCTGAACGAGCCCTCCGAGCGGCTCATACAGCCCGCGCCAGATCCGATCGCCGATCTCGATGCTATATCGCGGTTTGGCGTCGCGCGGACCAGGCAGCTCGCGACGCATGAAGAAGAAGGGCTGGAACAGACGGCGTATCGGCTGACCGAAACCTTCGGCGGTGTCCTGCATGCGGCTGTCGAGGCGGCCGAAGCCGCAGTCCCATGGATCGGCCTGGCGCACCCGCTCGTGATAGAAGAGGCGCACGCCGTACGTCGTGAGGACGACGATCAGCAGGATTGCGGCCAGGAACACCAGCGGCGCATAAGAGGCCTCGCGTTCGGCAAGCGGCTCGAGCAGCCACCAGGGCGCATCGCTTATCGGCAGCGACGCGAAGCCGAGCTGGCGAGTCACGATCTGCAGATGCGCGATCACCTGGTTGGGGAGCAAGCCGAGCAGCACACAGCCAAGCGCCAGCCATGCGAGCCCTATTCGCTCCCGCACGCCTGCATCGTGCGCATTCCTCAGCGCACTCTCGCGCGGCTGCCCGAGGAAGATGACGCCGTAGAACTTCACCATCACGTATCCGGCGAGCGCGGCAGCCAGCACGAGCATTGCGGCCCCGAGCGGCAGCAGCATGTTCACGAACGTCTTCGGCACCTGATGCGCGAACAGGAACGCCTGCAGCAGGAGCCACTCGGAGACGAAGCCGTTCAGCGGCGGCAGTCCGGCGATCGCCAGTGCGCCGACGAGGGTCAGCCAGGCGACCCACGGCATGCGATGAATCAGTCCGCCGAGCCGCCCGAGATTCCGCTCGCCAGTCGCATGCAACACGGCTCCCGTGCCGAGAAACAACAGGCTCTTCATGAATGCGTGATTGAGCGCGTGATACAGAAGCGCAATGAGCGCGAGCGCCGCGACCGCGCTCATGCCGACGCCCAGAAAGACGATCGACAGGCCGAGCGCCGTGAACATGATCCCGATGTTCTCGATGGAGGAGTAGGCGAGCAGCCGCTTCATGTCCGTCTGCGCAGCCGCGAACACCACGCCGTAGAGCGCGGTGAACAAGCCGAGAACGAGCGGGACGAGCCCCCACGTCCACTGCGGTTGGCCCAGGAGATCAAACGTGACGCGCAGAATTCCGTAGACGGCGGTCTTCAGCATGACGCCGCTCATGAGCGCCGACACCGGCGAGGGCGCCGCAGGGTGAGCCTCGGGCAACCAGACGTGCAGCGGGGTCAGCCCAGCCTTCGCGCCGAAGCCGAACAACGCAAGCAGAAACGCGATCGCGGCCCATGCAGGCGAGAGCTCCGCGCCGCGCATTGCATCGAAAGTGAATCGCCAGCTGCCGCCCTGCATCACGCCGAAGCTCAGCAGGATGGAAATCGCGCCGACATGCGCGATCAACAGATAAATGAAGCCGGCGCGCCGTATGTCTGGAATCCGGTGCTGTGTCGTGACCAGGAAGTACGACGACACCGCCATCGTTTCCCATGCGACCATGAAACTGTACGCATCATCGGCCAGCAGCACGAAGCCCATGCTCGCAAGAAACAGGTGATACAGCAGGCAGAGCAGGCCCGCTGGAGCGCCTTCGCCGCTGCGGAAGTAGCCGGCCGAGAAGATCGACACGCCTGCAGACGCGGCGCCGAGCAGGAACAGGAACACGCTGGCAAGCGCGTCGCGGCGCATGTGGAAGGGCAAATCGGGCAAGCCGATCGCGAGCACCGCCTGTTCGGTCGGCGCGCCGATGCTGAAAGCCGCAATCGCCGCGATGGCCAGGCCGCAGAGCGCGCCGAGCGGAAAGAGCGTGCGAGCGACGAACCCGATGCTTCCGGGGCGCAGCAGCCCTGCGAGCCCGATCACACCCCACAACGTGAGCAGCGCAAGAAGCCAAGACAGAGGCGAGGCGAATGCGTACGTCACGGAGCAGCGGGCCTTGCTTGATGAAGTCCGGTCGAAACTGCGGGCGCGGGGGCCAGGGTGTCGCGTTCACATCCAGCGCAGTTTGCGCCGATGTGCGTTGTATTGTAATGTGGCGCACATTCGATTGTCACTGACTGTGAGACGGTCTTGGCCCTGGAAGAACGCACCGCACGGCTCACGGTTCTCATCGATCCGCGCAAGAAGGCTCTCTTCGAACGATTGTGCGCGGAAGAAGATGCAACGCCCTCTCAAGTCGTACGACGGCTCCTGCGACGCTATATCGAAGAGCGCACGGGCCAGCCCTGGGAGCCCGAGGAACCGAAGTCCGGCTCGCGCCGCAAACGCTGAGGAAGCCCCCACCTCACAACAGCTCGGCGAGCCGCCGACGCCAGAGCCTGACGCCGCCGCAGGCGAATTCGATTTCCTTCGCCTTGCGCGTCCAGAGGTGCAGATCGGTTTCCCACATGAAACCCATGCCGCCGAAGATCTGGTGCGCAGTCAGACAGGTGCGCACGAAGCACTGGCTGCTCGCGCATCTTGCGATCGCCGCCTTCTCCTCGACGGCGTTTCCCCCGAACTCGAGTTCGGTGATCGCCTCATACGCCGCGAGACGTGCGGTTTCGACCTCGGCCCAGACGTCGGCCAGCATGTGCTGAACCGCTTGGAAACTGCCGATGGGCTTGCCGAACTGATGGCGCTCGCGGGCATGCGCGACCGCCATCTCCAGCACGCGCTGCGCGCCGCCGACCGCAGCCGCCGACTGCAACGCTGCGGCGCGCCGGATCGCGGCTTGCAGGGCCGATGCAGCATCGATGGGCTCGCCGAGCACCTGCCCGCCTTCGATCGCGACTCCCTCGAGCCGCACTTCATAGAGATGCGGGTGGGCCAGCGAGCGCAGGCGAACGAGTTCGACGCCGGCGGTCCGAGGCGCAACCAGCGCCAGACGCACCCGGCCGCTGGCGGTCTCACGCGCAGCAACCAGCAGCAGATCGGCGTCGGCGGCCCGTTCGACGAAAAGCTTGCGGCCGCTCACGCGAAATCCCGTTCCTTCAGCTTCCAGCCGCGTCTCGATGCGCTCGGGGTTGGGATCCGCGGGCGACTCGAGCAGCGCCAGGCTCACCAGCAGCTCGCCGCGCGTGAGTGCGGTCAACCAGCGTTGCTTCTGGACGTCGCCGCCAAGATCCTGGATGAGCCCGCCGCAATTCACCACACAATCGATGAAAGGCGTCGGATCGCAGGCGCGCCCGAGTTCCTCGACCACGACGGCGAGCGTGACCCATCCGGCGGCCAGTCCGCCGCAAGCTTCCTCGAAAGGCAAGGTGAGCCAACCCTGCTCGGCCATGCCGGCCCACAGCGCCTGCGGATGTGAGGGCGCGCCCTCACGCACCCGGCGCACGAGCGACGGCGAACACTCGCGTTCGAGGAAGCGTCGCGCAGCGTCGCGCACCTGCGCCTGTTCTTGACTGAGCTCGAGATCCATCGTGTCAGCCGCGCGGCAAGCCCAGACCGCGCTGGGCGATGATGTCCCGTTGGATCTCGTTGGCGCCGCCGCCAAAGCGCATCATCGGCGCCAGCAGCCACGAGCTCACCAGGCGCCCCTCCATGGGCGCGTGCGGCGAGCCGGGCTCGAGCTGCCCGCACGGTCCGAGGATCTTCATGCCTTCGTCCGCCAGCCGCTGCTCGAGCTCGGAGGCCATGACCTTCTGCGCCGAGGCCTCGGCCGTCGGCGTCTTACCCTGATCGACCATCCACGCCGACTTGAAGCACAACAAGCGCAACCGCTCGATGGCGATGTGCAGATCGACGAGACGGTCCTGTACGAGGGGATCCCCCCAGAGCGTGCGCCCGTCGCGCGTGAGGCGCCTGCAGCAGGCGATGAGCTCATTGAAATTGCGCCGCAGCCTGGCGTACTTGCCCATGAAGATGCGCTCGAAATCGAGCGCGACGGCCACCGTATAGAAACCGCTGTTCGGCGCGCCGATCATGGCGCTCCCAGGCACGCGCACCCGATCGAGGAATACCTCGTTGGTGCGAATGCCGCCCATGGTGTAGATCGGGCGGACCGTGACGCCTGGACTATCCAGCGGGAAGATGAAGATCGACAGGCCCTTGTGCCGCGGCAGCTCAGGCGCCGTGCGCGCCAGCAGCCAGATGTGCGTGCAATAGTGTGCGCCAGTCGTGAACACCTTCTGGCCGGTGATCACGTAGTCCTCGCCGTCGCGCTCCGCGCGGGTGATGAGGCTGGCGAGATCCGAGCCCGCGCCGGGCTCGGTATAGCCGAGGCAGATCTCGAGCTCGCCGCGGAGAATCCGCGGCAGGTACTGCTGCTTCTGCTCTTCCGAGGCGAGCTTCATGAGCGTCATGGCGAGCGAGGTGATGGTCAGCCCGCCATAGTGGATGTCCCGCAGATCGAGCTCGTCGTAGAAGATCATCTGCTCGATCATCGTTTTGCCCTGGCCGCCGTACTCCTTCGGCCAGCCGACGCCAAGCCAACCTTGCTCGCCAAGCAGGCGCAGGAAGTCCTTGGCGAGCGGCCCCGGCGTGTATGCGCACGTAGCGATCTCCTCGCGCAACGCTTCGCTCACGTGCGCATCGAGGAAGCGACGGATCTCCCGGCGAAAGCGCTCCTGCTCGGGGGTGAAGCGAAAATCCACGTTCAGCCTCCCGCCGCCGGCAGCAGATGCGCGCGACCGCGCGCCGCGAAGGCTCGCTCGAGCATGTCGATGTCCTCGGCAGTGAGCGGCCGATAAGGGTCGTTGCGCTCCCGGCGCCACCACACCGGATCGGCGCATCGCCAACCCGACCGCTGCAGCTCGCGCTTCAGCACCTTGTTGGTGGAGGTGACCGGCAGTCGCTCACAGAGGCGCACGAAGCGCGGCAGCCACTTCGAGCCGAGATCCTCCTGGCTCTCGAGGAAGCGGCGAAACTCCTCGAGGTCCAGGCGCGCGCCGGGCGCGGTCTCGATGGACGCCATGAGCTGATCGCCCACGATCGGATCGGGCACGGCATACGCGGCTGCGACGCTCACGGCCGGATGTCGCACCAGCACCTGCTCGATCTGAATGACGGAGAGATTCTCTCCATCGACCCGCAGCCACTCCGAATCGCGTCCAGCGAAGTAGAAGAAGCCATGCTCGTCGCGGTAGCCGAGATCGCCGCTCCAATAGGCGCCGTCGCGGATGCGACGGCTTTGCGCCTCTGTGTTGTTCCAGTAGCCCTCGAAGAGCGCGCCGCCCTCGAGGTTCACGATTTCACCGATCGCCTCGCCGCCGTTCAGCAGAACGCCGTGCGCGTTGAACCGGGCGCGGGAGCATTCCAGTCCGGTCTCGGGATTCATGACCCGGATGCTCGGCGCGACGCCAACGCCGAGCGAGCCGCGCGGCGTCTCCGGCGTGCGCAGGATGGTGATGCAGCCCTCCGAGGAGCCATAGCTGTCGAACACCTGGCAGCCGAAGCGCTGCGAGAACGCCGCGATGTCCACGTCGGCCGCCTCGCTGCCGAAGGCGCTGCGCAGCGGATTGTCCGCGTCGTCAGCTCGCTCCGGCGTGGCGAGGATGTAGGCCAGCGGCTTGCCCACGTAGCAGAAGCGGGTCACGCCGTAGCGACGCACATCGGGCAGAAAGCCCGAGGCGGAGAAGCGCCGTCGCAGCGCAACCTGGCCGCGCGCCATGAGCGGCGGCAGCAGCCCCATGAGCAATCCGCTCGAATGGAACAGCGGCATGGCGGCGTAGAACACGTCGTTCTCGTTTATCCCCTGTCGTTCGAGCAGCATGCGTCCATTGCGCATCACACGCTCATGGCTGTAGATGACCGCCTTCGGCGCGCCGCCCGTGCCCGATGTGAACATCAGGAGGAATCGATCGCGCGGCGCGACCGCCGCCTCAGGCGCTCGCGCCTCGAAGTCTTCGATCAACGCCGCGCAGCGCCCGTCGTCGACATCGTGGATCCGCTCCTGCGGCACGGTCTTGACTGCTTCGAGCGCGTCGCGGTGACGGCGCTCGGTCACGACCATCTGACAATCCGCATGCGCCACGTCACGCGCCAGATCCGTGCCCCGTCGGGTGGGATTGAGCGCTACCAGCGTCGCGCCCGCGAGCGCACAGGCGCCGATCCAGAAGACGAATTCCGGCACGTTGTCCAGGAGCACGCCGATGTGAAAAGGTCCAGGCTGCCGATCGGCGAGCAGGTAGTGCGCGCGACGCGCGCAGGCGGCTGCGAGCTCGTCATGGCTCCAGCGATCATCCTCGAAGCACAGCGCCGGGCGCCGATCGCCAGATCCGAGACGGAAGACGTCGGCGACAGTCTCCATGGCCCTTCCCCGCTCAGGCTCTTTCACCGCGTGACGGCAGCAGCACTGTGGCCGTCGCCGGCGCCAGGCGCTCGCCCTTCGCGTTCTCCTCCCAGACCTCGAGATCCACCGCCGGGCGACCGTCCAGGTGGTGCTTCTTCACCACTCTTCCCTTGAATGTCAGCGGCTCGCCGGGAAAAGCCATGCCGCGGTTCGAGTAGGCGAATTTTTTCAGAAACCCGCCCGCTCCCATCCAGGCGGTGACGAAGGCCGAGAGCTGCGCGCCCTGCAACGGCCCGTGCACGAGGATGGTCGGCAGACGCTCCGTGTGCGCGTAGTTCTGGTCGTAGTGGATGCGGTGGGCGTTTCGTGTGACGGCGCTGTACAGAAACATCTGCGTCGTGCTGACGACCTTGGTCATCGCCGGCAGCTCCATGCCCTCGTGGACGTCTTCGAAATAGCGCGGCTCGCTCATCGAGAATCTCCAGGGCTAGCGGCAGATGATCGTGTTCACTTCGACCGCGACCTGCTCGCCGCGTTGATTCGTGTAGGCGCACTCGATTCGTACGAACACGGAAACGCCGCTCGCGCCCCGGCGCTCGAAGATGTCGCGCACGCAATACTGCCGGGTGAGCACATCGCCGGGACGAATCTCCTGGAACCACTCGATCTCGAGGCCGCCGAAAAGCTTCCGCTTGAGGCTCAGCGGCGGAAAGATGACGCCCTCGTGTTCGAGCGCCGTGCCGTCCTCGGAGATCTCATGCAGCGGGCGGTCGATGTCGAAGGGAATGGAGACGAACATCGGCGGAGCACTCACACCCTCGGCGCTGGCCTTGGGGTCGAGCCAGCGCGGGTCGAGATCGTCCACCGCATAGCAGTAGCGACGAATCTCCTGCTCGGTGATCGGGTAGCCCGTCACCGGCTTGCCCGCCTTGCCGATATAGGAAAGCACCTCCGCGGTGAGGAACGATTCGCCCGCGGCGGGCTCCTGCTCCGCCGGCTCGCCTTGCGCGGCGCGCAGCGACTCATCCGCCGGCTGGTAGCGCAGCAGCGTCGTCTTGCCGTCGGGCTGCTTCTCGAATACGGGAGCGAGACGCATGCCGATGCGGATATCCTGATCGCGCACATTGACGAGCGTGGTCGTGAGCTTTGGCCCTTCGTCGAGCTCGACCACGGCGAGGCGCTGCGGCGTCTCATCGGCGAACAGCGGATGCGTCGGACGACGCGCGATAGTGTAGGTGTACAGCGCGCCGCCGCCGCCGACTTCGCGCCAGGTGAGATCCGGCGAGAGGCACTCGGGGCAGCAAGCGCGCGGATAGTAGAACAGCGTCGCGCAGGCGTCGCACTGCTGGAGACGAAGCTTGCCCTCGGCAAGCGCATTCCAGAACGGCCTGGTAGCGGGGATGGGCGCCGGGACGGGTTTCTTCATGGCTCAAGCCCCCTGCAGAACGAGCACGACCTGCTCGCTCATGATGCCGCCGTTGCCGGTCACGAGTGCGGTGCGACAGTCACGCACCTGGTTCGCGCCCGCACGACCCATGATTTGGCGCGTCGCATCGATCACGTGATGCATGCCGCCGGCCATGCCGGTCTGGCCGAAGGACAGTTGCCCGCCCCACGTGTTGCAGGGGAAGTCGCCTCTGCAGCTGAGATCATGCTCGAGCACGAAGCGGGCGCCCTCCCCCTTCGCACAGAAACCGGCGTCCTCGAGCGTCATGAGCACGGTGATGGTGTAGCAGTCGTAGATCGACACCATGTCGAAATCGGCGTGCCCGACGCCCGCCATCCTCAACGCGCGCCGCGCGGCCTCGGCGATTGGCGTGTTGAGGAGATCAGCTGCGTAGCTCGGAGTCTTGAAGAGGAGGCGCTCACCGAAGCCCTTGACCCAGACCGGCCGGTTCTTCAGCCGCTTTGCACGGTCCTGGCTCGCCAGCACGACCGCCGCGCCGCCGGCGACCGGCATGACGATCTCCAGCATGTGGATCGGATCGGCGATCATCGGGCTGGCGAGCACATCCTCGATGGTGATCGGCTTGCCGTAGAAGAGCGCTTCCGGATTCGTGCAGGCGCTGTTGCGCTGATCCACGGCGATTTTGGCCAGCGCCCGCGGATCGTAACCGTAACGCGACGCGTAGCGATTGGCGATCTGCGCATAGCCGCAGTTCTGCGCCACATTGCCATAAGGGATATCGAACTCCGCCTGCGGCGAGCCGTACTCGCCGCTCGAGGCCCCGTAGGGGAAGGGGTGTGGCTTCGGCTCGGGCGGCGTGGGCAGAGGGCCGCCGGGAAAGGCGCACACCACAACCTCGGCGGCGCCCAGCTCGATCGCCGCGGCCGCCCGCCATACGGCGCCCGCAGCGCTCGCGCCGCCCAGATCGATGCACTCGGCGAAATTGAGCTCGAGCCCCAGGTATTCCGCGAGCGTCGCCGGGGCAAACATCGCGGATTCCGCGATCGACGAAGTGACGAGGCCGTCCACCTCGCGCTTCGTTATTCCGGCGTCGACAAGCGCGCGGCGCGTCAGATCCGCCCACTGCTCGATGCTGGTCAGGGGCTGGCTGGAGGGTTTCTTCTCCGGTTTCAGCTCCACATAGCCGACGATCGCCGCTTCGCCTCTAAGCCCCATGGCGTCTCCTGAAAATTCCCCCACCGCCGCAACACAAACAGACGCACGCAAAACCGCAGACAGCGCACAGCGCCAGTCGCGCGAGTTGCCGACTGGCCTGCGCGGATGACCCTACCACGACGACGCCGCATCGGTACGCCCCAGCAACGAAAGATACCGATACGAACGGCCGTGCGCACCCGTTGGGTTGAGCTTCGAGGCGGCTTCGCCGGGAATGTCTTCGCGCAAGCGAACAACCATCCGCGGATGGCGCTCCAACAAGCTCGTTACATGGCGTATTCGGGTGACTTTGAGGATGATGGTGACATGGACGTGCTCATCAAAGCGAAGAAGGCGTGGCGGTCTCTTGTGCGTCTCTCGCTGATGGCAATCTCGATGCTGCTCTTACGTACACCGCGACGCCCAGCCGTAGTCAGTATCAGACCGGGCTGGTTAATCTCGGCAACGCGATTACTGGACTCACCAGCCATTGGCGAACCTGAAGGTGCTTTGGGTCGCCCCCACTTACGCCATTTTCTACGTGACGCAGAATCTCGGCGAGAATCTGCTGTATCAAATCGTGATGGTGAAGGAAGACGGGCAGTGGCGAGTGGATCTGTTCTGACCTGATGATGCGCAAGGCAGTCACAATTGCAGTTGCCCTGCTTGCGATCGCCTTGGTGGGGAATTTTGTGTTTCCTTTCGTCTGGTACTCGCCGGCGATCAACGGCCGCATCATTGACGCGGTGAGTGGTCATCCAGTGCCAGGCGCCGTTGTCCTAATGACCTGGGAGACGCGGGGCTCGGAAGGCATGACGCTAGGCGCCCTCGCCATCGCCGAAGCGACCTCGAACACGCAAGGCGTCAGGTCGCCGCGTGGGGCCCCCGCGTTTCATTGGTCGGTTCCGTAAGCGCAGGTCAGCCTACGACGCGGGTGCTGCATCCAGATTACGCGCCGCTCAGCTTTGCCAATACAGAACCCATTGCTTGGGAGCACGGTCCGCGCCTCATTC